>JBCLRG010000027.1:0-38800 GCA_041223955.1 Oscillospiraceae bacterium 38-13 | reverse complement strand
AGGGGGTAGAACTGCTTTTGTGAATAATGCACAAAAAACCATTTTAGATTTTTCTGCATTTAACCCTTGACATTTTCCTTGACATTTTCAAATTCATTTTATTTGAAAATAATGCTTGACAGAAAGGGAGATATATGGTATTCTAATTATCGCCGACAAGTTGCCGGTGTGGTGGAATCGGTAGACACAGGAGACTTAAAATCTCCCGGTAGCAATACTGTACCGGTTCGAGTCCGGTCACCGGCACCACAAGACAAAATATCGCGGAGTAGAGCAGTTGGTAGCTCGTCGGGCTCATAACCCGGAGGTCGCAGGTTCAAGTCCTGTCTCCGCAACCACAAAACCGCCGATTTCGTAAGAAATCGGCGGTTTTTATGGCGAAAAAGTTGCAGGCTATTTTTTCTGATGCTTATCCGATGCTTATTTTTGAGTTTGCTCCGAGTCGCTGATGTCTATCCCGCCGCGGGCCGTTCAGCGCTCCTGCCCTCTCTTTGGGGAGGGCGTTTTTTTCGCCCCTGCATAGAGCCCGCCCAGCTTTCCGATACTGGACCGCTTGTGGTCGTCCAGGGCATGGCCGTACTTGTCCATCGTGATGGACGGATTGGCGTGGCCCAGCAGCCGGGAGAGCGTCACCACGTCCATCCCCTGCTCCAATGATCTGGTGGCGAACGTATGACGGAGTGCGTGGAAATTTGTGTCCCTGATCCCCGCCTGCCGCACGCAGCGCTTGAACAGGTCCTGATAGGTCCGGGGCTCATAGGGCTGGCCGTTCTCCTGACAGAACACGTAGCCCTCCTGATTGTAGCCGGGATACTCGGCGGCGATGGAGTCCTGGATCTCTTTGTAATACTTCAGGTCCTGGAAAAGCTCATCCAGGAGATACACCGTCCTCCGGGAATGGTCCGTCTTGGTGGAGGATACCGTCTTGACGCTGGTGGAGGCCGCGATGGAATCGTCGTGGTTGGGAAGCCGGTTCCGCGTCTCGCAGACCTGGAAGGTCCCCTGCTCCATATCGACATTCTGCCAGCGCAGGCCGCACAGTTCCCCAAGCCGCAGGCCGGTGAACAAATCGAAGATAACGCCAAACGCGGCAGGCTCTGGAGCCTGCCGCGCCGCTCTGATCAGCCGGTCCTGTTCTTCCCGGCTCAAAACGCGCATTTCGCGCTGTACGTTTTTAGGGAGTCTGACCCCTTCTATCGGGTTCTCCTTCATTAGCTTGTTTTTGACCGCCTGGTCCAGAGCCAGGTGCAGGAGATTCCGCATATTGGTCAGCGTCTTAGGGGACAGTCCGCCCGGCCCCTTGACATTTCCGTTTTGCCGACGCTCGTTGAAAAAGTCCTGCAAGTCGTCCACCCGTAGCCTGTTCATATAGAGCATCCCGATCTGGGGCTTGATATGGCTACGGATGTACTGCTCATAGCTGCAATAGGTTGACAGCTTCACAGTGGGTTTGGCGTAACTCTCCAGCCAGCGGTCCATCCACTCGCCCAGGGTAATCACCTCAATACTTTGCCCCGGCGCGGGCTGCTCGTCCGTCATCTGGGCAGTGAGCGCCTCCTGGAACGCCTTGGCGTCCACCTTTTTCTTGAAGCGCTTTGTCTTGCGCTGGCCGTCTACCCTGTATTGAAACACCCAGCTCTTGTCCGCCGCTTGATAGAGGGTCCCCTCCCCTTTGGCCCGTCTTGCCATGCTAAATCACTCCCATCGAAGGATTTCCCGCCATCCCACATTCCTGCTCGATCCATTTTTTGAAGGGCTCCCGCGGGATGATGACGCGCCGTCCAATTCGGAGCGAGGGAATCCGCTTTTGCTCTGCCATGCGGTAGAGGGTTGCCCTGGACACCGGCAGGATCAGGGATAGATCGGCGAGCGTACAAAATTCGGGCAGGCCGTCAATACTGCCGCAGACTCCGATTTTAGTCCTCATCTGCCGCCCTCCTGAAAATAGCCTTCCCCTTTCACGCTACGGATGAACGCCTCCACATCCTGGAGGCTGTCGGTGATCCGCATATCCGGCAGGGCGGTTTTCACATCCTCGAAGTAACGCTGCCCAGGGACAGACCTCTCGTCCAGGATGGCGACGACGCAGGTGTCCGTTTCGGTACGGATGGCCCTGCCGAAGCCCTGCTTCAGCTTGATCTGCATCTCCGGCACGACGATGGCCTGGATAAAAGAATGCAGGTTCGGGAAGGCTTCCCGCTCCTTCTCTTTCAGAGCGTCCGGGCGGGCGAAGGGCAGGCGGGGGATTACCAGCAGGGACACGCAGTCGCCGGGGAAATCGAAGCCCTCCCAGGCGGCCCCGGTGGCCAGCAGGACACTTCCAGGACTGGCCTTGAACTGCTCTGTGGTGTGGACTGCGTTCCGGCCCAGGGTGAACATGGGCCAGAGAAGCTCCTTTGCCGTCAGGCGTTCCTTCACGGCGGACATGGCGGCGTAGGAGGTGAAAAGCACTAGGGCATGGCCGCGGGCCGCGTTCAGCAGTAAGGCGATCTCGTCGGTAAGCCTGTCGTAATACGCTTCGTTTCTCTGACCGGGCGGAAACTGCGGGACATACAGCAGACAGTTTTCCCGATAGTCAAACGGGGAAAGCGAAACAGACTCCGTCACCCGGCTGTCCGCCAGCAAGCCCGCTTCCTCCCGGAAGCGGTGAAAGTCGCTGCCAACGGCGAGAGTGCCAGAGGTGAGGATGATGGGCCTGGGCTGGTTCCAGAGGGTGCTCTGGAGTTGTGCGGTCAGGTCTGCTACCGTGGCGCAGAGCATAACGGTGTCACGGGAGTCCTCCGCCAGGTAGAAGACCATATCTGGGCGGCCCTCGCTGAACAGGGCCACAGTGGTGGCCAGCTTGTCTAGGCGCCGGCGCGTAGAGGCGGAGAGCAGGGGATTGACCTGCTTTCGGACCACGGTCAGAGCCCGGTTCGGGGCCACCAGCAGACGGGCGTATTCGGAAAATCGCCGGTCCGGGTTGTGGGGCCGCTCCAGTTTCCGAAGGAAGAGACGGGAGGTGTCCGCCAGAGCGTCTGCCGCCAGCAGATATTTTTCCCGCCGCAGGTCCTGGATGAGGCCCTGGATGTCCTCGGCCCGAAGGGTAACGCCGAACATCTGCCGGGCTGTTTCCGGCAGCTTGTGGGCCTCGTCGATGATGACGGCGAGGCTGTCCGGCAGGATGGGCTGACGGCCTGTTCCCCGGTGGATGGCGTCCGCCAGCAAAAGGTTGTGATTGCAAATTTGGAAGGGAAATTGACCGCTGTCGCAGCTGTCCAGGAAGGCGCGGTACCGGCAGTTTTCCCGCTGGCAGTCGCAGACATTGGGGACGCACACCCGCTCTCGGTCATAACCACTGAGGCGGGGCGCTTCGTCCAGGTCCAGCCTCTCCCGCAGGGAAAGCAGGGCGTTTCCGGCTCTCCAGTTTTTCTTTCGGAGGTCCAACTGCCCCAGCCGCCGTTCCAGCCGCTGGTCGCAGACGTAGTGGGATTTGCCCTTGCGGATTACCGCTTGGAGGGGCTCTGTGATCATTCCATCCTCTGTCAAAACAGTGGAGAGAAGAGGCAGGTACTCGTCCCGCACGGCCTTCTGCAAGGCGATGCTGGAGGTGGAAATGAGGATAGGCTGGGCGAGGTGCAGGCTATGGAAAACCGTTGCGGCAACGAGATAAGCGTAGGTCTTTCCAATGCCAGTCCCGGCGTCGCAGAGGGCGATGCCGCCGTCCTGCATGGCCTCCAGCATCCGATGGCTCAGGGCGATCTGCTCCGGGCGCTCCGGCATTCCCTGAGCCGGAAGTAGATCCTTGAAAATATGGTCAATCTTGTTATGGGAGTTTTGCCTGTTATAATCATTCATCCTTAAAGTTCCCCTAAATTCGTTCGTTTTCTTCAGTCAAATCCACCGTATTCGCAGCTCGCGCCCCGGTGGATCGGGAACAGTACGGGACGGGTTCGGCTAAACCCGCACGGGCATATACCAGGGGTCTCTACTGCTTTCAACCCCAAGGCAGCCCCGCAACCTGGATCTCAGGCCGCGCAGAGGTGTCTCATTGTGTACCCGGACAGGGTCAACGCTGGCGGCCCTGCCAAAGGCCGTCCCAGCGGGTGGCATTCTCGCTCGTCGGAGGGGCCCTGCACGGCTCCACCCGGAGCCGTGCAGGAATTGGATGCTTACATTCCTCCGGTGTCATGGCGTGCGCTACTGGACGCTCGTCTGTCCGGGCGGTTTCCCGTACTGCTGATATTTGATTTTCAAGGAGCAGCGAGAGGCATTCCAGTTCCCCTCACTCCCCCTCCCGAATAATCAAGGGGTGGATAAAAGATTTATGAAAAAATTTTCCGGCGAAGTTTTTCCAGCAATTTATCTCTCCGATAAATGACGGTCCTATGGTATACGCCGAGCCGCCTGGCGTATTCCCGAGCGGAGACGCCTTCAAAAAATAGTGCTTGAATAAGGCCCTTTTCTTCTTCATTCAGCTCTGAGAGCATGGCGGTAAGACGCGCTTTCTGCACAGCCTTTTCCTGATTGTCTGCCCAAAGCAGCAGAACGCTTTCCGCGCTCGGCTCCTGCTCGACGCCTAACTCACCCAGAGGAACTTCGTCCTCCCGCAGCTTGTCCAATGACAAAAGCTTGCCGGGTTCCAGCTCCTCCGCTATGTAGCGCTCCCGGCGATCCGATTGAGAGTAAGCCAGAAATACCTCGCTGGTAACTTCAACATCAATGCCGTCGACGGTGATAATATTTGCGATTACAGCGCCGCTCTCGTCTTTGATCCGCCTGTAATTTCGATTTTCCTTCCAGTTTTTCATTTGTTGTAATCTCCAATCTCAGAATTTGGGGGGCTGAGATTGCGGATTACGGGTATTTCGCTATATAGGGCTGCCAATGAAAAATGCGCATTTGACTCCTTTCTGGAGTCAAATGCGCAAAAAATCCGCTTGATTCATTGACCACGCTATGCCATGCTGGTATTACCCTGTCCTATACGGGACAGGGGTCAATTACCAAGCGGCACATGGGAAGTCAACGCGTCAAGCGGCTCCGGGGCACAAACCTTGTTTGTTCTTTATGTAGTTGTCCGGCGGCACGATTTGCTACACCTTGCGGAATGAGACCGGCGGGAAAAAGACGGATTCCCCGCAATTGGAGCATTTTGTATAGCTCCCGCCATGTGTTCCGCGGCATAGATTCTCAATCCTATGATCGCAGAATGGGCATATCCGGGCCAGCTTTATTGTGCTGGAATAAGCCTTTTTCAACGCCTCTTGTTCCGCCGTTGCCCGAGCATAGCGCTCGGGATTGCTTTCTTTCACATTAATCTTTGCCATGGCAGTCCTCCTCGTATACCTCGTCTTCCTGGGGATAGATATTAACCAAAGCGTATGGATCATCTAAATAATCGGCTTTCAGAAGCCCAAGCTGCTTCATCCGTATGGAAAGGGCTTTCTTTGAAACTCCCATATAAGCGGCCATGTCCGAAAAGCGGGAATAGTCTATACTGGCGAACACCCTGTTCACCATCCGCATCGGTACGTCAAGCCCAAAAGCATCCATATTCTCCCGAACCATATCTTCCGGCATCAATACCGCCGAGGCCAGTCTGTTGGTTCGCCATTCTTCCCAATCCCCGACTCTTGAGGAAGTTGTTTCGCGGCAATAATGGATCTGCCGCCGCGCGATGGCGCCCATGTAGTCTTCAGGGAACAGCATTCGAAAAATTTGGTGGCACGCCTCATGGATTAATGTAAAATGACGGCGGCCTACATTGGAGGCCCCCTCCGTCAAGCTCTTTTCAATCAGGACCGTGTTCCCGTCCAAAAAATAATACTCAGGCTTATTGGGGTTGTCATAGATGGGGACACCGACTTCGCCGCAAGCGGTGAGACCGAGGATGGTTCCATTGAGTGATAACCTGTGGTACACAACGGACAGTCTAAGCAGTCCACACACCAACAGCTCCGGCTGGATGATATTAGGATGCCGCCCACGAAGAGCGGGCAGCTTTTTGTATGCGGTCACAACCCTTCGGGCGATGGCCTCTATTTCCTGTGCGCTTCGATATGGCACCTTGCTCCCCTCCTCAATCGTATCTGCTGACCGCCATGATAACCCGCCCAACATAAGGAAATCCTTTAAGGCGGGTCAGTGATAACTTTAACTGCTTTTTGCCTTGAATGATGGTGTCTGTTTGGAACATACTCAGCTTTTCCATCTCAAATGGCTGCTTTTGATCCACGATCAGCAGAGAATGCTCAACAATACCATAAAGGAGGAAATTGTTGTCTCCATTTGCGGGAACGGCGAACAGTCCTTCTTGTGGATATCCCTCGAATCCCAGAACACCATGCGCAAAGACCAGCGGATGTCGGTTGTAATCATCTCGGATCATATCGTTCGCATCCTCCATAAAATTGAACAAATCAACGGCAGGACCGAGCACCTTGAACGGTCTGTTCATAGACTGATTCCTGGAGTCCTCAGCAAAACACACGTCTTTCCGCACGGCCCTGTGAATGCCTTCTCTGAAGAATTCATATCCATATTATACCAAACAAACGTTCTAGTTTCAAGAGACAAATATGAGGGACAGCAATATCGAACTGTTGCCAAAGTCCCGTTTTGTAAAATGTTGCAGAATTTGGCATCAAAATGATAACGGATTTTTAGAATAACATCTATTCTGTAAAACTTTTTGAGAAGTCGCTTTTTTAATTAACGATTCCCTATTACCTTTCAGAGGGCCGTAGATCCTGCTCTTTCAGGACCTGTCCATATAAGCGTATCAAAATACTGGCGAAATGGACAAGAGCACTTTTAAGTTTTCCCCGTAAATACATATCCCCGTCCCCGCCGGGCAACAATGATTTTGGGCCGGGATGGGACATCTTCGATTTTCTCCCGCAAACGGCTGATCGTTGTATCTACGGGCCTTGAATCACCCATGTAAGTGTAGCCCCATACCAGTTCAAGCAGTTCCTCCCGTGAGAACACTTTGCCTGGCTCGCTTGCCAAGCGGCAAAGCAAATCGTATTCCCTTTGCGTCAGCTCAATCGGCAGCCCGTCCTTTAAAACCAATACCTGTTCAGTATCAACCTCAATCCTCCCAAAGGCCAGGAATTGTGCCGGGTTTCCGCTGTTCGATTCACCTCCAGCGTCCCAAATATTGACGTTAATCAGCATCAACAGCTCCTTCATGTGAAAGGGCGTTTGAATATAACCTATGCTTAAACCCAGCTCGGACAGCATGTTCGCTTCTTTTTCCGAGGAAAGAAACAGCAGAATCGGCTTGTGGATTCCGGCCTCACGCAATTCCCGGCAAATATCAAACTTATCCGGCTCTTTTTGTTCTAAATCCAGGATGATTAAATCCGGATGATATTCTTTTGCCAGATGAAATCCATACGGCCCGTTGTCCGCCCGCATGATTTGATATCCCTCCCGGCCCAATGCGAAAGCCAGGATTTCAAGGACTCGCTTATTATCCTCGATTACCAGCAGTTTTTTCCGCAAAGGAAACACCTCCTATATCAGCCCATAGTCTTTTGCAAACTGCTGCACCATCTTGTTGAATTTATATACTACTTCCTCCGGTAGACGCTGATTGGTCAATGCTTTGGGCAATACCACCCCGGAAGTGTTTTTATCCTCCCTGCGGAACGTGACTTGGCCTGTTTCCAGATGCAGGGCTTTTATTTTGTAGCCTTGGCTTAACCAGGAATGAGTGATATTAAAGCTCTGCTCTGAAAACAGGAACTTATGAAATGGAAACTCCTCAGACCGCCACATGGGAGAGCTCAGTTCCTGCGTGTCGTCATACCAGAACGCCTCAAAGCAGTACGCCTCCCAGGGCAGGCGATCTCCCAAAATGCGTTCGATCTCCTGGAACTTTAGGCAAATAACCGGCTGCTTGTTTTTACGAAAATACTCGGTCAATTCTATGTACGGAGAGTCATCATCCGGAGTATGATTTTCAAACCCTTCCAGAATTGAGAAGAGGTCAATATGTTCCCCGTTCACTTCGCCGCCGCCGAACTGCACCTGATATCCGCACTGCCGGTGTACATATTGAAGATTTCTCGCGCTCCAGCCCTACCCTAAATTCTTTTCAACCAGCTCAACCTCCTGATCAGCCAGCATCCTCGCTCCGCAGTACGCGCAGCGTCCGCTTTGCCGGGTCCATACTCCCCGGTATTTCCCGTTGCTTTTCTGTGTGTTCCGACGATGCTGAAGGTAGATTTGGTAATCCTGATCCAGATACGGATTAAAATTTAACCGGCATGGCTTGTGCCGCATAATTGGCAGAGGAGCCAGACGGTTTACTCTGACCGAGTGATCTGCTGGCAAAACAAAAACATAATTCCAGCCGTCTCTCAGCCAAAATTTATTCAGCACGGTTTTCCGGTGCCAGTGCGGATACTTCATGCACATCTTTTTGACCAATAACCCTTCAACAACCGAGTCAATATGCCTGAAATCCATATAAGCGTCCTCTGTACGGTGGTAATGTCCCCACCCGGCCAGTTTCCAGTTAACCTCCTTAATCAAATCCCTCTGCGTCCCTGAAAAGTTCATGATAAGGTTTTTCAGCTCTGCTTCAAACTGTATGATGGAACTTTCAGCGGGCTTTACGGAAAGGCACCCGTATTTAAACTGATAGTGTCTGCCAACGTAATCGAAACCCTCATAAACGTTGGTGATATAAGACTTTTCAGGATGAAGCCGCAGTCCTCGGCAAGCAAGAAATTCTTCTACGATCTGCATGATCAGCTCGGCCTGTGTGCGGTCCCGAGCAGTTATCACCATATCATCCAAAAGCCGGTTTAAATTCCCGTTTGGATAGTCCACACCGCCAGAGGGATAAAGCCGGTCATAAATGTAGGATTGCAGTCCATCCAGCATCATGTTCCCTAATTTGGGGGACAGGGCGGAAGCCATGGACATCCCCTTATCTGTTGGAAACAACTCCCCGTTCCTTACCATCCCCGCCTTCAGAAACTTTTGTAACACAGTTTTATCCATTGGGATATTTTCAATGAGCCAGTCATGCGCCACGGTAGCGTAAAATGTTTGCACATCAGCGATGACTACCCAGGTCGGCGCGTTTTCCATAGTAAGATCATGGAGCAGATGGGCATTGGGATCGAGGGGAGAACGCCCTTTTCGGGCGAAAAAAGATTTCTTATCCGCTGTCGATTCCGCAACGGGGTCCAGGGCGAAGGAATATAAGATTTGCATGGCCCGGTCCCTCATGGTAGGAATCAGGTTGATCCGCATCTTTCCGCGCTCTTCCAGCTCTCTGTAAAGGTAAGGAAGGGGCCGGTAGCCCCTCGCAATCAAGGACTGCGCGGCTCTTGCCTTCTGGGCGTCAGTAGTCCAGCGAACGCCGTCCACTCCCGGCGAATTGCTGCCATTCAGGACCTCCCTCACGGCCAGCGCACGCGCCGCCCAGGAGCCCACCAGCTGGCGCTGCAGCTGGTCTACCTTCTCCCACTCCCGGTTATAGGCGGCGTAAGCCAGATCCTGTTGTATCAGCAGTAAAATACTCTGCAATCGGTCCCAATCAATGGAACCCCAAATAGCGGCCATATCCGCGTCGTCGATCTCCCGCTTGGGCTTTACAGGATAGAAAAGCATAGAAATGGGGCAGTGGTCGGAGGCGAGGATGTCTTTGTGAAATCGAATGCTTTGCACGAAAGACAGCAGCTCCCCGGAGACGAGAAAATAGTCCAGCCGCGAACCGCGATTTTCGGCGCGGTTTTTATTTTTCGGCCCCCACCACGTATAAGCTCCCGCTTTGTTTGGATTCAATACCCGAAAAGCGTCAACGACTCCAGTGGCGAGGAGCTTGTCAAACCCATCCCGGACCTCTGAGCGGAAAAGCGGGTCGTCCGGCTCATTTTTCCCGTTCTCGGGATAGCTGTCAATGTAAGCGTGGGTTACATTGAAATCACCGCACAAAACGACGGGCTTCGGCAGTTTGGAGATATATTCCCGCAGGGCCTCGTCCCACTCCAGACGAAAATCCGGCCTGTCTGGGGAGTTGAGGGGGTGAACGCTGGGAACATACACGTTGACAATATAGTAATCCGCATATTCCAGCGTAATGAGGCGGCCCTCCTCATCGAATTTGCTGTTTCCGAATCCTGTAGACCACGATAATGGAGGCTGCTTTGCCAGAACCAGCGTACCGGAATAACCTGGGCGTTGGGCAGGATTCCAAAACTGCTGATATCCGGGAGTGTTCAGAGCGCACTTGGTCTTGACTTCCTGGCAGCACACGACATCCGGTTTTGTATCGGCCAAAAAGCGAAGAAACCCCTTCCTGCGGCAAGCTATAATTCCATTCACGTTCCAGCTTATGATCTTCATTGAAAAGACCTCCTCCAGAATCCGCCACTATTTGATAATTTTATTATAGGCTATTTGTCAGGTCCCGCAAGCGGCGGGCCGCCGACGCCTTTTATAAAAAAGGCTTGTGCCGGAGTGATTCCTCTGCCCAGGCACAAGCCTCATTTATATTTGTCAGGAAAGCGTCATACAAACAGCTGCCGTACTCCGTTAGAAAGTGAGAAACTCTGTGCCGGCCTCCGGTGTTTCCCGTATGAAACTGCCGCGTTCATATTTTGCTTCTTCCTCATTATGAGCGGCGGCGTATTCGGGGTAAGACTGTAAAATTGCGTTCATGAGCGCCGCCATATCAATCAATCCGCTTTCCCCGATCTGCGGATGCAGCTTGCAAAGCTCGTACAGGGGGAAACAGCTGCTATGCTTTGGGAAGAAAAGATAGCCAAGGGTATTGTCGATACCCTGCAGCCAGTCATAAGCTAACCGCTCCGCTAAATTCTGCTCGGGAATTGTAATGTCCCCATCCCAGATCGGGTAACAAACCGCCAGCATCTCCTCACAGCGGTCAGTTTCCAACCAGTACACGCCGTTCAGAAGCGTCCGATGCCGGACTGTGCAGCCTCTTGGAGTATAGGCAGGAACCGGGAAGGCCCCGAAATAATCCGGGTGTTCTTCCATCCCGTATAGAGCAATGGTAAACAGGGAGTCGCCGCCCTCCTCTATGGGCAGATGGGACTTCAGCTGGTACCGGAGCACCTCAAAATCTATGATGTGCCATCCGCTGCCCTCCTGGTAGAGTTCGTAAACCCGCGGGCCGGGATGACCGGCTAATTCCTTCCCATAGCTCCGGGCCTTCCCGGAAATGGCCGGAGCATCCTCTGTTGCCACATATACCTCCGTCTGCTCCAGTTTCCCTCCGACGTTCAGGAAATAGACGCCGGGGCTTTTGAGTTCCGCATGCAGGACCTCTCCGAGCTCCGCAGTGAGGTCAAAGGGCAGATCGTCAGGGGAAATGTTCTTTCGGGAGGATTTCTGTGCCGCCTTTAATTCGGCTGCCACTTCTTCACCAGGGGTCCTTCTCCTCAGCAAATTTCTTGTCATACGGGTTTCCTCACTTCATAATAATAAAATTTACAGACGATTTAGAGTGCGTCTGCTTACACAATCATGGCTGTCTCTGGTGTACTTTTATGGGAAACCCTTGGGCCGGCGCCCGGTAAAGGCGCAGGCATTTTGATTCGGAGTCATAGGGCCTCCTGGCCTTCGATCAAATCTGGAAGCGGGCTGTCTTCCTGCCCTTTTAGTTCAAAAATAAATTCGATTGCAAAGTCGCGCCGCAATATTGCATCCGTCAATTTGAGGAAGTTTATAGGTACTCCGTAGCTCTTGAACTGCCGGTCACTTTCTAATTTTTGGAGAACTTTGCGATATATTTCACGCTGATGCTTTTCGACTTCATCTTGCAGAGCCTTCCACGAATTAAACCGATAGCGGGGAAGGCCCACGGTCATGCGGATATAATCAAATGTAGCTTCATCCTGGTTCTCTGGAACACGCTCGTATATAGGCGGAGATATGTACTGTGCTAATCGGTCAATGGAAGATGGTTCTTTTGGAACTCTATGCACAAGTTCTGTTTTTAGAAAAATCTCAACGCACTCCTCCAGCGTTGCTCCGACTTTGAACTGAGAAGCGGCTTTGACCCAAACGTTCATATTGAAACAGGTTTCGCCCCTAACTTCAAACTTGTTAAATTTTGTGCGCCCCTCATAGAGGAAAAGCCTTGCTTCCTTATCAAGAGAGTAAACCTCATTTTCGTTGAAATAGTAGGTTTTTCCACTGCGTTGAGAAACGGGTGTATTGATTACGCTTTGCTGTATCAAGAAGTCCCTGGTCATGAAAACCAGTTCTGTGTCAGAAATATTTTTCAGGTACTCATCCATTTTCGGAAGCAGGTGCTTCTCTACATTTCTGTCCAATTCCGTAAGGACATTGAACTTGCCGGCTGCTTGCTGCCATATTTTCCCGTCAATAAAGGAAGGCATCCATAGCGGTTCCCCCGCCATTCCATCGCCTTTTTGCAGTATTACGCGCGCCTCCCCTCCGTATTTAGCTACGCAGAGGAGATTATATCCATTTGGGCGTGCCCTTCTGAAAATTGCTTTACCTATGATGCCTTCAGCGATCAGCTGCTTGGCGATTGTTTTTGACACTATGCTCAAGGCACAGCCCCGCCCCGTCGTTTTATCTATGACCATACTGCCACCTCCAGCTTTTCGGGGACCGCCTCGTATCAGACAGGCTCCTTTTTTTCATCACCCAACTCTAGCAAGAAGCCGTAAGGGACAGGATTCTGGTTTAACCCGGAATAGACAAGGCACTCTACCTCGGACCGAGAGGGGAAGCACACTCGAAGAATTGCATACGCAATGATTTGCCCGGCGGCCTCAATTTCAGACCGAACTCCTACGCTTGTAAATAGCCGGTTGTCAAGATCCCGATCTGGAAAGAGGGTGGACGTAGGGATTACCATAGGCACGCCAAGAGAAATCACTGGAATCCCTAAAGCGGACCAGTCGGCTTTTCGTCCGGCCAGGTGCGGACTGAGGCCCCCGTCAGTTGAAAGCTGTATTGTTTGAAACATCCGCTCCGGCTCCTTGGCAGTCAAAGAATCCACAAGCAGCAGACAATCCGCGTCAATTGCTTTTGCAACCCCGTTCACGAGAACTTCGGTGTTGATGTTGGTAGTTCCCAGAATACCTGGCTCAAAGGAGACTACTTCACGGAAATTTCCATCCCGCCCAAGTTCTGAAAGTACCTTCAAGGGCAGATTGCGTGTCACCTCCGGCCCCAAGGAATCAGCGGGGATGTCCCTGTTTCCAATTCCGCAGACGCATAGCTTCCCATGATAATGAGGCCGCAGCACCCGGTCCAGCACTTCAGCCAGACATTCGCCTACGCTCTCGATTTGCTCATGTCTACTCAGAGGTGTGCCTGTTTCAATCGTGATATAGCTCCCGACGGGCTTCTGGAGTGTTTTTGCGGCATCCTCTGCCTGAATGTGGACTGTGGTTACATTGCAGCCGTGCAACTCTTCCTCAGAAGTCTCTATACCTTGGAAATGTGACAAATTCTTTCTCCTTCGACTGACTGGGACGGACAGATCATCCGCGCCCGATGAGAATTACTCCATCTCGTCCGCATTAAAGGGAAGCAAACCGGGTAAGCTCTATTTTGTAATTACTATTATGCAAAGACGGCGTATCATTATAAATTCCAAAATAGTAATATTTTTTCATTTTAAATGATGATATGCGGTATAAAATTATCCCCAACAGGGGGGTGGCTGGGTGGAGGTCTACGATTTTGGATTAAGACTGAAGGAGCTTCGAGAAGCTAAAAAGTTATCCCAAACGGAGGTCGCTACACGGTTGAACGTAGTTCCCTCCACCATAAGCGGGTATGAAAGCAACACAATCACGCCCAGTCTTGAGCAATTTACAAGATTGGCGATTTTGTACCATACGTCCTTGGACTATATGATGGGGCTCGATAATCGAGTTTGCTTTTATTTGGATGGTTTAAGTAAAGATCAACAACAGACCATTTTAGATATCGTAAATCGGTTAAAAGAAGCCTTTTTACAAAGCGAGTAACAGTTTTGCGTCATACGAACAATATTTGACTTTTTCGGTTTAGATAAGAAGTAAACGATTTGATATCCTCTCATGCCAATTGGTATGGGAGGTTTTTACGCAGATTTTTATATCTCCGCACCTGTGCAATTAATTAGACATGATTTCCTAGAACTTCCATTTCTATTCTAACAAAGATAAACTCGTTTTGTCAACACCTTTGCAAATGGAGGCTAGTCATGGAAACCTACGGAACAATAAAAATAAATCTGGCAAAGCTGATTGAAGAGCGTGGTATAAGCAAAAACAAACTCAGCCATCGAGCGGAAATGCAACGGACGCAAATCAATCATTACTGCAACAATACAATATCCAGATTGGATATTGATGTCTTATCTCGTTTGTGCACGGTACTTGAATGCGAGATTGGAGATCTTTTGGAGTTCGTTCCTCCCGAGAAATAAAAAGGGCCTTGCTTTTAAGGCATTATAAACCATCTTCACCCAAAAGTCCATATAAAGTCCAACCATTATTATCCGAATGGGTAAACTGTAATAGACTTTTTATGGACAGGGGGGTTCAGATGGATACGCGAAAGCAGGTGTCACTGCGTATTCAGCAGCTCTGCGCGGCGAATGGCTACAACATCAATTCCCTGGCCCGGCAAGCTGGCGTTCCACCTACTACCCTGAAAAATATAATCTATGGCAACAGCCATAACCCAGGCATTGTCACGATCAAACTTCTATGTGACGGCCTTGGAATTTCACTCTATGACTTCTTTGACAGCAACCCATTTAAAAACGCGGAGCCGGAAGACCTAGATTAGGGACTGGGCAATCTGCTCCAATGCCTGTGCCAGTGGCGGTGACAGCTGGGCCAACAGCTTTGTTTCCATACCGGCCTGATGAAAGCTAAATGCCATTTGTATCAACTCCTTAAAAATATTTGGCGGTATGCTGACGCAGTATATATAAAAAGCACGGGCTCTGGCTACTCACGCGCCTTCAGCACAATTGTGCAAAGAACAAAAAGCGTCCAAAGATCATTACGACCTTTGGACGCTTTGTAACTCGGTTACAGGGACCGCCTGTTTGGCAAATCACGGATACTGTATAATTGCTATTATAGCGTCGTTGTCGAGAAATAGCAAGCTCTACATCAGGAAATAGGGTAGCAGATTGTAAAATGGCATTCCATAGTGGGGGAGCCTTCGAGCAATTGACTTCTTGCCAAATGTCTGATACCATTAACTTCTCTGTCGTACCCCTGTAAAGAACAGGGGTGAGAAAATAGTGAAGCATAGAATGAAACTGCAAATATCGTTCTATCCCATGCACTTTTAGGGTAGTTGAATTTTGTGTGGTTTGTTAAAGTATCTTTACGAGGTGATACAAATGTTACTCTATTTGCAGACGATAGAGAGCCCAAAAGATAAGATTAAATTTGAACAAATTTATTTAAAATATCGTAGGTATATGTTTCAAGTTGCAAGTGAAATCTTGCAGAACAACCAGGATGCCGAAGATGCAGTACATAACGCCTTTTTGAGTGTTGCAAAAAATATTTCTAAGATTTCTGATTTGGACTGTCCAAAAACACGTGGATTTCTCGTTACAATAGTAAGGAGTAAATCAATTGATATCCTTCGAGATCGTAAAAAGCATAATAGTGAGGATATGGATGAAGACAAAATCGGGAAAATTCTTCCAGATTGGCACGAACATGATTTGATGTGGTGTATCGATCAATTGCCTTCCAGATATCGGGAATGTATCCTTTTGAAATATAGCCAGGGCTATACCACGAAAGAAGTTGCTAAGATTATGGATATCTCCTTTGGGGCAGCAGGCAAACTAGATCAGAGAGCCAAAAAGCGTTTGAATGAATTGTGCAGAAGGGAAGGCATCCTATGATTTCTGATAAGGAGTTGCAAACTGCGGCAAAAGCATATGAAAAGCATCTGTTGGACTATTTGCCTACGCCAGACGAATGCGAGGCTACTTTCTCGCCAAAGTTTGAACGTAAAATGAAAAAATTGGTTTTCCGGACGGATCATCCCTTTCAGTACATGATTCAAAAAAGTGTAATCTGCTTTTTCCTGATAGTTTTTCTCGGTGGAAGTAGTTTACTCGCCTTCAGCACAGAGACACGAGCAATCATCTTTGGCTGGGCACATGAAATTTATGAAACATTTGTATCTTATCGTCATCTAGGCGAATCTCAAGATGGCTTGAAAAATACAGGCTATTGTCCTACATGGATTCCCGATGGCTACGAAATAACCCAGTCCCCCGCCTCAAATGATGACGGTGTCGTTGCATATAAAAATGCCGATGGTAAAACAATACTATTCACGTATGATCTGATGTACTCATCAGTAGAAGTACAGATCATAGGCACTGATTTAGAAATGCAACAGGTCTCTGTAAATGGAGCTTCTGCTGATCTATATATGGAGCAATCTCCGGATAAATCCAAAAACCTTATATGGGCAGACCCCAAAAATGAAGTATTATTTACGATCACCGCACAAATCAGTTGTGATGAAATCATTAAAATGGCCGAAAGTGTAAAAGTACAAAAATAAAAAATGAGCTGTGGTGTCCAAAATCACCTTATTTTTCCGTTATATATAAAAGGAACTGGAAAGGAGGTGAATCAAATGAAGAAAGCCACTCTATTCGTGTCTTTTGTCCTGATCCTGATTTTAGCAATACCAGTTCAAGCGCAAACACCAAAAAATCCGCTTGGCCGGGTATCGCTGACTTTTAGCGGGACTACAGCACATTGCAGTTGTGTCATTTATGCTGATAGCGAAGATGATAGTATTTCCGCCACTATGAAATTATGGAACGGAAATCAATGTATTGCAACTTGGACTGCGAGGGATACCAGTCTTGTATCCCTTGCCGAAACGGCGACCGTTAAGCGAGGACAAAGTTATACGCTAACAGTTGATTACACAATTGAAGGAATAGCAAAACCCCGCCTCAGTACTTCTGGCACCTGTTAACCCTATCAAACTTTTGGGCCAGGGCAAGCGAACAGCATGCTTGCTCTGGCCCTCTCTTTTTCTCAATACATTGGTAAGTTGGCTTCTGTATATAGCAACAGGAGCAACCTGCATTTTGAATAAACTTCCTTGGTTCAATGTGATAGTAAAAGCCGTTTTCGAGCATCTTCCACGCATTGGGAGCTAATCCCTTTTCAGACAGGGTTATGGAGCAAATCCAAGATAATTTAAAATCTAGTGTCCAAAATCAAGAGCGTTTTCCGTTATATGTATGAACGGAGAATCGGAAAGGAGGCTGAAGGTGGAAAGCAACCTGTAAGTTTTATCAAAAAAATCTACGTGTTGCAGATAATCCTTTCAAAATGTAAAAAAGAAGGGTTGTAAAAGATGAAAGTGAAGTTCACGAGTTTCTTATGTGCATTCGCAATCTTGGTTTCTCTTTTCGCAATGCCCGTCTCGGCGGCAGAAGTGTTCGATGAGAACACGGTGGATATCCCTGATATCCTTTTTTCCAACGACAGCTATGATGCGAAGGAATTGGAGGAAAACACCCAATTCTATGACCTCACATCCGGCGGGGTGGTTCTCGGAAATTTTGAGAACAATGACGCCAGGAGTGCGAGTAGCGTTACCCAAGAGTTTTCCGGATATATTACGGAGCAAGGAGCATTCCAGTATGTTCCCCTGAACCTGAGCTCTGGTCAGATTGTTCATGCTACGCTACGCTGCCCTGAGAACAGGCTCTTGGATTACGATTTGATGCTGTGCAGCGTTGATGAAGAAGGTAACCTGACCCCTGTTGCCACATGCGGCTTAGATACATATGTTGACCCAGATACTGGCAAGACTGTGGATGAATCGCTTTCTTATATCCACAATCAGGCATCTACTCAGACGTATGCCGTCGTGGTTTTGGCGGTCTCCGGCAGCAGCGAAACAGATCCGTTCACTTTGACAGTCAGCTTAGATGTGGCTGGGTCTTATGATGATAACGAGCCGAATGACAATGCGTTCAAAGCGACACAATTGAATCTGTCCAGTACAGAACCTTACAGCGCAAGCACCTCTGCTTCCCTAAATGTGGTCAACGATCAAGACTGGTATGTGATTTCAATTAGGTGGAAAGGCCCGTATGAAATCAAAGCCGGCAACTATTCCGTCGAAGTTTATAGTGTCCAAGATGAAAACGCGCTGAAAAGCGTTCGAAAATCTGGCGGCAATTTTATCCTTGACAATGATTCACCTGTATATTATATCAAGGTGTTCTCCAATCTTTCAGCTGAGGACTTTGCTTATGGACCGTATACTTTGACTGTTACCGACCAGTCCAAGTACGCATCCTTTGGAACGGCGTTTGATTTGGGTGATTGGACAAGTACCAACCGGCCAAGGCCTGGCGCAATTCCGTCAGGGCAGTACATAGCTTACTACAAGTTCGACATCGGCCCCGAGGATAAGGTATATGCTAGTATTACGCGCGATTTGAACTCTGGTCCTCAGACTATCGCTCTCTATGATGCCAGCGGAGAATATGTTGACAGCAGAAACAGTGAAACAGGAGGCGTAATTACATCTGCCAGCGGAAGAAAACGCCTGATTATTCCCATTGATGGAAGCGAGTGTAAAGGTACGGCATATCTCTGCGTAATCCGTAAGGATGATAGCTACATGAATCCGTCAATAGCAACTCGGCTTCAAAGGATGAGCGGTACATATAAATCATCTGAAACCGCTACAGCAACCAACACGGGGTACTCGACCATCATCAATTGCAATCTGCGTAACACCGCAAGCATTCCCGAAACCGCTGTTGTGGAATCGGTCAAAGTGAGCGTGGGGTACTCAACAAACGTCAGCGGTGCCAGGCCGGGCATGGTTTACTATTTGCGTCCCGAAGGGCGCGACTGGTTTGAAGAGACCAACACCTTGCATAAATTTGATATTGGGTTAAAGGACAACATTAACGTGAGAGGTAACTGGCAGTTCCGGGTTTATCAAACCGTATACTTGGGAAACATCACCACCAAGTACCTCAACTTGACGCTTGACTTTACCTGGTATGCGGATATCGCGGAGAACAACTACGATCTGTTTGGCGTATCGTACGGCTAAAAGCGACACTGGGCATTGGTGGGTGGCGTTGTACAACGCCACCCACCAATTGGAAGGAGATAGTTTATGGAATTACAGGGAATGAGAACATTTCGTAGCACTGCGGTTCGGGAATACGTGGAGCCCGCACGTAAAACCCAGCGGTCTCTTCCGGAGACACCTCTGGCCCCCACCCAAGACGAGTTTGCGCTGTCCCCGGAGGCCCGGGCCGCTATGGCCCCCCAATCTGGTACCCAAGGCGTTGGGGCGGCAGAAGAACCCTCTGACGTGGAGGCCACTTCAGGCGGCGTGGATGCGGAAGAAACCACGTTTTTCAGCCATTATGACGCAATTGTAAATCAGCTTGAGGCTAAGTATGCCATTGTCAAAGAGTACTACGCAAAGCAGCACGCGGAAAACATGCGATTTCGCGACCCGAAAAAGCACATTCAGGACAAATATATCAACTATCGTTCCCCATATTTTCGCAGCGACCTGACGGAAGAGGAACGAAAGCTCTGCGTAAAGCAGGAGACAGCCTACCTTAACGGCTGGCATCTCCAAACAAGCCATTACGACGTTGCTCTGCGTGAAGACGGCGGCTGTTCGTGGCGTGAAATTCAAATCAACGCCATCAATGAGGTGCGAAGCCAGACCGCCCAGTCGGTAGCCGACCTGCTCCAGAAAAACGGAATCACCCTTCCGGAAGGGGCGTCCTTCAAGATGAACGTGAATCCCTACGATTATATCATCCACGTAGAGGGACTGGAGGACGAGGAATTAACCCAAGCCATTGAAAGAGTCCTGAACGTTGGCGAAAACGGGAAGCGGCTCTATCAGCATATTGAGTTCAGTAATCCGGCGGGCTTTGGCCTCCCTACCTACTCCCAGTACGAGGGCGCCAATATCTGGAAGCGGTCCCTTTACATTACCACAGAGACGCTGACCGGGTACGATATCCGGACCCTGGAAAGACATGATGGGACCTTCTGGACGCCGGATGGCCGGGATTTGTGGGACGTTTTGTGCAAGGCAGACACTGCGGGCAAGTACAACCTGACCGCCCATGCCGCCATCTACCGCCAACTGGCCGTCTACGGCTGGGACAGCACACCGGACGCTTGGCGGGGGCTAACTTGGCAGGACGGGAAGCTCTGGCAGCCTGATGAGCTCCGGGGTGAGCGGGCGGAGAGTGACTGGCAGAGGCAGATACTTGACGAGGCGGACGCCGATTGGGCCGCTTTCCTGTCCGGACGCGAGGCGATTCTGCAAAAAGAAGCGGCGGACCGCGCCGCCGGAATCACGTCCACCTGCCACTTCGGCCCCCGCAAACCCACCGAGTTTACGGACGAGGAGCTGCTCCTCCGCCACCGGATCATATAACAGGGCCCGTCCGCAGCCCGAAAGGAGAGCACCCATGATTTCTGTCAATAACCGCACAAAAACCGTTTCCGCTCCTGCCGCGCCGCCCGCCGTCCAACCAGAGGCCCGTGCAGAAAAGCAAAAGGCGGCATATGCTCCGGCCAGTTCGGAAGACGGCGTGACCATCTCCCCGGAGGCCCGGGCGGCTATGGCGAGGCAGGCGGCGGCTGTCGAGGGCCCGGCGGAGGAGCTGCCCGATGTCTCCGAGGCCGCTCCGTTTCCTTCCTTTGCCGAAGCGTTCAGCCAGGTGACCGAAAAGTATTCCAGTCAGATTCGGGACCATTACGCCAAAGAGCATTCGGAGAACCTGACCCACGCCGACCCTTACGCCCACGTTTGGAATAAGTACAAGAACCCGGATTCCCCAGACTTCCGGGCCTGTCTTTCAGAGGATGAGCGGGCCTGGGCCTATGACCATGAGCTTGACCTTCTGCGTGGTGGAAAGCACCTGCAAATGAGCAATCCCTACGCCTTCCCCGACGGAGCGCCCACGCTGTCCGCCGCGGCGGCAGAGGCCAATCAGGCGTGCCGGGAACAGCTCAATCTGGCGCTTCAGGATATCCTGATGAAGAATGAAATCGAGCTTCCCAAGGACGCGGCGTTCTCCCTGACGGTGGACGAGACCTATACCATCCATGTGACCGGCCTGGAGGACGAGGAGCTGACCGCCGCGCTGGAGGAGGCGCTGAACCGGGGCGAGAACGGGAAGAACCTGTACGGCCACCTCAAAATAAGTGTCCCCGATGGCGAACCTCTGAGTGTAGACTACAAAGACGGACGCCTCTCCCCGGTCGATCAGGAGCGGGAGTGGGACGATGCCTCCCTCCGGGAGATGAAGAAACAGGCGGGCCCGGCCTGGACCCGGTACTCCACGGTCTACGATCCCCATCAGGGGCCGATGAATGACAAAATTCTGACCCTGGACTCCGAGTTCGTTCACGACCAGGAGCAATTTGACCGTCTGTGCTCCGCTGTGCGGATGGGCGCCCGGGAGGCCATTGAGGAATATTACAGCACCCAAAAAGGGACTTTGAAAGAGCAGGAGGTCCCGGTTGAGGACGCCCCGACTGAGAATACCCGTCTCGCTCCTGTCACCGTGAACACGCTGGAGGGGCCCGTTGAAGTCCAGCCGCTCTCCGAAGCAGACGAGGCGGGTGCGGAAGAAACCACGTTTTCCAGCCACTTTTGGGCAATTCATAATCAGCTTATGGCCAAGTATGCCATTGTCAAAGAGTACTACGCAAAGCAGCACGCGGAAAATATGCGATTTCGCGACCCCAAAAAGCATATTCAGGACAAATATATCAACTATCGTTCCCCATATTTCCGCAGCGACCTGACGGAAGAGGAACGAAAGCTCTGCGTAAAGCAGGAGACAGCCTACCTTAACGGCTGGCATCTCCAAACAAGCCATTACGACGTTGCTCTGCGTGAAGACGGCGGCTGTTCGTGGCGTGAAATTCAAATCAACGCCATCAATGAGGTGCGAAGCCAGACCGCCCAATCGGTGGACGATCTGCTCCAGAAAAACAGAATCACCCTTCCGGAAGGGGCGTCCTTCAAGATGAATGTGAACCCCTATGATTACTACATCCATGTGGAAGGGCTGGAGGATGAGGAACTGACACTGGCCATTGAGCAGGCCCTGAACGTTGGCGAGAACGGGAAACGGCTCTATCAGCATATTGAGTTCAGCAACCCGGCCGGCTTTAACCTCCCCACTTACTCTCAGTATGAAGGAGCGAATATCTGGAAGCGGTCTCTCTACATAGCCACAGAGGCGCTGACCGGGTATGATATCCGAACCCTGGAGCGCCACGACGGGACCTTCTGGACGCCGGATGGCCGGGATTTGTGGGACGTTTTGTGCAAGGCAGACACCGCGGGCAAGTACAACCTGACCGCCCATGCCGCCGTCTACCGCCAGCTGGCCGCCTACGGCTGGGACAGCACACCGGACGCTTGGAGGGGACTGACCTGGCAGGACGGGAAGCTCCGGCAGCCTGATGAGCTCCGGGGCGAGCGGGCGGAGAGTGACTGGCAGAAGCAGATTCTTGAGGAGGCAGATGCCGATTGGGCCGACCTCCTGGCCAGACGTGAGGCGATTCTGCAAAAGGAGGCGGCGGACCGCGCCGCCGGGATCACGTCCGCCAGCCACTTTGGCCCCCGCAAGCCCAGCGAGTTTACGGATGAGGAGCTTCTGCTCCGCCATATATGAAAACAACTATAAAAGTAAGAAGCCGCCCAATGATCTTTGGTAGTCCTCCCCACTAAGGACTTGGACAATCGCTATCCGCTCAGGCCAGAGTGCCTTTAATACGGCTTGGGGTTTGACGGGGGCTACAGCATCGTCAAGTCGTATATGAGCAGCTGGAAGATGGACCTGAATGAGAAAAGCGACGGTACGGTTTGAGACAATGCCAGGGAAACAGGGATAGATGGACTGAGGATTTTCGAGGATCACTTAGTATACGAGGATGGGAAGTGGAAAAAGCTGTACTGTTTTCTCATGATTCTGGGGTACTCAAGGATGCGGTATATCGAATTTGTCACGGATATGAGCACAAACACGCTACCAAGATGGTTTCAGCTCCTCGTAGATTTGCCGGGAAGCACCAGCAAGAGTATCACAAGGTGGGCGGTCAGGCAAGCAAAAATAATAATGCCGCCCATGCCACATCATGTGGCATGGGCGGCATATCTCTGTTTAAATGTCAAGACCCAGCTTCTCCGCAACTTCCTCCGGCGTCATGCCAGCCTCTTTGGCTTTTGCCATGACGGTTTTCATATTGACCGGATGGAGCAGCTTGTTTTTCTGGCTCTCAAGCGATTCAATCTCCGCTTTCCTTTTGGCGATTTTTTCGTCAATCAGAGCAATACGTTCGTCCGTGGTTTTCCTCGCGGCCATACCATAAACCTCCTTGTAAAAGTTGGCTTCCATTATGAATGACTTATATCAGAAAGTCAATATCAGGAAGTAATTTTACCGCATAACAAACAAAATCTATAATAAGAAATAGGCAGAAGGATTTTCTCTTTGCCTCTTTGCCTTTTGGGCGGCATAATCGTATCTTGCATTACAAACCGCAAAGACGAAGGCCACCGTAGTAAAGGAAGGAAATCACAGTAAAAACCAGTATCATCGGCAAGGTCTTCATGGTCATTGAGGAAAGCGGCACCTTATAATCCTCCGCGCACAGCGTCAGGCAGATGTGGATGGGGGAAATCTGCATAGCGGCATAGTTCATGCACATCAAGAGAATGAACAGAGACAACGCCGGTTCACCGTTTAGGGAGGCCACAGCCATCGGCATACACAGGACAATAATCGCCTGGCTTCCCGCAACGACGGCCCCAAAAAAGAAAATCAACGCAAAAATCAGGAATGTCGGAAATGGCAGGGTGGAAAAAAAGTCCGGCAGCATCTCAATGACGCCGGTAGCCGCCAGTACCTCCTTGAAGATCATCACCAGCCATGTGCTGACCAGCAGCTTTGCCTCAAAGGCGCTGCGGAAGAATGGGACCAGCTCCAAGAGCTGAAAGCGGTTGACGAAAATGTTGATGATGATGCAAATCAGGACCGCCAGCTCCACAGGCAGCTTGAATATCAGGATAATTCCGATTGCAAGGGCGATGCTCCAGGCGCTCTGGGCCAGCAGCTTCCAATAATATGATTTTGGTTCCTCTGGAACCATCCCGGTATCCTTTGGGACCTTGCGAAGATAAACCAGATACCCTGTCAGGAACAGGGCCCCAACCATGGGCAGCATCGCAAGTACAAAGCTGCTGACAGATACAGCCCCATTGGTCAGGCCGACAGCGATGAAGATTGTCGTATATGTGGGGAGGAAGCTCTCGGAGATATGGCGGAAATAGGACGTCACAGCCGCTTTTTCCGGTGTGGTAAGATAGTTCTCCACGCTGTCCCGGACAATGGGGCCGCAGATCAGCACTGTGCTGGCGGCTGGGAGGCATCCCAGCAGGAATGGCGCCACAGAGGCATTGATCCGGCGGTTGTTGAAAATTCCGTTGAGCGCCACTTGACAGTTGCTCAGGTTTTTCCGCTTCTCCAGCATCCGCTGGAGATACGTGATGGAATAAAAGACCAGAAGGGCCTCAATGGTGGTCCAGCTGGTAGCCCCTTTTATGATGGCGGCATAGGTGGTTTCCGGGGGCAGCCGGTAGAGCATTACTGTACCGACGGTTGCGGCCATGACCGCGATGGATAACGGCTTCTTCATCCACATCACAAGGATGATAACGCAAAACACGGCGGCCAGTTTCAAAAGGTCCATGGCACGGTTTTCTCCTTTCCTGTTTATAGACGCACATGAAATACAAAGGAGAGCAGGCCCCTCCGGCGCAAGGACGGAAGGACCTGCTTTCCAAAAGAGGGAGATTATTTGATCACAACTTTGCGGGCGTTGTCCATGGCCCACTGGCTCATCTCCTGGCCGATGCCGGGGAGTTCGGGGATGTCATAGAAGCCGTTGACCGGGGCGTAATACTGCGTGCCGGAGTCCTTGAAGACCTTCAACAGGTTGGCGTTGTGTTCCTCATGGATGGTGAAGTTGGGGATGGCAGCCTCAACCTGGAGCGCCGCCGCCGTGGCGATGGGACCGCCGCAAACGTGGATCTGGACGCCGATGTCGTAAACCTGGGCCATGTCGCAGATCTTCTTGGTCTCGGTAATTCCGCCGGTGTTGCAGAGGTCGGGCTGGATAATATCCAGAGTGCGGTCCTCGAAGAACTGGCGGAAGCCCCAGCGGGTGTAGCTCCGTTCGCCGGTAGCCAGGGGCAGGGTGCAGCGGCTCTTGATGTGCTTGTACACATCGGGGTTGCAGGGCATAGTGGGCTCCTCAAAGTACATGATACGATAAGGCTCCAGGGCCTTGCCCAGAATGGCGGCGGTATTGGCGTCCAGCAGGGAGTGAATCTCGACGATGATGTCCAGATCGTCTCCTCCGGCCTCACGGGCGGCCGCGATCCGCTCCACGGAACGCTTCAGATCATGTTCGCGGTAAGCCCCGCGAATCTGGTTGCCCTGGGTTGCAAACACCTCCGGCAAGGGGCGTTCCACCGTCAAAGGTCCAGCCCTCATACTCTGTCTCCGCTCTCCGCGTCAGCTCCTCGATCCGCTTCTTCGTCTGCCGGATCGAGGCGTTATTATTGGTGAGGCGGAAACTCGGATAAGGCAAATCGTCTATTTCCTCTGGGTCAAGCACGCCGCTGCTCCGACAGGTATAAACGCCATACAGTGTCCCGTCGACTGCCTCCACCGTGCGGGTGAGGGAAATGATCTTTTCACATATTTCAGACCAATCCTGTTCGGGCGCGATAAATGCATTTCGGGCGTCCTCCTGGGGCTGAATCGCCCTGAAGGCATTCATGATGATTCTGGCATATTCGCTCCGGCAATCATTGCTTACCGCCTGAAAGGGAATGGCGCGGCCGAGAGCGTCCCGGTCAATGATGTCCACCTGCAGGGGGCTGTACAGCCTCAGTTCTACGGTTTCACTCATCTGCTGTCCTCTCCTCTCTGGGGCCGGGGACGGACGTGGGCCTTTGCAGTCTCCAGTTCCTCTTTGGTGCAGATGTAGAAGCCGTCGGGCTTCCAGAAGCTGACGTACAATTCGCCGTCCTCCGTTTTGCGGGATCGCTGTTCATAGCTCTCGCCCCAACCGTCCGCATACTGCGAAACACAGTATTCTTTTAATTCCTCCAATTCGCCGGAGCTGAGGCCGTCTCTTATTTGGCAGACAGCCACGGCGTATAAGCTGCCGAGGACCTCCTCCACATCCATTTGAACGGAAATAACCTTTTCATCCACAGACTTATCGCCGTCAAAGTAAGTCATGAGGCCCCGCTCCTCCTCATCCGGCAGGCGCTCATCCTCAATGCCCTGGCGGATGGCATCCTGATAGCCGGTCAGCTCATAGCCCGACAAAATCAGCGGCTCACAGCCGGTTTCTGTTTCTTCCTCGGGGTCTTCCTCATACAGTACCGCGCTGAGAGGACTATAGAGCTTCAATTCCGTTATTTCCTCCGTAGACAACACCTTGCTTTGCTTCATTTTTTCATCGGCCTGTTCTGGAGCGAGAAGCTCCTCAAAGCCCATGCGGTCCAAAACCGACCGATACAGCTTCTCCTCAAATGCCAGATACTCCGGCGCGGAGGTATCCACCTCCCGCAGGATGGCCTCCTCATAGCAGGTCCCGGTCACGATCTCCCACTCCACGGCGCCGAACCGGGCGGCGGTCAGCCAGCACAGAAGCTGGCGGCCATCCATCTGCTCAAACAGGCCGCGGCTGTCCTCGTAGGCGAAATAGCTGTACAGGTCGATGCCGGTCATCTTTTTCGCCGCGCGGAACAGTGTGAAGCCCTGGGGGTCCAGGCTGGGGGAGACCGTCTCATAAAACCGGATCATCTCCGCCAGGGAAGACAGCTTTGGGCAGTAGGCGTCCAAAGCGGCTTGCAGCGCGGCCGACTTTTTCTCGGAAAAGTTTGCCCGGCGCCTGGCCTCGCTGTAATCGCCGCTGAGGCGCTGGCACTCCAGCTCGCTCTTTTCCAGAGCCTTTTGCGCTTGATTCAGCTCCCTCTGTGCCGTTTCCAGGCGGGCACAGGCGGCGGGATACTCCCGGATCGCCTGGAGCATATCTCTCGGGCCCATGGTCAGCCCGCCTTTCGGAACCGTGCGAGGAATCGGTCCAGCACCCGAATGCGTCCGCCCACCTTCATGGAGGACACCTCCAGGCCGTTCATCTGGCTCTGGATACGGCGGCGAATGGCCTGGAGGGCCTGCCGGTCGTTGCAGCACTCCAGCACGATGTATTCGCTGCCGCGGGCCAGAACCTCCCGGTGTCCCTGCTCGTCCCGGATGCTGGCCATGAGCCGCTGGCCCAGGCGCTTGCGGTAGCGGTCCTGGAGAAGTTCTGTGTCACAGGACACATGGTGTTTTTTGAGGATGGCGGCAATCTCGCCAGAGCTGATTTTCATATTGGTGAACAGCGCGGTCAGGATCTCATCCTCCGCCTCCGGGGGCAGGAGGGGCCTGCCGGGAGGGCTTGCCGCCCGCACGGGATATTCTTTGCTCATCGTTCCTTTCCTCCTCTCTTTTTCGGCGGTTTCTTCCCGTTATGGTCAAAATCGGGGGGCACCACCGCCTCATGGTTATGGCGGCTGACATAAATTCCGTTGATCTGCACCGCCTGGCCTTTTTGGAAGCCTACGGGGGCGGCATCCGGATTCAGGGCCGCATGGATAAACTCTTTTCGGTTTTCTTTAGGCGTGAAAACGCTATAGGTGTGCTCACTTATCCGGTGCAGGAAAGCGGCGTGCTGGAGATCCGGCTGGCTGGAGATGAATTCAGCGACGGCCTTTTCCTCCAGAATAAGCGGCCCAGGGACTTCTTTCTCCAGCTCCGCGCCCAGCTTATCAATGTACCGGAGCATTTCCCGCACATTGCCGCACACAAATTCCGGCGTTCCGAAGCCGTACCGCTCTGTGGTCAGCGCCCATTTTCCAGACTGGCAGGGATGATCCAGGGTGATTAGAAAATACTTCCCATCCCGTTTCCCGGACAGCGGCTCAAAGCGGACGTCGTCGTACATCTGGCCAGTGGTCAGGGCGTTATTTTTGAACCAGACATAGTAGTTGTCCAGGATGAAGGGGGAGGTAATTCCCATGACCACCTTAGCTATTTTTTTCAGCCGCCCCGAGAGGGCGTGATCCTGGCAGAACCAGTCGTACCAGCCCGCTTTGCATTGCGTATAAATGTCCTTGTGGTCAAAGGCCCCGGCCCGAAACTTCTCCTGCCATTGGCGGACGGAGATTTCTTCTTTCACGAAGACGCCTCCTCTCCTTGCGGCAGAAGGCATTCCAGGACGTCTGCGATGGCGGTGAACACCTCCGCCAGCTCACGGGCCTCTTTGACAGAATCCTCAATTTCGTCGGGCCGCATACGGGTATTCTCCACCCAGATACGGACGTTTTCCTCCGTGGGCGTGAGCAGCACGGCCCGCTCAAAGGCTTTACAGAAGAGAGAAGCGATCTTGCCCCGGCGGTCCGCCTCGGCGTCGATGGCCTGGACCTCCTTTTTTGCCTTTAGAAGCTCCACCGCCTGGGAGGCGGCCTCCTCCCGTTCCTCCTCCGGCAGCTCCTGGACCTGCCGGGTGATGTTGTAGCCCTGGTTTACGGACAGGTCTCCGCTGTCCAGGGCCTCCTTCACGGCGGATGGGGCGTGCTCATCAATCTGCATGACCTTACCCATGGTGACCTCGCCAATGCCAACCGACTCAGCCAGTTCCTTCCTCGTGCTGACAGGAGGGAGCGCTTCTGACAATGTTGTCAAAAGCGCTCCCTCTCCAGATTTGTCTCCTCCGGCCGCAGCCTGTTTGGCCCTGGCCTTCGCCTCAATATCCGGCCTCAGCTTCAAGGCGATCTTGCCCAGCTCCCACTTCTCCAGGTTCCGGCGGCCCCGCTGGTTCTCAATGGCCCAGCATTTTGCCTCCAGCAGGTCCTCAAACGAGAACACCGCCATTTTATACGGAATCCCGTGCTCCTCGCACAGCCTCTGGCGGTTATGTCCGTCGATGATGACCATATCCTCGTTGACAATGACAGGCGAATAACAGCCGTTTTTCAGCAGGTCTGCCTCCAGGGCGGCCAGCTGCTCCCCCGTGAGAGGGGGGAGCAGTTCCGCCAGTTCCGGCAGCACAACCGGAGTCCGGTCCGCGCTGCCGTACTCGGTTCCGGTGTTCCGCATCAGGCAACGATTTCGCTCTCGGGCATCCCGCAGGCGGCAGCCTCCTGGTTTGCTCTGGCAGCGTCAATGGCCCCGGCGGCTTCCCGCGCCTTTCTGGGGGAGAGCACTTCCACATCGCTGGCCTTGATGAGGAAGCCGGGCTGGCGGGCGGGGTCCTCGGAGGGCACAACAGTCTCGAAGTCCCCGACGGCGGCCAGCTTGCAGCCCTTATAGGCGAAGGCGGCGCAGCGCTCCGCCAGGGGGCCGCGGACCTTGATGGAGATAAAATCGGTGAGGCGGGTTCCGTCCTTGGCCCGGTAGCGCCGGTCCGAGGCGATTCGCAGAATGGCGTAGGGCCTGCCGTCCTCCTGGGTCCTCAGTTCCACGTCGTTGGTCAGGTTTCCGGTTGCGGCAATTTTCAGCATAGACAGTCTCCTTTTTTGATGATATGATAGAAATGTAGGGACTCCAGGCGGCCCGCCGGGAAGCGGACCGCCTGGGGAAAAGGAATTAGTAGCCGGTGCGGGGCAGCTTGGGCACGGAGGGCTTCTTTCCGTAGACGGTGGTCACCCAGCGGCTGACCGCCTGGACCCATACGCCTTGGTAGGTACCGCCCACGTCCGCCTTGTTCACAAAGGACCCGGCGGAGATGCTGGACACGGCCTTGCAGTGGATCATGGGCTTCTCCACCTGGGCGAAGCCGCCGGGGACCTGCCCAAAGACGAACATGATTTCTGTAACCCGCTCGTTACTGGCAAGGCCCAGGGCCGTGGCGGAGGCGGCCAGGGTGTAGTTCTTCTGGGTGGAGAGGTTGTCCGCCAGGGTCTGGGGCTCTCCGCCGTTTACCCGATAGGTGATCTTGTAAACGCCGGGGAAGTTGTAGGTGCCGGTGACGATCTTCTCCAGTCTCACCTCGGCAGGCAGGGTGTCTCTCCAATAGAAATTGTCGAGGCGCACGTTGGAGCTGTTGGCGATGCTGGAGAAGACATAGCGCACGGGCTGGCCCGCCATGACCTCGGCAGGGCCTGTCTTGGTGATGGACACGCCGGTGGACATGCTCTTGTTGGTGACCTCGAAGCGGACGATCTGTCCCTCGTGCTCCAGGTATGCCGTCAGGGGCGTCTCGTTCACGCCATAATTGGCCGGTGCTTTGACCTCCCGGATGGTATAGCGTCCCAAAGGGACCTGACGGGAGACGGCCAGCCCGCGGCCATCGCTTCGGATGGTGTCCACGAGGTTGTTGGCCTTGTCGTAGATTTCAAAGACCGCCCCCTCCAGCAGGGTCCCGGCGGGGAGGCCGTTGGTGGAATTGTAGTCGGCGGATTTCTTTGTGATCTGGATTTGGCCGGAGATGGGCGTGTTTTCCCACTCGATGAGCGTCGTTTCGCCGGGCTTCACATAGACGGTTTTCATCTGCGTGTCCGTGATGTAGCCCTCGTTCTCCAGCTCCCGCAGGTAGAAGCGGCCCGCCGTGGTGATGTTCTCGATGTACACATATCCCTGATTATCAGAGGTGTACTGGCCCACGGGGGTATTCGTGCTGTCGTAGAGCAGGAAGGAAACCCCGTAGATTCCCTTCTTGGTGACGGAATCGACCTTGTGAATCAAAATGCCGGAGAAGGCTTTGTTAGTCACAGTCAAAGTGGTACATTGGTTGTCCTGGACGGAGAAATAGTGGGGTGTGGAATCCAGCTTGAAACCCTCCCCGGCCTTGATCTCGACGGCATAGAAGTCACCAGCGTCCAGATCGACATGTACCCGGCCCGTGGAATCCGTGGTGACCGTCTCAACCAAGGCTCCATCCATCTTCCGAATCTCAAAGGTGGTGTTGGGAATGCGCTTGGTTTCATCGGATGCACTGACCTTAATCAGCTCCAAACCGCCAACGCGCTTGTTATAAAAGGTGAGCTGCTGACCCTCGCTGCCCTCTTTGATGAGGATGCTCTGCGGCGTGGAATCCAGCACAAATTCATTGCTGGCGGTCTTGATTTCTTTGGCGGTGACGGTAGTTCCGGGAGCCACGCTTAACCGAATCTGCCCGTACTGGTCCGTCACAAACTCGCCGTTATTGGGTCCCAGCGGCGTCCCGCCGCTGTCGCAGATCAGAAACGTAACGCCAGCCAGCGGCTCGGTGCCGGTTCCTTTGGCGTTCGGGTCCTCAATGTACTTTTGGATCGTTAAATTCGTGTCGGGGGTATTGTATACGGTGAGGGTTTGCGTGTCCGCCGGATTGACCGTAACCACCTGCCGTTTGGTTCCGGGGTCAATGGTGTAATTGGGCAGCGTTTTGCTTTCCTCGACAACTACGGTTCCCACGACGGGGACCCGAATTTCCCCATTGGCGTCCGTTTTAAAAAGCCCCAGGGAGGACAGATGCCCAAAATTGTCGTCCACATACTCCCCGGAGGCATAGCTCAATTTGAACTCTACACCGGCCAGCGGCTCGGAAGTCAGCTTATCCAGTTTCTTGATCACAAGATACCCGGTAGGCTTGTTGACAAAACGGAGTGTCTGCCCGCCTTCGCCGCCCTTAATCTCAATACTCTTGGGTGTGGAGTCCAGCACCACGCCGTCCGGGACCTTGAGTTCCTTCGCGGTCACAGTGATTCCCGGCTCCAGATTGGGGATGACGATACGCCCGTCCTCCCCGGTAATGTATTCACCGTTACTGCTGCCAACAACCGCCCCGGAGCTATCAGTCACGAGGAAGGTGACGCCCTTCAGGGGGACGTTGCCAGTTTCGGTTTCCAGGTACTTTTCGATGGTTAGCGTGGTTTTGGGGATGTTCTCCACATCCAGGTGGTTGCCTCCGCTTCCGCTCCCGGAGGAGCTTCCTCCGCTGGTGGTCCCGCCGCTGGATACGCTGTTGCTGCCGTTGCGGACAATAATCGTCCGGGGCGTGGGATCGAGGACATAATTGGAGGGGACCTTGGTTTCCACCACGACGACCGTTGAATTGGGGATCAAACCAGTTACCGTCACAGTCCCGTCGGCCCCGGTGGTATATCGGCCAATGAGATTCCCATCGCCGTCCCGCAAAGTAAATTCGGTGTTAGGCACAGGCTTCCCGGAGACAGCGTCCTTTTTCGTGAGCGTCAAGGAGCAGAGGGGTTCGTTGTACACGGTGATCGTCTGGGTGTCCGCCGGGTTCACCGTGACGGTCTGGATTCTGGTGGCCTCATCAATGACGTGGGTGGGGAGGCTCTTGACCTCCTTTACTACGACCGTTCCTACTACAGGAACCCGAATTTCCCCATTGGCGTTGGTGGTATACAGGCCCTTGGAGGAGAGGTGGCCGTTGGCGTCGTCTACATAGCCGCCCTCGGCGTAGGTCAATTCAAATTCAACCCCGCTCAGCGGCTCCTTACTGATTTTATCCAGTTTCCTGACCACAAGAGTCCCCACTTTTTTGTTGTAAAAACGGAGGATATTGGCCCCGTCATCGCTGATTTTGATGGTCTTGGGGATGCCGTCCAGCACCACGCCCTCGGGCACCTTGATCTCCCGCACGGAAATGGTGGACCCAGGCTCCACGCCGGGGATGACCACCCGGCCATCGTCCCCGGAGATGAACTCACCGTTGCTGTTTCCGACGACGGCTCCGCTGGAATCGGTGACCAGGAAGGTCACGCCCTTGAGGGGCTTGTGCTCGCTACCCTCCTCCTCGATGTATTTTTCGATAATCAGCGTATTCTTGGGCGAATTGTAAAAATAGAGGTTCTGAACGTCGTCGGGATTCACCACCACCGTCTGGCTCCGGGTTTCCGGGTCAATGGTGTACCCAGGAATTGTGGCCTGCTCGGTGACGACCACTGTGCCCACGATCCCGTTGATGGTGATGGTCCCATCCGGCCCGGTATAATAGATACCGTTGGAGGACACGCTGCCGTTTTCATTGTCCACGACACAGCCGGGGGCGTAGGTCACTTTGAACTGGACTCCGGCCAGGGGCGTCTTTCGGTCCAGGCTGCTGTACTTGTGGATCACCAGGGACCCCAGCGGCTGGTTGAACAGCTCGATATTGTAGGTGCCGGGGCCCTTGACCTCAATGGTTTTCGGCGTGTCATCCAGCAGGAATCTGGGTTTGCTTTTTACTTCCTGCACGATATAGCTGCCGGGTTCCACAGGAATTTTGATGAACCCCGCCTCGTCCGTTCGGAACTCGCCATTGGACTCTCCGACGACGGTGCCGTCCGTCCGGGTGACGCGAATCACCACGTCACTCAGCGGCTCCTTGGTGGTGGAGGACATCTTCTTGATTACGAGATTTCCAATGGGCTGGTTATAGAAGTAGACGCTCTGGTGGTCATTGGGGTTGACCACGATGGTCTGGCTCTTTCGGTTTTCGTCGATCAAATAGCCCGGAATACTGGAAACTTCTGTAAATACCAGTGTGCCGGTCACCCCGGAAATGTTGATCTGGCCCGATGAGTCAGTATAATAAATTCCGTTGGAGGACAGCTTGCCGCCGATGTTGTCCACGACCTGCCCATTCGCAAAGGTGATTTTGAAACCGACACCCTCCAAGGGAGTCCTCCGGTCCAGGCTGCTAAATTTATAGAGCGTAACGGAGCCCTTGGGCTGGTTGCGGAACTCCAGGGTGACGGTCTGGCCCGCCTTGATGGTGGCGGTCTGGGGCACATCATCCAGGATGTAGTTCTCCTTGGCCCTGGTCTCGCGCGCGACCAGTGTGGTGCCAGGTGCGATATTGGAGATCAAAATGGTCCCGGCGCTGTCCGTCACAAATTTTCCGTTGGCGTCTCCAATCATGGTTCCATGGCTGTCGGTGATAAAAAATTCGCAGTCACTTAAAGGCTCATGAGTGCTGGCGTCGATTTTCTTGAGCAGGAGGGAGCCCTTGGGACTGTTTCCGAAGTAGAGCTGCACCACGTCCTGCTCTTTGCCGGAGATATACGCCGTCTGGGGCGCGGTGTCCATCACGTGATCCCCGTCGCTGGCCAATTCCTCCACGGTGTAAGCGCCGGCCTTGAGGCGGTTGATGGTAAAGCTGCCTCCGGGGCCGGTCTTATAGGTGCCGATCACAGTGCCTCCTGTGCCGCTGGTACCGGACATATAGCGAACCTGGAAAATGGCGCCCTCGACGGGTGCGGAAGTGACGGAATCATATTTCCAGACGATGAGGGCGCTCAGGGGTGTGTTCTGAAAGCGGACAGTCTTGCTCTCATTTCCTTGAATAATGACCGTCTGCGTGATGGGTTCCTTGAGCTGGAATCCGTCCGCCGGTTCCAATTCCGTGATGATAAATTTACCGGGGTACAGCCGTTTACCCAGCTCGTGGACCCGGATCTCACCTCTGGCGTCCGTGAATACCTCGCCGTAGTCGACGGTGGCGGGAGCTTCCGACGCTTCGCCGTTGCTGGTGTAGGTGATATGGAATTTGGCGTGTTCAATCGGTTCCCCGGTGATACTATTTTCCTTGAAAACCGTCAATTCCGGGGCCTTGCGGTTGCGGAAAACGAGGGTTTTCTCATCGCCGGGGCTGAGGGTAATAGTCTGGGTCCGGTCCGCATCCTTGTCCGGGAGGTAGTACGGCGCGGGCACGGATTTTTCCGTGACCTCGTAGGCGCCGGGTTCCACCCGTAGGGAAATGGTCCCGTCCGGGCCAGTGGTCCAATCATCCTGATAAGTGCCGTCCAGGGCCTTGACGGTCAGGACTGTTTTCGGGATTGGCTGCTGGCTGTCCGCGTCAATTTTTTTGAGGGTGAGCAGGGGCTTCTTCTGATTCTCAAAGCGGACCTCTTTTTCGTCGCCGGGATTGAGGCTGATGGTCTGCGTCGGCTCGTCGCTGATGTAGTACGGCTCCGGCACGGACTGCTCGGTAATTTTGTAGGAGCCGGGGGCCACACGCAGTTCCACAGTTCCATCCTGTCCCGTAGTAACGTTATGACGGTAGTCGCCGTCAATGGCCTCGATCAGGAAGTTTGTCTCAGGGATATAGACAGCGGGGTCTGTGCCCTTCTCCACTTTTGCGATTTTGAGAAGGGGCTGCTTCATGTTGTCAAAGATCAGCTGCTTATCATCTCCGGCCTCCAGCCAGATCGTCTGCGTCGGCTCATCTCCAACGACCCAGGGGTCCGGCACGGATTCCTCCGTGACTTCATAGCTGTCCGAGGGGATGGCAGTAAGAACCGCTTTGCCGTCGGGCCCGGTGGTCACGTCGGTGTGATACCCATAATGGATGCCACGGATTTCAAAGTGGGTATTGGGGATCACGTCCCCGGTCTGGGAGTCCCGTTTCAGGATCGTCAGGTTCGGGAGCTTTTTGTCCGCTGCCGAGACTGTGACGGTCCCGCCGCCATTGATGGTGGCCTGATCCACATGCGCGATGACCGGCTCCGTCAGCTTGGCGAAAGGCGCTGGGGCAAACACCTCAACAAAGGCATACATTCCTTCGGTCACGTCCGTCACTGTGATGGACCCGTCCTCCGAGGTGGCCTCCGTACCGATGATCTGGCCGTCCTTGACGATGTTGAATACAGCACCGGGAAGAGAATTATTGGAATCATCCAGTTTGATGAGTTTGACCTTGACCTTGCTGTCGTTCTCAAAAACGAGGGAAACGTCGCTTTTCCCGTCCCATACGAAGGTCTGCTTGACCTTGTTGGGGTCCGGGCTTTTGGTGAAGCCCTCCGGCGGAGTTACTTCCTCGGCCTCATAGCTCCCAATGGGCATAGTATCCCAGGGCACATCGGTGAGGTATCCGCCCTCGCCGGTGACATAGGTCCCCACAAAGCTGTTGTCCACGCCGGTGATCTTGATAACCGCCCCGGCGAGGCCCCTGGAGGGATTGTCCGCGTCTACTTTACGGATACTGCCCTCTCCGGTAATGGTGGTGCTGTCCCGGAAAGTAACCGTCACTGTGTTATTGCCGTTGCTGGGAAGCGTGACATATTGCGGGGCGGTACTGTCAATCTGGTATCCGCCCGGAGGGGGCGCGGTTTCGGTTACTGCATAGGTGGCAGCACTGAGCCCCGCGATCCTGTAAACCCCGTTTTCCCCTGTGATTATATTCTTAGAGAAGGCGCCGTTGGTGGACTCAATATGAAATCCGGCTCCCGGCAAACCCTTTGAGGGGTTGGTGGCGTCCACCTTCTTGACGATGAGGACGTATTCCTCCTGCTCAATGTGCTCCACCGTCAGGTCGCCCAGGATGATCTTTTGCACAGACCCGGCGGGGTGGGAGCTGGACCCAGCGCCGGTGAAGGTGTATTCATACACAGCGCACTTGCCCCAAACGCCCTGGCTGCCCAGATCCAGGATATACTGTGTCCGGTCCCGGAAGGAGGTTTCTCCCTGCTTCTGGTCGATGCTGGTGTAGTGAGTTCCTTCCAGGGAATTGTAGACTGCCATCAGTTCTTCAGCGCAGGCGGCGACGGGGTCGCTCATGCTGCCCTGCTGGTAGCGCCAGATACACGCCTGCACCCAGGCGTTCATGTACCAGCGGTAGCCCGCGTTCCAGACGTCGTTGACCCCCAGGGCAATGGCCTCATCGGTGAAAACGCCGGTGGAGTGGGCATAGTAGTAGGCCATCATGGTTTCCACGGTGGGGTCCGAGATGGACCGCTTGTTCCCCCAGGTCTGGCCCTGGAGAGAGTTCCCCATGTCGCCGCCCTTGGTGCCGCAGAAGCCGGTGGTGGTCTGGTTTCCGTTTTTGAAGGTCATTTCATGGAGCGTGCAGCGCCCCAGGGCCGCGGACTCATAGGCCACGCCGGAGTGGCCGAACTCCTTCAGCGTGATGGTATCCCCGGCGGCAAAGGCCGTGGTGGGGAACAGGCCCAGGACGCAGATCAGCGCCAGCAGCAGGGACGTCAGGCGCGTTCGCAGGGAATGATGTTTTTCGTTCATAAAGGGTTCCTTTCCATTTTGAATTTGGCAATGAAAAAAGGCCCATTGGCGTCTTGCCAATGGGCCTCCGTGTGGTATAAAACTGTTCCGGAGTGGTTTATTCGTAGGGATTATGGCTGGTGGGATCGCCCACGACCATGTAGCAGTAGGCCCGGCCATTTTGAATGGTGACGCCGGTTCCGACGTGGGACGCTTCCTCCAGCAGCATGGTTTCATAGTGCCCGGGAGATTCGATCCAGTAATCGATGGCCTGTTTGGCAATGTCCGGGCAGCCGTAGGCGGTGAATACGGTCAGGTTGTAGAGCCCGCCGTGGGGCCAGCCGCAGCGGATGAGGGCCATGTGGTCATAGGGCCGGTGCTCCGTGACGCCTTGGCCGGAGACATCCTGGGCGGCATTCATGAGGGATTCGTCCATGGGAAGCTCCGCGAGGCCGTTCTCCCGGCGCACCTCATTGATGAGCCGGACCATCTCCAGGCGAATGTCCATGTTGGCGGAGAGGGCCTCACTTGGATTGGAAGGCATTTCAGCGGCTTCCACGGTCAGCGTCAGGCTGCCGGTAGTCCCGGCTTTGTTGGCGACGGTGATTTCAGCCGTCCCCTCCGCCTTGGCCACGGCCACCCAATAGGTCAGGACCCGCTCCAGGGTGATGGCCTCCGGGTTGCTGGATTCGGCGGTGTACTCCGCCCCGGCAGGGCCGATGATGAGGCAGCTCCTTTCGCCTGCCTCCAGGGTATTGCCCTTGTAGCTGCCCACCCGGATCTCCGGGTCCGCCGCCTGGGCCGGGCCTGCCAGCAGTGCCGCAGACAGAAACCCGCACGTCAACATTTGAAGCATCCTTCTTTTGCCTTTCATAGCTCTTTCCCCCGTTCCTGTGATTTTATTGGGAGTTTGCAACCGCAACACTACCACAGATTCGGGGGATTGTCGAATGAAATCGCCAGACAGTTCAGCCCGGTTTAATCCGTCGGTTCAACCGCTCTCACACACCACCGGAGGTCCCGTTCATCCCGGACGCAGGTGTACAGCGTCAGGCAGTTTTCGGCGGTGTTCTCCAGGCTGCTCCGATCCGTTTCCGTCACCTTGGCGACGGAGGTTACCTCATAGGTCCGGGTGCCCTCCTTGGTGGAGAGGGTAATTTCATCTCCGGCCTCCAGGGTATGAATTTTGCCAAAGTACGAATTGGTCCCTCTGTTGTGGGCGGCCAATCCGACGTTGCCATTCCAGATGGACGTCTCCTCGAAGTGGCCCACGCCTTTCTTCAGCGCGGCGCTGTCCGTGCCCTGGACGATCTTGACACTCAGGCCAATGGCAGGGATTTTAAGTGTCCCGAGGCTTCCGTTGCTGTAATAGCTGTCCTCGGTGACGCTGGTGAATCCTACGGAAGCCGTGTCATTGGGCCGGGTGGTAACGGTGAAATGCTCCGGGGGAGTGGAGGAACCGGAAGAGCCGGTGTCTAAGATCGACGTGCTGGGCAGAAACCCGCCCATGCCGCTGGATATCCCGTCCTCCGACACGGAGTAATTCGCGCCGCCCACCTGATTCACCAGCCCGCCGCTCAGGGCACCGGGAACAAGGTTCGGGGTCAGGTACTCACCGGAGCCGGGGAGATAGCTGGTGGGGCTGCCGAAGCCGGGGGCCACCAGGGCCACGTTCTTGCTCCGGTCCACGTTGGGGTTTTCCTCTTCGTAGATCGTGTCATC
>JBCLRG010000026.1:0-39520 GCA_041223955.1 Oscillospiraceae bacterium 38-13 | reverse complement strand
GACTACGGCATCTGCGGCGACCTGTTCAAGGTCACCCCGCTGCTGACCGAGGCGATTCGCGCCGCCAAGGCCGCGAAGTAAGTGCCCGGAGAAATCCGGAAAACAATCCCGTAACTGCTGTAGACAGACCCGTCCTTTTTGGGACGGGTCTGTTTTTGCGCGGCGACGCTCCTCCGCCCCATTTCCCCCTTGCCAATCCCTACGGCCCGTAATACAATGAGAGGATGAAACGAAAGGAGTCCTGCTATGACAACCGTATTTGACGGACATTCCGACCTCCTCTACGACGTGACCCGCCGCCGCATGGCGGGGGAGACCCGCGTGCTGGAGCGCCGTCACCTGGACCGGCTCCGCCGGGGCGGCGTGGAGGGCTTGGTCCTGGCCCTCTGGTATGGCCGGGGAGAGGGGGGCCACACCTTCTGGGAGGGCATCCCCGGCGCGGAAAACGCCGCTTTCCGGCTGGAGCGGATGCTCTCCGGCGCGAAGGAGGAATTCGCGGAATGCCCCTGGCTGGCGGTGGTCCGCACGGCGGAGGAGGCGGAAGCCGCAAAGGCCGGAGGGAAGGTCTACGCCTTCCTTGGAATCGAGGGCATGGAGGCCTTGGGGCCGGACGTGGAAGGGGCCGTGGACGAATTGGCCGGTCAGGGTGTCCGGCTGGGGATGCTGACCTGGAATGAGGAAAACCCGCTGGCCTCCGGGGCCGCCCAGGACCCGGCCAAGGGCTTGACGCCTCTGGGCCGCCGGGCCGTCCGCCGGATGGAGGAGCGGGGGATCATCGTAGACGTCTCCCACCTGAACGACGGCGGCTTCTGGGACGTGATGGACCAGACCCGCAGCCCTGTCGTAGCCTCCCACTCCAACTGCCGCGCCCTCTGTCCCCATCCCCGGAACCTCACCGACGAACAGCTCCGGGCCATCCGGGACACCGGCGGCGTGGTGGGGCTGAACGTCCACCACAGATTCGTCCACGAGGACCCGGCCCAAAGGACGGCGGAGACCCTGGCCCGCCATGCCGCCCACATGGCTGAGGTCATGGGCATTGAGCACGTGGCCTGCGGCTTTGACTTCTGCGAGTTCATGGGACCCGGCAACGACTCCGCGGCGGGACTGGAGAACTGCGGGGAGATTCCCGTCCTCTTTGACTGCCTGCGGCGGCTGGGTATGACGGAACGGGAGATGGACCGGATTGCCCGAGAAAATTTTTTGCGGATTTTGGGGAAAGGCGCAAAGTAGGCATTGAATTTTCCCGTCGGATTCACTATACTGAAACACGGAAAACGAAAGGAGGCAGAACCTTATGTATTCCTGCAATCAACTGCTTCAGGCCCTGACGGAAGGCAAGTGCGACGCGCCCCTCACCGCCGTCTACACCGCCGGCGGGCTGGAACAGGCCCGCGCCCGGGCGCTCCACGTCACACAGGCCCTGGCGGACGCCTTCGCCCCCAAGGGCAGCGCCGCCCTGTTCAGCGGTCCCGGCCGCACGGAGCTGGGGGGAAACCACACGGACCACCAGCGGGGCCATGTCCTCTGCGCCAGCGTGGATATGGACATGCTGGCCTGTGCCGCCCCCAACGGGCAGAATGTCATCCGGGTTCAGTCCGAGGGATATCCCAAGCTGGAGGTAGACCTGACGGACCTCAGCCCCCGGCCCGAGGAGGCCAACACCTCCGCCGCCCTGGTCCGGGGCGTTGCGGCGGGAATCGCCCAGAGGGGATACGCGGTGGGGGGCTTTGACGCCTGTGCCGTGTCCAGCGTCCTCTCCGGCTCCGGCCTCAGCTCCTCCGCCGCCTATGAAATCCTCATCGGCAACATCATCAACCACTTTTTCTGCGAGGGGAAGCTGGACGCCATCGAGCTGGCGAAAATCGGCCAGTACGCCGAGAACGTCCACTTCGGCAAGCTCAGCGGCCTGATGGACCAGATGGGCTCCTCCGTGGGCGGCGCGGTGGCCATCGATTTCGGCGACGCCGCCAACCCGGTGGTCCGGCCCATCTCCTACGACTTCGCCCGCTCCGGCCACGCCCTCTGCATCGTGGACACCGGCTCCGACCACAGCGCCAAGCACCTGACGGAGGACTATTCCAACATCACCCGGGAGATGCGCTCCGTGGCCGTTCACTTCAGCAAGCAGCTCCTCCGGGAGGTTCCCGAGGCGGACTTCCGGGCCGCCATCCCCGCCCTGCGCCGGGAGTGCGGCGACCGGGCCGTCCTCCGGGCCCTCCACTTCTATGACGACGACCGCCGGGCCATCCAGGAGGCGGACGCCCTGGAGCGGGGGGATTTCCCGGCCTTCCTGGAGCTGGTGAACGCCTCCGGCGTGTCCTCCTCCCTGCATCTTCAGAACACATGGTCCACGGCGGACCCCCGGCAGCAGGCCATCCCCGTGGCCCTGGCCCTCGGTCGGGAGCTGCTGGAGGGCGCCGGATCCATCCGGGTTCACGGCGGAGGCTTCGCCGGGACGATTCAGGCCTTTGTTCCCCTGGAGAAGCTGGAGGCCTTCCGGAGCGGCATGGAGGCCCTGCTGGGCCCCGGCATGTGCCACGTTCTCCGCATCCGTCCCCAGGGCGGCTGCGTGGTGGTGTCCTGATTGTTCCGGAGTGTGAGAAGGCGCTGAACAAGATTTGAAAAGAGAGGTAACGCAACATGGTCAATGAAGCCGTATCCAAGCTGGTCTCCTATGCCCTGCGGACGGGGCTGATTGAGGAAAGCGAGTACATCTGGGCCGTCAACACCCTTCTGGACGCCCTGAAGATCGACGGCTATACCGCCCCCGGCGGGGACTGGGGAGAGATCGAGCTGGCCCCCGTGCTGGAGGAACTTCTGGACGACGCCCACGCCCGGGGCGTGCTGGCGGAGAACTCCGTGGTCTACCGGGACCTCTTCGACACGGAGCTCATGGGGCGGCTGACGCCCCGTCCCGCCCAGGTGATTGCAAAGTTCCAGGCCCTCTTTGCCCGGAGTCCCAAGGAAGCCACGGACTGGTATTATCAATTCAGCCAGGACACCAACTACATCCGCCGGGACCGCATCGCCAAGGACGTGCAGTGGAAGGCCCCCACGGAGTACGGGGACTTGGACATCACCATCAACCTCTCCAAGCCGGAGAAGGACCCCAAGGCTATCGCCGCCGCCCGGGACCTCCCCGCCTCCGACTATCCCCGGTGCCAGCTCTGCGCGGAGAACGAGGGCTACGCGGGCCGGGTGAACCACCCCGCCCGGCAGAACCACCGGGTGGTCCCCATTACCATCAACGGCTCTCCCTGGTTTTTGCAGTACTCCCCCTATGTCTACTACAACGAGCACTGCATCTGCTTCAACAGGGAGCACACCCCCATGAAGATTGACCGGGCCTGCTTCGGCAAGCTCCTGGATTTCGTCCGGCAGTTCCCCCATTATTTTGTGGGCTCCAACGCGGACCTGCCCATCGTGGGGGGGTCCATCCTGGCCCATGACCATTTCCAGGGCGGGCGCTATACCTTCGCCATGGAGGAGGCCCCGGTGGAAACCGCCTTCACCTTCCCCGGCTTTGAGGACGTGGAGGCCGGTATTGTGAAGTGGCCCATGTCCGTCATTCGGATTGCCTCGGAACAGCCGGAGAAGCTGATCGAGCTGGCGGACCGGATTCTGGGCAAATGGCGGGCCTATACCGATGAGGCGGCGGTGATCCTCGCGGAGACGGAGGGCGTGCCCCACAACACCATCACCCCCATCGCCCGGCGGCGGGGAGAGAAATTTGAGCTGGATCTGGTGCTGCGGAACAATCTGACCACGGAGCGCTACCCCCTGGGCCTCTATCATCCCCACGACGAGCTGCACCACATCAAAAAGGAGAACATCGGCCTCATCGAGGTCATGGGTCTCGCCGTCCTTCCCGCCCGGCTGAAGGAAGAGCTGGCGGCGGTGGCGGAGGGCCTTGTGAACGGCGGGGACCTCCGGGCCAATGAGCTGACCGCCAAGCACGCCGAATGGGCGGAGGCCTTCGCCCCCAACTACACCATCACGGCGGAGAACGCGCTGGAAATCGTCCGGAAGGAGACCGGCCTGGTCTTCGCCAAGGTGCTGGAGCACGCCGGTGTCTACAAGCGGACGGCGGAGGGCCGGGAGGCCTTCCTCCGGTTCCTGAAGAGCGTCTGACCCTAACGGTGCGCAGCCCGGAGCAGCCGTGAAGCGCGGCCTCCGGGCTGTGCTTTTCCGTTCCGGCGCTCCGGGCCGGACGGGGCGGGTACGTCCTGCGTGGTTTTTACACTTGCGAAATGCCGGAAAATTCGTATAATAGAACCGGTGGAGGCCGGAACGCGTCCTCCAGAGACCATCGGAAAGAAGGATGAACATGAAAAAGATACTCCTCCTGTTATTAAGCGCCGTCCTGGCGCTGGGACTGCTGACCGGCTGCGGAGGGAAATCCGCCCCCGAGCCGGTGGAGGACTCCGCCGCCGGAGAGAACTCGGCGGGCGGGGAGGACTCCGCCGCCCTGGCCTCCTTCTCGGCGGGAACGCTGGACGGCGGTGCCTTCACACAGGACGATGTCAAGGCAAAGGACGTGACAGTCATGAACTTTTGGGCCCTGAGCTGCGGCCCGTGCATTGTGGAGATGCCCGATCTCGCGGCCTTCGCCAAGGCCCTGCCGGACACGGTGCAGGTGGTGACGGTCTGCCTGGACGGCGGCGGCAGCGAGGACGCGGTGAGGGAGGTCCTGGACGGAGCCGGGTTTGAGGGCGTGACGCTGCTCTCCGCCGACGGGGACCTCCTGGCGCTGGCCCAGAGCCTGATGTATACCCCCACTACCATCTTTATGGACAGCGAGGGCAGTCTGGTGGGCGATGCCATCATCGGCGGGCAGGAGGACCTGTCCGGCACCTTCCTGGCGGCGGTGAACCGGGTGCTGGAGGCCGGGGGAAAGGACGCGGTCAGCCTTGAGGAATAAGTCCGTGCTTTTTCTGCGGTACGGCCTGCTGGCGGCGGGGCTGGCCCTCACCGCCGCTGGTCTGTGGAAGGAGGAGCATATGGAAGTTCTGCAAAAGGCGGTGAGGATATGCCTGGAATGCATCGGAATCGGATGAGGCTCTCTTTCCAGCGGGTGGTGCAGCTGGTCTCCGCCGTTCTGGTGAACGGATATCTGGTGGGCTTTCAGAAGGGGAAAATCTTCACCGGCGGGACGAAGGCCGTCTGCGTCCCCGTCCTCAACTGCTACTCCTGCCCCGGAGCGCTGGGGGCCTGTCCCATCGGCTCCTTACAGGCGGCGGTGGGGGGCATGAAGCGGCATTTTCCCTTTTACGTGCTGGGCCTGCTCATGCTGTTCGGGATAGTTCTGGGCCGGGTGGTCTGCGGACTGCTGTGCCCCTTCGGGCTGGTGCAGGACCTGCTGCATAAAATCCCGGTTCCCAAGGCCGAGGTTCCCAAAAGGATTGACCGGCCCGCCCGGTATCTCAAGTATGGGATTCTGCTGGTGCTGGTAATCGGCCTGCCCGCCTTTGCCGTGACCAAAACCGGCGTCACGCCGCCGTACTTCTGTCAATACGTCTGCCCCGCCGGGACCTTGGGCGGCGGCATCCCCCTGATGCTGGCGGACCCGTCTCTCCGAAAGCTGGCCGGAGCCCTGTTCAGCTGGAAGATGCTGGTACTGGTGCTGACGGCGGCGGTATCCATGGTTGTCCACCGGCCCTTCTGCCGGTATCTCTGCCCGCTGGGGGCCTTCTATTCCCTGTTTAACCGCTTCAGCTTTTTCCAGATGCGTCTGGATGAAACGAAGTGTGTGGGGTGCATGAAGTGCGAGCGCACCTGCCCCATGGCAATGGAGGTGACCAAGGACATCAACGGCCCGGAGTGCATCCGCTGCGGGCAGTGCGTGTCCGTCTGCCCTGCCCGGGCGATTTCCTCCGGCTTCACCTGGGGCGCGGAGGCGGGACGGGCGAAGGAAGAATCATGACCCTTTCTCTCTCCGCAAAAGGGCGGGAATCCTGCATGCAGGATTCCCGCCCTCTTCCGCGCCTACTCCCGCTCCGGCAGTACGTTCCGCCGGAGACTGGCGTAGGCCAGCAGAATATAGATTCCATAAATCAGGAAGAAAATTCCCAGCGCCGCCGCCGCGATGACCAGCGGGTGGCTGGTTCCCGTCAGGATACCCGGCTCCGTGAGTCCGCCCATGTGCAGAAGAAAGGGCACGGCAATCAGGACGGGCGGCCCGGCGGGCAGCGCGTAGTAAACCGCCAGCTGCCGCCCCAGGGCCCGCTCCATCTCCCGGCGGTCCATGCCCAGCTTCCATAAAAGGGCAAACTGCCGCCGGAGACGGTCCGTCTCGCTGAGCTGCTGGACGGTGAGGATGGCGGCGGCGGTCATGGTCAGGGCCATGGCCAGATAGAAGAGGGGGAAGACCACCAAGGCCGTCCAGGAAGCGGCCTCCGCCAGGTCGGCGGTTTTGCAGTAGAGCGTCAGGTCAAAGTCCCCCAGGGCCATGACGCCGCTGCCCAGAGGGCCCGCGTTCCGGAGCTGGTCCCACATGGCCTCATACTGTTCCTCGGTGACTTCCTCCTTTGTCAAAACGGCGAGGATGGTGTGGTTCACCGGCCGGGCCGCTGCCGCCGCGTCGGGGACCACCAGAAGGAAGCCCTGGCCGTTGACGTTGTAAAGGTACTGGGAAAATGGCTCCGTGTGGAGCCCTCCGAAGTCCAGGGCTTGCCCGCTCAGAGCCAGGGGCCGGTTCCAGTCCCGCAGGGCCGCCGCCACGTAGGGCTCGCAGTGGATGAGGTACTGCCCCGGCTCCACAGCCACCGGCGGATAGCCCAGCATTTCCCGCAGAGCGACATAGTCGCTCCGGCTCATGAGGATGTCGGTGTCATAGTAGCGGAAGTACTCTGTATGTGCGGCGATGTAGTCCGTCACCTCCGCCGTCTCCGCCCGGCAGAGAGGATACTCCCGGGAGGCCCGGAGGGGAAAGGCGGAAGTCACATAGTCCCGGAACCACACATACTCAGCCTTTTCCGGGTCCTCCGCGCTGGCCAGGAGGTCGAAACAGGCATTCCGCTCCGCCCGGTTTGCCAGGATGGCCCGGAAGATCATCCCGGAGCCCTCGGAGATAAGGGTGGCGGTGAACAGCATGGAAATGGTAGCCATGACGATTCCCATGGTGGAGAGCTTGGAGGAGAGGGTCCGGAACACCAGCAGGGTCTGTCCCCGGTATTTTTTTGCCCTGTGCCCCTCGAAATAGGCGGGCACGCCGGAGGAGAAGCTGGCAAAGAAGCCGTACAGAAACACGATGACACAGCCCGCTCCCAGAATGCCGGGAACCAGCCCGCCCATAATCAGCAGTACCGTTCCAGCCACGCCCAGAAGGATGGACACGGTGAAGAGCTGCCTCCGGCCGCTTTGCAGCACCGCCTCCTCGTTCTGCCGCTCAAAGTAAATCAGGTCGTAAATCTTCATCCGCCGGATGCGCCTGCGGCACCGCAGTTGGGCGAAGAGGTAAATCAGGAGAAAGTAAACCAGCGTCAGCCCCGCCGCCGCAGGGGAGAGGCCGAAGCTGAGGCGGTAGGGCTTCCCGAACAGAGAAAGCACCACGGCCCAAAGGAGCTGGAACAGCAGGTTCCCCAGCGCCAGCCCCAACACCAGCGCCGCAGCCCCCACCGCCAGATTCTCCAGAAAAAACAGCCGGGCCGCCTGACCGTTCTCCAGGCCGATAAGAAGATACGTCCCCAGCTCCCGGCTCCGGCGGGAGAGAAGAAAACGGGTGGTGTAGCTCACCAGCCACCCGAAGACGCACACCACCACTGCGCTGGCCAGGGGAATGGTCACGTTGAGGGAGACCATATGGGAGGACAGCTCCCGGACCCCCGGGGAGAGGGCCAGGGCGTTGAAGGCGTACAGCAGCGCCGCCGCCAGCACCACCGTGGCGAAATACACCAGATAGTCCCGGGTCTGCCGCCGGGCGTTCCGGAGGGAGAGGTCAAAGTACGTCACTGATGTCACCTCCCAGCAGGGCCAGCACATCCAGAATCTCATGATAGAAGACCGGACGGCCCCGCCCGCCCCGGAGCAGCTCGTTGAAAACCCGGCCGTCCTTCAGGAAGAGCACCCGCCCGGCGTAGCTGGCGCTGTAGGCGTCGTGAGTGACCATCAGGATGGTGGTCTTCAGGGTCCGGTTCATCTCCGTCAGGACTTCCAGGAGGTTTTTCGACGCGCTGGAGTCCAGGGCTCCGGTGGGCTCGTCCGCCAGCAGCAGGGACTGCCCCGCCACTACGGCCCGGGCCACGGCGGTCCGCTGCTTCTGCCCGCCGGAAATCTGGGAGGGGAATTTCTCCAGAATGCCGGAGATGCCCAGGGTTTCCGCCACGTCCTCCACCTTGCGGCGGACACCGGCGGGACCGGCGTGGTTCAGCGCCAGGGCCAGGCCGATGTTCTCCTCCACGGTGAGGGTGTCCAGAAGGTTGAAGTCCTGAAAGACGAAGCCCAGCCGTTCCCGGCGGAACCGAGCCAGCTCCCGGCCGGAGAGGTCCGCGATGTTCACGCCGTCCAGCAGGATTTCCCCGGCGCTGACGGTGTCGATGGTGGCCGCGCAGTTCAGCAGCGTGGTCTTGCCGCTGCCGGAGGCTCCCATGATGGCCATGAATTCCCCGTCCGCCACGTCAAAGCTCACGTGGTCCAGGGCTCGGGTGACGTTGTTCCGGTTTCCGTAATATTTCACGATGTTCCTGACTTGCAGCATAGAACCGCCTCCTTTTCCGATGGTACCATCATACTCCGGCGGCGGTCCCCGTGGTATCGAATTGACCGGACGTTTCCTTACGTTTTTGTAAGCTTTTCTCCCGCCGGGAAGGTCAGTGCCACCTCGGTTCCCACGCCCTCCTCCGAGGTGATGCGCAGTCCGGCCTCCAGAGAGTCCGCCAGCCTTTTGCAGAGGTACAGCCCCATGCCCGTGGAGCCGCCGGAGGCGCGCCGCCCGTTGCTCCCGGTGAATCCCCGGTCGAAGACCCGGGGCAGCTCATGGGCAGGAATACCGGTGCCGTTGTCCTGGACGGTCAGCTGGACCCGCGTTCCCATGGGACGGGCGGAGAGGGTAATGACGGGGAACTCGCTCCGGTAGCGGGCGGCGTTTTGCAGGAGCTGGCCCAGGATGAACGCCGCCCACTTTTCGTCGGTGTACACGGTCCGGTCCAGCCCCTCCGTCTCCACCCGGACGCCGCACTGGGTCAGCAGCGCCCGGTGCTGGCGGAGGGCCCGGGCGGCCAGCTGGTCCAGCGTGGTCCTCCGGATGAGGAAGTCCTTTTCCGGGCTCTCGGCCCGGGCGTAGAACAGGGCCCGTTCCACGTGGGCCTCGATCTGGGCCAGCTCCCGGGCCAGTCTGCGGCGGGTTTCGGGCTCCGCGTTCCGGGCGATCAGCCCCGCCGCCGTCATGGGGGTTTTGATTTCGTGGACCCAGCGCTCCACGTACTCCCGGTATTCCCGCTGAGCGGCCTGGGCCTCCGACACGGCCCCAGTCATGGACTGCCCGGACCGGCGGAGGAGGTCAAACAGGCGCCGCTCCCAGACGCTCCGGGGCGGCGGGACGCACTCCATGAAGAGGTATTTCCGGTCCCCCAGCCCCTCCAGAACGGCCTCCAGCTCCCGCAGGTGGGCCCGGCGGGAGAGATAGCCCAGGGCCAGGGACACCGCGAAAACCAGCGTCCAGATCAGGGCCAGCAGCGCCGCCACGCCCCGCTGAGTCCCCGTCGCCAGAAGGAAGAGGAAGGACGCCGCCGTGCCCGCGCCCCACAGGGCCAGCCGCCCCAGCCGGTCGGAGAGAAATTCAGAAAGGCTCATAGCTGATACCCCATTCCCCGCCGGGTTTTGATGTACCCCGGCAGCCCCAGCGCGTCCAGCTTAGCCCGCAGGCGGGTCATGTTGACGCTGAGGGTGTTGTCGTCGATGTAAACCTGATTCTCCCACAGCGCCTCGATCAGGTCCGCTCTGGACACGATTTCCCCCGCCCGCCCCATGAGGCAGGCCAGGATATGGAGCTCGTTCCGGGTCAGCTCCGCCGTACGGCCTGCGGCGGAAGCGGTTCCCCGGACCAGGTCCAGCCGGAGACCTCCGGCTGTCAGGACCTCCGGCTCTCCGTGTCCGCCGCTCCGGCGGAGGACGGCCCTGATGCGGGCCAGAAGAACAGGGATGTCATAGGGCTTGGTGATATAATCGTCTCCGCCCAGACTGAGGGCCCGGAGCTCGTCCAGCCGGGAGTCCCTGGCGGTGACGATGATGATGGGGACGGCGCTGTGCGTCCGGATGGAGGCGCAGAGGGTCAGGCCGTCCCGCCCCGGAAGGCTCAGGTCCAGCAGAATCAGGTCCGGGCCGCGCTCCCGCACCTGCTCCGGCACGGTGTCAAAGTCCGTCACGGGCAGGGGGTGATATCCCTCGTTTGCCAGCAGAAGCGCCAGCTCCTCCCGGATAACCGGGTCGTCTTCCACAATCATAATGTTCCGCATAGCGCCGCCTCCCAGGTGTTTTTACCATCTTAGCACAGACCGGCGGGCGCTGTCTACCGGGAAGAGCGGGGGCGGGAAATGCAGAACCGGCAGCGATTGAACAGGGCTCAATCACTGCCGGTTTTCCGCCGGTAGGGCTGCCGGAGCTCAGGCGTTGAAGACGTACCGGTCCAGCCGGCCGAAGGCCTCCCGCACCCGGCTCAGGGGCAGGGCCAGATTCATTCGGATATGGCAGGGGCCGTGGAAGGGCCGTCCGTCCTGCCAGATCACGCCCACCTCCACGCCGGAGCGCAGAAGGTCCTCCATGGTCCTGCCGTGGGTCCGGCACCACTCGGAGCAGTCCAGGAACAGCATGTAGGTCCCCTGGGGCATAGCGGCCTCCACGCCCTCGAAATGGTCTCGAATATAGGCGTAAGCGTAGGCCGCGTTGTCCGTCAGCACCTGCCGCAGTTCGTCCAGCCAGGCATGGCCCTCGGGGCCGTAGGCGGCAGTCAGGGCGTGCATGGACAGGACGTTCATCGCGTTATAATGGCTCAGGGAGGACTCCTTCCGGACGCGGTCCCGGAGCCACGGGTTATAAATAATGTGATAACTGCCCACCAGCCCCGCCAGATTGAAGGTTTTCGTAGGGGCGTAAATGGCGGCGGTGCGGTTCCGGGCGTCTTCGCTCACGGACTGGGTGGGGATGTGCCGGTGCCCGCTGAGAATGAGGTCGGACCAGATTTCGTCGGAGATCACGTAGACGTCATGCTTCCGGTACAGCTCCATGGCCTGTTGGATTTCCCAGAGCTCCCAAACCCGGCCACAGGGATTGTGGGGGGAGCAGAAGATGGCGGCGTGGATGTTGTGCTCCACAAGCTTTTTCTCCATGTCCTCGAAATCCATCCGCCAGACGCCGCCGCCGTCCCGGGTCAGGGGAGAGTGGACGATGCGGAAGCCGTTGTTCTCCAGAGCTTTGGTGAAGCCGATGTAGGTGGGGGCGTGGAGAAGCACAGGCCCGCCTTTGGAGCACAGGACGTTCAGAGCGCTGACCACGCCCCCCAGGACGCCGTTCTCATAGCCGACGCACTCCCGGGTCAGGCCGGTGACGCCGTTGCGGACCGCCTGCCATTGAAGGATGGCGTCAAAATATTCCCCGGAGGGCTGGAAGTAGCCGTAGGCCGGGTGCTTTGCCCGTTGGATGATTGCCTCGGAGACGGCGGGGACCGTGGGGAAGCTCATGTCCGCCACCCACATGGGGATGGGGTCGAAGCCCTCCCGGACCTGTGCGCCGGGGATGGGGATACAGTCGGCGGCGATGGAATCCCTCCCCCGGCGGTCCATGACGGAGGTGAAGTCGTATTTCATAGCGGTGCTCCTTTGCGGTTCTAAATGTTTGGAAATCAGCTTTATTATAGAGCGCGCTCCGCCGGAATTCAAGACCGGTCTTCCGCATCGGTCCCGCCGGGATTTCTCAGGTCGGAGTACTCAAAGCTGGCGCACCGGTCCGTGTGCTGAAACAGGACATCGTTCCCGTGCCGGAAGCAGTAGCGCACATCCGTGCAAAGGCTCTCGTGAATCGTGCGCCGCATACAGCCCTCCACAGGAGCCCGGAGGGGCTGGTCCCGGGTCTTCAGGCGTTCGGCTTCCAGGTGGAAGCGTCCCTGCCGGATGACCGCCCCGGAGGGAGACCACGCCTCAATCCGGGCCCCCCGGTAGGTCGCCAGGCGGTATTCCCGGCCGCCGTAGGAAATCGCGCAGATACAGCCCGTAAAGCCTCCCACAGGGAGGGGGACCGTAGCCGCCGCCAGCATCAGGCTTCCACCCTCCGGACCGTCCCAGGCGCATTGAGTCCAGAGGTAGGCGTCGGGGAAGGAGCGGCCCCGGTCGGTTTCCGCATACCCAATCCCGCCGGTGAAGTCCATGGGTTCGCCGTTCAGGCTCAGGATTCCGCTCAGGGAATGGCCCATGCTGAGCACCCCGTGGGAGCACTGCATTCCCGCGAAAAACCGGAAGGGCCCCATGATATCGGAGCGAAGGGCGGCAAAGGGCCCGTAGCGCAGTGAACCATGGAGGGAAAGCTCCTCCCGGTCGATGCAGAGGGAAATCCCCCGGCTGCTGAAGGAGGACGCGCCAAGCCGGACCTGAAACTGGTCCCGGGACGCGGAAAACTGCGCCTCGGGGTACTCCAGCCACCAGGATTTATGGCCCGCGAGGACCTGAAGCGAGGCGGTGCGCCGTCCCGCGCCGTCTATGTGAAACGCGGGAATCAGCGCGAGCATCTGCCCGCGCCGGTTCTGGTGTTTTAGATACCAGCCCTCGAAATAGGGCCCGGACCGGTTCGCGCCGTGAAAAGCATGCATAATGGACCTCCCGGATTACCGCAGGGGTGCGGCTGTACTCCTGTCAGGATACCCGGGAATATGAATTTTTATAGGGAGTCAGGCGAAAAAGCCGCTCCCAGCCCCTGCTCAGTGCTTTCTGAGGAAGCCGGTCATGTAGTCGAGAAAGGCCGGGGCGTCCCGGGCGTCGGAGAGGCTGACGCACAGGCCGTCCTGCCTGGGCCGCATGGCGCGCAGCATCTGCCGGGCGGTGTGGTCCCGTTTCAGGTCGCAGCGGGTGCCGTCGGGCAGGTGGAGCAGAACCTGTCCCCGGCTGTGCTCCACCACACGCAAAAAGTGCTCCGCGTCAGGAATCAGCATGAACTTGAACATAAACATCCTCCTCGTAAAATCCGCGATTTCTCTTGTGCCGTTCGCTCCTTTATGATAGGATGATACCACCAAAAACCGGCGGGTGATAGAAAGATAGCACCAGTTTCCTAGCACAAAACCGCCGGAAGGGAGGACGTTATGGCAGTCAGCCTCTGCAATTCCACCACGGACCGCCGGAGCCGGGAGCTGGTCCGCCACGGCACGACGCCGTTTCCCCTGGCCTGTTACCGCCACGGGGCGGATACGGTGAACCTGGTGCCCTGGCACTGGCACGGTGAGCTGGAGACCGTGCTGGTGAAGGAGGGCCGGATATTCGTCTCGGCGGAGGGAGAATGTCGGGAGCTGGGACCGGGGGAGGGCTGCTTCATCACCGCCGAGGTCCTGCACCGGGTCTGGCGGGAGGGGGAGGGCCCGCTGAACGTGCACTCCATGGTCTTCCACCCCCGGCTGGTAGGGGGAAGCGTGGAAAGCGTCTTCTGGCAGAACTACCTGCATCCCCTTCTGCCGGACGCCGCCGGACGCTGCGCCTGGCTTTCGGAGGCCGTCCCCTGGCAGCGGGAGGCGCTGGAGGCCATGGAAACGGCCTGGCGGGCCTGTGAGGAGGAGCCGCCGGGCTTTGAGTTCCAGGCCCGGGAAGGACTCTCCCGGCTGATTTTCCTGCTCTCCGCTCACCGCCCGGCAGTGGAAAAGGGCCCCTCGGAGAAGGCCCTGCGAGATGGGGAGCGGATGAAACGCATGCTCTGTTACATACAGGAGCATTTCGCCGGAGAGCTGACGGCGGCCCGGATTGCCCGAAGCGCCGCCATCAGTGAAAGCGAATGCCTCCGCTGCTTCCGGAGCATGCTGGGAACCACGCCCATCCAGTACGTCCGCCAGTTCCGGGTTGAACGGGCGGCGGAGCTCCTGGAGGACACGGAGGAGAAGGTGGCCGAGATCGGCGCGGCCTGCGGCTTTCAGGAGATGAGCTATTTTGCCCGGACCTTCCGGGCCCTGAAGGGGAAGACTCCCAGCGAATACCGGCGCTGGGCTACCGGTGCCGCCGCCGGTACTCCAGAGGGCTGACGCCCTCCACCCGGCGGAAGCACTGGGAAAAGTAACTCAGGGAGGAAAACCCCAGAATCTGGGCGATGAGGGAGAGGGTGTGGTCTGTCTCCCGGAGGAGGAAACGGCTCTCCTCAATGCGGCGGGAGATCAGGTAGTTAATGGGGGAAACGCCGAATTCCCGGCGGAAGGCGTGGGCCAGATAGTACTTGTTCAGGTGGGCCAGCTGGGCCAGCTGGTCCAGGCTCAGGTTTTCTTTGAAATGGTTGTCAATATACCGCCGGACCAGGCCGCACTCCCGGCTGGACCGGGCCCCGGAGGGCTCACCGGAGAGGGCGGCGTCCCGCTGGCGGTTCAGCCGGACCAGCACCACCTCCAGGAGGCTCCGGCAGGCCCGGTCGTACCCCGGCAGGGCCTCCTCCGCCTCCTGGAGCATCAGCCGGAGACAGCCCATCAGCTCCTCCCAGCCGGTGTGGAGGTGGAGCAGGGCATAGCCCCCGGCCCCGGCCAGGGTTTCCAGCCCCTCCACCCCCAGGACGGTGTACTCCAGGGGGCTGTCCAGCTGGCTGACCTCGGTGTGGGGCACGTTGGCGTTGACGATGACAGCGTCGTGAATTGCCACGGGAAATTCCTCCCGGCCGGTGCGGAAGCGGCCGTGGCCTCCCGTGATGAAAAACAGCTCGGCGCAGCCGTGGGTGTGGAGGCTGGAGTTCCACTCGCTGCTGTACTGGGCCCGGGAGACATAGAGCAGCCGGACAGGCCCGCCCGGGGCGGCGTCCTCCCGCTGGAAGGCGTACTGGCGCTGGCTCATGGGCGATCCTCCCCGGCGGGGCGCAATTTCTTGAAAATTGGCAGCGCTCCGGCCTGTCTCTCATTATAGCGCCTTTGCTCCGCCGGCGCAACTTTCCATAAAAAATTTTTCTCTTTTCCCGGGATTTTGTCGAAGAAACAGAGGAGCGGAGGGAATCAGCTTTGAAATTATAGATTATGCCCAAAAGGCCCCGGGGAACCCTTTGAAAATTGAGGCAAAATGCAAAGAGAGCAAGATGTATAAAAAGTTGCGCAAGATAGGGATTGCTTTACCAGCGGAGGAACCGCTATACTACATACTGTAAGGCCGGGAACCGGCCTAGTGGAAGGCTCTATATTAAAATGGAGGTACGACTATGAAGAAGTTTCTCAGTCTCTTGCTGACTCTGGCTCTGGCACTGTCTCTGACCGCCTGCGGCGGCGGGAACGACGCCGGGACCACCCCGCCTCCTGCCGACACCGGCAGCGGCGACACCCAGACCCCTCCTCCCGCCGAGGACGTGACCATCACCGTGGCCGCTCTGGCCTCCGGCTATGAGGAAGCCTACCCCGGCATGTGGCAGGAGGTCTGCGACGCCTTCACCGCCGAGACCGGCGTGAAGGTCAACCTGATCTGCGACAAGAACCTGGAGGATGTCATCGGCCCCTCCATGCAGGGCGGCGACTTCCCCGACGTCATCCATCTGGCCACCGGCCGCGAGAAGGGCCTCACCGAGCAGTTCATCAAGGACCGCAACATCGCCGAGCTCACCGACGTGCTGTCCATGACCATCCCCGGCGAGAGCGCCAAGGTCTCCGACAAGATCGTCGGCGGCTTCACCGACACCTCCGTCACCAACCCCTACGGCGACGGCGTGACCTATCTGGCCCCCATGTTCTACTCCCCCTGCGGCCTGTTCTATAACGCGGGCCTCTTCGAGGAGAAGGGCTGGACCGTCCCTGCCACCTGGGACGAGATGTGGGAGCTGGCGGAGAAGGCCAAGGCTGAGGACAGCTATCTCTTTACTTATCCCACCACAGGTTATTTCGACGCCTTCCTGTACGCGCTGATGTACTCCGTGGGCGGCGCGGACTTCTTCAACAAGGCCACCACCTACGCCGAGGGCATCTGGGATACCCCCGAGGCCCAGCAGTGCTTTGAGATCATCGCCAAGCTGGCCAGCTACACCAACCCCGTCACTCCCGCGCAGGCCAATGATCAGGACTTCACCCAGAACCAGCAGCTGGTCCTGGACAACAAGGCTCTGTTCATGCCCAACGGCACCTGGATTGTCGGCGAGATGGCCGAGGCTCCCCGGGCCGAAGGCTTCAAGTGGGGCATGACCGCCCTGCCCGCCGCTAAGGCCGGTGGAAACGGCGCCAGCTACTGCTGGCTGGAGCAGGCCTGGATTCCCGCCGCCGCTCCCAACCTGGATGCCGCCAAGCAGTTCGTGGCCTTCCTGTACAGCGACGCGGCGTGCGCCATCTTCGCCAAGGGCGGCGCGGTGCAGCCCGTTCCCGGCCTGACCGACAACCTGGAGGGCGACAACAAAATGTTCTACTCCATCTATGACAACGGCGCCGACGCGGCTATGGGCAACTTCGCGGCGTACAACGCCGTGGCGGGCCTGGGCACCGTCCGCGAGGTCTTCCTGGATCCCGTCAACGGTCTGGTGAACGGCAGTGTCACCGTGGACCAGTGGATCAGCGACGTGAAGGCCGCCAGCGATCAGATGCGGGCTAATATCATGGGCTAAGCGCCCCGTCAAAACCGCATAGTCCCGAATCCGTGGGCGGCGGCGAGTGGTTCTGCTCGCCGCCGCCCGTTTTGTTTCCGCGACACGACCTGAAAGGAGTGGTTCCATGCGCAGCAGCAAGAGCCGGGGACGCTTCCTCGCCCTGTGCGTTGCTCCCGCGGTAATCCTGTATTTCATCTTCATGATTCTGCCCACCCTGAACGTGTTCCGCATGTCCCTCTTTGAGCGGGGGGCCTATTCCCCCACGGAGACCTTCGTGGGCATGGCGAACTTCAAGGCCCTGATGAACGACGTGAAATTCATCACCGCCATGCAGAACACCATCCTGCTGATTGTCACCGTCACACTCATCACCTTCTTCTTCGCCATCGTCTTCGCGGCGATTCTGACCCGGGAGAAGATCAAAGGGCAAAACTTTTTCCGCATCGTCTTTTACATTCCCAACATCCTCTCCGTGGTGGTTATCGCCGGTATTTTTTCCGCCATCTACAAGCCGGAGAACGGCATGCTGAACAGCATCTTGTCGTTCTTCAAGGGGGAGACCGTCATGGTCCTCTGGAAGGACCAGCCCATGGTCATCGTCAGCGTCATCATCGCCATGGTCTGGCAGGCCATCGGCTATTACATGGTCATGTACATGGCCTCCATGTCCGCCGTGCCCGAGAGCCTCTATGAAAGCGCGGGGCTGGACGGCGCGGGACGGCTGACCCAGTTCTTCCAGCTGACCCTGCCCTTGATCTGGACCAACATCCGCACCACCCTGACCTTCTTCATCATCTCCACCATCAACATGGCCTTCCTCTTTGTCAAGGCCATGGTAGCCAAGGGCATGGCCGACGTGGGCCTGAGCTTCATGTACGCCCAGAAGGACGCCGGGCTCTACGGCTATTCCATGGCGGCGGGCGTGGTGATCTTCCTGTTCTCCTTCCTGCTGTCCGCCCTGGTGAACTGGGTGACGAAGCGGGAAGTGCTTGAGATGTAAAGGAGGCAAGGACATGACAAAAGAAAAGAAGGGCCTCTCCGGCGAGACCTTGTATAAGATCTTCATCTACGTGGTATTGATAACCCTGGCGGTGGTCATCATTGTGCCGGTGGCCTGGGTCTTCCTGGCCTCCATCAAGCAGAACAGCGAGTTCTACGGCAACCCCTGGGCTCTGCCCGCCGGATTCTACTGGCAGAACTTTGTGGACGCCTGGAATTCCGCCAGCATGGGCAGCTATATGCTGAACTCCGTCCTGGTGACGGCCCTGTCTCTGGCGCTGCTGCTGGTGATTGCCCTGCCCGCAGCCTACTGCCTGGCCCGGTTCCACTTCCGGGGAAGCCGCTTCCTGAACACCTGCTTCATGGCGGGCCTGTTCATCAACGTGAACTACATCGTGGTGCCCATCTTCCTGATGCTCCGGGACGGGGACGCCTGGCTGAAAAACCTGGCGGGAAGCGGGTTCCTGCTGAACAATCTGGTGGTGCTGGCGGTGGTGTACGCCTCCACGGCCCTGCCGTTCACCATCTACCTGCTCTCCGGCTACTTCGCCACCCTGCCCCACGATTTTGAGGAGGCTGCCTACATTGACGGCGCGGGCTATGGGCAGGCGATGGTCCGCATCATTTTCCCCATGGCCCAGCCCTCCATCATCACCATCATTCTCTTCAACTTCCTCTCCTTCTGGAATGAGTACATCATCTCCATGACGCTGATGAGCAGCGCCACCGGACAGAAAACCCTGCCGGTGGGACTGCTGAACCTGATGCAGGCCCAGCAGTCCTCCGCCCAGTACGGCATTCTCTACGCCGGTCTGGTGCTGGTGATGCTGCCCACGCTGATTCTCTACATGTGCGTGCAGAAGAAGCTGACCCAAGGCATGACCGTGGGCGGACTGAAAGGATAAAGGTGACGGCATGAAATTCTGGAAAGAGCACACCGGCCTCCGGATGCTGCTGATTACAGGCTTTTTTCTCGCGGGACTGGTTCTGGTCATTTACGGCTGGACCCTGACGGGGAAGCTGTCCGGCCTGGGCCTGATGGTTCTGGGCGTGATTCTGCTGCTGACGGCGCTGATGGTGTATAACAAGCCCTTTGAGGGAGACAAGGGTCCTGGACTCTAAGGAGTGTAAAGTATGACAGATTTACAAAACAAGGGCCGGGTGACAATTCCCACGGACGTGGATGTGGTCCCCGAAACCCTGGCCCTGCTGAAGCGCTGGGGGGCCGACGCCATCCGGGACTGCGACGGGACGGACTATCCCGAGGAGCTGAAGTCCGCCGACGCCAAGGTCTACGCCACCTATTACACAACCCGGAAGGACAACGCCTGGGCCAAGGCCAACCCCGACGAGGTCCAGCAGTGCTATATCATGACCGCCTTCCACACCGCTGCCGACGGGGAGCGTCTGGTCATTCCCCTGCTGAAGGGAATCAGCGGGGAGCTGTTGAAGATCAACCACCGGGATGACATCAAGCGCTGGTGGGAGGTCATGGACCGCACCGCCGGAGTGCCGCTGGCCCCGGAGGCCTGGGATTATGACGCCGGAAGCGGCGCCGTGACCATCCCCGCCCCCCAGGCGTTCCACGACTATACCGTCAGCTTCCTGGCTTATCTCATCTGGGACCCGGTCCACATGTACAACGCCGTCACCAACGACTGGAAGGACTTCGAGCACCAGATCACCTTTGATGTCCGCCAGCCCAAGACCCGGAAGTTTACCATGGAGCGGCTCCGGAAGTTCATCCAGGACCACCCCTATGTGGACGTCATCCGCTACACCACCTTCTTCCACCAGTTCACCCTGATTTTCGACGAGCTGAAACGGGAGAAGTATGTGGACTGGTACGGCTATTCCGCCTCCGTGTCTCCCTTCATTCTGGAGCAGTTCGAAGAGGAGGTTGGCTACAAATTCCGGCCGGAATTCATAATCGACCAGGGGTATTATAACAATCAGTATCGGCTTCCCAGCCGGGAGTTCAAGGACTTCATGGCCTTCCAGCGCCGGGAGGTAGCCGCACTGGCCAAGGAAATGGTGGACCTCACCCACGAGCTGGGGAAGGAGGCCATGATGTTCCTGGGGGACCACTGGATCGGCACGGAGCCCTACCTGGAGGAGTTCAAGTCCATTGGCCTGGACGCCGTAGTGGGCAGCGTGGGCAACGGATCCACCCTCCGCCTGATCTCCGACATCCCCGGCGTGCGGTACACCGAGGGCCGCTTCCTGCCCTACTTCTTCCCGGACACCTTCCACGAGGGCGGGGACCCGGTAGGGGAGGCCCGGGAGAACTGGGTCACGGCCCGGCGGGCCATCCTGCGCAGGCCCATTGACCGCATTGGCTACGGCGGGTATCTGAAGCTGGCCTGTGCGTTCCCGGAGTTCATCGAGTACGTGGAGTCCGTGTGCAAGGAGTTCCGGGAGCTGTACGGCCACATCAACGGGGCCAAACCCTACTGCGTCAAGACCGTGGCGGTGCTGAACTGCTGGGGCCGGGCCCGGTCCTGGGGCTGCCACATGGTTCACCACGCCCTGTATCAGAAGCAGAATTACTCCTACGCCGGGGTTATTGAGGCCCTGTCCGGCGCGCCCTTCGATGTGCGCTTCGTGAGCTTTGACGATTTGAAGGCGGACCCCCACGCGCTGGACGGCGTGGACGTCCTCCTGAACGTTGGCGGCGGCGACACCGCCCACACCGGCGGAACCGTCTGGGAGGACCCGGAGATTTCCGCCGCCGTAAAGCGCTTCGTGTGGAATGGCGGCGGCTTCATCGGCGTGGGCGAGCCCTCGGGGCACCAGTACCAGGGGCGGTACTTCCAGATGGCCCCGGTGCTGGGGGTTGAAAAGGAAACAGGCTTTACACTGGGCTACGACAAATACAACTGGGAGGAACACCGGTCCCACTTCATCCTGGCGGACGCCGGGGAGGCGGTGGACTTCGGCGAGGGCCAGCGGAGCGTTTACGCCCTGGAGGGGGCGGAGGTGCTGGTCCAGCGGGAGAAGGAGGTCCAGCTGGCGGTGAACGCCTTTGGCTCCGGCCGGGGAGTCTACATCTCCGGACTGCCCTATTCCTTCGCGAACAACCGATTGCTTCACCGGGCCATCCTGTGGGCGGCCCATGGGGAGGACTGCCTGGAGACATGGTTCTCCTCCAACTGCCATGTGGAGGTTCACGCCTATGTGGAGAGCGGGCGCTTCTGCGTGGTGAACAACACCTATGAGCCCCAGAGCACCACGGTGTACCGGGGCGACGGGTCCAGCTTCCCCTTGGAGCTTGCGGCCAATGAAATCCGGTGGTATACAACCTGACGCATCCGGACACCGTTCGGAGAGATCAAACGGGAGGAACCCTCATGGGTCCCTCCCGTCAGGCTGTCGAAAAAGGATTTTCGCCAGCCTGAGCAAGTTTTCAAAACGTTAAAAAACGTTTTGAAAACTTATGATTGAAAACGAAAGGAACCCTTCCTGGGTTCCTCTCGTAACTCTCCTCCTTCCCGTCGAGGATGGTTTTTACGGTTTTTCGACACTCTGACGGGAGGAACCCTCATGGGTCCCTCCCGTTTCTCTGTGCCTGCCGCCGTCGGACTCAGGCCGTTGTTCCGTTTTTGCTCTGGGACATGTAGACTCGCAGCTCCCGCTGGGCCCGGTGGTACTGTTCCGCGCTGAAAGCGGCCTTCCCCCGCTGGATGGAGAGAACGCCGTCCCGCACAAACTGGGTCAGCGTGCGGTTAATGGTCTTTTCCGTCAGGCCCACCTCCTCGCTGATCTGCCGCCGGGTCTTGCTCAGGACCACCTGCCCGGCGGTCCGGACGCCCTGTTCCTCCGCCTGGCGGACCAGGTATTTCAGGAGCACGTATTTGGCGGAGTAAAACAGCCGCTCCCCCCGGCTGTAGCTGGAGCAGTACAGCTTGGCGGCCACGTGGCGGCTGACGGCCCGGAGGAGCCCGATGTCCTGCCGGAGCCACGCGTCAAAGGTCTCCACCGGGAGGGCTGCCACCAGGCATTCCGTCACCGTCTCGATGGTCACGGAGGTGGCAGCCGCCTCCGCCAGCAGCGTCACCTCTCCGATGAAGGACACCGCCTCGTTCATCTCGATCATGAACACGTTGCCGTTCTCGAACTCGTTCACCACCCGGAAGGTCCCCCGGAGCAGGATGCCGATGTGCTCCAGGGGGCTGTCCTTCTGATGGATGAGGGTGTGAGCGGGGTAGGTCCTGAGCTGAAACTGCCCGTCTAAGTCCTCCGGAATGCGCTCCGTGAAGTCCCGCAGCTCCGGAGCCAGCTCCAACAGTCCGGCGTAGCGCATAAAAAAGCACCTCCGTTCTAAAAAAGGGGAAAGCCCCCTGCTGCCATGATAGCACGGCTACAGGGGGCGCACAAGGGCATTTTTTTACTTCCAGCTCTGAAGCCAGGGTTGCTTTTTAAACAGCCGCTCCGCCTCCCGCCGGACCCGCCCGGCGTCGATGGTCAGCAGCGCCCGGTCCCGCATCAGCAGCTTCCCGTTGACGATGGAGTGCCGTACGTCGGACCCGCTGGCGCTTTCCACCAGCGTGTGCACCAGATTCTGGGTGGGCCAGAGGTGCGGGGCGTCGGTGTTCAGGGCGATGAGGTCCGCAGCAGCCCCGGGCTGAATCCGGCCCACATCCGCCTCCATCAGCACCGCTGCGCCGCCCTGGGTGGCCATGGACAGCAGGGTCTCGGCGGGCATGATGGAGGAGTCCGCCGTTCCCACGCCCCGGGTGACGTTCATCACGCCCCGGAACAGGCGCATTTCCCGGAAAAGGTCCACCCCGCCGTGGGCGGAGCCGTCGGTGCCCAGGCCCACTGGAACTCCGGCGGCCAGAAGCTGGGGAGTGGGGGGAACGCCCTTGCCGCAGTTGGAGAAGGGGCAGTGGGCCACCCGCACCTGCCGCCGGGCCATGATGCCAATTTCCTCCTGGCTGAGGAAGATGCAGTGGGGGGCGGTCATGGGGGCCTTCAGAAGGCCTTCTTCCTCCAGCCACACGAAGGGGCGCTTGCCATACCGCTCGATGAAATCCGTCACCTCGCTGGCGTACTCGTTCATGTGGGTCTCCACCGGAACGCCGTCCTCCTCCGCCGCCTCGAACACCGCGCGGAGCAACTCCTCGCTGACGGCGGTGGGGGTGGTGACGGAATAGATGGGCTTCAGCAGGCCGGAAAGGACGCGCTTCATGGCCCGCAAACGGTCCACCGCCGCCGGGACCGAGGGGGCCCGCAGACTCTCGGGGCAGAAGGGGTTGTCGTTGGTCATGACGCTGAGGCGTCCCCGGAGCCCCGCCGCGTGGTAGACCTCCGCGTAAATTTCCGGATACTTTCCCCCCGCGTCCACAAAGCCGGTGGTGCCACAGGAGATCATCTCCATGGCCGCCAGCTGGGCGCTGAGGCGGGAGCTCTCCTCATCCAGGCGGCTTTCAAAGGGGACGTTGACCCGTTTCCAGATGACGGGCTTCTCGTCCAGCAGCCGCCCCCGGAGGAGCTGCTGGCTGGTGTGGAGGTGCCCGTCCACCAGACCGGGCATCCAGAGAAGGTGCGCCCCGGAGAGGATGGTCTCCGCCTGATAGGGGCACTGGTCCGAATCGACGATGTCCAGGATGCGCCCATCCCGGACGGCGATGGTTTTTCCGGAGACGATGGTCATATCCGGGGCGAGGTAACGGCTGTCGGTGAGAAGCAGATCACAGCGCAGATCGGCAGACATGGGCAAACCCTCCTATTTTAACAGCATGAACAGGGAAAAGCAGATGGAGAACACGGCCACGCCCCGCTTCAGCAGGGACTGGGGCACATGGGCGGCGGTGACGCTGCCCGCGAAGACCCCGGCGGCGTGGCCCAGGACCGCCGCCAGCAGCAGGGCCGCCAGAGCGGACAGGGAGGGACAGCGGCTCCCGTACACAACAATGGCGGGCAGGGCGATGAACACGGAGTCCAGCAGGGCCACCCCCACCGCCATTTTGGCGGGGACGCCCATGGCCACCAGCAGGGGCATCACCAGCACCGGCCCGCCTGCGCCGGAGAGGGCGCAGAGCAGCGCCGTGGCGAAGCCCAGCGCCGCCAGGGGCAGGGGGGCGGGGAAGGCCCCGTCTCCCTCCGGCCCCTTCTGAGGCCGGAGTTCCCGGACGGCGATGGCGATACCGGAGAGGAGCACCACCACATACAGCACCACCTTGACGGTCTCCGGCTCCAGCAGGCCCCCCAGAGCCGCCCCCAGAAGGCCCCCCGCCAGGCTACCGGCGGAGAGAATCAGGGCGGGCCGGAGGGGCAGCTCTCCCCGGCGGTGGTAGTTCCAGGAGCCGATGGCCCCGGAGACGGCGAAGCAGAGGAAGCTGGCGAGAAGGGACTCGGTCACGGAGAGGCCGCAGGCGTTGACGAAGAGGATGGGCAGCAGGAAGCCCGCCACGCCGCACCAGCCGATGAAGAGTCCCACAACGCAGCTTCCCAGCGCCGCCAGGAGCAGCTCAGATGGCATGGGTCAGCCTCAGCACCACCTGCGCCACTGCCAGGGACCCGAAGAAGGTGCCGGTCATGACCAGGATGGTGATGATGATGAGCTTCCAGCCCTGCTTGAAGAACATCTTCAGCTGGTTGCTGATGGACATGCCCGCGAAGGCGCCCACCATAGTCAGCGGCGCGGTGAAGTTGATCTTCCCGGCGGACTGAATGACAAATTCGGACACGGGGGACAGGGGGCAGGCGCACAGCAGCCCCAGGATGGAGCAGTAAGCTACGGTGGGCAGCTTCAGGGGAATCAGGTGGGACAGGCCCGCGGCGCACAGGGCGATGAGCAGCAGCACCAGCACGCCGGGCAGGGACTCGGAAAAGGCCACGTCAAAGCCGATAAAGTTGGCGGTCATCATTCCCAGGCCGGTGATGGCGAGGATGAAAATCCAATCCTTGATAGTCATAGCGCTCTCCTCCTCAGTTCTTCTCGGCCAGCTCCCGGCCGGATTTGGTCAGACGGCCCAGAGTGGGCTCCAGCTTGCGGTACAGGAAGTTGCACAGGGGCACGCCCAGGAAAATCGCCATGTAGATGCCGTCAATGCCGGAGATGGTCTCGCTGGCGGAGGCCATGGCGGCGATCTGGTCCGCGTAGGCGGGCATGACCTCGGACAGGGAGGCCACGGCGGAGCTCATCAGGATGCCCGCGCCCACGCCGGAGGCCATGCCCAGGGCGTAGGGGTGGAAGAGGCCGGTGGCTGCGGCCATGGAGGCCATAAAGCCGAAGTAGATGGTGCCCACCATGCCGCCGACGATGTACACGGAGAGGCTGCCCTGGGCCTCCGGGGAATCCGCGCCGAACATGTCCTGCATCAGGGCCAGATTGGTTTCCCGGTTGATGGAGTGGGCGGCTCCGATGGCTTCCCGCTTCAGGCCCAGCATCAGGGCGATGGGCATAGCCAGGAAGATGGTGCAGAGGTTGCCGAACTCCTGAAGCAGCAGGGCGGGTCCGGCGGAGATGACGATGGAGATGTTGGCTCCGGCGTTGATGCCCAGCTTAGCCACGAAGGGGAGGATGGCCACGCCCACCAGTCCGGAGGCGGCTTTCACCTTTTTGTCGTCCAGGATTTTAAAGACGTTGGGTCCGGTGAGGATGCCGAGGAACAGCGCGTAGAAGATGGGGAAGATGATGAAGGTTCCCTTCCAGACGGGGATTTTGATCTGTCCGATGGAGTCCGCGATGAGGATGAAGACGAAGGCCATCAGGTACAGAATCCATTCCGTTCTGATGCGTTCCCTCAGGGAGGCGTATGCGCGTTCGACTTTTTTCATGGGGCCCACTCCTTTTTCGTTGATGACACTATCATACCGGAAGGGGGAGCCGCCGGAAAAGGACAAATGGGCACTTTTGTAGAAAATTCTCAAATTTCTTTCTCCGCCCCTCTATATTTTTGGAAGGATAACGGGAGACGGAACCAGCCGCCCGCCGGACATATACATATAAAGAAACAGTCCAAAAAACGAGAGGAACCCGCCAGGGCTCCTCCCGCTTTCACAAAACCATATTGCGCTTTATCAGGACACAGAGTCCCCGGACAGATAATTCCGGAAGATCTGCGCGGCCTGTGCCCGGGTAGTCTGCCCGCCGGGGAGGAACGCGCCGTTCTCATAGCCGTGGATGACCGCATTCTCATAGGCCCAAGCCACCGCCTCCCGGGCGTAGCCGCTGATCTGCCCGGCGTCGCTGAAGGGCAGAGTCGTGTTGGCCGCCGCCGGACGGCCCGCGTACCGCCAGAGGATGGCGGTCATCTGCTCGCGGGTAATCCGGTCATTGGGCCCGAACCGGCCGTCGCCATAGCCGCCGGCAATGCCGCTGGCCGCCGCCCAGGCCACCGCGTCGGCGCACCAGCTTCCGGCGGCCACATCGGTAAAGGCTCCGGGCTCCGCGCCGGGACGGCCCGCGTGGTTGTACAGAATCTGCACCAGCATGGCCCGGGACAGGGGGGTATCCGGCGCGAACCGGCTGCCGTCGTAGCCGTTCATCAGCTGGTTCCGGCTGACGAATTCCACAGCGTCGTAATACCACGCCCCGTTGGACACGTCGCTGAAGAGATTCTCCCACGCGGCTTCCTCCTGGACCGGCTGGAACACCGCCGACAGGGACACGCTCTCAGCGGGCATGGTAAAGGTATAGCTTCCATTGTCCTGCTTCGCAAGGGCAATCTGCTTCCCGGACCGGTTGACGGCGGACAGGGAATCGAGGACATAGCCGGAATCGGGAACGGCCGTAACCGTCACAGCGGCCCCGGCGGCAGCGTTTCTGGGGCTGACGCTGAGCCGTCCCCCGGTTACGCCGGAAATGGAGATGGGATACGAGGCGGAGACTGGGGAGCCGCCTCCGGAGTTGGAGATGGTGGTGCCGGGAGTACCAGAGGAACTGCCGCCGGAGGAGCCGCCGCTGGAACCGCCGGAGCTGCCGGCAGTCCAGTGGGCATACACGGTGCTGTCGCCGGAGAAAACCGTCTGATTGGTGACCCGGCTTCCCTCGGAGGACTCCGTGAACCAGCCGCCGAAGGTGTGCCCGCCGCGCCGGGGGACCGGCAGGACGAACAGGGTTCCGTCGGGTCCGGTGCTCGCCTCGGAGGGGCTTACGGCGCCGCCGTTGGCGTCAAAGGTGATGATAAAGGCGTTTTCATGGATATTGTCCGGCTGACTCTCGGAAGACGCGGGAGGAATATCCAGCCGCAGGAGGGGCGTTTCATCCCCGCCGGACCGGGCCCCGGAGAAGGACACCCGGTAGTCCAGACGGCCATATTCCCGGTTTTCGGATTCCTCCACCGGCGGGACGTAGCGGTCCACGCTGACCGTGGGACTTCTTCCGGACAGGCCCAGCTCCGCCAGCCGGTCCTCCGCCAGACCTTCCGCGTGAGCCACAGCCTCCTGCTCCGTCAGTCCGGCGGGGGCCAGGCTGGTTTCCAGAGCGTCGCCCACGGCGGTTCCCAGACCGGTGCCGCACTGGCCGCAGACGGAACCCTCAAAGCGGTGCCCCACAGGGGGGATGGACTCGGTGCGGACGGCGTCGCAGCCGGAGTCGGTGCAGGCGTAGGTCATGAGGCCCGCCTCGGTGCAGGTGGGGGCCTGGGTTTCCTCGCCGCTGTCCCAGGCGTGCCGGGCCACGATGGTCAGCTCCGCCGTCTGCCCGCCGTAGGAGACGGTGATGGTTTGATTTCCGGAGTCGTTTCGGTCATAGCCGGAGCACATGGCGGCAATCAGGGGCAGCGTACAGGAGCCGTGGCGGTAGCAGCTGGACGTCACGGCGAGATTCGCGTCCTCCAGCAGCGTCTCCAGGTCCGCGCCCTGCCGCCCGTAGATGGCGGTGGCGGACAGCTCCAGCCCGGTGAACCGGCAGTTGGTGGCGGAGGCGAAGTCCTGGGTCCAGTTGTGCGCTCCGGCGGAGGGCCGGGTTCCGTAATAGTGGCCCACGCCGATGTGGGTGGCCCGGGAGCTCTCCAGATTTCTGCGGTGTCCGGGGCTGTGGAGCCAGCTGCTCATGACGCTTTCGCTGGTGGGCTGGCCGGAGGCGATGTTTTCCGCGCTGTAGTGATAGAGCACGCCGCACTCCTGATAGGCGGTCCAGCAGATTCTGCCGTCGGGCCGGGTGTGGTCGGGGCGGTAGCTGTCATAGATTTCCCTGGCTCGGAGGTCCGCCGTCTTTTGCAAGGACTCGAAAACGGACAGGGGCTCCCGGCCGATGGACATGCGGTGCTGATTGGCGAGGCGCAGGACGTCCCAGCCCATTCCATCCATGCCGCCAGGAAGCTCCGGCGCGGGCGGCTCGGGGAGCACGGGACCCGGGGCGGGACCGGGGTCAGGACCGGGTCCTGGATCCGGGTCTGGACCGGGTCCCGGATCCGGGTCTGGACCGGGGTCCGGGATGGGGCCGGAGGAGCCGCTGGTGACGCCGTTTTCCATCATCAGGTCCCGGAGGCCGTTGACGGGCTCGACGCCTATGATTGTGGCCACGTACTCCCGGCACAGGGCGGTTTTCGTGGAGGAGTTGTATGTAACGGCGATGGGCCAGTCGGGCCACTTGTCGGATTTGGAGTCGAAGAGCGTTTCCAGCGCACCGTCAATCCGGGAGGGGTCGCTGGGGTCCCCGGAGCAGGCGTAGTAATAGAGCTTGCAGCGGTTTCCGCTGGCAAACGCGGCAAACTGCGTGATAGCGGTGGGAACGGGGTCCTGCCCGTCGGAGGGGAAGCAGATCAGAACGATGTCCCGGGTCTCCGTTTTCGCGGCAATCCGGCCAATGGTGCCAACGGCCTGCGCCCGGGTCAGCCCCACCCAGTAGCCGCTGTCCGGCGGCAGGGCAAAGGCGGACGCGGTACCCGGCAGCAAAGTCAGTGCCAGACTCAGCGCCAGCAGGATGCTTAGCAGCCTTCTTCTCATAAAAATCATTTCCTCCATAACCTGAAATCAACTTGTAGATGCCTGACCATTATATCCGATTTTTCCAGGGAATTCAAGACGCACTTCAGCGCCAGAGTCCCTCCCCTACGCCGGTTTCCAGTATATTCCGCCGCTGCCCGCCCCATTCCCGGCTTCCAGCGCCGCTTTGCCCCGGGTCCGAACCGCTTTCCGCCGGGAGGAACTCCCGGTTTCCGCTGCGGTTCCGCCGGGTTTGACGGGGATTTGAAAACAATCGGTCTTTCTCGCTTGAAAACGGAACGGCAGTATGATAGAATAAGTAAAATTTCCAAAAATGAAAAGAAAGGGGTAAATTCCCATGAAGATTGCAAGAGGCGCATGGAAGCGCGGAGGTCTGGTCTGCCTGACGGCGGTGCTGCTCCTCTCCCTGGCGGGGTGCGGAAACAAGAGCCCCCTGGACCCCAAGGACCCGGTGTCCCTGACGGTGTGGCACTATTACAACGGCTCCCAGCAGGCCGCCTTTGACGCGCTGGTGGAGGAGTTCAACGACAATGCGGGCCGGGAGATGGGCGTCTACGTGCAGAGCTATTCCCAGGGCTCGGTGTCCGACCTGGAGACAGCGGTGCGGGACGCCATCAGCGGAAAGGTGGGCGCGGATACCATGCCGGACATCTTCTCCTCCTACGCGGACACGGCCTATGAAATTGAGCTGGCGGGAGCGCTGGCCGACCTGTCCAGCTACCTGGACCAGGAGGAGCTGAGCCGGTACGTGGATTCCTACATCGAAGAGGGCCGCATTGCCGCCGACGGGACCCTCCGGATTTTCCCCACGGCGAAGTCCACCGAGATCATGATGCTCAACAAGACGCACTGGGAGCCCTTCGCGGCGGCCACGGGCGCTTCCCTGGAGAACCTGAAGACCATCGAGGGCGTGGTGGAGACCGCCGAGGCCTACTATGAGTGGACGGACGGCCTCACCCCCGGCGTGCCCGGGGACGGCAAAGCCTTTTATGGCCGGGACGCCATGGCGAACTATTTCATCATCGGCATGCAGCAGCAGGGTGTGGAGATCTTCCAGGTGGAGAACGGGGAAATGACCCTCAATACCCCCAAGGAGGAGCTGCGCCGCCTGTGGGAAAATTACTACGTCCCCATGGTCAAGGGCTATTTCGGGGCCTACGGCTCCTTCCGGTCCGACGATGTGAAGACCGGCGATATCCTGGCCTATACCGGGTCCACGGCCTCCGCCATGTACTTCCCCGATCAGGTGGAGCTGGAGAGCGGGGCCCAGCCCATCGATTATATCGTCATGATGGCCCCCGTGCTGGAGGGCGGGCAGAACTACGCCGTGCAGCAGGGCGCGGGCATGGTGGTCAGCAAGTCCGACGAGCGCCATGAATATGCCGCCGTGGAATTTCTGAAGTGGTTCACCCAGGCGGAGAACAACCTGCGGTTCGGGTGCGTGTCCGGCTACCTGCCGGTGCTGAAGGAAGCCAACAGCGTGGAGAAGCTGGATCAGGTCGTCGCGGACCAGGGCCTCTCGGTGGCTCCCAAGACCTACGACTGCCTGACCACGATCTTCGGCGGAATGGAGGGCATGACCCTCTATACAAACAAGAGCTTCCAGAACGGCTCCGCAGCGCGGAAGGTGCTGGAATATCATCTGGCCGACCAGGCGGCGGAAGACCGGTCGGCCGTGGCCTCGGCCCTGGCCGGGGGAGAGAGTCTGGAGCAGGCGGCGGCGCCCTACGTGACGGAGGAGGCCTTTGAGAATTGGTATCAGTCCTTCTGCGGCGCGCTGAACGGCGCTGCCGGCAAGTAGGGACATGAAGAAAATCAACCGAAAAAAGACCACAATCTTCCGCATTTTTCTAATTCCCCTGATTGCCATCATGCTTCTCCAGAGCGGCATCACCATCGGCACGCTGGTGGTCCGCCGGACCACGAAGACGCTGGAGGAGTACTCCGGCAACATGATGACCCGGCTGGTGGAAAACCGGGGCGTGATTCTTCAGAACGACATGAATCAGCGCTGGGCGTCCATTTATGAGCAGGAACCGGTGATGAACGGAATTCTGGAGCGGTACCTGGAGAACCGGGAGACGGACCTGGAGACCCTGCTTCAGTCCGGCGAGGAGAAGGAGGAGCTGCTGGGGCGGATGTTCCCGGAGTGCCTGGACATTCTGCAAAACAGCTCCACCACCGGCGTCTTCCTGGTCCTGACCGGGCCGGAGGCCGGGGCGGGGGAGTACGACGGATTCTTCATCCGGGACTCCGACCCCGACACGAATCCGGTGAACTTCTCGGATCTGCTGCTGGAACGGGGGAGCAAGGAGTTGTCCCGGGCCTGGAACATCCCGCTGGACACGAACTGGACCACCCGCTTCCACATGGAGGGCGGGGGAACGGGGGAGGCCTTTTTCTACGAACCCTGGCGGGCCGGGGAGGCCTTCCCGGACGCGGACACGGCGGACCTGGGCTACTGGGCCCTGCCCTTCCGCCTGGGGAGCCGCGAGACGGATTCCCATGAAATGATTACCTATTCCCTTCCCCTCCGCAGCCAGGGGCGGACCTATGGGGTGCTGGGTGTGGAGATTTCCAGCCGGAGCCTCTACGACTATTTCCCCGTGGCGGAGCTGAACGACTCCCAGCAGTCGGGCTACCTGCTGGCCGTGAAGGACGGCGGCCGGTATACGCCCCTGGTGGGCAAGGGCATGCTCTACGACCTGGTCCGGAGCATGGAGGGCGGCTTTGTCCTCCGGGAGACGGACTATGAGGCCCTCACCCGGGTGGAGGGCGCCGCCCTGAACGGGCAGGGGCTCTATGCCGTGGAGCGCCCGCTGAAGCTGTACAGCAACCACGTGCCCTATGAGAACACGGAATGGTCGCTCCTGGGCCTGGACACGGAAGAGGACCTGTTCGGAATGAGCCGGCGGCTCTATATCTGGATGGTGGCCGCCGTGTTTATCGGCCTGGGCTTTGGCGTGCTGGGCATTTATCTGGTGGTGCGCCACCTGACCCGGCCGGTCCAGCGGCTGATGCAGTGCATCAGCCAGGGAGCGGCGGCGCTTCAGGGCTTCCGCCCCTCCAACATTCTGGAGATTGACGCGCTGCATGAGGTGGTCGTCAACCTGACGGAGCAGCAGCGGAAGGCGGAGAACATCCTGCTGGAGGAGAAGGAGCGTTATAAGGTGGCGCTGGAGTCCTCCAAGGACTTTTTCTACTCCTATGACGTCCATCTCCATATGCTGGACATTTTCAACCACCCCACCATGAGCGGGCAGTGGCGGTGCGACAATTTCGGCGGCGGCGTCTTCATCGACCCCCAGTGCATCCATGAGGCGGACCGGGACCGGGCCGTGGCGGAGCTTCAGCGGGGAGGCGATGAGCTCTACGCGGAGTTCCGTCTGGCGTGGCCTAAGGGCGAGGCGTTTAAATGGGTAGCCCTGGCGGGCAAGGCGGTCTATGACACCGACGGCCAGCGGTGGAAGCTGGTGGGCAGCATCCGCGACATCCAGGAGCAGAAGGAACGGGAGGCCGAGCAGCTCCGGAAGAATACCATCGACGGAGTCACGGGGCTCTACGCCTACAGCGCCGGAATCAAGGAGCTGACGGAATGCCGGAAGGCCGGTCCGGAGGGAATCATGGCCTGTCTGCTTCTGGACCAGCTGAAGCAGATCAACGAGAAAAACGGCATCGTGTTCGGGGACATGATTCTGGAGGAGCTGGGCGGACTGGTGCGCCGGAGCTGCCAGGACTATACGGAGAGAACCGGTCGCCGGACGGCCGCCCTGCGTCTGAACCGGGACGAGTTCGTCCTCTGGCTGGAAGGAGAGGCGGCGGAGCCGGTGCGGGCGCTGCTGGAGGAAGCCGCCGTCCGTTTTCAGGACTTCTCCGTCCAGCTGCGGGCCGGGCTGGTCCGGGCCGGGGAGAACCAGGACACAGAGCAGCTGATCCGCATGGCGAAGCAGGCCCGGGGAGCGTCCCGGCTGTCCTTCTATGAGGAGCAGGGAGCCGCCCTGCCCCCGCTTCAGGCCCATGAGATCAACAGCCTGGGCTACGGCGAGGATGTGAGCCTGGTGTCCGTGGCCCTGAACCTCTTCGGCAAGGGGGGCGATTTCCCGGAGCAGATGATGCTGATGGTTCGGAAAATCGGCCGGTATTATCAGGCGGAGGAGGTGCTGGTCTCCCTCCTGCGGGCGGATTTCAATTCCAACTATCTGAATTACCAGTGGCATTCCCAGGGAGAGAACCGGACCAATGCCGTGCAGAAGTACAAGGAAGAGGAGAAAAAGCGCTTTTTCGAATGGATGGGACCGGAGGAAGTGCGCTGGTTCTCTTCGGAGAACAGCCGGGAGGAGGTTCTTCAGCGCTTCCTGAACGTCCTGCCGGGGCAGGAGGGAATTCTTCTGCCCATGTACGACAGCGGCAGTTATATGGGAAACGTGTGCATTCTGGGCCTTCCGAAGAGTCTGCTGGAGGACGCAGAGGAGTATCAGAATCTGGCGGAGCTGGGCCGTGTGATACAGAGCCAGCTGAACCAGCAGCAGCATGATATAGCCAGCAAGGCGAAGTCGGAATTCCTCTCCCGGATGAGCCACGAGATTCGCACGCCCATGAACGGCATCATCGGCATGACGGCCATCGCCCTCCAGAAGGAGCAGACGCCGGAGCGGATACTGGACTGCCTGCAAAAGATCCAGTCCTCCTCCAACTACCTGCTGGGTCTAATCAACGATATCCTGGATATGTCCAAGATCGAGAGCGGCAAGATGAAGCTGGAGGCCGTCGACTTTGACATGAGGGAGATGCTGGATACCATTCAGGAGCTGATTCAGCCCCAGACAGCCGCCAAGGAGATTTGCTTTACACAGGAGATTTCCCTGGAGCACAACTGGTTCCGGGCGGACAGGATGCGCATCAGTCAGGTGCTGATCAACCTGCTGGGCAACGCAGTGAAGTTCACCCCGGCGCGGGGGCAGGTCACGCTGGCGGTGGAGGAAACCATCGTAGGCGGGGAATCTCAGGTCTGCTTCATGGTGCGGGACACCGGCGTCGGCATCGCCAAGGAGGAACAGGAGCGGGTTTTCCGTTCCTTTGAGCAGGCGGGAACAAATCCCTCCAAGCAGCAGGGCACGGGGCTGGGCCTGTCCATCAGCAGCCGGCTGGTGCAGATGATGGGCAGTAATATCCAGCTGGAGAGCGCCCCGGGAGAGGGGAGTACCTTCAGCTTCACCATTCCGCTGGCCGGAGGAACGCCCATGGAGACGGGGACCCATACGGAGGAAATCTCCTTTAAGGGGTATCGGATTCTGGTGGTGGAGGATAACGAGCTGAACGCCGAAATTGCCCAGTGCCTCCTGGAGGAGCGCGATTTTGAGGTGGAATGCGTCTATGACGGAGCGCAGGCGGTGGAGCGCATCCGCACAACGCCGCCGGGCTCTTATGATGTGATTCTGATGGATATCATGATGCCGGTTATGGACGGCCTGGAGGCCACCCGCGTGATTCGGAGCATGGACCGGGAGGACTGCCATACGATACCGATCATCGCCATGTCGGCGAACGCCTTTGACGATGACCTGAAGAAGTCGGTGAAGTGCGGCATGAACGGGCATCTCTCCAAGCCGGTGGAGGTGGAAAAGCTGTACCGCGTTTTGGATGAGGTTCTCCATTAAGGCGGTCATGAGCGTGAAATTCTTATACATTGTGTACTGAGTACGGAGAAAACAACAGGCTGTTAAAGGCCGGCACTTCCTTACGAAGTGTCGGCCTTGGACTAACCTGGAAAGAAATTCTATCGATTTGGGGTAGCGTAGCTGTGGCTGCATTGTCCTTGTTCCGTGTCGAGTTCAGATGTCAACTCCATCAACTGGGTCGCCTGTCTAGTCCACTGGATGAACTTCTAGAAATACATCGGCTTTGTCAGTGGTGGCGTTCAAACTGCTCTCCAATGCTGGAATATCTACTTTACAACTGCTGCCGTTCGTTTTTCATAGATACCGTATTATAATAAAACGTTCCTCAGCCAGCGGGATATTGCTCATATTTTCCAATGAGTTCTTCTCTTGCAGACCGAATAGCTCCAGCATTAGCTTCTCAATGATTTTCTTCCGGATTGAGAGAATGGAGCAAACATCAGAATTACAGCGGTAGGCGGAACAGAAGAAAAATGTCTGCTCCCGCTTGAGGATGTTCCAGAAGCCCTCCATAGGCCCGTTGTTAATACACTCGCCCACCCGGGACATACTCTGTGTCATCCCGGCTGCGGCCAGCTTGTCGTGGAACACCCGAGTGGTGTACCGAAAGCCCCTGTCGCTGCGGAAGAGCGGGTGTGCATCCGGGTTGGCGGCTAGGGCCTGATCTAGCGTCTTATGGACTAAGGCGCTGTCGTTGGCGTCCCGGAGGACAAAGGAGACGATCCGCCCAAAGATCCAGGATGGCGCTGAGGTAGGGCTTATGCACGCTTGGACCCACATAATATTTGAACTCTGTCACATCCGTCAGCCACTTTTCATTGGGCTTTTCCGCATAAAACTGGCGGTTCAACACGTTTTCCGCCAGACACTGTGGGTCTGAGGCCTGCCGGGTACAGCCGTGCCGGGCGTATTTGACGGTGGACTGAATACCCAGACTGCGGCAGATGCGAAGCACCCGCTTGTCGTTCGCCGGTGCGCCGTAATACCGTGCCAGATCGTCCCGGATATGCCGGTAGCCCTTGTCTGGGTTCTCGGTGTGAATCTTCTTCACCAGTCCGGCCAGCCGCCTGTTTTCCATCGTGCGGGCGCCGGTCCTTCCGGGGAGATATGCAGCACACGGCACACCTCTATCATGGAATACTTCTCTCTTCCTCCGCAGCACGGCGCACCACCTCATACTAACGTTCCTGACAAAACTGTCTCAGTTTTTTTAACAGGTCCAGCTCCAATCGATAGTTTTCCCGTTTCAGGCGGGCGTTCTCGATCCGCAGAGCCTCTTCCGGTGTCTGGGGCGTCTGGGATGCAAGACGCTTCCCCCGCTGGTCCTCCAGACCCGCCATGCCCACTCCTGATACCGCTTTACCCATTTCCTATCACCTGGGTCGTTGAGCCGTATCTTTCTGAGAGTTCAGAATAGCTCTTTCCATCCTCCAGATGTTCCCTGACCGCCTGGACTCGCTCCTCCAGGGTGTGCTTCCGCTTCGTCATAGATACCCCTCCTGCCTCTTCAACAGAATTTCTATGACGATGATACTCCTTTACCCAGTCCAGCACGAGATTCCCGGAGCGTAGTTTGTACTTTTCCGCGATAGCCATGGAGCTGCCCTGGCCGGACAGGTATTCCTCCACAGCCTTTTGCCGGATTTCCTCACTGTATGTCCGCCTCTGGACGTTCCCATTCTCAGAGAGTGCCGAAACGCCCTCCGCTCGATACCGGCTGATCTAGGTGTGCATGGTGGAATGGCCTACCCCTGCCCGCCGCGTCGCCTCCCGCATCCGCCCCCCAAGGCACTCCCGGATGAGTTTTTCCTTTTCCTCCAAGTCCATTTCAATTCGTTTTCCTATATCCGTTCCCCCTCGTTTTTATTGTTTCGCTGTCTGCCTTTTAGGGAGCATATCAAACTGTTTCAAAGAGCTGGATTTTTTGGGGTGCCCAAACAAGCATTTTTGTGGGCTCCCAACAAAAATTCCGGAATGTGATCCCTTCCGAATTGCTTGCCAGAACGCGCGTGTCTCGAACATATCTGCGTCTGAAAACATCGGTCTTATGACAATTCACTCTTGCATTATGCTATTTGGATGTGTTAAAATAAAATCAAACTCCAAAGCTTGTTTTTATTTTTGGGAAGGAGGTGACGGGATGCCAAAGGTAGCTTATTCTGAAGAAGATAGAGAGCGTATCAAAGCGGAACTTGTTACAGTCGGTCTTGAACTGATGGCAAAACAGGGTATACAGCATACTACTGTAGAGCAAATATATAAAAAAGTCGGTATTTCACGAACTTTCTTTTATTCTTTTTTTGGAACAAAAGAAGACTTGATCGTTGAAACACTGTACTTGCAACAGCCCAAAATTATTAAGGAAGTGCAAAGGCTGATGGCTGATCCTGCTTTAAGCTGGCGTAATGCTGTGAAACAATTTCTCTATGCCTGTTGTTACGGAGAGAAAAATGGAATTGCTGTTTTAACGATTGAAGAACAGCAGCTTATTTTCAAGCGTCTGTCAAAGGAAAGCTATCAACTGTTCCGTCAAAAACAGCGCCGCCTTTTTGGAGCAATTTTAGAAAACTTTGGTATAAAGGCAGATGCGGCAAGGATTAATTTATTCACGAACTTAAGCTTGACCGTGATGGTTGTACGTAAGGCGATTCCCGATACGTTACCTTTGTTTGTTCCCGAGGCTGCCGATGAAACAGTTGACTTTCAAATAAATGCTATTGTGGATGCTCTGGAGAAATTAAAAACAGCGCCTGTATCTTGAGTAATGAGAGCATGAAAATCCGTCTGGATATCAGTTTTGCCTTATATTCAGATGGATTTTATTTCAATCAGAATAAAAACAACTTTTATGATTTGTTCTTATTTGGGCTGATGGAAACCAGACAAACCGCAAAAGAAAAAACACGGTTCATTTATGATACTGTGGGTACTGCCCCCTTCAGTTTCATATAAAAACATCTAAACATACAGGAGGAAACATGATGGGATTCTTTAGTAAGTTCTTTAAGGGGCCCGAAATTGACATGGAAAAGAGCGACGCAAATGCGAAGAAAATGCGAGCTCTGTTTAACCAGGTCGTTGAAGAGGGGGACAAATACAGGCTGATTTTTGGATATACTGAGGATGTGGGCCGTTTCAACTATGGATTTGTTCATGGAAGCAAAACTAAAATTGGCAATCTGCTTGTCGGATGGGACGAAGCCGGCCAGACGATTGTGGTCGTTCCCACAGTACCCGATCTTTCCGGCTGTGGCGACCCTGCTTACTATCGCCGCTCTGAAATTCTGAAAGCCTATCGCAATAAGTACCCTACCGATGCGTTCATCATTTACCCGGACAAAAAAGGGTATATCGGTATCAATGCCTATGACTGGCTGGACGATGAAAAACTGTATGTTTATGTGTCACAGGATGATGAGCTGGCTGCTTTTACCGACTTCTTTATGAACTGTTTTGCAACGAAGTGAGGTAAAAAGATGCCTGTTGGAGAAATGGGAGCGTTCCTGCTGCTCCTTATGATTGTGTTTATATTTGGCAATCTCTGGTTTCATTTCATAGAAACAATACTGCGGCGAATTAAAAAGTTATTTACACGTTACAAAAAAAATTCGGCATGGCATCCGCTTCCCCCGGACAAGGAGGATTAAAAATGTTCGATATAAACGAGATTATGAAACAGGCACAGCAAGCAAAAGGGCAGACGCTCAATTCCGTGAAAGAAACTATGGAAAAAAGCGAAGAACTGATTAGCAAAATCGAGGTGCCAAGCTCTGAGAAGAAACCATCTATATCTGCTGCCGAAACGGAAGAGCAAATCGACATGAATACCAAGCGTCAAGTGGAAATTCTCGGCCGGATGCTTGGGCCGGAGAGTATGGATCAAGTGGCTGTTCATGAGGAACTGTTGCAAAAGATGGTGAATGACAAAGTTGCTGAAGCAGCTTCATCTGCTGCCGGGGACTTGATGGAGCATCTTTTGGGAGAAGATATGGGCGTGCTTGCGGCGGCGCTGGAAATGCTGGACATGGAAGATTCAGACGATGAAGAAGAATTCTCATTCGATTCGGACCTGGAAAAAAACCTTTATACTACCCTGGAAGAAGCAATGGCCCGGCTTGAGTCCATGCCTGAGCCGGAAGCGGTCCCATACCAAAAAGACGATGCAAAATGGAAGTGCTTTGGCATCCTGCTGTCTGGTATTCTATCGACTCTTAACAGCCATCATCTGGATAGAATGGATGTAGAGGAACATATCCCTGTCTTGGAACAGAAAATAGCGTCTCTTGTACGCCGCTCCTGGGGGATAGACGGCCGCAGCGATCTGCTGGATATGATCCGTTATCTGGCGCAGGAGGGGTATATCCTTCGGTATCAACTTTACAGCGAGGCATCTTCGCCGGAGGAACTGATGGACGAAACGATGGACGAGGATGATCGTGCGTCTGCCAGCCGGGCATGGAGATTTGCGCAGCGGTATAAAAATCAATATGCTCCTGGCTTTATGGCAGGGTGGGATGTTGGCCGGGCGGCGATGCTGACACGCTGGGGATGCTATTTAGGCTGGCTCACGGAAAGCGAGGCTGTTGGTATTTTGTGGGATCTTTCTCAAAAGGTTGTGGAGGAACTGCATAGCTGGCGTGAATTTGCCCAGTCATATCTTTTTGGCGGTCTGATGTGGAAGTTACTGTGCGGCGACAGCTCCGCGGAAAGTTATCTGGGTTATCTTGCAGATGCCGCTATAGACCTGTTGACCGGAAGAGCAGAGCAGGACATTGGCCAATGGCGTGATTGCCCTTGGCCCGCAAAAAGAAAAATTGGCTTTACATTATAATTCTTTATATCGCTACTTACAGTTATGATCCTGGAATATGCTTACTTTAAAACAAGGCCGCCTTGCCAGGAATTAGAAAGACCACCTCAGAACTGATACAGATTCGCATTCAAGGCACAGGGGTTCTCATAGCTCCTGTGCCTCTTCTTTTCTGAACAATTTTATAAATTCTGCCGGGGCGAGCTGGAGGAGACCTGTGCGAAAACAGCCGCTAATTTGCATCCTAGATCCGACATTTTTTAAAATTTCATTTGCTGTTCCATATTAAATAGAAAATGGTATAATAACATAAAAGAGTAGATTACTCGCAAAAAGCGGAGGTGTAAGCAGTCAAGTAAAATGGGCCAAATTTCGCCACAAAGTATACCAGTGCCGGGGCGAGGTTTCGCCAGGAAGT
>JBCLRG010000025.1:0-39576 GCA_041223955.1 Oscillospiraceae bacterium 38-13 | reverse complement strand
TTTCAGCGAAGTGCCTGACCATCTCCATTTCCGAGTCGACCCATGCCAGAAGTGCGCCGCCATCACTCAGGTCTTTGTCGGCCAGTGCCAAGGCGCCGCGGAGGGTGACGGCACTGTCCGGGAGCTGATCGAGGCCCTCCAGCATGGACACGGTTTCGCGGGCCAGCAGGATACAGGCTTCCAGGATCGTGAGGGGCGTTCTGTTGTCGTTGTTCATTGTGAAATTCCTTTCTTTCCTCAATTTTGTGGGGTGTGGCAACACCACGCCACACCTCTGCCGGAATATCCATTCATCCACTTGACGATCCTGCGCCACCCCAAGGGGTTTGAGTGGTATTTTAAGAATACGATGGACGACGGCAAGGTGGAAGCCTTTGATGGCATGACCCTTGTGAAATGGACGGCGGAGGATATGATCTGCTTTTTGCAGGAGTTTGGCTGTAATGAGCATCGCTATGACCCGTATCAGGATGGGCCGGTTCCTAAATTTAGAGATGAACAAGCTATGTGGTTCTGAATTATGCAAAAGAATTTATTTTGTTTGTCAAAAAAGTAAGAGCGTTACTTATCAATCGAATCAAAATTTAAGACCACAGTAGTATTGACATTTATTTAAGACTGTGGTAGTATAACAGCGTGGCCACTACTACGGTCTTAAAAAGGAGGTGCTACCGAATGGAAACTAAACTGTTTGCTTCTGAACTGAAAGTAATGTCTGTCCTTTGGCGCGATGGCGATGTTCCTGCGAAGCATATCGCTAAACTGCTGACCGAGGAATTGGGTTGGAATGTAAATACGACCTATACCTTGATTAAGCGGTGCATCAAAAAGGGCGCGATTGAACGCTCCGACCCCGGTTTCATGTGTCACGCGCTTGTGCCGCAGGCAGAAGTACAGGAGGCAGAAACAAACGAACTGATCGACAGGGTGTATGACGGATGTGCGGACAAACTGTTTGCGGCTTTGCTGGGGCGAAAAAAGTTAAGCGCCGAGCAGATCGAAAAGCTGAAACAGATTGTTGGCGACTTGGAATGAGGTGATGCAAATGAGCCTGTTGCAAATGAGTTTTGCGGGAGGCGTGATGATTTTGGCAATCACCGTCATTCGTACCTTGGCAATCAACCGTCTCCCGAAAAAGACCTTTTTGGCGCTTTGGGGAACAGCCGTTGTGCGCCTGCTGCTCCCGTTCTCTTTCCCCTCTGCATTTAGTGTCTATTCCTTATTAGGCAGTCATGTATCAGGAATAGACGTTGCAGAAAGCCCCCTTACAGTTGCGCTGATGCCAGTTGAAGTAGCTGGGCAAAAGACTACAATGTCCACAAATATAATTTCTGTTTGGGTGGTCATTTGGGCCGCTGGTGCATTAATTTGTGCTCTGGTTTTTGGTGTAGCATATTGGAAGTGCCGACAAGAATTTCAAACCTCATTTCCAGTAGAAAATGCCTTCATTAGAAGCTGGCTGAATAAGCATCAACAGAAGCGCCCAATTTCCGTTCGGCAGTCCAGCCGGTTTTCTGCTCCGCTCACCTATGGCGTATTTCACCCCGTAATTCTGATGCCAATATCTACTGAATGGGCTAATACAAAGTCACTTCTATATGTTTTGGAGCATGAATATGTGCATATCCGGCGGTTTGACAGCATTACAAAATTAGTGTTGATTGCGACGGTGTGTGTGCATTGGTTTAATCCCTTGGTTTGGGTTATGTATATCCTTGTGAACCGGGATATTGAACTATCGTGCGACGAAGCAGTGGTGCATCTTTTTGGGGAGAACACAAGAGCGGCTTATGCGCGGACACTCATCAGCATGGAAGAAACTCGGAGCGGCTTTGCTCCCTTGTGCAGCAATTTTAGTAAAAACGCGATTGAAGAAAGGATAACCGCAATTATGAAAATCAAAAAAGCATCTATTTTCTCTCTTGTTCTGGCACTGGCCCTGGTTTGTGGAGTAACCACGGCATTTGCAACCTCCGCAAATGCACAGCAGGCTGATCCCATGGAGCAGAACGACAATATCAACATTGTGGGTAAACCGGCCTCCGCTCCGCAGATTGCGGACACCTTTGGAACCTTTTTCAAAGATGATGGCAAGTCCGCTGGATTTGATACAAGTGAGGCTCTAATGGCAAGCCCGGTGCAGTCTGGCGATATTTATGGTGCGCCCGTAGACAAAACCGGCGTAGCAGCAAATGGTCTGCCCGAAAGCAATGTAATCTATTTCGACACCGAAGCCCAGCGCGACGAACATTTTCGCGCTCTGGATGCAAACATGGAAAAAGGGCTGGATCGCTATGCGGGCTTTGAAACCATGTATGCTGGCATAGACACCTCCGCACCCATCACCTATATCGTGAAATAAGTACCCGCAATCTGATAAACAACGGGCATAGCCACCTAATGGCGGCTATGCCCGTTTTCCATCAAGGGGTACAGCCTATGTTCAACAATTTTCTAAAGTGGTCTGAAACAGTTACTAACTATGTCAAATAGGTGCTATTGTTTTGGAAAGTACCTTCCCTAAAAGTACGTTCTTGCTCTCTTTTTTATAAGATGGTATGTTTATTGCAATTACAACGAAAGGAAACCTCTTATGAAAAATGTAGAGATTGGGCCGATTCGTCCCCCCTCTGAAAGTAACAGCCTGCTGGTTCGCGTCACACGGGGATGCCATTGGAACAAATGCTATTTCTGCGGCCTTTACAAATCCATGCAGTTTTCCATGCGGCCCATTGAGGAAACCATAGAAGATATAGCGAAACAGGCCCAGCTTAACAAAGGCAAAAATTTTACATCCTGTTTCTTGCAGGACGGTGATGCCCTGGTGCTGAAAACCGACTATCTGCTTCGCATACTGGACGCCCTCAACCGCTATTTCCCCAATCTGCAATACATCACGACCTATGCCCGCGCCGACAGTATCACCCGCAAGACTTTATCCGAATTGCAGGCCCTCCGGCAAGCTGGCTTGAATCATCTGTACTGCGGGATGGAAACCGGCTCCGATCAGATATTGAAACTCATTAACAAGGGCTTTCAAGCTGACACGGTGGTGGAAAGCGGCTGCATGGCAAAAGAGGCCGGTATGATCTTGTCCGAGTTTATTCTGCTGGGCATCGGCGGCAAAGAGCTATCCGAAGAAAATGCCGCCGCTACCGCCGAGGCGCTGAACATCATCCGGCCCGACTATATCCGTGTCCATGCCACTGGAATCAAGCCGGAATCGAAGTTAGGCGAGTTCGTCCGAAACGGCTCATTCACGCTGCAATCGGAGGAAGAAATTGTAGTAGAGCAAAAATCCTTTTTGCAACAACTTCAGCCAATGGACAGTTTCTATATAAACGAGCATATCATCAATTTGCTTTTGGAAGTGCGCGGCAATTTACAGACGGACAAGGCACAAATGCTTTCTGTGATTGAACGCTTTTTACAACTCCCGCCAGATGAAAAACTTCTGTTTGCGGTTGGCAGACGGCTGAATATTTTCTTCCGGCTGGACGATTTGAAAAAGCCCGCCCTACACCGGCAGGCGGAGGAAAGTATGCAGAAGATTTTGAGGGAGAATCCCAATATTGATTTTGCGGTGCTGTGCAATTATATCCGGCAGTCACAAATCTGATATAGCGAAAAGGGGACATAGCCGCTCAACAGGCAGCTATGTCCCCTTTATCATGCCCCTGCGCTACAACATGGAGACTGAACATCCAGACCATCCATATAGGCAGTTCCCCACTGACACATAGCATCCAAAACCGGGATGATGTTTTCCCCAAAAGCCGTCAGAGAGTATACCGTTTTGGGCGGCTTCTCCGGGATCACTTCTCTATGTACCATGCCGCAGTCCTCCAGATCGCGGAGCTGCTGGGAGAGCATTTTGGGCGTTGCGCTGGGAATCCTCCGCTGCAACTCCATATAGTGCAGAGGGCAATCCACCAGATGCCAGAGGATAAGCGGTTTATATTTCCCGCCAATCAGTGACAGTGTTGCCTCGACAGGGCAGTTAAATTGCTGCAGTTTCATGGAATCACCTCACGGCAAGTATATCATAGTGCGTCGATTTAGAAAAGGACTTACTTTTTGGGAAGTATCTACCGAAAAAGTGCAATCTTGCGGGCCGCCCTGATTGTGTTAAAATCATATCAGGTGGTTGCCCTGGCAGGCCAGCCATCAAATCAAATTGGAGGAAATCTATCATGGATTTTATCACGATTGCAAAGACCCGCTGCTCCATCCGCAGCTACACCGACCAGAAGGTGGCGCCGGAAAAGCTGGAGAAGATTCTGGAGGCCGCTCATGTGGCCCCCACCGCCGCCAACCTTCAGCCGGTTCACCTGATCGTTGTTCAGAGCGAGGAAGGGCTGGCGAAGATCGGCAAGGCCGCTGGCATCTATGGCGCGCCCCTGGCCATCATCGTCTGCGCCGACCACAACAAGGCGTGGGTGCGGCCCTTCGACCAAAAGCAGACCGGGGACATTGACACGTCCATCCTGACCGATCACATGATGCTCCAGGCCACGGAGCTGGGCTTGGGCAGCGTATGGGTGTGCTACTTCAAGCCGGATGTTCTGTGCCGGGAGTTTGACCTCCCCGCCAACTTGGAGCCGGTCAACATTCTGGCTATCGGCTATGCTGGTGAGAACTTCGCTGACCCGGAGCGGCACAGCCAGACGCGCATCCCTGTGGACGAATTGGTTTCCTACGAAAACATTTAAGCTGATTACACCAGGAGGACTGCCCTCCTGGTGTAAATCTTTCATAGATTACTCAGGCAGTATTCTTTCTTCTCCGAAAGGATTGATATAATCAGGGGGGCAGAGATGCGCCTCGCTCCATATCATCATTTGGTTCAGAATCGGAGTAAAACTTTGTCCCAGTTCCGTCAAGGAATATTCCACTTTTGGGGGAATTTCTTTGTAAATCTCACGATGCAAAAATCCGTCTTGCTCCAATTCACGGAGCTGCTTTGTCAATGAGGACTGAGTAATCCCGTCCAGGCGGCGCATGAGCTGACCAAAGCGTTGAACTTTATAAAATGCGATATACCACAAGATCAGGATTTTCCACTTGCCGCCCAAAACCGCCTGCACACTGGTCATTGGCACACAGCGGGCCATCATATCCTGCGTTTGAAATTTATTCCCGGCCATAGCTATATCTCCCTTCGCTTCTTTGGAGATAGTATATACCATCTCAATTTCAAAATCAATGTAGGCCATAAAATTAGTATTAGTACAGAAAACAATACTACTACTAAAAAAGTTGCGTACTTGAATTTAACCGTTGCCGGTTGTACCATGATGGCAACAGGAAATTCCTGATTGATTTTGAAAAGGAGATATGATCTATGCACTTTGATGGAACAATCTGGCGTCCGCCCTATGAGGCCGCGTCCCTGCTGATTCAGGTTACTGCGGGCTGCACACACCACTCCTGCAAATTCTGTACGCTGTATGAGGATTTGCCGTTCAAGTTCAGAATGTCCCCGCCGTCCGAGGTGGAGGAAGATTTGGCTGCGGTCAGCCGCTACTGCCAGGACGCACCCTGGTTCCGGGTTTTCTTCACAGGCGCAAATCCCTTTGTCCTGACCACCGACAAACTGAAAACATTGGCTCAAATGGTGAAAAAGTATTGTCCCAATTATTCATCGATTGGCTGCTTTGGCAGGATCACCGACATTTCCACGAAAACAGTGGACGAACTGAAAGAACTTCGTGCTTTAGGATATAACGGACTGACCTTGGGTGTGGAAACTGGTGATAATGAGGCGCTGGTTTTTATGAACAAGGGCTTTCGGGCCAGTGATGTTCTTGAACAATGCAGAAAGTTAGAGGCCGCTGACATCAGCTACAACTTTTTCTATCTCACTGGTATTTCCGGCGCTGGCCGCGGCGAAATCGGTGCAAAGGCGACTGCGGAACTGTTCAATCAGCTCCACCCACAGATTATCGAATCGTCTATGCTGACAATTAACAAAACCTCCGAGCTATATCAGGAAATCCAGCGCGGCAACTGGAAAGAGGAGGGGGAAATTGAAAAGCTGGCAGAGCTAAAGGCTCTTATTGAAAATCTGACTATCGACACCAGGATTGTGACAGATGGTGCATCCAACCTTATTCAAGTCCGTGGACACCTGCCTGCTGACAAGGAAAAACTGGTTGCCTACTTGGAAAATTTAATTGGCACTGCTGACGAAGTGGCCTTGCGCGAGTACCGTGTTAATCTGCGCCATCTGTAAAAGCCCACCTTAATTGCTGGTTGATGGTACAGCGGTTTGGTAGTTTGTTCCCCAATCGCACAGTGACTTCAAAACGGGATAAATACTTTCACCGAGTTCTGTTAAGGCATATTCCACTTTCGGCGGGTTGTCTGGATAGACTGTCCTCTGAATGATTTTCTGATCTTCCAGCTCCCGGAGCTGCTGCGTCAAAGTTTTTGTTGTGATTTTCCCTAACCGCCTCTGCAATTCATTGAAGCGCACGGCCCCCTTGGAAATTTGCCACAGGATTTTCAATTTCCACTTGCCGCCCAAAATATTCAGCCCGATCTCCATAGGGCATTGGTTGGTAATTGCAACTGCTTTTGCCATAGTATTTCCCCCATAGCAGTATCAAAAAAGACACTACATACCCAAAATGTGCGTTCTTGTTCATCCTTTTTACCCGTGGTATCCTTGGTGATGCCACATCCAGGCAAGAAAGGAATGATCTTAATGATTGTAGACAGCCATCAACACGTTATGCTCCCCACTTCCATGCAGATTCAGAAAATGGATGATGCCGGGGTGGACAAAGCGGTTCTATTCACAACGACCCCTCACATTGAGAAAGCCAAAACCGCAACCTTAGACGCAATCGGTGCCGAAATGCAGGTGTTATATCAACTTCTGGCGGGCGGCTATTCTCCCGAAGCCAGAAGTGCCAAAATGAAAGGCACCATTCTGGAATTGAATCAAGCTATCCAGGATGCGCCGGAACGGTTCTATGGTTTTGGCCCCGTACCGCTGGGACTTGCTGACAACGATACCGCCGAATGGGTAAAGGAGCATATCATCGGAAACTCATTCAAAGGCATCGGAGAATTTACCCCTGGTTCCGAAACGCAGATCACGCAGCTTGAATCTGTGTTCAAGGCCCTGGCCAATTATCCTGGCCTGCCTATTTGGGTACACACATTCAATCCTGTCACGCTGAACGGCATTCAAATCCTCATGGAGCTGTGCCGGAAATATCCAACCGTGCCGGTTATCTTTGGACACATGGGCGGCTCAAACTGGATGGATGTGATCGCCTTTGCAAAGGAGCAGGCAAACGCATATCTGGACTTGTCTGCGGCGTTTACGCCCCTGTCCGTCAAAACGGCGTTGACCGAAGTGCCGGAACGGTGCTTGTTTGGTTCGGATGCCCCGTTCGGAGAGCCTAAGCTATGCAGGCAGTTGATTGAATTTGTCAGCCCGTCCACTTCCGCCACAGAAATGGCGTTGGGCGGCAATATCGAAAGGTTACTGCAAATTTAAGGTGTATCTGAACAGTGGTGTTCAATCTCCTGCTGGTAAAAAGCAATCTTTTCTTCCAGCTTGGCCTCATGCTCCTGCAACTGCTTAATCTGGTCTTTCAGCGATTGACGGTGCTGAATCAGCATTTCCATCCGCTCCGTAAGGGTAGAATCCCCTTTGGCCCGCAGCACCGCATATCTCTTGATCTCCTTGACCGGCATCCCGGTTGCTTTCAGCCGTTTAATGAAAGCAATCCATGTAATATCCTTCTCAGAGTATCGGCGGCGGTTACTGGAATTTCGCACAGGGGTTATCAAACTCTCATGCTCATAGTAGCGCAGAGTATGAATCCCCAGCCCAGTTACTTCCGAAAACTCCCCAATAGAATAATCCAAAAAAATCCCTCCATCCTCTTGACGTAGAGTTTACTCTACATTGTATGCTCACATTATACTTGAGAAATGGAGGAATTGCAAATGCAACCAGCAAAAAAGTACACCGTCATTACCGGGGCCAGTTCCGGCATAGGGTACGAAACCGCGAAAGCCTTTGCGGATCGTGGTAAGAATCTGATCGTTGCTGCCCGCCGCAAGTCAAATCTGGAACACCTGAGACACGAAATCCTGGAGAAGCACCCCGCATTGGATGTTCTTATCAGAGCGGTTGACCTCACCGCGCTGATGTGCCCATTTGGGAGAAGTATACGCTGACCATTGAGGAAGCGGCCAAGTATTTCCGTATCGGGGAAAAGAAGCTGCGGAAACTGGCGGAGGAAAACCCGGACGCCAACTGGCTGATAATGAACGGCAACCGCATCCAGATCAAGCGCAGGCAGTTTGAAAAGGTCATTGACTCTCTGGATGTGATCTAATCGCAGATTTGTATTGAGCCGAGAATATGATAAAATATACTCAAGTCGTATCAAGGCTCGTTCCAGTTTTGGAAAGGAGTTTTACCAATGGCGGAGAAACGACGTGACAGCAAGGGCCGTATTTTAAGAACTGGAGAGAGCCAGCGAAAAGACGGGAGATACGCATATAAGTACACGGACAGCACCGGCAAGCCCCAATTCGTCTATGCTTGGAAGCTGGTAGCTACGGACAAGACTCCGGCTGGCAAGCGGGACGATATTTCCCTGCGGGAGAAGGAAAAAGAGATCAACCGGGATAGTTTGGATATGGGGTCTCGCCAAGAAATGGAAGCAGATTGTCTCTTTATGGCCCCAAATCTGGAAACTTTTTTGGGTGAGCAATATGGTGTATATTAGATGACTATATCTTACAAATCATTCTTCTGTGTAAAGGAGCCTGTTGCAGATGGCCTACTCCCTGATGATTGCGCCAATCGACTTTGCAGGACACAAGAAAATTGCAGCACGGCAGTTTTTTGATAACTATGCGTTCTTTGAGTTAACCCCAAAGCAGGCCAAAGAATATTTCCTGTGGTACAAGAGTGAAATCCCGAACCGGATTGCTTTGCTGTGGGAGTACATGAAGCAGGAGCGTCCGGAAACGGAGCCATTTGACTACTCGCCGGAGTCGCTGATCCCGTTGTGGGAATGGTATGAGACGAAGATCGAGCGGGTTCCCATGACCGCAAAAGAAATTGAATACCAAGTGTCCAAATATCCCAAATGGATAGAGGAAGAAATCAGAAAAGAGACAATGAAATATACAGATGAAACACTTTCTCTTGCACTGGATATATCTATTTACCTCGGTGAAATAATACTAAAAAGCTACCAAAACTTGTATTGGGGGTATCGAGCAAGGCCAAAAAATGAATTTTCCGCCAATAGACCAGTTATTTTAAAACTTGTGGGCAAGAGGACTTACTTTAATCCACATAGAATTGTTTTTGTACTTATGACAAAATCCAGTGCAGCCCACGATAAAAGTCAACTGTATGACCTGTACCGTTATTGGGAAGATGAATGTTTCATTCCATCCAAACCACAAAAATAGAAGGACTGTTATTATGAATTTAACCGATATGTAAAGGAGCTTGCTACAGATGGCCTACTCCCTGATGATTGCGCCGTTCGACTTCGCAAACCATAAAAGCATTGCGGCGCGGCAGTTTTTTGACCCCTATGCTTTTTTCGAGTTAACGCCCAAGCGGGCCAAGGAATACTTTTTGTGGTTTGAGCAGCAGAACGGCGTCCGGCAGCTTGCCGCCGCGACACAGGAGGAGTGGGACGCCATCCTGAAGGAAAATAGACAGCTGCCTTTGGAACAGCGCCGCCGCTTCATCAAAGACTGTATTGAAGATGGAGATGAAGTGGACTGTATGTATATCGAAGTGCCCGCCTCAGAGCATCGGCAGTGGAACAGCCAAAATACGATCAGACAGAAAAAGCGCAAGATCGGTATGCGCTATGCGCATCTGTCTCTGGACGCTGGAATTCCAGATACTGATGCAGAAACATTGCACGAATGCGTTCCCTCTGAATTCAATCTCGAGGGCGTTGTAGCGGATCAGGTTCTCATCGAGGAACTGAAATATGCGCTGCGGACCTGGCAGCCCTGGGCAGAGGAGCTGCTGGACCTCTATATAGCCGGGGCAAAGCGCTCCTGCACAAGCGTTTTGTGTCAGAAATACCGACTTAGTGATCGAACTGTTCAGAGGCGAAAAGAAGCCTTTGAAAAATTTGTTTTGGATTTTTTGAAAAAATGATGTCGGTTTCAGGCCTTTGAGGTTGTGGTAAAGGGATGAGAGGGCAAAACAGCCTCTCCAGCTTGATAGAACCGCTGCCTCCGCCGCTGCCGGTCAGGTTGAACACCTTTCCGACTTCGTTGGGATTACTCATTTCTCGACGACCTCCAGTCGAAGAATATTCACGGTCAGGTCGTTCTCCGGCGTGATCTCGCAGTGGAACGTGGCCTCACCGTTGGTTGTGATGTTGTCCGCCCGGATTCCGGTGTCGCCGCACTCAATGAAGCAGTCGGCGTCGCCGCAAATAAGATACCAGTAGTTGCTATCCGCCAGGAAGGACTCGTGCTGAACTGTCTGCACTCTGCCGCTCCAGTTGGCGGCTGACAGAGTAACAGTGAAGCCGATCTGCGAATCCTCCAGACCGGCGGCGATCATTTCCGCCAGTTCGGAGATACGGGCAGCGGAGACGCCCATTTCAGAACGTCTCCAAATTTGCTTTCGATGAGTTTTACTTTATTTCAACATTTTTTTCATTTCTATTTAGCGATATGGTAGGGAAACAAGGTAAATAGTAATTGCTTTTCCCCGATGTACATAGTAAATGGACATAAAACACCTCAGAAGAAATACTCCTGGCCGCTATATGCTTTTATTCACCATTTTCAATTTTTCTTGACAGAATTGCACAAATTTCTCTGCGTTTTTTATATCATAGAACCTCTCTGTATAGTGACCCACACGGGAAAACGTCCAGAAAGGACGAAAGAGTACCGGGCAGGAATTTCCTGCCCGGTGTTGCTATTTGGAGGCGCTTCCTTGTATTATCGGAAAAGTCTTAGTCTCAGGAAGATGAAGACGGATCGGGTGGATGTACAAACGATTGCGGCGACGCTTCTGTCCGATACGGGCCTCAAGCCCTACATGGATACAGCATACCACAACGAGGAGTTAAAGTCACTCACCAGATACCGTTTCAACAAGGTAAAAGAGCGGGTGGAGCTGAAGCAGTCCGTTTCCAGGCTGGTGTGCATCCTGCTTCCAGAGTTAGAGAAACTGGTGCCCACTCTTCACATGACGTTGGTCTATGTATTGCTATCTGAATTTCCGGGGGCCGAACAGATCGCCGCCACACATTTGACCAGGCGGAAGGCCCTGCTTGGAGAAGCCTCCAGAAGCCGATATGGCTGTGGAAATCCGCGATGTCGACAGATGCTCCATTGGCTCCAGGATGCCCGCCAAGTCTCTGGAATTGCAGCACACCATCCGCCTCATTCAGGAACTGGATGCCGAAATTGAAGAAATTGAAGCCGCGCTCCAGTCCATCATGGATGAACTGCATTCTCCCATTACTACCATTCCAGGCATTGACTACCGCATGGGCGCCATAATTCTGTCCGAGGTTGGTGACTTTTCTCGGTTCGACTCTGCCGACGAGCTGCTCGCCTACGCCGGGATGTCTCCCTCTACCTACTTAGTCAGGACAGCTTAAAAACTGCTATCCTCACATGGAAAAACGCGGCTCACGGTATCTGCGCTATGCTCTCTACAACGCTGCCAAGTACATCTGCCATTGGGACCCTGCATTCGCTGCTTACCTTGCCAAGAAACGCGCTGAGGGCAAGCATTACAACATCGCCTTATCCCATGCCGCCAAGAAGCTGGTACGGCTTATCTTCGCTCTGGAGAAATCCAGACAGCCTTATTGTCCAGTGATTTGGTTCCCCTCAATAGCTATCTAGGGTTCTCCTGGGCCTCTGCTTTGCTATGAACCATCTGTCTTTTTCCGCGGACACTCCGTAAATGCGTACATCTCCGCTAGCTTTATCAACTGCTCTATTTTTAATGCGGCACAGCGTACGGGGATGATTCCCAACTTCTTTGCGGCATCATCTTGATTGTACTCTTAAAAGATCAGCCGGATAGCCTCGGCCTCCCGCTTCTCCAGAAGAGATACATAGTACCGAAGTCGGTCCTGCTCTCCTTCGAGTTCCAGAAGACGCTGGGCAATCTCGTTTATGGCTTCTTCGTTCATACGCTCCATTCTCTCCTGATAATTGAGGGCAATGTACATGGTCTTATTGGAGATATGCTCTTCTCCGCTGCCTCCCAGGCTCTCCCCATGGCTAAAGGACATGCCGTCGATCATCTCTTCCGGCGAAATTCGGGCGCTGTGCTGCATTTTATAGTGTAAGAGACCGATTTGCCGTTCCCGCTTCGAGTATGTCTCCAAAAGACCAATTGTGTGCGCTTTTATGTCAGTATTCATATGAGTCTTGATGTTCCACTCGCCTGTTCTTCCGATGAACTGAATATCGCTTTTCTCAAAAGATGTATGTTGTAAAGGGTGAAAGTGAGATTCCACCTAATACGACATAGCGGCTTGCTCGTTTGTGGTGAACTGGAACAATGAACGAAAAACCTTTGAAAACACTGACTTTTTTGAATGTGAAATCCTCTTTTGATAGCAGATTGATAGCAAACGGGTAAGCCGATTTGCTTATACAAATCTCAGACAACAATTTATCCTATATTATCTGAAATGGCCTCGCTGACAGGAAATCAGCGAGGCCATTTGTTATTTGCGTTCTTCTCTGAACGCCTCCACCAGAGCATCGCTCAGCTCCTGTGATGGAACCTTTGCCCACCTCTGCGTGGTGTCATGTTTCGGATAGTGGTAGCGCCAACGGTCGTACTCTTCCACGCTGACTTCTCCGGCAGAGAGCCTGTCAGCCTGCTCTTTCCAGGCAAAGAGCATTTTCAGCAGCTCGGCGGCATCCTTACCCTGCTCGCCCTTGACCTTGAGACAGATTTCACCATCTGCCTCGCCGACTGTCAGCCCGTATCTGTCCTCCAGACAGAACAGCGTGTGCATCAGGCCGGTATAGCTGTCGATGTCCGGCACAGCCAATGCCTGCGGCGATACATCAAGCGCCTGCGCCAGGGCTGCCGTTAAATCCGCCTTGGGCGTTCTCGTTCCTGTTTCGTACTGTGCCAGCCGCACATCGGCGGACTTTTCGGGAAAGCCCAGCAGCATACCAAGATATTTTTGCGTCATGCCCCTTGCTGTGCGGAAAAAATGGATTCTCTCACCGATAGCCATAGCAATTTCACTCCTCGCTTCTGTAACTGTATAGAGTGTAGCATATATGCTTAGCGGCTGTCAAGGGGAATCAAAACAAAAAAGTTTAATAATTTTCGGCAAACCACTTGACAAAACAAATATGCTTAGTTATAATGGACTAAGCTAATACGCTTAGTGTCACATGAGATAACCGTTTACCAAAAATGGGAGGAGGTGTTGCAAATGGCAGGAGCTATGTTTATGCGAGTAGAGGAGGTAGCCGAGGAACTGGGGGTCTCCGTCCCCTATGCCTACAAGCTGATTCGTTCCATGAATGAGGAATTAAAGGCGCAGGGCTGCATTACCATTGCGGGCCGCATTGACCGGAAATTCTTCCACGACAAGTTTTACGGCACAAGAACAACAGAAAGGAGCAAGTGATTATGGCGGCATTCAAGAACAAGGATAACGGAACATGGTTCGTCCAGTTCCGCTATACCAACTGGAAGGGCGAACGCAAACAGAAATGCAAACGGGGCTTCCCGACCAAGCGGGAGGCTCTTGCATGGGAACGGGAGTTCCTTTTGCAGAAGCAGGCCGATGTGAACATGACCTTCGAGAGTTTTGTGGAGCTGTACGAGAAGGATGTCAGGCCCAAGCTCAAGGGAAGCACATGGTGTGCAAAGGAGAGCATTATCCGCCTCAAAATTCTGCCGTATTTTGGGAAGCGGCAACTGTGCGAGATCACGCCCAAGGATGTGATCGACTGGCAGAACGAAATGCGGGAGGCCAGCGGAACAAACGGGGGCAAAGTATCGCCCTCCTATCTGAAAGTGATACACGCCCAGTTGAGCTGCCTGTTCAACCACGCTGTCCGGTATTACGGCCTGCAAAGCAATCCGGCCAACAAGGCCGGCGGCATGGGCGGAGACCCGCAAAAGGAAATGCAGTTCTGGACGAAGGCAGAGTATATGCGGTTCTCCGCCGCAGTCAAGGATGCGCCCGTGTCTTACCACGCTTTTGAGCTGCTCTACTGGTGCGGTATCCGTATCGGGGAATTGCTGGCCCTGACGCCCGCCGACTTCGATTTTGACGCAAAGACCTTGACCATCAACAAATCGTATCAGCGGGTCAGCGGGAAGGACACTATCACTTCCCCGAAAACGCCCAAGAGCAACCGCACGATAAAGCTGCCGCAGTTCCTCTGTGACGAGATGCGGGGTTATCTTGAAAGGCTGTACGGCGCAGGAGATGATGACAGGATTTTTCCGGTCTCCAAACAATACCTCCGGCGGGAGATGAAGCGCGGCGCTGCAAAGGCGGGTGTGAAGTGTATTCGGATACACGATATTCGCCATAGCCATGTGAGCCTTTTGATTGACATGGGCTTTTCGGCGCTGGCGATTGCCGACAGGGTGGGACATGAGAGCATAAACATCACCTATCGGTACGCTCACCTGTTCCCCTCAAAGCAGATAGAGATGGCAGACCGGCTGAACAACGAATGGCAGAAAGGAGAGGGTGCGAATGACAGATAAAAGCGAAATGACCGCCCCTGATGTATCTGTTGGCGCAGATACGGAGCGGACATCTCTATGTACCATGGACAGTATATCAGAAGCGGCTACCGAAAACAAGGCCCCGGAGGAAAGTTTTGAGGAGCTGATGCGGAAGGTCAGCCGTGTGAGTGACCCGGCATACCTTCCCACAATCTCCATGAGCGAGTTGTATGAGAATGTCTACCAGAGCAGGCCGCCCGTCATAGACGGCCTGCTCTATCCGGGGACTTACCTCTTTGCAGGCTCGCCCAAGGTGGGGAAGTCCTTCCTGATGGCGCAGCTTGCCTACCATGTCAGCACAGGGACGCCCCTGTGGGAGTTCCCTGTCCGTCAGGGGACTGTCCTCTATCTGGCTTTGGAGGACGACCACCGCCGCCTCCAGCGGCGGCTGTACCGGATGTTCGGCACAGAGGGAACGGGCAGGCTGCACTTCGCCGTATACGCAAAGCAGCTTGGTGACGGGCTGGAGGAACAGTTGGAGAAGTTCTTGCAGGAACACACCGACACAAGGCTTGTCATCATTGATACGCTCCAGAAAATCAGAGGCGAGGGCGGCGAGAAGTACAGCTACTCCAACGACTATGAAGTGATTGGAAGGCTGAAACGGATCGCTGACAAGAGCGGCATTTGCCTCCTGCTGGTACACCACACCCGCAAGCAGCAGGCGGATGATAAGTTCGATATGATTTCCGGCACGAATGGCTTGTTAGGCTCTGCGGATGGGGCGTTCCTGCTTTACAAGGAGAAGCGCACCGGCACAGCGGCGGTACTGGATGTTTCCGGCAGAGACCAGCAGGACCAGCGGCTCTATCTGAACAGGAACAAAGACCGCCTTGTGTGGGAGCTGGAGGAAGTGGAAGCCGAGATATGGGTGGAACCGCCTGACCCTATTTTAGAGGCGGTAGCAAGGGCGGTATCGCCCGACAGCCCGGAGTGGCAGGGTACAGCGTCGGAACTGATTGCCCTGACGGGGCTGGACATGAAGCCGAACACCCTGACGCTTCGGCTGAATGTCAATGCGGGGCGGCTCATGAGCGAGTACCACATCGCTTATGAGAACACCCGCACCCACGCCGGACGGAGGGTGAAGCTGTCGCTTCAGCCCGCCGGGGCGTGACGATGGTGACGGTCGTGACGATGTTTAGACAGCGGGTGGCGGTATTAAAAAGACCGTCACCATCGTCACCACCGTCACGGAAGTTTAGGCGGGGTGCAGGGTGCCCTTTTTAAAGGGCGGCTCTGCTGGGGGCGGCAACCGCAGTTGCCGGGGGCAAAGCCCCCTCTCCACCCCGTAGGGCGCAAAGGCACTTTTGATGCGAAGTGTCAAAAGTGCTTTTGCGTTACTTTCGCGAAAGTAACAAAGGCCGCCGCAAGCGGCGAGAGGAGTGTTGATTTGAAAAGGACGATTAGCGCCATGGTGGGAAAGGGTTCGGTGAACCACAACAGCAGGAAGTTCAACGCCAGGAACACCGACTCGGAACGCTCCCACTTGAATATAACCTACTGCCACGAAAATATCAAGACCGTTTTCCAGGAGCTGTTTGACGAGGCCCTCAAACGGTACAACGACAGGCAGACCAGGGCAGACCGCAGGATTGGGGACTACTACGAAAAGATATGTTCCAGCAAGCAGGAAAAGCCATTCCATGAAATCATCCTGCAAGTTGGGAACAAGGACGACATGAGCGCCAGCAGCGAGAACGGCCAGCTTGCGGCGGCGGTGCTGGACGAGTATATGAAAGGGTTCCAGGAGCGCAACCCTCAGCTTCGGGTGTTCTCCGCTCACCTCCACATGGACGAGGCCACGCCCCATCTGCACATCGACTTCGTGCCGTTCACCACCGGGAGCAAGCGGGGGCTGGACACAAGGGTATCACTGAAACAGGCGCTTGCCATGCAGGGCTTCAAGGGCGGCACTCGTGGTGATACGGAGTGGAGCCAATGGGTGCAGTCCGAAAAGGAACAGCTTGCGGCAGTCATGGGGCGGCATGGTATTGAGTGGGAACACAAGGGTACGCATGAGCAGCATTTATCGGTGATGGACTTTAAGAAGCAGGAGCGTGAGAAAGAGGTCATCGCCCTTGATGAACAAATCGCTGCAAAAAAAGATGAAGTCAGATGCCTCGGCAAGAGGGTGCAGAACTTCGACGGCGGTTTGAAGGAGCTGCAAAAGGTAGAGCAGGCATTGGAGTTTGATGATGCCTTTCAGCTGCCGGAACCGCAGGGCCTGATGAGCGCAAAGACCTATAAGACAAAATTCGCCGACCCGCTTGTGAGGAAGCTGAAATCCCTTGTAAGTAAGGTGTTAGCCCGGTGCTTTGAGGCGCTGGACAACTATCATCGGCTGAACGCCGCCAACGGCAAGCTCCATCGCGAGAACGAGAGACTGAGTGCGGCCAATGAGCGGCTGACAGACGAAAACAACCGCTTACGGGTTGAGAACAGGGACTACAAGCTGATCCGAAAGGTTTTCGGCAGCAAACAGATGGAGGACCTGATAGAACAGGCAAGGCAGTCCAAACAGCGTGACAAGCGTCTGGGAGACAATGAACGCTGATATAATATGAGCATAAGCAACGGGCGGCACTCTTGCGGGAGCAGGAGCGCCGCCTGAATTTTATTCAAAGACCGTCCGGCTATTGAAAAGCCCCCTGTTTTGGTGTATAATTTGAACCGTAAGCTGACCGGCAAATCGGAATTTACATGGAGGTTGTTTAAGATGAAGCAAGCGATTATCTCAACTGTTATCGTGTTAATTTGTGGATATTTTGGGTGCTTTTTAGATATTGCAGGATGTATCATGGCTACTGTCGGTTCGGCTACAGGCTGCATAGTTTATGCTGTTACAGCTAATAAAAAGGGCGATTAAATTCCAGTTTATAGGGGAGTTCAAAAGTCGTTTTGATGTACCATGGCTATCAACGCTGATAGCAAATTGATAACAAAAATACAGCGATACCATAGAATTAGGATAATTGAGATAATCTCTATCAAATCGAATAACAATCACAATACAAAAAAGTTTAAGTTTAGGGGTCGCTCATTTGTGGTGAATGAGGGTGCTATGGGAGGGGTGATGCCACCAACAGCACAGTTCGAGCGTCAGGCTGACGCTCGAACTCGCTTGACATGGAGCGCATTTTGCACTCCACGTTGCTGTAACGGTTCAAAGGCGCGGAAAAATGTCCGCCACGTTGTATCAGGGACCGAGTTTGCGATCTTGCTCCTCCTTCTGCTGGTGCCGGACATTTTGTCCGTAACGTCACCGACAAATTGTCGGCCACGTTGCCAATTATCCGATCTTGCATTTTTGCAATTTTTTCGAGAGTGTCGGTCAAATCTTGCATTATCGCCATATTTTTGCGGTCATGGCCAATTTGACCGTATAATAGAGATGGGCGAACAAACCGGGCCGCTCCAAGAAATTTTCTAAACCTTTTTGAAAATGGTTCCGCTTTACCCCCGGTTTTTCTCCTATAAGTGAGAGGATGATTTGGATGCTGTGAAAACTAACGTCCTTTCACGACAAAAGTACATAGGCACATCAAGCCAGCTTTCGACTGCAAATGACATTACGCAGCCGGGGGCTGGCTTTCTGTTTGCCTGGAACGTCTGCCACCATCATACTACGGGTTGCGTCCTACCGCAAGAAAGGAAGGCCAATATAACTACAATTCAACCAGCAGGGGCGAAAACCGCCACCATTTACCGCCGTATTGGTTCCACCACCTACAAGGTGCGCGTCCATTTCAGCGAAACCGCCCAGGAAACCATGAACGACAAAATTCTGCATTTAATTCGGCGCGGGGCCGTGACAAACGGTTATGACTGTGGTACAATGGGGATACCACAAACGAGCCAGCCGCTTGAAGGGAGTTCAACATGAACGAGAAGCGGTTGGAGCCGGAGAAGATCACGGCATTATACGAGCGTCTCAGTCGTGACGATGAGCAAATTGGGGATAGTAACTCAATCGTAAATCAAAAGGCCATGCTCGAAAGCTATGCCGCCCAGCGGGGATTTACTAACATTTCCCATTACACGGATGACGGATGGAGCGGGGCCAACTCTGAGCGGCCCAGCTGGAAACAGCTTGTCGCGGACATTGAAGCCGGGAAGGTCGGCTGTGTGATTGCCAAGGATATGAGCCGTGTCGGGAGAGACTATCTGCAAACTGGCTTCTATACGGAAGTTCTCTTTAGGCAGCATGGAGTTCGATTTATCGCCATCTCCAACGGCGTGGACAGCGAGGACCAGAGTACAGGAGAGTTCGCGCCCTTCATCAACATCATGTCGGAATGGTATGTGCGCGATTGCAGCCGGAAGCAGAAAGCGCAGTATCAGATACGGGGCAAGTCCGGCAAGCCTGTCACCAACACGATTCCCTACGGGTTTAAGAAGGACCCGGACGAAAAGCACCACTGGCTGGTGGACGAAGAAGCGGCAGATGTTGTGCGCCGCATTTTCCATTTAAGCGCGGAGGGCAAAGGCCCTCAGACGATTGCCAAAATCTTGATGATGGATAAGGTAGAGCGTCCCTCCTATTACCTCGCCCGGCAGGGGCGGGGGACGTGCCAGCGCAAAACGGATATGTCCCGGCCCTATGACTGGACGGGCAACACGATTGCGGATATGCTTGCCAAGCCGGAGTACATGGGGCATACGGTCAATTTCCGCGCCTACAAGCCCTCCTATAAGGACAAGAAGATGATTAAACGTCCCCCGGAGGAATGGCTGATTTTCCTTCTGTAGATAAAAAAGATGCACCTGGGTAAGCATTGCAGCGCAAGGGGTTCAGCTATATACAGCCCAGCCTGCGGTGAATTGTGGCTTTAACGGAAAAGAGTCCGGCAGGGCGGGAACAAGTGCGTTCCTGCCCTGCCGGACTCTTTTCACAGCTTCAGTCGGATGATCTGCTCGTAGAGCATCACATATTTCTTTTCTATGACCATGTCCTCATGGTAGTGGCCGAAAAACCAGTATTTGAACCGGCACCGTTGGCGTACCTCATCAAAGAACTCTGTTAGGGCGTCCCTCTGATAAAGCCCGCCGCTGAATATGTCCTGCACACTGGTGGGACAGCAGTGGGTGAGGATGTAGTCCACCTCCCAGCCCGCTCTGTCCAGACTGGCTCCGGCGGTCTGGTACTCATCCTCGCTGGGCAACTCATTCTTCCACCAGGACAGGTGGTTCACCCGGTACATCGCGCCCCTGGCGTCCAACTCCCTGCATTTCTTCTTAAACAGAGGATCGTCCGGCTCCAGGATGCCGTCCTGAATGTCATGGCTACTGGCTCCGCCCATGGTGAAGAATCGTTTTCCACCCAGGTCAAATATCTGGCCCCGTTCCAGCAGGATCACCGAGGGACGGATTCGCCGGATGCTTCCGCCTCGCCACTCCGCCAGCGGATATTTCCGCAGGGCGTCGTAGTTTTCGTGGTTCCCGGTCACAAAGGCCGTGGTGAAGGGCCGTCTCTCCAGCCAGTCCAGGCCCTCGTCATCCCGCTCATCGCCGTGCCACACACACCCGAAGTCACCTGCCACCAGTACGAGGTCCTCTTTTGTAAGGCCCTCCTGCTCATAGAAGATTTCCGGCTGGAAGCGCCGGAAATCCCCGTGAAGATCTCCCGTGATATAAATTTCCATGACGTGGCCTCCTGTTATTTTCTGATCGTCCTGTCGATCTCAACATCGGTATATCTGAACTTGATGCGGACGATTTCGGCATCCACAACAGTGATCCTCTCCACATACCTGCGGGTGATAGAATCATCGTACTCGGCAAATTCGGACTTCTGCTGCTTCAGCCATTCCGCCAGCTCCCGCAGTCTGGCCTCCTGACCGGCCCGCTGTTCCTCGTCCTGCTGGAGCGCGCCAAGCCGCCCCAGGATTGCCTGTTTCTCCTCCATGGTCGCCTTGAGCTGGGCGTTCAGTTCCTCGTTCTCCATGTCCTCCAGGACCTTGTCCAGCAGCTCCGCCTGCTGGGCGGTCAGCGCATCCAGACGGTTGCGCAGGGTCAGCGGGTCGATGCCGTCCGCACTGCCGCCCTGCTGGACGATGCTGGCGAGGTCCAGCAGTTCGTCCCCAAGGCCCTGCCCCGCCTGAACAAATTCGTTGATGCCCTCCAGGATGGCCTGATGCAGCTTATCCTCATCCATGCTGGGTGAGTCGTGGCAGTATTTCATTCCGAACTCCAGCCGGGAGACACACCGCCAGACGATCCGCTTTTTGCCGTTTCTGGCCCAGGTACATCGCTTGTACGGTGTACCGCACTCTCCGCACACCAGCAGCTCGGACAGGGCGTATTTGGCGGAGTATTTGCCCTGCTCGGTCTTCCTCGTTGCTATGAAAGCGATGGGCGTGGAGGTAAAACGGGGCAAACATCTGGCGTTCAAAATCCCCAACGGCAAACGGTTCGTCCGCTGTAATTCCCTCGGTGACGATTACACTGAAGCGGCGATTATGGAGCGCATTTCCGGTAAACGGATTGTCGCTCCAAGGGCAAAGGCGGCGGCGAGGTCCAAACCCAATTTGCTGATTGACATTCAAGCGAAAATGCAGAAAATCAACACTCCCGGATTTGAGCGGTGGGCAAAGATTTTCAATCTCAAAGAGATGGCAAAGACGGTTATATATTTGCAGGAAAACGGGCTGACTGACCTCGGAGAATTGGAGAAAGCCTGTGATGCGGCGGCGCAGAAATTCAACGATTTGGGCGACCAGATGAAAGCCGCTGAACAAAGAATGAAAGACATTTCCGAACTGCAATGGCACATTGGAACGTACTCCAAGACCCGTGAGGTTTACGCCCAATATCGGAAACTGACAGGCAGGAAACAGGCCAAGTTTTATGAACAGCATACCAGCGAGATTGAAGGTTGTCAAGCGGCGAAGCGGTACTTCAATTCTCTCGGTTTGAAAAAACTCCCGTCCATGCAATCGCTGAAACAGGAGTATGCCACCTTGTATGCCGAGAACAGAAAGCGGTATCCAGAATACAAGCAGGCCAAGGCAAAAATGATAGAACTGCTCACTGCCAAAAACAACGTGGAGAGGATTTTGGGCGTGACCGAAAAAGAGCAAAATCGTGACCGCCAGCAGGGGGCGCGGTGATGATTTTTCTCTCCCTGCATTATGGGGGTCCCCACGCAAGCCCAGCGAAGCGGGTTGTGTGGGGAGAAGGAGGGACAACGGAATGGAGCGGATGCCCGCCGTCAGGTGGGCGTAGCGGAGTGGAGTTTGTTCCGACGCGCAGACGCCGCAGGCGGCTTAAAAGGACCAGCGCAGTTGCGCCGGTCCTTACGGGGGCTTGGGGGCGGTCAGCCACCAACAAGCACGCGCCGGTATATACCGGCGCATTGCTTGCCACTACTAAAAAGTCTTAATTTTATCAACCCAAGCGTTGTTTGAAATCCGCATATCCAAAGGTTCGCAGACGTTGCAGTTTTCCGCTGTCATGTAAGACAAATATGTCTGGCAGTGGCATACCATTGAACGTATTGTTCTTACAGGTGGTATAGATCGCCATATCGCCAAACAGGAGAAGATCGCCCTCCCGCAACGGCGCGGCGAAACTGTAATCTCCGATAATGTCCCCGGCAAGACAGGTAGGCCCGCCCAGGCGGAAGGCGTGCGGCAGCGCCTCCGGTTTTCCCGCGCCATACAGCGGCGGACGGTAAGGCATCTCCAAAACATCCGGCATATGGCAGGCTGCGCTGGCGTCTAATATGGCAATCTGTATTTCGCCGTTTTGCAGCACGTCCAGCACTCTGGCCGCAAGATAGCCCGCATTCAACGCGCAGGCTTCCCCCGGTTCCAAATAGACTTGAACATCCCATTTTTCCTGTGCCGCATTGACGCACCGTTCCAACCGGGGAATATCATATCCCGGACGGGTGATATGATGCCCGCCGCCGAAGTTGAGCCATTTCATCTTGGGAAGCACATCGCCGAACCGCTCCTCTACAGCTCTCAGCGTGACATCCAATGCGTCAGCATCTTGCTCACAAAGGGTATGGAAATGTAAGCCGTCCAAAAGGGCCAGCAGCTGCGGTGTAATCCCTGCGTCCCATTGAGTGCGGGTAGTTCCCAAGCGGCTGCCGGGAGCGCAGGGATCATAGATGGCATGTCCTTCCTGAGTAGAACACTCCGGATTGATGCGCAGACCGATGCTTTTTCCGGCATCTCTGGCGAGGGGACCGAACCGCTCCAGCTGACGCGGGGAGTTGAACACGATATGATCCGCATATTCCAGTAGTTCCTCAAATTCATCCGCCCGATATGCTCCGCAGAAAACATGGACTTCTTTTCCCGGCATTTCCTCCCGGCCTAACCGGGCCTCATACAGCCCGCTGGCCTCTGTCCCAGCCAGATAGGGAGCCAGAACAGGATACAGGCTGTAATTAGAAAACGCTTTCTGCGCCAGCAAAATTTTACAGCCGGTGCGCTCCGCTACTCCCGCCAAAATTTCACCGTTCCGGAGGAGCATGGCATCATCCAGGATGTAGCATGGTGTGGGCAGTTCGCCAAACAGTTCTTGCGGGGACAAACCGCCCAGGCCCGTGAAGGCTGGGCGGCTTTCTTTCATACCGCAATTTTCCATCAATCCACCAGGACCGGCGTCCGGCTCTCGCTCCTGGGCAGACCGTACTTATCCAGCGCAGTCAGGAAGGGATCAGGATCGAACTCCTCCACCGTGTAGACTCCCGGCTTGCTCCATTTCCCGGTCAGCAGCATCAGCGCACCGCACATGGCGGGTACGCCGGTGGTATAGCTGATGGCCTGACTGCCCACCTCCCGGAAGCACTCCTGGTGGTCGCAGACATTGTAGATGTAATAGGTCTTGTCTTGACCGTCTTTCTTGCCGGTAAAGATGCAGCCGATGTTGGTTTTTCCCTTTGTCCGGGGACCCAAGCTGGCCGGATCGGGCAGCAGAGCTTTCAGAAACTTGATCGGTACGATCTGCTGTCCCTCAAATTCCACCGGGCTGGTGGACAGCATCCCCACATTCTCCAGGCAGCGCATATGATCCAGGTAGCTCTGTCCAAAGGTCATAAAGAAGCGGATGCGCTGTACCTCCGGAATATTCAGAGCCAGACTCTCAATCTCCTCGTGGTGGAGCAGGTACATATCCTTGCGGCCCACCTGGTCGAAGTCGTATTCCCGCTTGATGCTCATAGGGGGGATTTCCACCCAGTGTCCGTCCTCCCAATAGCTTCCGGGAGCGGAAACCTCCCGCAGATTGACCTCCGGGTTGAAGTTGGTGGCGAAGGCGTAGCCGTGGTCGCCGCCGTTGCAGTCCAGAATGTCTATGGTGTCAATGGCATCGAACTCATGCTTCTTGGCATAGGCGCAGTAGGCTTGGGTCACGCCGGGATCGAAGCCGCAGCCCAGCAACGCCGTCAGACCCGCTTCCTCGAATTTCTTCCGGTAGGCCCACTGCCAACTGTAGTCGAAGTAGGCGGAGAAGCCTGCCTCCTTGCACCGCTTTTCATAAATGGCCCGCCATTCCGGATCATCTGTGTCCTCCGGCTCGTAGTTTGCGGTGTCCATGTAGTTGACCCCGCAGGCCAGACAGGCATCCATAATGGTCAGGTCCTGATAGGGCAGGGCGATGTTCATCACCAGATCGGGTTTGTATGCGCGGATGAGGTCAATGACCTGCCGCACATCATCCGCATCCACCTGGGCGGTGGTGATTTTGGTAGCGGTCTTTGGCGCCAGCTCTGCGGCCAACTTGTCGCACTTGGATTTCGTGCGGCTGGCAATGCACAGTTCGCTAAACACCTCGCTGACCTGACAGCATTTGTGGATAGCAACGGACGCGACACCGCCGCAGCCAATAACAAGAACTTTGCTCATGTTGGGTAATCTCCTTTATCAAAATTGGTTTTTATATAAAGCGAGGATCAATTCCCGCAGTACCTTACAAGCAGTGGCGGTAGATACGCCGCTGGTGTCCAGCATAGGGGCCAGTTCGTTGACATCAGCTCCCACCACATGGGCGGTGCAAACCGTCTGGATGGCCGCCAGCAGCTGAAGAAAACGAACGCCGCCCGCCTCCGGCGTACCCGTTCCGGGAAAGGTGGAGGGGTCCAGACAATCCAGATCAACGGTGAGATAGACGGGCGTTTCCCGCTCTCGCAGGGCAGAAACGGTTTCTTCCAGTCCGTCAAAGGAAAAGAGATGCAGATCTGTGTGTTCTTTGGCAAATTGGAACTCATCCCGTTCTCCGCTACGGATGCAAAACTGGTGGATACATCCATCTCCCAGCAGTTCATGACAGCGCCGCAGGACGCAGGCATGGGACAGCTTTGCCCCCAGATAGTCATCCCGCAGATCGGCGTGGGCATCGAAATGGACGATGTGGAGGTCCGGATACTGCTTCACCATCGTCCGCACCGCCCCCAGTGTGACCAGATGCTCGCCACCCAGCAGCAGAGGAAATTTCCCGTCCCGCAATATACCGGCGGCACGGTTTTCAATATCCGCCAGTGCCGTCTCCGCGCTGCCGAAGCACAGTTCTATGTCTCCGCTGTCGAATACAGCACAGTCCGTTAAATCGGCATTCTGGTAGGGACTGTAGGTTTCCAGCCCGAAGCTCTCGTGCCGCATAGCGGCGGGACCAAACCGTGCGCCGGGCCGGAAACTGGTAGTAGAGTCGAAGGGCGCACCATAGAGGACGATTCGCGCCCGGTCATATTTGCAGTCACAGCCGACAAAATTCTCGATATTTGGTTTCAGCATGGTCTATTCCTCCACCTCCCGCAGCATCTCCTCCAAAAATGCGGGCAGGCAGAACGCGCCAATATGGAGCTTGGGGGTGTAGTAGCGCGTGTGCAGGTTCAGCTTCCGCCACGCCTCCGTGTCCAAATCGTTGGTTGGGTGGTATTTCTTGCTGGCAAACCCGAACAGCCAGTAGCCCGCCGCATAAGTGGGGATGTGGGCCTGGTACACCCGGCTGATTGGAAAGGTGTTGACAATGCGCTTGTGACTGCGCTGCATGGCCTCGGCATCTTCGGCGTAGAAGGGGCTGCCCTGCTGGTTGACCATGATCCCATCATCGCGCAGCGCATTGTGGCAGCTTCCGTAAAACTCCCGGGTGAACAGCCCCTCGGAGGGGCCGAAGGGATCGGTGGAGTCTACGATGATGAGGTCGTAGGCCGTCTCCCGCCGCCGGATAAATTTCAGCGCATTCTCAAAGTGGATATGTACCCGCCGGTCGTCCATCCGGCAGGCGTTGCTGGGCAGATAGGTCCGGCAGGCCTCCACCACCTGGGGGTCCATCTCCACCAAGTCGATGCACTCTACCCGGTCATACCGGGTCAGCTCCCGCACCACGCCGCCGTCCCCCGCGCCGATGACCAATATGTCCTTGATGCCGGGATGCACTGCCATGGGCACATGGGTGATCATCTCATCGTAGATGAATTCGTCCCGCTCCGTCAGCATCACGTTGCCGTCCAGGGTCAGCACCCGGCCAAACTCCGGCGTCTCGAAAATGTCGATGCGTTGATAGTCACTCTGTTTGGAGTAAAGATGCCGGTCGACCCGGATGCTGTGCTTCACATCCGGCGTATGGAATTCGCTGAACCACATTTCCATAAGCTGCTCCTTTCATCATACCAGAACATTCAGATACTCCAAATCCGGGTCCTCCGGCCCGGTCATGCTGCATCCCTTGTCCTTTGCGTAGCGGATATGCTCCAATATTTCCGCAGTGACCCGTTCTCCGGGAGCCAGCAGAGGTATTCCCGGCGGGTAGCACATGACAAACTCGCTGCACACCCTGCCCTTTGCCTCCGCCAGAGGGAGGCTGACCTTCTCCGCATAGAACGCCTCCTGGGGGCTGGACACTACCTCCGGCTCCACATATTCCTGGCTCAGAAGGCCCGTCCGGTCCTTCTGATAGCGCCGGCGTATCTCAGCCAGGGCGCTGACCAGCCGCTCCACCTCCTGGGGCCTGTCCCCTATCGAGAGATAGGCCAAAATGTTGCCGATGTCGCCAAACTCGATTTGAATGTCATACTCATCACGCAGGATGTCATACACCTCAATGCCCGCCAGTCCAATGTCCAACGTGTGGACGCTGAGTTTGGTGGTATCAAAGTCGAATATGGAGTCTCCGTTCATCAGCTCTCGGCCAAAGGCATAGTAGCCGCCCACGATGTTAATCTCCTGCCGGGCGTACTCGGCCATGTCCGCCACCTGGTGAAACACCTTCCGGCCGCGCAGGGCCAGGTTGCGGCGGCTGATGTCCAGGCTGGACATCAGGAGGTAGCTGCCCGAAGTGGTCTGAGTCAGATTGATGATTTGACGGACATACCCCGCATGAACGTCGGGTCCCACCAGCAGCAGGCTGGACTGGGTCAGACTGCCGCCGCTCTTGTGCATGGATACCGAGGCCATATCCGCTCCTGCCGCCATAGCGGACATCGGAAGCCCGCCGCCAAAATAGAAATGCGTCCCATGGGCCTCGTCGGCCAAACAGCGCATCCCGGCTTCATGGGCCATTCGGACAATGGCCCGCAGGTCGCTGCAAACACCGTAATAGGTCGGATTGTTTACCAGCACAGCCACGGCGTTGGGATGTTCGGCAATGGCTTTGGCAATCTGATTCCGCCGCATTCCCAGGGAGATGCCCAGGCGCTGATCCACCTCCGGATTGACATACACCGGAACCGCGCCGCACAGAACCAGTGCGTTGATGACGCTTTTATGGACGTTGCGAGGCAGGATGATTTCATCCCCACGCTTGCAGGTGGCCAGTACCATACTCTGTACGGAGCTGGTGGTTCCGCCCACCATGAGAAAAGCTTGGGCCGCGCCAAAGGCGTCCGCCGCCAGTTCTTCCGCCTCCCGGATCACCGATACCGGGTGGCAGAGATTGTCCAGGGGCTTCATGCTGTTTACATCCACCCCCACGCACTGCTGACCCAGGAAAGCGGTTAGCTCGGGATTTCCCCGCCCTCGCTTGTGTCCCGGCACGTCGAATGGAACCACCCGCATTTGCCGGAACGCTTCCAACGCCTCATAAATGGGCGCACGGCTTTGATTTGGATGCGCTTGAGGATTGTTCAATTTCTTTCCCACTCCTTCTTCCTGAATGTTGGCAAAAACAAAACCGCAAGCTGCACGTTTTGCACAGCTTGCGGTAATCATCTGATAAACTTCGAGCCTTCCGTTTTCTACCCAATATCCGCAACCGGGAAACAATACAAAGAATGAGGGAAAACGGGGAAAGAAGGAGTTCAGATAAGACGGAGAGATCAGAGTCTATATAGCAATACTACTTTTACTACTCTTATTGACCGTTTCACAAGTCTGCGCACACAGCGCATTTCGGTTATGAAGTAACCAACTTATAAAATTTGAGCTTTTAACTCAATCAATAAGGCAACACAAGGCTGCCAATCGGCAGTGGACCCGGCTGTCCGTATGGCCTTAACTCCAAAAGGAGTGGTCCGAGTAATTGCTGTGAAAAGACTCTGGAAAGACCTCTTCAACTGTTTTTATCCTAACATACGGAAAACTACTTGTCAAGATACAGAGCAAACTCTATTGCAAAAATGTAACGATGGACAAAATCTCACATTCCCCCTTGACAATATCTTTAGAAGTATCTATTCTCTGGAATAAACTTTGATACAGGCAGAATCCAGCCTCACTATGTTTACTTGAATTTGGAGAATACTGAGTTGCTACAAAAGCAGGAAAGCTACGTGCAGCAACAGCCTTTTTAACCCAGCGGGTTCACCTGGGCATAAATCACGTGCCAATTTCCGTATTCTTTGGTCAGACTTCTCCATTTGCACTTATTCTCTACGACATACAGCACCGCGTTCAACATATCCAGATTTCTGGTTTCCACTGCCTTGTAATGCAGTCTCTGATCTGCTCATATTGTCATTCTTCTATGTTATCACAAGTCCGTCTATCTAAACAGACGTTAAGAAAAGCTCTACCACTGCGTTATTTTACCACTCTCCCAAAACAATCCGCTAATCACTGCCAATTTAGTACCCTCACTGGAGGCGCAGAAACAACAATCGAGGCATATGTTCCTGTGTTATCACATATTGATGCCTAGCCATTTTAAGCTGGTGCATCTGCTTCTCTCAATTCTACCTAATGCTTTACTTGCTGTTGATCCTTTTGGGATCTGCCTTACGAATATTATTCTAATCCTCAGGAAAGTTGCTGCCCACATTGAAAACGCTTCCTCTGCCGCCGCTGAAGTGGTCAATGAAGAGCCCCTCTTTTCGACGAAGCAATTCAAAGCAGGAATATCACTCATGATATCCCATAAAGCGGGAGATATCCATAGCTGCACGCTTAACCTCATGAATGATCATTTCCTGGTTTTCCTTCATGCGGAATTCTGGCCCTGCCGCACTGACCGCTGCGACTGCATGACGAAATGCATCGAAAATCGGTGCGCCTATGCAGATAAGCCCTGTTTCAATCTCGCCGTTGTCCATAGCATAGCCCCTCAGACGAGTTTCCGCCAGCTCCCGGCGGAAAGTCTCCGGATCTGATATGGTGGCATCTGTCAGCGGCGGACAGGCACTTATCCAAGTGCAGTATTCCTCGACTACGTTCTCCGGCGCATAAGCTAGCATAGCCTTGCCGCAACTGGTGGCATAGGCCGGAACCCGGGAACCAATGCGGGTGTGGCAGATTACCGAACGGTACTCTTCCACCTTGTCTAAGTAAAAAATATCATGCTCAATGAGCGTGCTGAGGTTAACTGTCTCTCGTACAGCATTGGAAAGCCGTTCTAAAATTGGACGGGCAGTCTGGCGCAGATCAGCCTGACTGATAACTGCGCCGGACAACTGCAGCAGCCGCGCACCGATCTTGTAGCTTTTCCGGCCGGAATTCTGCTCCAGATAATTGCAGTCCACCAAGGTGGAAAGCTGGCGGAATACTGTAGTGCTGGGAAGATCCAGCTCTTGTGTCAATTCCTTGAGCGTCCATTCTGCCTTGCCGTTCATGAAACATTCAAGAATCTGAAGCGCCCGGACAACACTGGATATTTGATCCTTTTTCATAAATATCTCCTAGACCCCTTGACAAGTTTTGTGATTGATGTTAATAATAATACAAAGGCATCCACTTGTAAATCTTTTTTTAACCCACAAAAACGGAATCTAATTCCGCTATACGGAAAAACGAGTTGTGTGGACGCTTTCGAGCCCCTCAGATTGCTTGCAGAAAGGATAAGGGTATGAGCAAAAAACACGTCGTAATGGATGGGAATACCGCCGCTGCCTACATTTCTTATGCATTTACCGAGGTAGCCAGCATCTTTCCCATCACACCGTCGTCCACCATGGCAGAAAAAGTGGACGCCTGGGCGGCCAACGGAAAGAAAAATCTTTTTGGAGAACCTGTAAACGTCATCCAGATGCAATCGGAGGCAGGCGCTGCCGGAACCTGCCATGGATCCCTTCAGGCCGGAGCCCTGACTACCACCTACACCGCTTCTCAGGGCTTGCTGCTAATGATTCCCCCTATGTATAAGATAGCCGGGGAATTTCTGCCCGGAGTATTTCACGTCTCTTCCCGAACCGTCTCTGTCCATGGCTTGTCCATCTTCGGCGACCACTCTGACGTTATGGGGTGCCGGATGATCGGCTTCGCCATGCTGGCCTCCTCTTCGCCCCAAGAGTGTATGGACTTGGGCGCAGTAGCCCACCTGGCCGCTATCAAGGCCCGGCATCCTTTTCTGCACTTCTTCGATGGCTTCCGCACCTCTCACGAAATGCAGAAAATCGAGGCGTTGGACTACGACGACCTGGCCGGATTGGTGGATCAGGAGCAGTTGAAAGCCTTTCGGAAAAACGGGCTGAATCCAGAGCATCCCTCCACCCGAGGCACTACGGTGAATCCCGATATCTTTTTTCAGTGCCGCGAGGGATGCAACGAGCACTTTGCTGCACTCCCTGCCGTCGTAGAGCACTTCATGAATGAAATCAATACACTCACGGGCCGGGACTACAAACCCTTCAATTATTACGGCGCACCGGACGCAGAATCGGTAATCGTCCTGATGGGCTCCGGTGCTGAAACCGCTAAGGAAACCGTGTCTTACCTTTGTTCGCAAGGCAAAAAGGTAGGCGTCATTCAGGTTCACCTCTACCGTCCCTTCTCAGCAGAGCATTTCCTGTCCGTTCTGCCTGTGTCCTGCCGGAAAATTGCTGTGCTGGACCGCACAAAGGAACCTGGAGGCATGGGTGAGCCTCTGTATCAAGATGTGGAAAGCGTTATCCACCGGAACCGGCCCGAAGTATTGGTAGTGGGCGGACGGTACGGCCTGGCCTCGAAAGACACCACTCCAGGCCAGATTGCCGCTGTGTTCCAAAATCTGGACGCTCCCCATCCCAAGGACAATTTTACAATTGGTATTGTAGACGATGTTACCTTCACTTCTCTGCCTGCTGTGGACCTGAACATTCCCAAAGAGGGAGAAACCTCCTGCAAAATCTGGGGCATTGGCGGAGACGGAACCGTAGGAGCCAATAAAAACAGCATTACCACCATCGGACTGGCAGCGGGCATGTACGCGCAAGCCTATTTTGCCTATGATTCTAAAAAATCCGGCGGCTTGACCCAAAGCCATCTGCGCTTTGGCCGGGAGCCCATTCAGGCGGCATACTCCGTAGAGCATGCAGACTTTGTGGGCGTTCATGAACCGGCGTACCTGGGAACCTATGACGTAGCCTCAGATTTGAAAGAGGGCGGCACATTCCTTCTTAACTGCGGTTGGAGCGACGCGGAGCTGGCAGCCCATATTCCCGCCGGAACAAAGCGGGAGCTTGCCCGGAAAAAAGCGGAGATGTACATCATTGACGCCACTAAAATTGCGCGGGAAATTGGCCTGGGGAACCGGACCAATACGGTACTACAGGCGGCATTTTTCAAGCTGACAAATATCATTCCGCTGGAACTGGCCATTCAGGAGATGAAGGACGGCATTTACAAAAGTTATCTCAAAAAGGCCGGACAGGCTGTGGTTGACATGAATTGTCAGGCTGTGGAACAGGGTATTGCTGGAGTTCGAAGGTTCCCCATTCCCGCTGGTTGGGCGGATGCTCCGGATGAAATGGCGGAAGAAACGGCGCTTCCCAGCTTTGTTCAGGAAATCGTGGTGCCCATGAACCAGCAGGAAGGGGACAAGCTGCCCGTTTCTATGTTTAAGAAACATAACTGTCTGGATGGCACCTGGCCTCAAGGCACGACCCGGTATGAAAAGCGGGGTGTCGCCGTCATGGTTCCCAAATGGAACGCGGAGACATGTATTCAGTGCAACCAGTGCGCTTACGTCTGCCCCCACGCCGCTATTCGTCCTGTACTGCTGAATGCTGGGGAAGAGGCCGCGAAGCCCGCCGCTTTCCACACTGTTCCCGCAAAGGGCATGCCGCAGTATACTTACCGGATGCAGATTTCTCCATACGATTGCATGGGCTGCGGCTCCTGCGCCAACGTCTGCCTGGCCAAGGATGGCGCACTGACTATGGAACCCTTTGCCAGCCAAGTGGCCGAGCAGGATAACTGGACTTTCGGCATAGAACAGACCCCTGTGAAGAAAGACGCGTTTTCCGCCAAGAACGTAAAATCGTCCCAGTTTGCCAAGCCCTACTTTGAGTTCTCCGCCGCCTGCGCAGGGTGCAGCGAAACGCCGTACATCAAGCTGGTGACCCAGCTTTTCGGAGACCGCATGTACATTGCCAACGCCTCCGGCTGTTCCTCTGCTTACGGCGGCCCCCTGCCCGCTACCCCTTACTGCACAGATGAGCGGGGATTCGGCCCGTCTTGGGAGCAATCCCTCTTCGAAGACAACGCCGAATTTGGATTCGGGTTCCTCCAGGCTCATGAGACGGTAAACCGGGAAATTCAGCAGCGGATTCACACGCTGATCCATGCGGGTGTAGCTGTGGATGCCTGCGAGGCATATCTGGCGGGGAAGGATGTGTCCGAAGAGACACGGGCCGTCACCGATCATCTTCTGGCCGCTCTGAAAGCTGTCAACAGCGGTTCAGAGGACGTGATGGACGCTGTGCGCTTCATCACGGACCGCAGTGAATACCTCTGCAAGAAATCCGTTTGGTGCTTCGGCGGAGATGGGTGGGCCTATGACATCGGCTTCGGCGGCATTGACCACGTACTGGCTCAAAACCGGGACATCAATATGCTGGTTATGGATACGGAGGTCTATTCCAATACAGGCGGACAGTCCTCCAAAGCCACGCCTACCGGAGCTATTGCCAAGTTTGCCGCTGGGGGAAAAGAGGTCAAGAAAAAGGACCTGGGCTCCATCCTGATGAGCTATGGTTATATTTACGTTGCCCAGGTGTCCATGGGCGCGGACCCCGCGCAGACCCTGCGGGCTATCCGGGAAGCGGAATCCTATCCCGGTCCCTCTATCGTTATTGCCTACTGCCCCTGCCTGGAACACGGGATCCAGGGTGGCATGGGAAATAGTCAGTTGGAGCAGAAGCGGGCTGTAGAGTGCGGCTATTGGAATCTATACCGTTTTGACCCGCGCCGTAGGGACGCAGGTGAAAATCCCTTCCAGCTGGACTCTAAGGATCCCACCGGCGACCTGCGGGAGTACCTGCGGTCCGAACGGCGCTACGCCTCTTTGCTGGAGTCCTTCCCCCAGAGAGCAGAGCACCTGTACGCAAAGGGGATCCAAGATGCCGCTGACCGATTAGAAAGTTATAAACGCCGCCTGAACGGGCAGAATTAAGGAGGATACCGCATGCAGGCAGTAAAGCTGAACCACCAGCAGGTTATGGATGTCATTCCCCACCGTGACCCCATGCTGCTCATTGATGAGGTGCAGGAGCTCTACCCCGGCGAGCGGGTCATAGCTTCCTTTTGGGTGGACCCTGACCGGGAAATTTTCCAGGGGCATTTCCCCGGAGAGCCTGTGTTACCCGGTGTCTATACGGTTGAGGCCACCGCCCAAGCCACAGACCTGGTGCTGATGTCCAAGCCCAGTTATGCCGGAAAGATTCCGCTGTTTCTGGGGGTAGACCATGTGAAGTTCCGCAAGAAAATCCTCCCTGGTGACACGCTGGAAATCCACGCGGAGTTGCTACAGGAACGGGCCGAGAAAGCTATTGCCGCTTGCCGCTGCGCCGTTTACACCCACGGAGAGCTGGCGGCAGAAACGGAAGTCACGATTGCGATGCGGTAGCCGCGTTCAAACGGACGGCAGGCCGCCGGTCTCGGAAGGGGGGATGTTTGGAGCAGAATAGTGGTATCGATTGATGCGTTCCAATAACATTTATTATGAAAAGAAAGGATTTGCGACTATGAAACGTTTTTGGAGTTTGCTTCTTTGCATGGCGCTTATTACAGCGGCCCTTGCCGGCTGCGGCGGAACCCAGCCCGGCACAGCTTCCAACGAAAGTCAGAATTCTGGAAGTTCTTCTGGAACCCAAAGTCCCGATCCCAAACCCGCCGAACAAATTGTCATTAAAATTTCCCATCAAAACGCCATTACCCATCCCACGCAGAAAGGACTTGAGAAATTTAAAGAACTTCTGGAGGAAAAGACCGGCGGCGCTATGACCTGTGACATTTACGACAGCGGCGTTCTGGGAAATGATACGTCCAATCTTCAGCAGGTTATCTCCGGTTCCCTGGATGCGGCTATGATTATGGGAGCTGACATTTGGCAGGGCTATGACAAGCGTGCCATGATTGAAAATCTCCCCTTCATGTTTTCTGATTATGAAGAGGCCCGGGGAGCCTGGGACGGCGAATTCGGCAGTTACATGAAGGAAAACATTCTGGACCCCTGCGGCGGCCATGTGGTGAATTTCTGGGAAAACGGCTTCCGCCATTTCACAAACAACACCCGTCCCATCTCCGTGCCTTCTGACTGCGCTGGCCTGAAATTCCGGACCGCCGACAACCCGCTGCGCCTGATGATGTTCGAGGAGTTCGGCTCCTCCGCCATTGTCATTGCCTTTTCCGAGCTGTATTCCGCCCTTCAGCAGAAGACGGTGGATGGGCAGGAAAATCCCCTTTCCAACATTGTCTCCTCCTGCTTTTATGAGGTGCAGAAATACCTCTCCCTCTCCAGCCACATTTACAGCACCTCCGTTTTCGTCTTCTCCGATAAATGCTGGAACAGCCTGACGCAGGAACAGCAGCAGATCGTTTACGACTGCGCCGAGGAGGCTAAGCTGGTCACCCGGGACCTCACCGAATCCATGGATGCCGACTATCTCCAGACCTGCAAGGACAACGGTATGGAAGTCAATGAAATTGATGTGGAAGCGTTCCGCGAAGCCTGCCAGCCTGTTTGGGACTATTTTGAGTCCGAATATGGTTCTGAGTTGGTAGATCTGGTAAGGGCCGCGCAGAAATCTTGATTTTAAGCCGGCGAACATTCCTTGACATCAGTGCCGTCTCCCCAAAGACGGTGCGTCAATATGGGAGGTCCTCGGACTGTTTGCGAAGTGGACCTCCCATATTTGATTGTAATAGGGAGGTTGAATCTGTGAAAAAACTGGACCGCCTGACCCAGGTTATCAGCGTCATTGTGGCCGTACTCATGGTCGTCTGCGCTGGGATCACGTTCACCCAGGTAATCCGAAGATATGTATTTGGATCTGTTTTTCGCTGGGGGGAGGAGGTTGCAATTTACTCGGTTGTCTGGATTACGTTCCTCGCCTCGGTACTCTGCCTAAAAAATGGGGAACATACGCGGATCGAAGTATTTATCAACCTGTTTCCCCACCGGATTCGAAAGTGGATCGAGGTGTTTGACTATGCTGTCTGCTTCGCGTTCATGGCCCTGCTGGGGTACCACTCCATCGAACTGCTGCGGATCAACGGACAGTTCCGCACCGCTGGGGCAAACATTCCAATGTTCCTTGTCTACAGCTGTATTCTGGTCAGCGGAATTTTAATGATTCCCTACTTCTGCGTGCTGATTTATGAGAAAATCCGAGAGAACGAGCCAAGCGGGAAAGGAGAGGACGGCCAATGATTGGATTGATGTTTATCGTGTTTGTCCTCTGTATGCTGCTGGCCGTTCCCGTAGGCTTTTCCATTGGCATCAGCGCCACCTGCTTTCTGGTTTTCAGCACTGGAACGCCGGTATTCAGCGTGGTACAGAAGATGGTAGATGGAATTAACTCGTTTTCCTATTTGGCACTGCCCCTGTTCGTACTCTCCGGCGCAATTATGGTCTATGGCTCTACACCGCGGCTAATGCGTTTTGCAAACATGCTGTTAGGAAAAATGCCGGGTGGGCTTGGTGCGGCGGGATGCTTAGGCTGTGGTTTCTTCGGCGCAATCTCCGGATCCGGCGTTGCTACCACCGCGTCTATCGGCGCGATTGTCGGCCCTGAAATGGCGCGGCAGGGCTATGACAAGAGCTTTGTGGCTTCTCTGCTGGCAGCCTCCGGAACACTGGGGCTGGTAATTCCGCCCAGCGTGTGTATGGTTGTCTATTCCCAAAATGCAAGCTGTTCCATTGGCGACATGTTTCTGGCGGGCTTTATCCCCGGTATTCTGGCGGAGCTTATGTTGGCCGTTCTGAGCGTAGTGATTGCCAAGAAGCGGAACTACAAGCAGTCTGCTGTCCAGGTAGCCAGCGTGAAGGAGGCTCTCTATATCACAGCGGATGCGTTCCTGCCCCTGCTGATGCCGGTGATTATTTTGGGCGGGACCTTAAGTGGCGTCTGTACCGCTACGGAGAGTGCCGCCGTCGCAGTAGTATACGCGTTCCTTTTGGCAAAATTCGTTTATCGGGAAATGAGCTGGGCTGACTTTTACCACACCCTGGTGGATAGTGCCCGAACTAGTGCGTCGATTCTGTTTATCATTGCTGCATCTACTCCCTTCGGATGGGTGCTGACTCTGGAGAATGTCACCACTAAAGTGTCCAACGCGGTCTTCTCCGCCGTTCATTCCCCCATTTTAATCTATGCGGCTGTCGTATTGATCCTCATTATTTTGGGGACATTTATGGAATCTTTTACAATCATCATCCTCACAACTCCAATTTTCCTTCCCATCGTCTCCGCTATAGGGGTAAATCCCATCGCCTATGGACTTGTACTGATGTTCTGCATCTGCATCGGCGGAGTGACGCCGCCTTTGGCGGTATGCCTGTTTACTGCGTCCAAGATTCTGAAAATCCGAATCGAGGAGACCATACCGGATGTGTTTATGGTTTTGGGTATCCTCCTGGCGGTAACTATCCTGCTGATGATATTCCCGCAGATATCCCTGTTTTTGCCCAGCCTAGCGGCTTAGCTTGTGATGGAAAATGTGGATGTTTTAGAAAGGAGCAGCTCATGACCGATTTATTTGATTTGAGCGGCAAAAAAGCCCTAGTCACCGGTGGCAGCAGGGGTATTGGAAAACGCCTGGCCCAAGGACTGCACGACGCAGGAGCGGAGGTGGTTATCTTTTATAACAGCACTTGCGCAGAAGAAATGGTCAAGGACATGCAAGGTGACGGTCCTGCCGTCTACGCGGTACAGTGCGATGTTGCAGACCGGACGTCTTTGGACCGGGCCGTTTCGGAAGCGGCAGGAAAACTGGGTGGCAGAATCGATATTCTGATCAATGCGGCAGGAATTAACCGCCGCTACTGGCTGGAAAACTTCCCCCTGGAGATGTGGGACGAGGTAATTGCCACCAACCTGACCGGTACGGTCTATTGCTCTCAGCTCGTTGGAAAATACATGTTGGAGAACGGCTATGGCAGGATTGTCAATCTGGCCTCCATGAACAGCTTTGTCGCTGGACCCCAAATGGCAGCCTATGTGGCATCCAAGGGAGGCATTTCCCAGGTAACCAAGGCTTTTGCCAACGAGTGGGGCGGCAGAGGCATCCGGGTGAACGCCATTGCCCCTGGATACATCGAAACAGACCAAACCCTGCCTCTTCTTCAAGACCCCAAACGTTTTCAGGAAATCCTGAGCCGGATTGCGGTGGGACGGTGGGGCACTCCGGATGATTTGGTGGGTCCTGTGCTGATGCTCTGCTCTGAGGCCGGTTCTTACTGCAACGGACTGGTTATGCCCATTGACGGCGGCTATTTGGCCCGCTGAACGGGCTCCGTGAAAAGACTGTCTGCAAAAGGCAGTGAAAGGGATGACAGTATGGTAAAAGTGAATGACAAAAAGCTGACTGATCTTATTACAAAAATCTTTCTGGGCAGCGGCCTTTCTCAGGATGACGCGTCCATTATTGCCGGGGCACTGGTGGACGCGAACTTGACAGGCCGCGCATCACACGGTGTTTTGCGTACAAAAGCTTATGTGGAGCGTATTCAAAAGGGCGGAGCCAATACCACGCCAAAAATCCGTGTGCTTTCGGAAACCAGCACCACGGCGCTGATTGACGGAGACAATGCACTAGGGATGCTGATTGCGCACAAGGCTTCTTTGATTGCCCGGAAAAAGGCAGAGGAGTGCGGGGTCTCCTGTGTTGCTGCAAAAAACAGCAATCATTACGGCGCCGCTGCTGCCTGGACAGATTTGATGGCCCGAGACGACATGATTGCTTTTTGCTGCTCAAATACCGCGCCGTTGATGGCACCTCCGGGAGGACGGGACGTAGCCCTTGGAACAAATCCACTTTGCGTAACAGTGCCAACAGCGTCTTATGGAAATGTCTGCTTAGATATTGCAACCAGCATGGTTGCCCAGGGGAAGCTGTTTGACTACCGTCTGAAGCATCTGCGTCTGCCGGATGGCTGGGCTGTGGACGAAAAGGGCTTGCCGACCAACGACCCGGATGCGGCGGCATTTTTGGTCCCCTTTGCAGCCCACAAAGGCTACGGCATCGCGGTAATGATTGAAATTATGAGCGCTCTTCTGGCGGGCGGAGCATTTGGCAGGGAGATCAACGATATGTATCAGGACGTTGAAAAGCCGAATTTAGTCAGCCACTGCTTTATGGTAATTAAAATTGACGCGTTCCGGGATCTGGAACAGTTTAAGGCGGATATGGACCGCTTTGTGGAGTATCTTCATTCCATTCCTCCAGTGGAAGGACAGCACGTTTACTTCCCCGGCGAAATTGAGCAGATCAGCCGCCGGAAAGCCGCTGAGGAAGGTCTTCTTTTGCCGGAGGATTTGATTTCAGAGCTAACAGCGCTGGGAGTTGAAACTGGTGTTGCAGACGCAACGGACTTTTTGCGCTGAATGCGAAGGCCAGTTCTGGCACGCACTTTGCCCCTAACATAAATAAAGGGAAGCCTTCTGAAAAATCGGTTTTCGAAAGCTCTCTCTAGTGGTGGATACAGACCATAAAAATAGGTTGCACAAGATCGAGAGACCATGTGTAACCTATTTTTTTATTCTGGGTGTTTATCGTATTATTGGGTCCGCATTGTATTTTTTGTCCTCAAGCTAACGCAAGAATATGCGATTTAATAATTCACGAAATATGTCAACCCGGTGATGTTTTCGCCTCTAGGCTTACCTGTTAATATAAATTTGCTCATTTGCCAGATAGTATAGCCTACCTATGACTACGGCAGAAAACTTGTCATACTGTAAGAACACCCTGGATTAGCATCTTTCAATCGCTTCTCGCGCAATGATTGCTACTCAATTACCAGCGTATTGGCTTGCCCATTCCCTTCTTTCATAGTTTGAAGATAAATCTTTTTTGCGGGCTGTCTCCATCGGCCTAGCTGGTGGTTTTCATTTCACAAAAACAGCCGCATGACATGTCAGCGCCAGTGTGTAAATAGTAAGATAAAGTGTACCAATATCCGCCACTGAAAGGATACCAATCCTCGCCACAAAAGGGGCCAAATCT
>JBCLRG010000024.1:0-44896 GCA_041223955.1 Oscillospiraceae bacterium 38-13 | reverse complement strand
CAGGGAGTGCCGGAGGAATAGGCGGCCTTCACCATGCCCGCGCCGCCGGTAGCGATGATCATGTCGCTCTCCTCCATTAAGACGGAGGTCAATTCATTGGTAAGCTCGATGTCCGGCTCGTTCTCCGTTCCAAGGCACTGCACCAAATTCTCCGGCGCTCCGATCTTCCTCAGCTCCGCACGGATCAGGTCTGCCACCAGATTCGTGGCCTTCCTGGCACGGGGGTGTGGAGCCAAAATGATAGCGTTGCGGCATTTGAGGCAGATCACAGAATAGAAGCCCGCTGTGCTGGTGGGGTTGGTGGAGGGCGTGATACCCGCTACCACGCCCATGGGCTTGGCAATCGTGATGATGTTGTTGACGTGATCCTCTTCCAGCACGCCCACGGAGGGCTTGCCCTTCATCCACTCGTAGGTAACAGCCGGGATGCGGTTTTTATTGATCTTGGAGGGGAGGATTCCCATCCCGGTTTCCTCATAGGCGGTGGTCCCCAACAGCTTTGCGTTGTCCCAGCAGACCTTGGCCGCGACCTTGCACATCAGGTCCGTCTGGGCCTGATCATAGTTCTCCACCTGATCAACAGCGGCTTTCGCCTTTTTGACCATTGCTTCGATGTACTCGCGATTTGTCATTTCCTGTTACCTCCTTAAATTTTGGGTCCTTAAATTCTCCACAGGCTTGCGCCTGAATGGATTCGGCGCTACTCGTTGGCTCCTCTACAAAGCAACAGACTAATTCTAATTGAACCGCTACAAAACACCCGCCAACAAAAACTCAGTTTTGAATTTTGTAACTTCATTCTGAGGAAAACATCTGGCGCTTGCTGATAGTCTAGCATAACGCTTGCCTAAAGTCAATAAAAATACTTGCCTGTAGCAAGTATTTTTCGTGTAGTATATACGGTATGAGGTGATAGCATGATTCCGTTTGGAGAGCGGCTTCAAAAGCTAAGAAGTGAAAAGGGCCTGTCTCAAGCCCAACTTTCAACACGTCTAGGTGTCTCTGCCTCGCAAATTGCGAACTATGAAATGGAACGGCGGTTTCCTTCGCTTCAGACTTTAATAGACATATCTCGTGTGTTAGGAGTTTCAACGGACTACCTGCTGGGGATAGATTCTGGTTTTCAGGAACAGATTGACATTTCTGGCCTTTCTTCTGCTGAAATTGAGTCGCTTCGCTCAGTAATTGCCTGTTTTCGTAATGCACATAGTAAGTAATTTTTGATATTTGACCAATAGACTTTCTATTAGAAAGTGATTTTACTCGCCAGAAGAAACTGGATTGTGTGCTATTTTTACGTAGGGTGATGAGTAAAATGATTCCTTTGGGTGATAAACTGCGTGATTTGCGAAACGAGCGAAACCTTTCCCAAGCGCAATTAGCGAAAAGAATAGGTGTAAACAGTTCTACAGTTGCACTATACGAAACAGGTGACCGACTTCCTTCCCTGCCAAGATTGATTGCCTTATCTCGCTCTCTGGGGGTGACCACTGACTATTTGCTAGGAGTCAGCAGGGAAAAGGATTGTTGCCTGGATGTAACGGGGCTGACACAAAGACAAATTGAGTCGTTGGAAGCAGTCATAGAAAACTATCGAGAATAACTTGTTATGGTGTTGCTGAGCCGCAAAACGTCTGGAGCCAAGGAGTTAAATTAGCAGTCGAGATAAACATAAAAAATTGCCGCACCTACTTTAGAAGCAGGTGCGGCAATTTGAGTTATACATCAAATCAAAAGAAGGTGGCAGGTCAAAAGACTCTGCCACCGGGTAAGTGTCAAATTTTTCTTGCCGTATCCCTACTAGCCAGAGAGGTATAATATTGCTCTTTTGTCAATGGTGCATTGTAAAGGGCGGCAAGGGCGTAAGCCTTGATATTTCTAATGGTGGAGGTAGTGGTGCAAAGGCAGTCACGAACGTAAAGAATGTGCTCCCGATCCAGTTTGAGAAAACGACTTCTGACCACCGCTGTTGGAATATCCTGCCCGCATATCCGTATAGTTTTTCTTACAGCGCAGCAAGCCTCCGTCATCAGCTCCACATAGCCGTCGAAGATTCCACTGTCGCAAGGGTAATCCCATACCAAACCCTCGTAGTCAATGTTCTCCCGGATTTCTTCCCGAACCCACTGCATCTCATCCATCAAATTCCGGCCATACCGAGAACTCTCCCGGTCAGTGCGAGGGGGCTGGGGGAGGATACGATTGGTTTCACTCATCTTAGTTTCTTTCTTCTTAGTATCATTTGTCGCCCGATTCGGGCAATCCAGACTACCTTCCGCGGGCACTCTGGACTGCCTGGTCCGGGCAGTCTTGACTGCCTCCTCCGGCGCAGAAAAAAGAGCCTGATTGGAGGCATCTTCCTGCTGAACAGTAGGGATCTTCTCCTCAATCTCATTTCCTTCATTTTCAAGAGCACCGTTCTCACAGCTGGAGAAATTCTTGACATAGATCATGGCGGGCTTCCCCAGGCCCTGGCGCTTGCGTTCGATGAGCCCGAAGCGCTCCAGTTCCCGCATGAAAGCGGTGGCCCGGTTGTGCCCGCAACGGAGGAACTTCTGCACATCCTTCTGGACGAAATAGATGAATACCCGGCCCAGGCTGTCCAGCCAGCCGTTTTTGACGGACAGCCCCACCCGGTCCAGCATCAGGCTGTAGAGTGTCGCGGCCTCCAGGGAAAGCTCTCCGTCAAAGAGGGCCTTGGGGACCCGATAGAAGCGGAACTCCGCCGCCTCAGTTCCGTAAAAGTAATCCAGATTGAACTGCATAGCATACCTCCAAAATGTAAAAAGGCCCCGGCGACAGTTGTCGCCGGGGCCTGATGGTTTTATGACGAGTAGTAGTTTGGTCTTGCGATGGTGGTAAAGCCGCTTTTCCCGGTCACCACCACGTTGTTGGCTCCGCTGGCACAGTGGATGATCTGGATATTTCCCCCGCTGTCAAAGCCGCAAACGATGCCCACGTGGGTGTCCTCTGGGTAGAAAACCAGATCGCCGGGGATAGCCTCATCCCAGGTGATAGGGGTGCAGTAGGTGTGCTGCATGTGCGCCCCGCCGCCGTGGCCTATGATGTAGGACCCACCAGAGATATTATAGAAGACCCAATCGACGAACCCGGAGCAGTCCAGCCCGTAAGGCCGCACGGTTCCGGTGCTGGGGCTTCCAGCGGCCCAGACCTCTTTTGGGGTTCCCCAACGGGAATCCCAGCCCAAAACGAGGCTCTTTCCGCCCCAAAAATAGTTCACTTTTCCAAGAAGCTGATAGGCCATCAGGATCACCTGCCGCCGCTCCTCGCTGAGCTCCTCCGGCAGTCGGTCCAGAATTTCCTGCACCTGCTTAATGGAAAGTGTGAGGTCCTGACTGCTGCCAATCAAGGTTTGGAACAACTCCTGGTACTCCGGTTTCAGCAATTCCTCCAGCAGCTCTTTCTGCCCGTCAGTGAAACCATATTCTGTTGCCATCTCCTGTGGCGTTTTTGCGACGGCGGTGATGTGAAGAATGATTTCCGTCTCATCTTCCCCTTTTGGCACGGTTTCCGTGAAGCTGGATATCTGATTCATGTCCCAGAAAATCTCCCGCAGGAGAGCGAGATTTTCCGCCGTCAGCCCGTCCAGACCGCTGGGGGAACTGCCGTCCGTCGAAGCCCGCACAGCGTAGACCGCCAGGACATTGCGCCAGTTGTCCAGCACGGCGGCGATTGCTTCATTGTCCAGGTCGAGAACGTCGTGGGGCGTTTCCTCTTTGATCTGCTCGATTCGGGCGGTAAACTCTCCGTTGAGCTGGGCCACCGCCTGGGGGACGCCGCTTCCATTCCCCTCCGCGCCGGAGAAGAACAGCCCGAAAGGCGAGGCGATCAGAAGCCCCACCATGCAAAGCACCAGCACCACCGCCACCACGGCCCAGCCCCCGGCGGCGAGGGCGGCGATCAGCTCCTGGGCCGCCGCGATGACCGCTTTGATGGCCGCAAGGCTGGCTTTCGCCGCCTCCTTGGCGGTGGCCGCTCCGGCTTTTGCCGTGGCGCGAGCGGCCTTCACGGCCCGCTGGGGGGCCTTGGCCGCGGCCTGGGCAGACTTCCGTACCGCCTTGGCGGAATGATCCGCCGCCTTCACCGCCTGCCGGGAGTTTTTGATCCCGGCCCTGGACGCCTTAACGGCTTCTTTCTCTTTGGAAGCTACCCCTTTCGCCGCCCTCGTGACAGGCTTCTCCGCCCTGGGAGTGGCAAAGCTGGAAATATCCCGGCCTTGGAGCGGCGGAGCGGACGCTTGAATGTCAGGCGGCGACGGTTGAAGGGAGCCCCCTGTGGTATTGCCATGGAGAGTACCCTTTTTGCCGCTGGCCTGGGGCTCGGAAGCGGCTTTCATCTTGGTCCGCCGAGCCTCTGTCCGCCGCACCGCCTCCTTACGTCCCTGTTCCCGAACAAACCTTCGTCCGCCTTGGATATGATCCTGTGCGGACGGTTCGGCAGGGACGGTTGTCTGCTGATGAAGATAAGCGCCCTTTGTTTTAATATCCGGGTCCCGCTGGCCAAGTCTGCTTCCCCCAGCTACGCTCTGCGGCGAAGAAGGCATTTGTGCTCCCCTTGTCTGTGAAGCGGGAGCCTCCTGGCGCAGGCCGGGTGCGGGAGACTCCCTGCGCCGGAAAATTTGGCGGATCTCCAAGATTTTGGAGTGTGGGGCGCTTTGGGCGGCAGGGGATTCCACAGGCGTCAAAGCCGTATCCCTATGTATGAAAGCACCCTGCCGGGCATATTCCCGTGTTTTGATTTGCGGCGGTTCTGTACGCGCATGGGTTATTTGTTCAGAAAAAGAATGGGAGGGAGGCTGCCGTCCGTCAGAGGTCCTCAGCGGGCCATCTGCTCTCCGCACAGCCGCTTCCCTGGTCTTGATCCGCACGTGGTCTGTGTTACGTTCCGGCTTGGGCAGGTCCGCCGGAGCGGGCATATCCGGCGGTCGTTCAGTCTCCGGAAAATCGGCGTCAGGAACAGGCTTTGCTGCCCGGCCTCTGCTGAACCTCATCTTTTTCAGCAGCTTTTCTGCTTCACGTTCTGCCCGGCGAGTCCCGTCCCAGGCGGCGTCCTCGATCTGGTCGCCGCCATAATCATCCCTCTGGCCTCGCTGGCTGGCCTCTCGGAACTGGCCACGGAGGCGCTCCGTCCCATCGTCCAGCCCACGGCGCAAAAGCTGCTTGGGGGCGGACGCCGCCCGCTCCTTCAAACCCTTTTTGCTGGGCTTTTTCTCTTTGATTTTATCGATTTTCTCTCACCTCCCGGACGAGAAAAAGGGCCGCGCCTGCGGCCCTTTTTTCTGCGAAACTATGTTGCATCCAACTGCTCCATAAACTTGGTGGACATCAATTTGTACAGCCGGGTATTTTTGGGGAAGCTGTTCATAAACGGCACAATGGTGCTGCCGCATTTGATGAGGCCCCGGCCCGAGTCCACGTTGGTGATGTAACTCAGCTGGTTATCCGAAATATTCAAAAGTTGGGCCAGCTCCGCCCGATCTGTCGCCGCCTGATTCAGCATGACCAGGAATTCGCTGTTGGCCAGCATCGTCCGAGCGGTGTGAGACTGGAGCAGATCGTCCAGGTTCTGCGTGATCCCGGTACAGCAGGCCCCGTACTTTCGGACCCGCTTCCAGAGGGTAAAGAGGAAGTTTGCGCTGTATTCGTGCTGGAAAAGGAGGTATATCTCGTCGACGTAGACCCAAGTGTTCCGCCCAAGCTGGCGGTTTCGGATGACCCGGTTGAACACACTGTCCAGCACCACCAGCATGCCAACGGGCAGAAGCTGTTTCCCCAGGTCCCGGATGTCGTAACAGAGAATCCGGGAATTGGTGTCCACATTGGAGGGCTTGGCAAAGGTGTTGAGGCTGCCCTCGGTGAACAGCTCGATTGCCAGTGCCACGTCACGGGCCTCCGGTTCCGTTTGCCGGAGCAGCTCTGCATGGAAGACCTGGAGGGTAGGGGCCGCGCCCCGGTAGCCGCTTCGGATGTAGTCGTGATACACTCCGGCGGTACAGCGGTCAATGATGGATTTTTCCTTTGCGGAGAGCTTTCCGGAGCCGACAAGCTGTTCGCAGAGGGACAGCAGGAATTCGGACTTCAGCACCACGGGGTTTTCCCCGTCGCCGTAGCCCTGCTCCATATCCATGGCGTTGATGTGGTTCCGGGAGCTGGCAGAGATGCTGATTACCTCGCCGCCCAGGCCCTCGATCAACGGCCCGTATTCGGACTCGGGATCGATTACAATAATGTCGTCCTCCGTGGAGAGGGCCACGCCAGTGATTTCCTCCTTTGCGGTGAAGGATTTGCCGGAGCCGGAGACGCCCAGAATGAAGCCATTTCCGTTCAGCAGCTCCTTCCGGTTGGCGACGATAAGGTTCTTTGAGATCACGTTCTGCCCATAGTAAACGCCGCCCTGGTCCCGGATTTCCTGGGCCTTGAAGGGCATGAGGACGGCCAGGGCTTCAGTGGTCAGCGTCCGCAGGGCGTCGATCCGCCGCAGGCCCAGGGGAAGGGCGGTGGTGAGACCGTCGGCCTGCTGCCAGTTCAGCGTGGCAAGCTGGCAGAGGTGCTTGCGGGCGGCAGACTGGAGGGTTTCCGTGTCGCTGTCCAGTTCTTCTTTGGAGTCCGCCAGATGCACCAGCGTCACCACAGCAAACATCATCCGCTGGTCACGGGTGGTGAGATCGTCCAGCATCTCACGGGTTTCCTTCCGCTGCTGCTCCAGGTCGTAGGGGACCACAGCAGAAAAATTATTGTTGTTATTCTGCCGCCGCTGCCAGTTGGTGACGTTGGTTTCGACGCCGAGGAGCCGGTTCTGCATCTCCCGGACAGCTTCGTCGGTGGGCACAGGGATTACGTCGATGGACAGCATCATGGTGCGGTTCAGTGCTGTCAGCTCATTGATCATGGAATCCTTGATGTAGCTGGCGTACTCTTTCAGGAACAGTACCCGCCCGAACTTATCCCCCATGATGAAGTGGTCTTTCTTGAATTCCAGGCTGTCCGGGCAGATGGAGTCTTTGAAGCTGTGGCCTTTGCCCATCAGGTCATGAAGGTCCAAATGGTACTCGGTTTCCTCGCCAGTGCGGTAGAAATCATGGAGGACCCGCAGCCGCTCCACAGCGTCCAGCTCCTCACTGTGAGCGTCCAGGTGGCTCAGGCGGGTGGTCACGTCCGCCGTCACCCGGTCGAAGAAGGCGCGGGCCTCCTCGATGTTCTTCCGGTGAACAGAGAGTGTGACATAGCGCTCCTGAATAACGTTGTTAGAGCTGTCTGTCACCTTATCCATGAGCATGGAATTGTACTCCGCCCGGTAGCCGTCCAGGTAGTCATCCTGGCGAGGAATCAAAATTTCCTGTTCAAAGTTTTGGCGGTTCAGCCGTTTGTTGTTGATGGTGATCTTGGTGGTGGAGCCGGTATCCAGGGCGTTGAGCAGTTCCGAATAGCCCAGAAACATGGAGGTCTTATCCTCCTTGGAAGCGATTGCGTAGTTGATGTCCGTGAAACGAATGGTCTTGGAGAATTTGCTCCCGAACTGAAAAATCCCATCCGGCCAGAGGCGGCGGATAGGAATGGCGTCCTGCACAGACTTGGGAAGAATGAATCCCTCCTTGTCCTGCTTCAGGGTGTTTTGTAAGGTTTTAATCAAGCCGTAAAGCCTCCTTGATGGTAGAATTTTCGAGGGCCTTTGCGCAGAGGTTTTCCGATTTGAAAACAAGCCGTTTGGGATAGAGAAATTCCGAGCGGATAAAAGCGAGGATGAAGCGTTCCAGGGTCATGCCGTTGTAGGTGAAAAAGCCGCCGAGGGCGAAGGGGAACGCCGCCAGGACGCAGATCCAGCCGATCTCTCCGCTGCCTACTGTGTTCCGAAGGCCGAAGTAAACAGCCACGGCCACGATCACGGCCAGCAGGGCGAACAGGAGCTGGCGCAGGGACAGCCCGAAGAACAAGCTCTCCTGGTAGTCCCGGACTTCTTTGTTGATGCGTACTTCTATGGGTATCACCTCCTGAAAGTGAAAAAGGGCAGCCGCTCTTCAGCAGCTACCCGAAAAATAAAATTACTCTTTGATGAATTTCTTGTCAGAGGATGGAATGCCGCCGTCATCTGAGACGTACCGCTCCACCCGCATATGCAGGTCGTATTTTTCCCGCAGCCTTGCGATTGTTCCCATCATCGGGGACGCATGGTGCAGGTCCAAGGACGCCTGATCCTTCCATCTGTCGATCAGCAGAACGGTTTCGGGAGCATTGTAAGGGAAGAAATAATTATACCCCTCATTCCCGGCTTCTTCTCGAATCAGCCCGGCTGTTCCGCTGGATTCCATTTCCTCCGCGAATTTGCGGGCACTGCCGTTTTTTCCTGTGTAGTATAAATGAACTAAAATGCTCATGCGCTATATCCTCCATTCTGCCGATTGAATCGTTACCATTATATATGAATCAGCCTCTGCGTTCAAGCAAAAAGAATCGGCGGACAGACCCTTGCAAGGCCCATCCGCCTATGGTAAGATGCCACAAACTAACGAAGGGGGCTTGTGACATGGTGCTTATGATATTGGGGATTGGGTTTGCTCTGCTGCCGCTTCTGCTTCGGCTGGCGCTGAAACTCCGGCTGGGCATCCCGTTGGTCTACAGCATTCTGATGCTGACCGTGTTCCACGGCTGGTATCAGGCCCACGCCGCCCTGGCGGATGGCATCCTGTTTGCCATGGTGGGTATCGTAGCCCTGTCCTGGGTAGTTACTCTGGCCCGGAAGTTCGTTGTTATTGTGAGCGAGTCTCTGGAGAACATGGCCGCGGCGAAACTACTGGCGGATCGTGTCCGTCAAGCCAGACTGACGGGGGAATCTATTGTCAGTACCAACGGCCTATAAAAGCGGCGAACAGGCCAATCTGCCCGCCGCTTTTATTTAGATAAACAGTTCACATTCCTTGCGAACAGAACACGCCTTTTTCAGCGCCAGACCTGCCGCGGACACCAACGCCCCGTTGACATTCCTGGCCCCTTGGGGACAGCGGACAACGCAGCGCATACAGGAGATGCACTTTCCGTTGTCCGTTTTCCGAAGATCCTCCGGTGAAATCGCCTGAGCCGGGCATTGCTTCGCGCACAGGCCGCAGCCGATACAGCCGCTTCCGGCTTTCGGCACCAGCCTGCTTCCTCCTGCCTTTTTATAAGGCCGGTTCCCCGGAAGAGCAGCGTCAAGCTCCCGTTTGCCTTGGCGGTGTTTTTCCAGGACGGCGAGGGAGAACTTTTCCAACTCCTCCATGTCCTGCCAGTCAGGCCGTCCGGCTGCGTATTGGTGCAGGATGGAGTGCTCCGCCACGGCGGCAACGGCGGCTGTGACATGAAAGCCGCGGCTCTCCGTGCAATCCCGCATCTCTATTAGCGTATCCTCGTAAGCCCGGTTTCCGTAGACGCAGGCCAGAACGCAGGAGGCCCCGCCCCCCTGTATCTGCTCCAGTCTCTGGAGCGCCAGAGGGGGAACCCGTCCACCATAAGACGGGACGGCGATCAGCACCAGATCCTCCGTCTGAAAGACGGCGGAAGGGACCGCCGGGTCCGTCAGGTCCAGCGTTTCCACCTCGGCTTCCCAGGCCCCGGTGATGGCCTCGGCCACCTTTTTTGTTCCTCCGGTGGGACTGAACAGCAGCTGTGCGAACTTCATGCAGGTGTCCTCCTTTGACATGGTTTGTAATGATGTTAAAGACAGTATACCGGCGGGAGGCTGCCCTGTCAACGGAGTCAACCCAGGCCCATCAGTTCTCGGTCAACCCAGGCCCATCAGTTCTCGGATGAGCCGGTCGCTCATTTTGATGGCTCCCACCAGCACCAGCATGTTGAACAAAATCTCGCCCACGTAGTTCCACACGATGGTCGCCGCCGCGAGGCTGGGGTCCGACAGCGCCGGAGGCGCGGATGCGAAGGCGGAGAAAATCACACAGGCCAAAACGATGACACATCCCTCCAGGCAGATGGCGGCGTAGCTTTTCAGAAAGGCTATGCCGATGCTGCTGGAGGGCTGTCCCGCGAAACTGGCCAGGGGAATCGGCGCGATAGCGGTGGCCATATAGAGCTTGAAAAAGCGACTGTAAACGGTCAAAATCATGACCAGAGACAGCACCCAAATGAACAGGGACCCCAGCAGGGTAACTGCCCACAAGGGGATGCTATCCAGGAAGCTCACGTCCTCGATGATGGTGACCATCTCGTCCGGCAGCTCCGAGGCGGAGAGCCCCGTCATACCGGAGGCACCCATGATGGTGTTCACCATCCCCTGGCCCACAGTGAAGAGGGCCGTCATCAGCTCCATGCCATGGGACACCGCTGCCTGGGCCAGGGCGAAGCGGACGAAGCATTTCAGCACTTGCTCGGGCTTCCGAAGCTCCGTGAAGCTCCCACACGTCTTCACCACGCCCATCACGAAGAAAATCACCAGCAGGGCGTAGCCGATGGCCTTGAGGCCGTCGTTGATCCCCACGATCACCGTCCAGACGCCTCCGCCCTTGAACTCCTCCGGCCCGGTGGAGAGCAGGGTCCAGATTTCCGCCAGCTTGCCGTTCCAGGTCCCCAGGGCGGAATTGAGATTGTCGACGATCCAATTGCCGCTGCCCATTACCGCCCCTTATCCTTTCCTCGCCCGTTTCGCTTTTTCAGAGCGGCCAAACGTTCCCGGACGGTCTGTCGGCCCTCGGCGTCTCTCCGGGAAACCGGCGAGAACAGGTCGGTACAGTCGATCTCCCCAGATTCAATTTTTTCAAAAATCTGCCTGCCGTTTTCCCCCTTTTCCAGGCAGAGGGCCGCCTGCATCATCTCACCGGGATACAGACAGCACCGTTCAAGGCCCAAGTTTACCAAAGCCGCAGCCGTCTCCAGTCCGCACTCCTTCCGCACGGCCTCGAGGCCCGAATAGATCACATCCAGCCACTTCTCCACGGCTTCGGTTTTGCTTGCGGTCTGTTTGAACCGGACGAACTGCTCCGAGTCCACGCACTCCACAGCGAAGTCCCGCCACCAGGGAATGGCCTCCGGCTTACAGCCGGGGGCCAGTTCCTTGACACGGATTAAAAAGTTTTCATAGGTCATAGAATCTCCTCACTTCCCACTGTTATCCGGTGATTAAAGTGAGAATTTCCTTTGTAAAAGTTATCACAATGCCGCCCGCGATGGTGAGGATGCCGTTGGAGCGCTGAGAGGGGTCGTGGGACTGGAAGGACAGGCCCACCTGGAGGATGCCGTAGCCCAGCAGGATCAAGCCCACGGCGCGGATGAGGGAGAAAATGAAATCAGACAATTTTTGCACGACGGCCAGGGGATCGTCGGCGGCGAGGGCGGGGACGGCCAGGGCGGTCACAGCCAGCAGGAAGCAGGCGGCGAGGGCGTAGAGCCGCTTGACCCGGCGTTCAAGTTTTGTCTGCTCTCTGGTCAGGGAATGCTTGAGGGTCTTGGGATTCTTCATAGTCAGGATTCTCCTTTTCATGTTCAAAAGTAGCGGCTCCCAGGTCAAACAGCGGTTTGCCTGGGAGCCAGTTTTTGGGCTTCTTTTGGTGGTGGATGTAGGGCGGCCCGCCTCCGTCAACAGTGTGGCGGATGGCGGGGTGCTGGGTCAGCTCGTACTTCAGGTCCATGACCGGCTTGGCGCCCCGGATGAAGAGGATAGCGTAGCGGTTGTCAAGCATCCGCACTTCATCCGGCGTCAAAAGCTCACGGCCGCTTTGCTGAAAATTAGTGGAATAGGAGCCGGATTTCCCCTTGGTCTGGCCATGGGTCCGGGTGTCAATCGTGGCTTTACCGAGGGACTCGGAAATATATTTATGCGTTGACGCTTCATTGCCTCCAAGGTACAAAATAGTATCACTATTGCCCGGAATTGTCTCCCAACTGTCCTTGTAAAGTTCTTTAATTTGCGCATGAGGTAAGCAGGCTAAACGCCCACTCCCTCCCGAACCGTACAGACACCTCTCGATGTATACGGCTCTCCATAAGCCTTATTGCTTGCAGAGATAATCATTAGGATGTATAATGGCGTGGCAGTCTGGACAAACCGCCAAGGTTTTGCGCCGCCGCTTCAGCATTGCTGCTTCCCACGGCTCTGCACCTGTCAAATCTTTCAGCCGTTTGACCTGATGCAGTTCAATATTATCCGTTTTCTTACCGCATAGCTCACATTCACCCCGTTTGATACGGTCTCTGAGCGAGTTAGCCCTCTCATACTTTTTGTAAGCCGGAAGAATGTTAATGTCTGCAAATAAAGAGGGTTCCTTTTTGCGTTCAAATCCGCCGTTATAATATACAGCTTCTTTTTTGCCGCTCTTGGTTTCGTAGGTAACTGTGAACTGACCATTTTTAATAAATCTGGCCTTAATCCGGTTGACATTTGTGCGGTATTTGATTGCGAAAGTTTTGAGCATACTGTGTTTCATTACATTCGCAAATCTTCCAATTTTCCAGGCGTCATTTGCTATGGAGTAGAAGTTATATAACCCCCGGATTTCAGAATTGTATGCAGATAATATATCGATGTCCGTTTTGTTATTGAGTTTTCCTCTGTGAAGTGCTTTGAATCGCTCTTTTCCGCTGCTTGTGGTAGTGATTTTCATTGCCTGGTATTCCAGCAGCTTTCCCACCCATTTTTCACGGGGAACCAACAGCCGTACAACATAACTGTTTGTGCGCTGCATCGTTCCATTGGCCTTCTTTTTTACAGTCTGGTCGCGGGAGACAGTAATATCATAGCCCAGGAAGTCGTTTTGCATGTCAATGACCAGTAAAATTTTCCGCATGGGCTGGCCTCCTTTGTTATGATGTCCTTATCATATCATATAATTTAACGAAAGGGAACTTACTATCTGCTTTTGGGACGGGCCTTCGTTTTGCTCTTAACAGGCGTAGCTTTCCGCTTTCGGTCAAGCTCTGCCCGGCACGCCTTCAGCCTCCCTTCCACGGAGGGGCGGTCACTCGTCGTCCTCGTAACCGCGGCTTTTTTGTGTGAAGAGGAGCTGCTTCTGGTACCGGGCGAGGCGCGTTGCGACGGAGAATCTTTTTTTGACGCGGCCTCCTCCTGACGGCCTTTCTCCTGGGGCCGCTCCGGCCCCTTGGGGGCCTTCTGGGGGGCCTCCCGCTCCGGGTGGTCCACGGTCTTGGCCCTCTCCTCCCGTTGCTTCTGAGGCCCTTCACGCCCCTCACGCGGGGACTGCTGTTCCCTCTGGAGCGCAACGGGTTCCGGGGCCAAATAGCCCACCCGCTCAAAGATCATGTTGGCCCGGTCCAGCTCCGTCACCGGCAGGATCACGTCGATGAGCTTCCCTTTATCGTCCTTGTCGTGGATAGCGGAGAACAGGATTTTTTGCTTCTTCGCCAGCTTGGAAAACTCCTTGTACTGCTCCGGGGACATAGGGAACTGGCGGAGATCCCGCGTTTCCCGCAGCATCTTCCCCAGGTTGATTTTCCCGGAAATGGTCTTGTTGTTCTTTGCCAGCGCCATGGACAGCGCCAGCACGTTTTTGAGGGCCGAGCCGCCCAGCCGGACGCTGACCTCTCCAAACGAGAGCATCATGCGTACCAGCTGATCGGCGGCCTCACCGCCTCCGATGTTCATCGTGGCTTACCTCCTTCATCTCAATTTTTTCAATGGATTGCTTCATTTTCGGGGCCCGGTCCATCACCTCCTTACATAGGGCCAGCTTCTTCCGCTCTGCCCGGATGGAGCGGTTGAGCTCCGCCAGCTGGCGGTACAGTTCCACCTTCTCTGCCGCAAGCCGGTCGCGGGGAATCCCGCAGCTGTCCAGCAGGGCAGACGCATCCGTATACCGAGCGGCCTCCGCCTCCATGCCGGAAAGACCCTCGTCATAGAGCCGCCTGGCTTCCGCCAGAGCCTCCACATCGGCCAGGGCGTCGTAGAGAGCACGGCGCTTTTTCTTCCGCACGTTGAGGATGGTCCGCCGCTTCATGAGGCCGGTCAGCGTATCCTCTGTTCGGGCCTGGAACGCTGTCATGTCCTCCTGGGTGGAGATGTTATTTTCCCGGAGGAATGCGAACTGCTCCCGGCAGCACTCGAAGCGAATGACCTCCTTTCGAAGCTGGGGCGTCATGCGGGGCGGATACTGCCGCTTTTCGATCTTGCCGAGAATGTATAAGTAATGGACGTACAACGCCAGAAAACCCGTGTACTTCGGGTGCTTCTTGTAGGGCCGGTAGGGGACACGATAGGCAGACGGCAACCGCTGCCCGGCCTCAATTGCGGAGAGATTATTCTGGATAGCGGCGAGGATGCCGTCCTCCGTGAACAGCGGATTTTTCCGGCCTGGGATCATAAATCGGTCCTGACCCCGTAGGCGGAAGCCCAGGCGGTTCCCATGGCTGATCTCCCAGCCCATGTGCTCCATGAGCATGAAGAAGTGGCCCAGGTCGTTGGCGTCCTCGATGGCCGTCCGCAGGTCCACCTCCAGCATGGAGCGGAAGGTGGGCTGGCCCTTGCTCTGCCGCAGCCATTCGATATAGCTGACGGCCTTGGAGGAATCTCCTTCTATAATGACAGACAGCCCATGCTCCCGGCAGAGACGGTCCGAGGCGGCACGGAGCTGCTTGTAATAGGTCTGGGCGTTGCTGTGGTATTTCCTGCCGGTATCTGCGTTGACGGAATTAAAGATCAGGTGGGCGTGGATATGCTCTTTGTCTACATGAACAGAAATCACCGTTTCAAAGCCCGGCAGGTGTTCCCTGGCAAATTCCGTGGCAATCTCCAGCGCCAGCTCCGGCGTAACCTCGCCGGGCTTAAAAGATTGAATCACATGGTAATATTGGACGCCGTCCTTCTTCCCGTAAGCCTGCTTGGTATCCAGCATCTCACGGACCTCCCGGCCCGGATCGCAGTTCAGGTGGACGGTGAGGAGAGCGTCCGTTTTTTCTTCGTTGAGGATGTAGCCGACACCGTCCGCCAGCGGCCCTTTCCGGGCGAGAATTTTTGTGACGGCGATTTGCGCCGCCTCCTTTCGCAGAAAATAAGAGCCGCCTCTTTGTGAGGCGGCTCCCGGACGAACCGTTATTCCATGCCGAACTCTTTGCACAGGTTTTCAAATCTAGCCTTTTCCTTCTCCTTCACGGCTTTGGAGAGGTCGTTCATGCAGTGGTGGACCACGTCGGCGTCCTTGAGCAGTTCCTCCATGGGGCCGTCCGTTGTCAGCTTATCGTCGTGGTGGTAAATGGCGGAGCAGATTGCTTCCGTTTCCTCCGGCGAGGTCAGGCCCAGGCCCTCCAGAATCTCCCTGGCCAGCGCCGCACCCCGGTGGGCGTGATCCTCGTAGCTGCCGTTTTTGTAGGCCCAGAGGTCGTGGAGCATCGCCGCCATGGAGGCAAGCTCCGGGTCCAGTCCCCGCTTTTTTGCCAGCATCGTGGCGGCCAGGGACACGCCGTAGAGATGGGCGACAGCGCCGGTCCGGCTCTTCGGATCGGGGATCATCTCCAATTCATAGTTTACGTGGGTCCGCAGTTCGCTTAATCGTCCCATTGCTCATCCCTCCAAATACATAGATTTTAATAAATGGATTCCGGTCCTGGTCCGAAAAACCCGCTCCAGTGTGTTTTCCACGTTTTCTCTGGAGTATTGGCTTTCGTCGGCGTTGACAAGATAGTCCGCCTCAATCAGAATTTGATAGTCCAGGCCGTCGATGCTCTGGAGGGTGTGATGATGGCCCACCAGCCAGGCGATCCGGTCCACGGCGTTTTGAGAGAGGCCAGTATCTGCCAAGAAGCTCCTGACCAGGGCGGGGCCTTCCTGCTCCTGATACTTTCCATTAGTGTTTCCGTATTTCTCCCGGCAGAGGGGACAGGCGATATCGTGGACGATGGCGGCAATCTCCAGAATTGTTTGCGTAGGGCGGTCCAGTCCCTCGCACTCGCCTATGGTTTTGGCGAAGGCGTAGACCTTCATAAAATGGTTGATGTCATGCCGGTTTCCATTGGAGTACGATACCATCTTCCGAGCAATTTCCGCAGCCGTCATTGCAAGCACTCTCCCTGAACTTTTTGACCATTATATCCCTTTTGACTGCTGGAGGCAAGCGCTTCCCTTTTGACTGCCTCGTAGAGCAGCTCATAGACCTGATCCAGCAGGTACAGTCCCCGTTTAGCGTCCTCCGCCCTGGCAATTCCGGCATTGACGCTTCTGGCAATTTGATTGATGTTTACCCCAATTTTATGGATCTCCCAACGCAGGTCCTTGATCTCCTGGGAGGGCTTTACCGGGAGCGGCGTTCCCTCCATGAGGCGGACGAGATAGGCCCGCTTGCTGAGGCCGCAGGCTTTGGCCTGTTCCGCCAGCAGGCGGTACTGTGCTGAGGTCAGTTCTATGTGCAGGTGATGCCGTCCCTTTTTATCTGCTTTGCTCACAGCGCCTCCTTTTACTCTGGTGAAGCCTACCGGATTTCTCCGCCTCAATCTCCTGATCGAATACTCGTTCCAAATCAAACACGTTGCCATAGGGAACGCCCTTGCGGCTGAAAGGCTTCATGGGCATGGGAATCTGGGACTGCAATTCCTTCAACCGTTCCCAATACTGCGGCAAAAACTGATAAATATTTTTCAGTTCTCTGCGGTTCTTATTTTTGCAGCACCAACAGGAAACACGATCCAAAATGTCATACAATCGGACTCCGTTTTCCTCCCAGAAAAAGCCCCGTTCATAGCAGAACGCCAAACAGTCCGCCTCTGTCATTCCAGCATTGGCCAGAGGTGAACGCTTGGGCGCTTCCAGCTTCATCAGCCGTTCCGTCTCGTCTGCGGCGATGCCTACATAGTGGACCTCCGCATCCAAGGCCACGCCGTCTAGAGTACGGGTTTTCATTGAGGTTCCCCAGCGGCAGGGGCCGCCGCACCAGCCGTATCCCAGATGAAAACCGTTCTTTTTGGAGTCAACCGGCCTCTCCAGCATGTTATATAAAAAAGGGACGTCCGGCTCCACCTCTGTGAACCGGACGCCCCTCTGCTCCAGGATCGGTTTCATCCGATCCCGGATATCGTAAATTGCCTGAAATTCCATTCCCGAGTTGTAGAAAATCACTTCATCCAATGGCATTTTCTTTTCCAGTAATAACAGCAGCATGGCTAGTGAGTCTTTTCCAAAACTCACGCTGGCGTAAAATGCCACCCTGCGTTTTCACCTCCCTTCTCCGACCCAAGGCCGGTGATTTTTCTCATTGACGGTCTATCGCCCCGATGGTATAATTTCAGCCGTTGTCATTTCTCACCGAAAAGAGAGGCGTTTAACATGGAAGCCATTGCCGCGAATTTTACACGGCCCCGCATGGGGCGCAGGGCAGCGGTTCTGACCGTCAGCTTGATCGTAATCGGGATCTGCGTGGCGGTGTTCAAGACCGTCGGGTTTGGGACGGACCCTTGTTCCACCTTCACGCTGGGAGTCTCCTCCCAAACGGGCATCTCCTTCGGAACATGCCAGCTGGTATTTAACCTGCTGATGTTCCTCCCGGTCATCCGACTGGACCTCTCCCGCATCGGCGTGGGCACCGTTGCCAATATGGTGGGCGTCGGCTATATGGCGGACTTCACCATGTGGCTGATGAGCCCCCATATTCCGCCGGAGGGCCTGTCCATAGTGGTCAGAATCGCACTGTTCGCAGTCAGCATGGCGGCGTTTCTGATTGCCGCCGCGTTTTACATGGTGGTGGATCTGGGCGTCGCTCCTTACGACGCGATTCCGCAATTGATCGCGGCCCACACCAGCAGGCTGAGCGCCCGCGCGATCCGCATGCTGTGGGACATCTCGATTTTGTCCCTTGGCTTCCTGCTGGGGTCCACGGTGGGCCTGACGACGCTGATTACCGGCTTCTGCCTGGGTCCCGCCATCGCCTTTGTGTCCAGCCGGGTGAGGGGCTGGTTCGAGTAAACGGCCAAGGCCGGGAACCATCCGCCCGCAGGCGGCATAGGGGTCAGGGGATGTTCCCCTGCAAGCGCGCAAAATGTACATTTGCGCTATGCTTGCGGCCCTGCCGCCAGAGGCGGCAGGGTCTTGCCCCGCCTCCGGCGGGGCCGTTTTCAAGCGGAAGGACTGATTGGAATGGCCGCAGGAGGCGGTCGTGGTTTCGAGAGGGTCACTCTCACCGCTCCGGCCCCGAGGGTGGCTGCCGGAGCTTCAGATCATAGTGGTCCACCGGCACATCCCGCAGGTCCAGAGCCGATTTATCCAGTACATCTGCCGCGTAGCGGGCGTAATTGTAGCCCTCGCTTTCCACCAAAATGCCGCCTCGATGGTTTTTGACGCACACCAAAAGGCAATGATACACGCCGTCAACCTCACGCATCAGGTTCCTGTTTTCGATAATAAAGGGCATGTCCTCCAGCAGATGCGTGGAAAAATGCCGGAATTGCTTCTCGGTCAGCTCAACAACCTTGACAACCTCGACGCGAATGGGCTTGTCCTTTGTTATGTTCTGCAAATCCCGCAGACGATTGGCCTTGAAATGAAAATGGGTATAGATCGTGGATGCCGCCATCGTATCCTCCTTTTCCAGAGCGAGGGTGTTACATATAACCCCCTTGGCAGACAGGGCTGGGTGCTAGTACATAACACCCAGCCCCCTGACGTTACCGCTCTTTTGATGATTTGCGCCGCTCTTTTTCCGGCGCTTTTTCTTTGAGCCCATATGCGGCAATATCCTGGATGATCGCATTGGCCTCTGTCTGTACAGCCTCGTCCCCATCCATCGCTATGCCGGACACGGCCAGCGCGATCTCCCTGGCGCCGCCGGTTCCTCCTTTTTGAAGCATCCGGGCAAAAACGGCAACCGTACCCTCTCGGGATGTTTCGTCCGCAAAGTCCTCGGGGATGCACTGCCGGCCCAGATCATAGATTCGCGCGGCGATGCTGCCAGCCGTGACAGCGGGGAAATATGGGTTATCCCACTCCTCAAAGGGAATGGGCGGACAGTTGGGAGGCTGCACCAGCTCAAAGCCAATTTCCCGGGAAACCCGGCCCCGGATTTCCGGTACAGCCGGGTCCGCCCGCAGCCGGTCCATACAGGTGAAATCGGTCACAAGGCAGTTCCGTCCCTGGCATACCTGGAGAATGTCGGCAGCGCTGAGACCGTCCCCGCTCTCAATGCCCAGGGTCAGCCGGGCGGGAGGCCGTCCGTCCGGGCTGGGTTCGGCGGCCTCGTTGTTATAAGGTTCACTCCGCAGTTCGTCAAACCGGGCTTTTGCCGCTTCAAAAGAAGGGAAATGTTCCACCGGACTGCGGTTTTCTGCGTTGTCCGCCCAGGTTTTCAGGTCTGCGATGATGTAGAAACTCCACCCGCCGCCGTCACCCTGCGGCACTTCCCGCGCAGGTCCGGCCTGTTCCTGCGCGGGCTGCTCCCCAGACAGGGGCCGGAGGCAGTCCAGGTGCTTGGCGGCGTAGATGGCGTTGTCGGTGAGCTGCCTCTGCCATGCCCCCACGCTGGGCGCCCATCGGAAACCGCCGTGCCGCATGGCCGAGCAGGTATCCCGATCCGGTTTTTCATCGAAGAACACTTGGAGCCGGTTGGCCTGCACATCCATCTTCACCACGCCGCCCTCGAAGGCCCAGCCCTCAAATTCAACTTCTTTTTTGGCGGACAGTTCCTCAATCCGTTTCTTCGTCTGGCGGATCATGGCGTTGTTATTGGTGAGGCGGAAACTCGGATAGGGCTTCGGTTCCGGATGCCAGTCACGAGTCATGGAAGCCCTCAGCTTCTCGATCTGAACCGGGTCCAAACCAGGACAGCCCTCCAAGGTCTTGTGCTTGCGGTAGTAGGCGTTCACGGCCTTCATGGACTCCTGGTCCCGCTCCAGGGCCTCCAGCTTGGCTTTCAGCTTCTGGACAGCCTCCGGGTCGTCGGCGCTGATGCCGCCTTTGCCTGTGCCGCGGATTTTGTCCAGGATTCCTTGGCTCTCCCGCCACTCCGCCATGGCCGTGTCAGAAGCCTGATTCTGCTTTTCTTTCTTCCGCACAGGGAAATTGCTTCCCCCGGCAATCAAAGTGGACGGCACACGGGCGGCGATGGCGTTCTGCCGGTTGGTGTTTTCGGCCAGTCTGCGGGCATAGGTATCCAGCAGGCGGTCGATCCTCTCATGATGAATGAGGTCCACTTTCCGCTTTTGGGCTTCCGCGATCTGAGCGGCCTTGTCCACAGACTGACGGTATTCCGCCGTTGCGCTGCCCGCTTTGTAGTCGAAATAGCTGTTCATCTCCTTAGCCCGGCGGGCCAGCTCCTCGTTGATGATGTAGTAGTTGATAGCTGCACACCTCCTCTGCAAAATCTTCTGACAGCTTTCACTGTTGATTTTAGAATTTCGACTATGAAATGTAATGGTGTTGGAGTATAATGTTTCATCATGGTATAGGGGGGATGCGCTGTGTCCAGACACACCAGCCCGTATGAGGTATACGCAAAATACATATTGGAGGCGGTGTATGGCGGCCGCTACGGAACGCTGCTCCTGCGGGATAAACCGGACCTTCAGACCGCGGACGGAGAAGCCGGTATAGAGGTTACCTCTGTGAACGGAGAAACCTTTGAGCGGCTTGTGACGGAAATTGCCATGAGCCAGCCATATCAGGTTCCGTCGGACAGAATCCTGGAGCTGTGCGCAAAATGCGGCATTGAGTATCACGCATGGCAGACCTTTGTCATCAACCCTCTCCCTGCCGCCGGATTCATTGAGCCTTTTCGCAAAAAGCTGAAAAAACTGAATGCCGGATATGCGTTTCTGGGTCACTACGACCTGTTCCTCTACTCGGACCGGCACACTCTGGAGAATCACGAATTGGAACCGCTGCTGGAAGCATTGTGCGAAGAGAATAAAGCGCCAATCTCCTACCACTATGTCTACATTGACGCCAGTGGAAAGCTGGCGTGTTTTGACTTGGCCCATGGCACATATGAAGTCCAGTACACGAAGGGACTGCGGGAAAAGCTGATATCCGGTTCCGCCGTTGAATAGCGCTTCTCCCGTCTATCGCTCCGGCATTTTTCTCTTTTTATGAGGCACTTTGGAAACAGGCGGCAGGAGTTCGGCGGACAGCGCATCGGAGCGCAGCAGCCCCTCATCGGAAGAAATTCCGCTCTGTTCCGTCCCCGCCTTACGGCGAGGACTCCACCCGCTCCATTCCTTCCTCCTCTCCCCACCGCAACCGCTTCGCTGGGTTGCGTCGGGGGCCCCATAGTTATGCCGCGCTCCGATGTTCGTAACCGTTATGTCCTTGACGCACAGCCGCAGCCAGGGGAGGGCCTCTCCCATCCGCTGGGCCAGGAGAGCGACGTCCAGCGAGGTCCGTTGTTGCAAGGAGACATACACAGAGTATTGCCGCCGCTCAAAGCCGTTGGCTTCCATGAAGCGCCGGATGTCCTTATAGGCCCGCTTGAAGAACTGCGAGTCCTGGCCTGTCTCCTTGTGAGGATAATACCGCTTCAGCGCATCCTGGCTCAGATCGAAGCTGATCTGCTTTCGTGTCATCCCCATATTAAATCTCCTTGTGTGCTTTCTTCACGGATCATCGGTCCAGCCCCTTTTCTCCTTGGCTCTGCTTGTAATAAGATAGCAGATATCTCCTTTGCGCCATCCGCCAGGAAAATCATCCGTCATGTTTTCTCACCCGCCTTTCCGGCCTGGGCAAGCACATCCTCCTCGCCGTTCTCGTCCTGCCAGACGCAGGAGGCAGCGCAGTCCAGGAACCAGTCCGCCCGCAGCAGGGACAGGATGACGTCCCACATAACGGCGAAATCGTCGCCATGGCCCCTGTCCTGGAAGACCAGGGCGTCACTGTCATCTGCGCAGGGGAGATCGTGAACAGCGAACAGCGTCTTGACCGTGCGGTGGACGTCCTCCAGCCTGCGGCCCTGCCGCTCTACAGCGGCTTTGTCAAAGGAAATGTGAACTTTCATGCTCGGTATCCCTCCTTTTATTTGGTAGCCCACATCATACCAGCATGTCCCGGCCATATCCAGAAGAATCGGCAGACAGTTCACGCCGCCTCAGCCAGCTCCCGCTCAATCCGCTCCCTGGCAAGGCGGGCATACTCGTCCGTCACCTCGATGCCGGTGGCGGTGTAGCCCTCCAGCACGGCGGCCAGGACGGTGGTGCCGGACCCGGCGAAGGGGTCCAGGATGTGCCCGCCCGGCTCGGTGATTTTCACGATGTCCCGCATGAGCTGGAGGGGCTTCTCCGTCAGGTGGATGCGGTTCTGGGGATTGCCATATTTGAACACGCCGGGGAGGCAGGGCACGGGGCGGCTGATGGGCATATCGCCGTTGGAGCCCCAGACGATGTACTCCGCCTGCTGGCGGAAGCGGCCCTTCTGGGGACGGGAGTTGCCTTTGTCCCAGACAGCGGTGCCCCGCCAGATCCAGCCCGCCCACTGGAGGGCGTCGGAAGCGGCGGGGAGTTGCCGCCAGTCGATGAACATACACACCGGCGCGCCGGGTTTGCACAGCTTCCGGGCGTCCGCCAGCCACTCCGCCGCCCAGCGGGTCCAGGACCGCTGGTCCTTGGCGTCTCCCTCAAAGGGCGGAGGGGCGGCGTCTCCCATACTGGAGTATTTTTTGGCGGTGGATTTGTTCTTCTCGCTCTGCGTCCGGCCTCCGGAGGCGTAGGGCGGGTCGGTGATGATAGCGTCAAAGGTGCCGGGGGCGAAGTCTCCCAACAGCTTCAGGGCGTCGCCCTGGATGATGGTCCACTTATCTTTCATGGGCAGATTTTCCTTTCTTTTTGTGAGTTTTTTTTCGGTTCGATGGGAGGCGCGGACAGCTCAGTGTCCACGTACTCGCTGATAATGCTGAGGGCTTCATCATAGCTGCCGGAGGTTTCACATCGCTTGAACATCTCGTCGATCTGTTCCCGCATCCCGGCTTCCTTCAGCAGCATAGAGGCATTGCCCAGGATGGCGTAGATGTTGCCATCCATACCGGCAAGGTCCATCTTCGGCTTTTGCGGGGAATATGCCTGAGTAAATCCTTCCAGACGGTTGGGGACGTAGTCAGAGAGCCACGTTCCACCGAACTGGTCATGGGTCTGGAGCCGCCACATGGCCAGCTTTCCCATGTCCAGTTTCACACCCTCAAAGGGGAACAGCAGGTTTGTCAGGCCGTCGTGCTGGAAGACGGAGGCCCGCTCGAAGCGGCTGCCGTCCAGCAGGATACCGCTTTCGGTGAGCAGTCCGTTGACGCCGTTCAGCCATTCCCGCAAAGGGCCGCCGCAGCCCTGGAGGATGAGACCCTCCTTACCGCTCATTGTCTGCAGATCTTCTGTGGTGATGTTTGTAATGTTATCGCTCATGTGCAGTATTCTTTCCTTTCTGTTTCGCTTTGGAAGCAAGACCGGCTGCCGGAGACTCCCTGCCGCAGCCGCGGAGATGCCAGAGCATATGGCCCATTTCCTCCCCGTGGTCATAGCCGCTGATCTCCTGCTCCCAATAGCCTCTTACCACTTCCAGGGGATTGTCGAGACCCAGCAGGTATTCCACCTCGTCGTCGTCGCACACAGCCGCCAGCTCGTCGCAGAGCTGCTGGGCGGCGGTGATCTCCGGGGCCAGCCGGATGATTTCCTCAAAGGGCTTTTCCCGGAGCTGGGCGAGGTAGTCCTGGTAGTTTTGGTCCAGCCGCAATTGCAGGATTGCGTTTTGGTCCTGACTCATCGCTCATGACCTCCTTTTCGAACGATCTGTTTGCGGGGCCGGACACGCTGAGGCGGTTCCTGCCCAAAGACGATCGGAATGCCTTGGTCCTGAGCACGGCGAATTTCTGCCCGCATCCCCTCGGTGATCGTGGAGCCATAGAGGTTGATCTGATGGCAGGACTCCAGCAGGCGAAGGCCCATCTCCCGTGCCGCCTCGTCCTGAACAGAGCAAGCCGGATCGGCGTTGGAGGGAAGCGTAATGTGGGGGCAGACGGGAATGTCGCCGGATTGGAATACCTCCTGGGCCTTCTGCCGGGCGAACTCGATGTTGTTAGCCACATCTCCCTGGAGCGGGGCGCAGATATACACCAGCTTGGGGCCGTCATGACCACGCTCCGGCATCCGCTCCCGGAAGGGCTCCAGGTATTGCCGGACCTGCTGGAGAAGCAGCTCCCGGTCTGCGGGGGCGGGCCTCCAGGCGTACCACTCCGGTTTACCGTCGCAGATCCAAATATGAGGGGATACGCCGCCGCGGAAATTTGGATTTCCGGGGACAGGCTTCTTTTCCCAAACGTCCTGGAATCTCAGCAGCAGTGTATCCACCTCACCCTCTGTGCGGTTCAGCACCTTTATTTTCAGTGCGTTATAGTGGTCGGCCATCCCGGTGGTGACGAACTCTAGCCGGACCCGCAGGTCCTTCCCCAGCGTTCCCAAACAGGCCCGGCCCGCGAAGCTGGGGTCGGAGATAACATCGCTGTCCCCAAGCAATTTCCGCAGTTCTCCTTCAAAGAAATTCATCGCTCCAGCTCCTTCCCTTTCGGCGCTTTCTCCTGCTTTTTGGGAGAGCGGGAGGGCTTCAGCTCATCCCTGGCCGGGTTCCGGACAATAGAGCGGCTTTGCCCATCCAGTATCAGCGTATCCGGTGTGCTGTTGCGGATTTTTTCTTCCCAGAGGATTACGGCGGTTCCGGTAACCTCTACGGCTCCCGCCACTGTGCCGTAAACAGTACAGTGGCCGCTGAGCTTCGGAAATTTTCCCCGGTCCCTGGCGTCAAGGACCAAGGCGGAGCCGGAGGCCCTGGCCTCCTCGCACAGAACCGCGCCCCGAATGTACGCGGCGTCCTCCGCCCTGGCGTGGCCGGACAACGTGCTCCGCTGCGTTACATACGCCTGGTCACAGGCGACGGCCCCGTCACGCAGGCAGGAATCTTTGTCCACAGAGGCGGACCCGGCGGCGATGGCGTCGCCGAAAATCCAGGAGACGTCGCCCTCCTCCTGGGAGAGGTTGCATTCCGCCTCCACAAAACCGCCCAGATCCCCGGCCCTCACCTCAACGCCGACGTCTCGCAGGGCGCGGATGCGGTGGAGAAAGGGATATTTTTCGTGGGCGATATCGGTGATCTCAAATTTTTTACTGCTCGTTTACATCAACTCCTCTGTAAAAATTGTGCTTTGGGTCAGCCCCAAACAGTACTATTTTTATGGTGAAAAGGCTATCACGATACTCCACAAAGAAACAGGCGGAAACCCGGCAAAATCAACAGGGGCGGGCTACCTGTCCTTCGGCTTTTCCCGTCTTTTGGGGCCCCTTTTCCGGCGAAGCGGCTTGCCCTGGCGGAACGCCTCCGTAAACCGCCGCTCCGCCAGCTCCCGCCAGAGGGGGTTGTATTCTGTCTGGACACGGTTTTCCTCCGCCCAAAAAGTAATGTGGGCGGCGACGGCAGGGCAGGTCTTGAAAATCATAGTCATCGCCTGGGTCATTTCCGGATCGCTGCCTATAAACAGCCGGTGAGAGGAATCGTCCGTCTTGGCGGGGCAGGACTTCTTGTCGTTCCACAGCAGCGAGACAGCATTGATCACAGGGACAGCGTGTTCCCTGGCAAAGTTTCTGGCCCGCAGCAGGGCCATCTCCGGATGGAAGCAGCCGAAGTCCACGGTGTAGAAGGTTTTCGATTTATTACCCTCCTGGACCGTAAGCAGGGCCAGGGGGCTGTTCTCGTCCGCTGACCCCGGTGTGTGGAAGCACATCAGGCAGCCCTGATCCGCCAGCGCGGCGATCTGTTCCGCCGTACTGCCGCTTTGCATATACACAGCGGCGGCAACCATTTCGGAGGGCAGGAGTGTGGCACAGGAGATGGAGTCATATACGGCCTGCACCGCCTCCGGGCTGAAATTGTTCGCAAGAAAACGGAAAGACACGACCTTCTTTTGTGGACAAAAAGGAGGAAACTGGACATTTATAGTTGAAAGTGGTAAAATGAAAATAATTCCAAACACAAACGGCTTTATGAGCGGAGGGATTGAATATGGTATTTATTTCTTATTCCTGGGATTCCGATGAACACATTGAAAAAGTTGCGCAGTTGATTAAACTTTTGAAGAAGAGCGGTATCAAAGTGTCCTGGGATCAAGATTTGAAACTGGGCAGGCGGATTCCCTCCTTTATGGAGGAGGAACTTCAAAAGTGCGATCAGGTTTTGTTCATCTGTACGCCGAATTATAAGCTGAAAGCGGATGGAAGAGATGGTGGTGTGGGATACGAAACCAATGTGATTACAGGAGAGTTGTACAGAAGTCATAACGATACGAAATTTATCCCTGTACTCTTTGACGGAAACTGGGATGCTTCCATGCCGGTCTGGGCAAACGGCAAGCTTGGAGCGGACCTGCGAAACGGAAGTATGCAGGAATACGAAAAATTGCTGGATGCACTGTGCGGACAGGAGGTGGAGCCGTGCTGCGAATATCAGGAGGAGACAGAAGATGTGGAAACAGATCAAGCTTCAGAACCTCCTGGTGCGGAGGAGCGGCGGGCTCTGGAACGGATCTACAGCGAATTGCTGGATATTAAAACCTGGCTTGTTCAATTGAAGCGGACGGGTAATGGGATGGAGGATCCCAGTGGTTCAGAGGATGAGATGTGGAAAAAGGTGAAGGCGCTTGAGAGGCTGAAAGACACCTATGACTTTATTTTAAACAGAGCGATTCTTGGGAAGTTAGATGAATTTTTCCGCTGGTGGAAAAACTTCCAGTATTTTTATACCCACTTTGATGAGGAGATTACGAAAGACGCTGCGAAAAAGAAGGGGCCTCTGTCCTGCCTTTTCAGTGTGGATGCCAATGGCAAGCTGAAAAACTCGTATAACTTCGCAAAACGTGAGTGTAATGAGATTCTAGCCACCATTGCACAACGTATAGGCTAAAAACCACATCCGGTCTAGAACCCCAGAGCGGGAAATATGAAAGGACCGTATCTGCCGGGCGAAGGGACGATTGTCCTGATTGTGCTTGAGGTATAAATCATCCAAAGTGACCTTGGAAGCCAGCGTGCCCCGGTAGACCCGCTGGTAATGGGACATCCGCAGTTTGACTTTCGCCTGCGCGTAGGGCATGAAGGCATAGGGCGCCGCTCTGATGTCCTTGATCTGGTAGATGGTGTATGTGTCGCAGACGTCGCCCTCTTTGGGATGCTCGGGAGCATAAACAGCCCCATTCCGCTCCTGGATCTCAGCGAACTGGCAGATGTGGAAGGTTTCACCGCCGATCCGGGCGTGGGTGGCGTCAATGTACCGGCAGGGGAGGATTCTCCGGTCATCACCGAAGGTGGTGAGGATGATGTTCTCGCCGTCCGGTACATGGAACAGGGTGTTGTAATCGCTGTCGATGAAGCGGACCAGCCCGCCGTCCGCCTCGTTCGGGAAAGCCAGAACACCAAATACATTGACAGGGGTATCGCCGTTCATCGCGCCTCCCTTTCACAGGCTTCCGCCAGGGCGGCGGCCCGGTCCGTCTGCTCCCAGGGCGCGTCCTGGTGGGTGAAATGCCCGTAATTGCAGAACGAAGCGAAAATAGGCTGATTCAGGCCGAGGGCCCGGATGATACCGCCGGGAGTCAGGTCGAACACCTGCCGGACCGCCTGTTCCAGAACCGCCTCCGGGTATTGCCCGGTTTCATGGAGGTCCATGTCCACGGCTACCGGCTCCGCCCTGCCGATGGCGTAGGCGAGGCCAACGGTGCAGCGTTCCGCCAGACCGGCGGCGACGATGTTCTTGGCGATATACCGGGCCATATAGGTCCCGCTCCGGTCCACCTTGCTGGCGTCCTTCCCGGACAGCGCCCCACCTCCATGGGGGACGAGGCCGCCGTAGGTGTCCACCATCAGCTTCCGGCCCGTCAGGCCCGTGTCCGCCTCAAAGCCGCCCAGGACGAAACGCCCGGAGGGATTGATGAGGACCTCCGTCTCATGGTCGGGGTAGAGCTCCCGCAGGGCGGGGACGATCACGGAGCGGGTGAGTTCCTTCCGCAGCTCCTCCGGGTCCTTTTCCTCGTCGTGCTGGCAGGAGAGGACCACGGCGGCGATCCGGGCGGGCTTGCCTTTGTGATATTCCACGGACACCTGGGCCTTGCCGTCCGGGCCGAGGCCCTGGATGGTCCCCAGCTTGCGGGCATTGGTGAGCATCAGCGTCAGCCGGTGGGCCAGGACCACGGGCAGGGGGAGGAGCTGGGGCGTCTCCGAACAGGCGAAGCCGTACATGATGCCCTGGTCGCCGGCTCCCATCTGTACGTCCTGGGCAACGGCCCCGGCGATGTCGCCGCTCTGATCGTGGGTGATAACCTCCACCTCGTAATCGCAGGAATAGCCGGTTTCCCGCACCGTCCGGCAGACGATGGCGGGGATGTCCGGCAGCTGCCGGGCGGTGATCTCCCCGGCCACGATGATCTTTCCCGCCGTGGCCATTGCCTCACAGGCGACGCGGGCGGTGGGGTCGTGTTTCAAACAAGCGTCCAGAACGCGGTCAGCGATGGCATCGCAGAGCTTGTCCGGGTGGCCTTCGATGACCGACTCGGCGGTCAGGATGTACTTATCTCTCATGGGTCTTTCCTCTTTTCTTTTTTTGTTCTGTGGGTTTTTCGGGGGAATCAGGCACTTCCAACGGAATGGCAAGCAGATGGGGATGATCAAACATCTCTTTGTAAGAACGAAGCTGGAAATCGGTCAGGGAAATGAAATTTTCGCCGCCCACTCCGGCAATTAGAAAGGTCCCGCAGAGAACGTCATGCGGATCGCCATAGCAGTCGCAGAGGAGACGGTTGGGAGGCAAATTCAGGTTTTTGCCCTCGGCGTTGCAGATAATGGCGACAGACTCCGTAAAAGGAGAAGCCATTTCAATTTTCCCGCCGACGATTCCCTGCAAGGACTTGTAATCATGGGGGACCTCCCGCTCCTCGCAGGGCTTCATCGGCTCAACCACAAGGACCTTAATCGTTTGTTTGCTCATTCTTTCTTCCCTGGGCGGCAGCTCTGCCGCCCTCTCCAGCTTGTCTGTTTGATAGCAGTAAATGTAAAAGTTGTAATTTCCCCGCAGGGGCAGGAAGCGCAGATAGTAGCGGCGCTTAGGGGTATCCACCCGGAAGCCGTAATAATCTTTGCCGGATTCAGGGCTCATTTGGGCCTGCTTATGCTTCCAGCAGAAGCTCTGCATGGCGCTGAGGTTTTTGAGGGGCCCGTTCTTCCGCAGAGCATTGACCACGCTGTCCAGCTCATCCTTGAAATCCTGGTCCACCAGTTCCTCCTGGTGGACCCACCATGTGGTCCAGAACTCCGTTCCCTGGGCAAAATCTCCCCGCAGGTGACCGATGCAAGCCTGTTCCTCGGCGTAGCCGGAGAAGGTCAGCAATTCCTCATCCTTGTCAAGCCCCTGGAGCGGATAGGCTTCAGCGCTCATGGCCCTTCGCCTCCTTCTTTTTGGGAGACAAGGGTTTCTCCGGAGCGGGACCGTGCTCCCGCCCAATCTCCATTTGCCGAATCATTTTCACAACTTCCCGAAAAGCCAAATAACGGTGAATCTGCTCCGGGTCATCTGTAATGACGCGAATTGTTTCCCACAGCGGGGACCCATGATGGCTGATATCCGACTGAACAACCAGGGCGGGCTTATCTCCCTCCTCCAGCATGACGCGGGCGCCGCGAATATCCTCGGCGCGGTCGTACAGGCCATAGGTCAAGCCAACGCATTTCAGGGTCTCCAGAGCGTCCACAGTGGTGTACACGCTGCCAGTGGAAATATGGACCTCGCCGGATAGCGAAATCTTTTTACCGCTCATGAGAATTTCCTCCTTTCAGCGGTCTGCCGCGTTTGATAAAGGCGTTGTTGATTCGCTCTGTCTCCGCATGGACCTCCTCCACAGCGTGGTCCCACGCTTCCTTCAAAGCGGCGGCCGGAAGACCGCTGCATCGGTATCCCTCCAGGATACCGTTATAGTAGGCGGTGCTTGGAAGCATGGGTTCCTTGAACCGCTCATCCATAATGTAGGCCATGACGGAGAGAGACCGGCCCAGGCCGTCCCGGACAGTCACCGTGCGCTTATCGTAAAAGCGGGGATAGCCCTCATACCGGTCCAGGGAGCGCTCACACGACCGCGTGAGGCTCCACAGCAGGCCATGGACCCTGCCGCCCGCTTTGGGAGCAATGGTAGCGAAGCCGCCCCGGCGAAACAGCAGTTCATAGTCCTCCAGAAATACCGGCCCAACGACACAGGCGTCCGGGCAGCGGCAGGCCATCTGCTCCAGGTTGATGTTGCTGCCGTAGGCGAAATACAGTCTTCCGTCAGCCATCCTCCAGCACCTCCAGGGCCCCGGCCTTGGCCAGCAGGGCGAACATGGCGCGGGCCTGCCGCTCCAGACTGCCGTTCGGCAGGGGACAGTCCAGATCGGTGGCCCGGATGAAATTGCTTCGGAGCTGCCAGAGGTAGCTCTCGGCGTCGGGGAACTCGGTGGGGTCGAAGGCGGTCAGGCGGAGCTGTTCCAAAATCTCCGTCCCGGTTCCCTCATAGGTTCTGGCGTCAATGCTGATTTTCATTTAAAATCACCTCTCATTTTCATGGTGTCGTTTTTTCCTTCTGTTGACCTCGTAGCTGTCCTTGTCGTGGCGCCACGCCCGGTCGCCGTCAAGGTTGGCGAGAAGGATATCTCGGGTCTCCTTGAACTCGTCGCCGTTGAGACCCAGGCGGACCAGCCAGACCCGGAAGGTGAACAGCTCGTTGTCACTGCGGGTTTTCTGCATGACGGCGCTCCGCTGGACGATGGCCTGGGCGGACATGGCGAGGCACAGATGCACATAGGCCGCCGCCTTGGCGGGATCCAGGGTAGAATTAAAGCACCGCCATTCGACGGTGCCTCGGTAAAAGACAGAGTGAAGATTCAGGGCATAGTACCGGGATTTGTTATAGTGGTCATGACGGGTCCTGCCGTCATTTTCAAAGCCCTCGTACCAGATATCCTCCAGCTGGGTCAAGTCTGACGTTTCCTCCGCAGATAAGGTCCGAGCCTGTTTCAGCATGGGTTCCCGCACCTTTTGACACCACTCTATGGCTCTTGCCTCATTCACCTGCAAGGCTTTGAAGAGGAGGTCCTCCTTGGAATACATGATGCTGATCAGGTTTTTGAGGCTCTGGCGGTTGTGGTTGGAGGCGTCTACATGGACGTGAAGCCCGCAGGAGTCGTTCACCTTCGCGCCGATGGCTGTTACCCGCCGCATACACTCTTGAAGATGCGGCAGTTCGTCATAGGTCAGCTTGGGGGTGACCATCTCCACCTTATATGGATAGCCCTCCGGGGAGCTCTTATCGAGCCACAAATATCCGTCCGCAGAGGGACACTCCGGGTGGATGCTGGAATCGCTCATGAGCTCCCATTTCTTTCCCATTTTATCCGTTACGATCCAAGCGTCATAGGTGCCCTCCAAATATTCGGGCGTTGTGCCAAAGTAATCCGCCAGAGCCTGGGCGGCCTCCTCTCGGGTGATTCCCGTCATCTCGATCTCCGCGCCGTAACACTGTTCCTTCATCCCGATCATACCGTTTTCTCCCTCCGCAGTTCGTCATCTACAGCACGAATACGCCGGCCTATAGCCTCGATTACGTTGACCGTAACGCTGTTCCCTGCCTGCCGGTAAGCCTGAGAGTCCGAAGTGATGGCAAGGAGGCAGTCGATCTGGTCCTCCGCGAAGCCCTGGAGGCGGAGACACTCCCTGGGCATGAGGCGGCGGATGCGCCCGCCCCGTTCTACGATGCCCTGGACGCCAGCGGCGTCATGAGCCAGCTTGCTGACTCTGCCGCCTCTGGTTTTGCTGCCGGGGTAGCCCAGGTCCACGCTGTCGCCGGGAGCGGCCGCCTGATAGCCCTGCTTGGTCCCCTCTTTAATGAGCAGCACCCCGGACCGTTCCGCCCGGTGGTTGGAGAGGGTGGTTTGTCCATACCGGGCGGTGAGGCACCGGGCGGTATCCGTCCGCCTGGGTTCTCCCACAGACAGGTCTACAAAGGCGGCGCCGGGCGGAATCAGGTACAACCCTGTCTTCCCACCCATTCCGCCAGCTCCCGCGGTCTGGGTGCAGGCTACTCCTTTGACGTCGTAGACTCGGGAGCCCTGGGGCCCGCCGAGGACTTGAACAAGAGCCTTTCCGTTTGCTCCGGCGATAGGAAATATTTTTCCGGCGCATCGGGGATCAAGATATCCGACAATATAGACCCTTCTCCGTGATTGAGGCACTTGGTGGTCTGCGCTGTCACACACATTCCATTCGAGACCATACCCCAGCTCATGAAGCGTGGAGAGGATTGTCGCAAATGCCCGTCCCTGGTCGTGGAGTAAAATTCTGGGAACATTTTCAAGCAGCAAATACGCAGGCTTTCTTGCTTCAGCCAGTCGGGCAATCTCAAAGAAGAGAGCGCCTCTGGGGTCAGCGAAGCCCAATTTACGCCCTGATGCTGACCACGATTGACACGGAAAACCGGCGCAAAGCAGGTCAAAGTCCGGCATTCCGCCGGGGTCGATTTTAGTTGCGTCTGGATAGTACACTTCCTCCTTTCCAATATCGTGGATGGCGCGGTAGCTGGCGTCGGCGTATTTGTCAATCTCACAGTGGCCGACACACTGGAAACCGCCCGCGCGGTCCAGCCCGGCCCGGAAGCCGCCGATCCCCGCGAACATATCAAAATAGCGAATCAGGCATCTCACCTTCCTCCTATCGCTCATATTGTTTCTTGCGCTTCTGTTTTCCAGCGTTCTTGCCTGCGTCCGGGCGGAATGCTGCCCGTTCACGATTTTCAGGCAGAGCGCATTTATTAGGGTTTTTCATGATCCAGGCATTCAGCTTTTCCGGGGTGGAAATATCCGTGCCGTGGTCCTTCAAATAACTTATGATAAACTCAGTGAGGGGACGTGAAGGCAGTTTGTGGACGCAGTCCAGGCAAAAGCCCTTCAACGCCACCATGGCCCGGACCGTGTCGTTTTCCGTTCCGGTCGTGATGCTGCTGTAGTCCCCTTGAAAATGGCCCAGGATGATGCCGTCCAGAGCGATTCCCCGGTGGACGTCCCGGACGTTCGCCACATGGCCTGTATACCGGCCGCGGCGTTCAAAGCCGGAGTTGCTCTCCGGGACAAAAGACCTGATTTTGTTCCGCTCCGCCTGGGCGATTCCAGCCAGCAGCAGGCCGATATCTACCTGCGGCGCGGCGTTTTCGATCTGCCGGGTGATTTCTTCCGCCACGTCCGGCAGGGAACAGAAGCACGTCCAGCGATACACGGCCTTTGGGACTGCGGAACGGAATGATACTTCGTAGCCGACGGAATAAGGCGCCGCTTCGCCGTGGTGGATATTCAACGCGCCGTTCACGATCCCCTCCATGATCTTGCCGCTCAGCTCCTCATGACTCAGGCCGCCTCTGCGCTCGTCCAGCAGACGCTCCCGCTCCAGCTTGGCTTCTTTATCCGCCAGTTCATGTTTCAGTGCGGCAATATCCAGCGAGAGGCCCCCGTCAAACATCATTTGCGCAAGCTCATCCGGCGCTTTTCTGGCCGCGGGTCCTTCTTGCATGTAAACGCCCAGCCGTATGCATTTGTCCAAAAGGTCCGCCAGTTCCTTCTTGGTAATAAACTGCTCCATGATCACTCCCCCTTCTATGAGATTTTGTAAATAGATGCAAGGATCTTTGATTTCATATTTCCTGTATGAGCTGTTCTGAACAGCCGCCACCATCTCGTCAAAGGCCGTTTCCATGCAGTGGATATAGGTTTGGTTATCACCCCGCAGCGCATATCTTTTTAGGTATTCCTGTTTGAGGGCCGCGGAGGGATAAACCAGCAGCAAATCTTCCCCGTCCAGTTTTTCCAGCAGGCTGATATGGCAGTTGAGCAGAACCATATCCGCGTCAACGGAATGAATGTAATCAAAATAATTGTTGGGATAGGCCGGGTCCCGCTGTGTGTATGCCATGTTTTTTTGCAGATGGGGGTCAATATTCTCTGGAAGTAGAAATTTGAACCGTTCGCAGTCTGCGTCTGCAATACGAAGGCCTGAACTTACAGAGGATTTTCCGATACCCGGAAATCCCCATATGTAATATTTTTTCATTGGCGGCGTTACGCATCGTTTTGCAAAGACCACAAAAAACCGAGGACGTTGTCATCCATGTCCCCGGTCTGCGGCTGCACAGGTTTTTCTGTTGAAGGAACAAAGCTGGCGCTGCCCAGCTCCTCCCGGATGGCGGCGCGAACCGCCTCCAGCAGGCTGTCCTGCTCCCGCACCCGGCAGACCGCCCGGCAAACGGCCTCCGTCCGCTGCCCCGAGGGGATGGCGCACAGCCGTTTCCATGCCTCCCGCTGGAGAGGAGAAGCCATGGAGAAGGAGAGGTTCAATCTCCTCTTTTCAGCCATGGCCAGCGCCCCTCGGCAGGAGGCCCGCCAGCCGCTCGTAACCCTTGGCGTTCAGGCATACGTCATCCAGGATGACCGGGCGGCACAGGCCGTCCGAGGCCCGGACATGGCGCTTCAGCAGGGCGGCGCCGCCTCCCAGGAAGACGGCGGGCATGGCCCGGATGTCCAGGCCGCTCTCCATGATGGCGGAGAGGAGGCGGTGGGCGTAGGCGTCCGCTTCCCTCTGAATGATCTCCCTGGCCCGCCCGTCCACGCTGCTGGCGTCATTTCGGAGCACGCTCTCAATTTGTGCCGCCGTCATGGACAGGCCAAGAGAACGGCGCACCTGCTCCGCGATCTCATCCAGGCAGCGGATCATGCCCAGCTCCAGGCTCCGGCAGGTGGCGGCGTTGGGGATCCGGTTATCCAGGCGCATCAGGTCCACCGTCCAGCCTCCGACGTCCGCCAGAATGACGGAAGGCTCGTTCAGCAGCTCCGGCTGGGTCAGCACGGCGGCGTAGCCCTGGGGGAACAGGGACACCTCCGTGATTCTGACGGTGTACGCGATTCCCTCGAAGCGAAAGAACACGGGCCTGCCGTCCCGGAGGAGGTAGGCCCGGAATTTCTTCTTGTCCCGCCCAAAGCCGGTGAGGGGAAGCCCTGCCGCCAGATGGACGGAGGCTGTGGCGTCCGCCTTACGGCAGGCCAGCTCCTTGGCGACGGCGGCGAGGGTCAGGAGGTAGTAGTCATCCGTCAGGGTTTTGTCCTTCTGGAGCGGCTGGCGGCCGCTGCCCACCACATAGAACTTGCCGTTATACTCCAGCACATCCTGCTGGGTATACGGCTCATGCTCGTACTCCACCAGCCCGGTGGGGAAGGAAACATGGGCGCTTTTCATGGCGGCGTAGCCGTGATCCACGCCTATGGCCAGGGTATCGCTCATCGGGATTCACCTCGTTTCCGCTGTTGCTGCCGTTTCTGCTCCAGCTTATGCTTCCGCTCCTTACACCAGGGAGCCATCGCCACTTCATCTTCCGTCAGCATAAAGCCGCCCTTGCTCCGCCAGACTCGAACGGAGAGCTCCCCATGGGAAGGAGAAGCAGGGCACTGGACGGCGAATTGTACGTCAGCTTCTGGAAGCCCGACGGCTTCTACATCTGCACCAAAGAGGAACTGGAGACTGCAAAGGCCCACGTCCGTCCCCGGCCCCAGAGAGGAGGTCACGTCCGATGAGTGAAACCGTAGATCCCTATGACGCCGCCGATGTCCCCGCCTACCTGCCCTGCCTGTGCCGCAAGTATATGCCGGAAGAAATGTTTCAAAAACAAAAGGTGGATATCGGAACCTGGAACTTGAATAACCCCAATATTCAAAAGGCCCGCGCCACTGCTCAGAAAAGTAAAAAAGTCAAGAAGGAACGAGGTGATGTAAGATAAGAGATCAAAACAAGGAACTGAAGCTGTATACCTCTCTGCGTGTGGATGTGACCGATCTGGGCCGGGAGGACAGCACAATGGAGATGCCCGATCCGGACTTTATGAGCGACGCTGTCAGGGAACGTTTCTCTGAATACCACAGCGCTATCCGGACGGCCCTCGCAGCGGACCCGCCCAAAACGGACCTGACCAGTCTGTTCCAAGCGGACTTCTTAACCCTGGAGGCTTTCCGGGATTTGGCCGGCAAGGTATCCTCCCTGAGCCTTGGGGTGGAGGATGTGGAAGGGAAATTTTTCGGTACAGCTGTCTGCCGCCTGAACGGCGATCTGGAGGCTATAGAGCTTCTGGCATTGAAGGAATACTGTCGGAGCCTTTTCGACGAGGGCCTTGGGAATAAAGCGCTTCCCGTCCCATACAAAGGTCTGCTTGCATTTATTGACATCCGGGCTCTTGGTGAAGCCCTCCGGCGGAGTTACTTCCTCGGCCTCATAGCTCCCAATGGGCATAGTATCCCAGGGCACATCGGTGAGGTATCCGCCCTCGCCGGTGACATAGGTACCCACAAAGCTGTTGTCCACGCCGGTGATCTTGATAACCGCCCCGGCGAGGCCCCTGGAGGGATTGTCCGCGTCTACTTTGCGGATGCTGCCCTGCTTCCATGGGTTCGGTGTCCTCCTTAAGCTAGACCGTCCGCAGCTCCCGGCCCTGGGTCTGGGCGATATCGTAGACGCTGGTGAGGTTGTACCCCCGGCCCGTGGCGGACCGGGTGAAGATGCTGGCGCCGTTCTTCAGCTCCGGGTCCAACACAAAGCGGCCCAGGTCCTTCCAGTGGCCGCGGGTATGGACCACGGTGGCCTCCGGGAGCTGGGCCATGGCCAGGGCGATGTTCCCGGAGCTGTAGGAGGGGTTGTCCCCCTGGAGCTCCAGGTAACGGGCAAATTTCTCAGGGTCCTTGGTGATCTGTATGACGCTGGCATCCCGGAGGGCAGCGGCGGTTTCCTTGTCCGCCTGCCGTTCCTCCCGCCATTTGGCGTCCGCTGTGGATTTGTCGCTGATGATTTTGCCTAAGTTCGCCATAGGTTTGGTTTCCTCCTTTTTTGTGGGATTTTCTTTGCTTTTGGGTGGCTTCACCTCCTCCAAGACCCCCGTGAGCTTGTATTTGAGCTGCGCGTTCCAGTCCTTGCCGTACTTCGGGACCCGGATTTCCACCTCGTACCCAGCCGCCCGGTACTTCTCCCGCATCTCCTTCGCCGCCGTGATCCCAGGCTCGTCATGGTCCAGCAGGAGCTTGATGGCTTTCAGGTGGGGATGGTCCCGAAGGTAGGTGTCCAGCGGTCCGCTGTACAGCCCGCAGAGGGCGACGGCGTTGCTGTGGACCTCCGGGCAGAGGGTGCAGAAGCTCATAAGGTCTATAGGGGCTTCGAAGACCGCCACCTCCTCGATCTCCGGCTCACAGGGCAGCCGAAAGCCCACCTTTCCAGGATCGTGAGGAGCGTTCTGTTGTCGTTGTTCATTGTGAAATTCCTTTCTTTCCTCGATTTTTTGGGGCGTGGCAACACCATGTCACACCTCTGCCGGAATATCCATTCATCAAGAGCAACGAAATATCTGTGCCATTTTTGACCATCCGGGAAAGCCGATGGACGGTGGAATCTTCTCTACTGCCATCAAAGAGAAGCACCGCGCCCCCGCAGGGCGGGGACGCGGCGGCGATGTGGTGATTCAGGGCTTCTCGGGAGGCAGGTCCTCCTCGGGATCATCCTCCTCGGTGGTGGTCCCGGTGGGGCTGGCGCTGGCCATGGAGGCGTTGACCCGCTCGGCTTCCTCAGCGGCATCCTCCTCAGCTTCGATCAGCGCTTCCTCGATCAGGTTCAGCACGAACTCCCGCTGGGTCAGCTTCCTGCCGGTCCGTTGGGTTTCCCGCTCCAGGTGAGCCTTAATCCGCTGGAAGAGCTCTTCGGGGATCTGGAAGGCGAGGGTTCGGGTTTTTCCATTCATCATGACTTCTTTTCCTCCATTTTCTTTCATTGCGTAATATTCCGTGAGCAGGCTGGTGATGTACTGTGCAGTGGTCAGTCCCGACTGTTCCCTGGCCTCGCAGACTTGCGCGTGGAGGCTGAGGGGCACCTGAGCGCAGAGGTTCTTTTTCTGTTCCATGCTGCCGTGCTCCTTCCCGTTTGTTGTAACGACAGTATAGCCGGAAAGCAGAACGAAAGCTATTACCAACACCACCGAAGAACGCTGAACACATGAAGCATAAGCAACAATGATGGGAAGGGTCCTCCCGAAATGGAAAACCTCCCTCGGAGCGGCTTGGTAACTCCGGGGGAGGTGTGTTTTTCTTTTTTAGAGAGAGGCGGAGAGTTCGAGTCGAGCAGACTGCTAAAAACTGCCAAAACCGCTGTTTTTGCATCTCTGGTGCGTTATTTTTATTTTACGTCCCCAAATTTTCCCAATCTCTTTTGGTTGTTCTTGTTTTCAAGCAAAGCACTCCATTTACACGCAAAAATCCCGCACTGAAGTGCGGGATTTTTGCGTGCATCTTTTTTGTCAATGCAACTTGGTCCGAGTGGCGGGATTTGAACCCACGGCCTCATGGTCCCGAACCATGCGCGCTACCAACTGCGCTACACCCGGACATAACAAACATGTAATTGTTTTTTTATTATTATAATAAAGTTTTACCAAATTGTCAATCTCTATTTTTTATAGGGGAGTGTCCCGCAGGTTGTAACATTAAATGTGAAAGAACACGAACCCACCCGACAGGGTGTGGAACGGTTCTATCGCATTTATTTTTTACCTCTATCTGGCTGGAAAAGATAACGGAAACGGGGCGAAAGATGGCGGAGCACTACAAATATATAACTTTTGCGGGCCGTCGAAAGATTGCCGTGCTGTATCAGGCAAACACCCGCCCGGCGGATATTGCGGACCAGCTTGGAGTTACCACGGCGACGATCTATCGGGAGTTGAAGCGCTGGGAAACCGTCGGAGAGGACGGCGCGCCGATTCTAGACCGGAACCGGTGGCGGACTTATAACCCGGTTATCGCCCAGCAGACAGTACAGGCGAATTTCAGGCGGCGGGGGCGGACCCCGGCGGACGATATGCAAGGAGGTTTCGACGGTGACAGTGTTTGAAAGAATCACGGAAAGCCCGGAAGTGCTGGGGAAGTTTCTTGCGTGCTTGCCAGTGGTTGAGGGTCCGTGGGACAACAAATTTCACGAGCAGTTTTGCACGATCTGTTCGGTGAAAAATTGCGACGCTTGCCCGAACGCGGCGGAGTGGAACAGTCCCAGATGGTGGCTGACCCTTGAAGCAGAGATCGGACACGCTGACAAATACCATTGACAAATCCGCCGCCGCTTTTTATAATATTCCTCAAAGCGATGACGGAGAGGAACGGGGACGCGGACCTTCAGAGAACCGGCGGATGGTGCAAGCCGGCAGGAAAGCTCCCCAGGTTCTATGGCTCCTGAGCCGGACGTTCGACAATGTAGGGCGTCCCGTATATGCCGCGTTAGGGCAAAAGGGCTGTCTGGCCCTGCGAGGGGCGCCGGGCTGTGAGGCTGGCGCAATTTGAGTGGTACCGCGGAAGTCCTTCCGGCTTTCGTCTCAAAGAACATCTCTTTGGGACGAGAGCCGTTTTTTCGTCCCAGCACAGAAAGGAGCGCCATTTTTATGAGCAGCTATCGTCCTGAAACCATCTGCGTTCAGGGGGGCTACACCCCCGGCAGCGGCGAACCCCGGCAGATTCCCATCATCCAATCCACCACCTTCAAATACGCCACCAGCGAGGATATGGGCAAGCTCTTCGACCTGGAGGCCAGCGGCTATTTTTACTCCCGCCTCCAGAACCCCACCTGTGATTACGTAGCCGCGAAAATCGCCGCCCTGGAGGGCGGTACCGCCGCCATGCTTACCTCCTCCGGTCAGGCCGCCAACTTTTTCGCCCTCTTCAACATCGCCTCCTGCGGAGACCATATCGTCTCCTCTTCCTCCATCTACGGCGGCACCTTCAACCTGATTTCCGTCACCATGGCAAAAATGGGCGTGGAAGTCACCTTCGTCTCCCCGGACTGCACCCGGGAGGAGCTGGACGCCGCCTTCCGGCCCAACACCAAGGCGGTCTTCGGCGAGACCATCGCCAACCCCGCCCTGACGGTGCTGGACATCGAGACCTTCGCCGCCGCCGCTCATGCCCACGGCGTGCCCCTCATCATGGACAACACCTTTGCCACCCCGGTGAACTGCCGCCCCATCGACTGGGGCGCGGACATCGTCACCCATTCCACCACCAAGTACATGGACGGGCACGGCGTCGCCGTGGGCGGAGCCATTGTGGACTCCGGAAAATTCGACTGGATGGCCCACGCGGACAAATTCCCTGGCCTCTGCACCCCCGACGACAGCTATCACGGCATTACCTACGCGGAGAAATTCGGCCTCGCCGGCGCCTTCATCACCAAGTGCACCGCTCAGCTGATGCGGGACTTCGGATGCACCCAATCCCCCCAGAGCGCTTTCTATCTGAATCTGGGCCTGGAGAGCCTCCATGTTCGCATGGAGCGCCACTGCGAGAACGCTCAGGCTGTGGCGGAGTTTCTGGCGGAGCACCCGGCGGTGGCGCGGGTGATCTACTGCGGTCTCCCCGGAGACCAGTATCACGCCCTGGCGCAGAAATATCTGCCCAAAGGCTCCTGCGGCGTGGTGTCCTTTGAGCTGAAGGGCGGGCGGGAGGCTGCCGGTGCGTTCATGAGCCGCCTGAAGCTGGCTGCCATCGAGACCCACGTGGCCGATGCCCGGACCTGCTGCCTGAATCCCGCCTCCTCCACCCACCGGCAGATGACCGATGAGCAGCTGTCCGCCGCCGGGATTCCCGCCGGACTGATCCGCATGTCCTGCGGCCTGGAGAACAAGGAGGACCTGATCGAGGACATCCGTCAGGCCCTGGAGGCGGTGGTCTGACATGCCCATCAAGATTCCCAACCAGCTCCCCGCCACCCGGACTCTCCGGCACGAAAATATCTTTGTCATGACGGAGACCCGGGCCATGACCCAGGACATCCGGCCCCTCCAGATTCTCCTCCTGAACCTGATGCCCACCAAGGTGGACACCGAAACCCAGCTGGCCCGGGTTCTGGGCAACACGCCCCTGCAAATCGAGCTGGAGCTCATCGCTCCCGCCGGGCACATCTCCCGGAATACCTCCCAGCAGCATATGCTGGCCTTCTACAAGACCTTTTCGGAAATCCGGGACCGGACCTTTGACGGCCTCATCATCACCGGCGCGCCGGTGGAGCACATGCCCTTTGAGGAGGTGGACTACTGGCCGGAGCTCTGCGAGATCATGGAGTGGAGCAAGGCCAACGTCCATTCTACCCTGCACATCTGCTGGGGTGCTCAGGCCGGGCTGTATTATCACTACGGCATTCCCAAGCACGCCCTGCCCCACAAGCTCTTCGGCGTATTCCAGCACACGGTGGAGGACCCGAATTTCATCCTCTTCCGGGGCTTTGACGACCAGTTCTGGGTCCCCCATTCCCGGAATACCACCGTCCGGCGGAAGGATATCGAGGCCGTGCCGGAGCTGAAGATTCTGGCGGACTCCCCCGAGGCGGGGGTCTACGCCGTGAAGACCGATCAGGGGCGGCAGGTTTTCCTCATGGGCCACGCGGAGTATGACCGGGACACGCTGAAGAAGGAATATCTCCGGGACGTGTCTGCGGGGGTGGATATCCAGCTTCCCCTTCACTACTTCCCCCAGGACGACCCGAACCGGGAGCCCATGGTTCGCTGGCGCTCCTGCGCTCATCTGCTCTATGGGAATTGGTTGAACTACTGCGTCTATCAGACCACTCCCTATGACATCGGCGGCATCCGCCACGGCATCCGCACTATCGACTGAGGGAACGCGCCCCCCTGAAATCCTGGATTTGCTGGATTTTCTTGCAGAACGTCTATTAGCACGCCAAAATGTGCCCCCCAAGGATACAGAGTGTTGTAAAATTGAAAATGCGGATAAGTGTACCCCCTTGTAACAAAAAATGGACCAGCAGAAAGCTTTATAAGTAGAAGCAGCAACCAGTGGGCAAGGAAAGACCTTACCCACTGGTTGCTGCTCAATGGAAAAATCATTGCTTAGCTTGGATTCTGATTGTGGGCAGATCTGTTTGTGTAGGGAAACATCGGGGGCCGCAGCTCAAATTGGAAAGTCTCTCTGTCCACGATTCCAAGGGTGCTGTTGCTGTCGTACAGCTTCATCAGGAACTCCGCCATCTGTCGGCTTGTGTGGTAAATGCCAAATGCTTTGTCATAATTGTAGGTGTCTACATTGTTGGCCTTTTTCCCGAACTCCGTCTGTGTCGCTGCTGGAGCCAGCACTTTGGCCCGCATCTTTGCTCCGCTCTCGATCAGCTCCCAGGCCAGCCCCTCAGTAAACGTACTGACATAGAATTTTGTTGCGCAGTAGGTAACAGCCGTGGGAACGATGGTATAGCCGCCGCAGGAGGACAGGTTGATAAGCTGTGTTCCCGGAACATCCTTATAGTCTCGGACGAACAGAGAGGACAATATGGTAAGGGCCTCAACATTCAGCCGGAGCATGGTATCAACCTTCTCCAAGTCCTGCTGTGCCACGCTGTCATAGTTTCCAAAACCTGCGTTGTTTACCCATGTTTCAAGCCGGAAGTTCTTTAAGCTGGAGTAGAACTGATATACATTTTCCATCACAGACAGGTCAACTGTCCTAATCACAACATCCAGCGAGGGGTGTTGCTCTGCGATTTCACGCTTCAAGGCTTCGAGATTCTCTGTACGGCGGGCAGCGACAATCAGGTTCTTGCCCCGAATTGCAAAGGTTTTTGCAGTTTCGTACCCGATCCCGGAGCTGGCCCCGGTAATGACTGTGTATTTTTTGGTGTGTTCCATTTGAAATTCCCCCATTCATCAGGTATAATAAGAGCATATAATGTAGAGTAAACTCTATGTCAAGAGAATGGAGGGATTTTTTTGGACTACTCCATTGGTGAATTTTCAAAGGTCACGGGGCTGGGGATACATACTCTGCGCTACTATGAGCATGAGAGCCTGATTATCCCGTTACGGAACGCCAGCAACCGCCGCCATTCGGAAAGAGATATTGCCTGGATCGCTTTTATCAAACGGCTGAAAGCAACAGGAATGCCGATTAAGGAAATCAAGAAATATGCGGCGTTGCGGGCTAAAGGGGATGCTGCTCTTTCAGAACGTATGGAGATGCTGGTGCAGCACCGCCAATTTCTGAATGAGCAGATCAGGCAGTTGCAGGAACATGAAGCCATACTGGACGAAAAGATTGCTTTTTACCAGCAGGAACTCAAGGGTTGCCGGGAGGATGTGCCTTAAATTTGCAGTAGCCTTTCGATATTGCCACCTAAAACCAGCTCAGTGATAGAAAGGGATGGGCTAACGAACTCAATGAGCTGCCTGCATAACTGCGGTTCCTCAAACGGTACATCAGAACCGAACCGGCATTTTTCCGGCACTTCCGTCAGGGCTATTTTGACCGACAGCGGTGTAAAGGCCGCAGACAAATCCAAATACACCTGTCCATGCTCCTTTGCAAAGGCAATCACATCCATCCAATTTGAACCGCCCATGTGTCCAAAGATAACCAGCACAGAAGGATTTTTATACCGCTCAACGCAACCGGGTTAAAAGTGTGTACACCAATAGGAAGATTGTGATAATCCTCCAAGGCTTTGAACACAGGCTCCAACTGTTCAATCTGCGTTTCCGAACCGGGGGTAAATTCACCAATACCCTTGAAACCGTTCCCGGCGATATGTTCCGCTACCCATTCTGCTGTTGCCAGATTGGAAAGCTCCAGCGGAACCGGGCCAAAACCGCAGAACCGATCTGGCGCGGCCTGGATAGCCTGGTTCAGTTCCAGAATAGTGTCTTTCATTTTTGATATTCGCTTTTCAGAAGAATAGCTGCCGGACAGGAGTTGGTATAGCACTTGCATTTCCATGCCGATTGCTTCTAAAGTCGCGGATTCGGTCCTCTCAACATGAGGTGTTGTTGTAAACAAAATTACTTTGTCCACTCCGGCATCATCCATTTTCTTGATCTGCATGGAAGTGGGGAGCATGACGTGTTGGTGGCTGTCTACAATTTTAGTATCAAATTCCATCCCTGCTGATGTAGTAGATTAAATGCAGAAAAGGTTATTTGACCTTTTTCTGCATTATTTTTTTACCCTAATGGGGGCGGAAACGGGAAAAGGGGTGATTAAGTGAGGACTTTGACGCTGGAGGACCGCAGAAAAATCGAATTGATGTGGAGGCACAACGCTTCCCCGGTAAAGATTGCCGCAGAACTGGAGATCAGCCAATGCACCGTATATACGGAGCTGAAACGGGGCCAGGAGACGGACAGCGCGGGAGACGCGGTGCTGGACGAGAACTTCCGGCCTGCGTACAGCGCCGAGCGGGGACAGACCGTGTACCAGAGGAACTTGCGGAACCGTGGCCGCCGCCCGAAAAAGACCGTTGAGCGGAAAGGAGCGGACGGAGCATGACAAACTTTGAGAAGATCACGGAGACACCGGAGGCGCTGGGCGAACTGCTGGCCTCTCTCGCGGTGATTGACAGCCCGTGGGAGGACGCATTTCACAAGGCGTTCTGCGCTGGCTGTGGGCTGGAGAACTGCGACGTGGTGGAATGCCCGCACGATGCGGAGCGGAACAATCCGCTGTGGTGGCTGACCCAGGAGGCGGCGGGCGAGCCGGTGGTGCGCCGCCATGTGTGGCGGAACGGGAGGCTGAACATAGAGCCGGGAGTGATCGTGCCGCTCCAGGACGAGGAACGCCACGCAGACGGGATTTGCAATGAATTTAATGTGTACCTGAACGGGAAAGGACCGGACGGGAAGGTACTGCGCAACATCAAAAGGGTAATAATGCCGACGGTATCTGCCAATGAAAACGGACTAGCGGAACCAATGGACATGAAGCTGGTATTCGGCGGATGCGAGGACGCGGTGGAGATCGTCGCGCTTCTTGGAAAGAAGTGCAAGCTGGAAATCCGCGCTGCCGTCGAGAACTGGAGCCAGGGCGGGCAGGTAGAATTTCACGGA
>JBCLRG010000023.1:0-45434 GCA_041223955.1 Oscillospiraceae bacterium 38-13 | reverse complement strand
TACTTCCTGGCGAAACCTCGCCCCGGCACTGGTATACTTTGTGGCGAAATTTGGCCCATTTTACTTGACTGCTTACAAGCGCGCCATGGAAATGAGCGGCACGGACCTACGGAAGCTGGTGAACAAGCTCCGGCGGAAGTCCGTACCCATTTGCAGCGGCGCGGACGGCTATTTCTATGCCAAAACCGCCGGGGATATCCTCCGTACCATCCGTAAGCTGAAGGTCATGATCAAGGGCCTCCAGGCGGCGGTGGACGGCCTGGAGGCGGCGCTGGATAAGTTTGTGGAGCCTGACGGGGCCCCCGCCGAGACCCAGCAAAGCGGTCTCGGTGGGGAGAGGAGGAGCAGCGAAGTGAGCGAGTCCCGCCGCTTGCAGCAGGACGAGGGATACAGAGCTTGCGACGACGGGAAAGGCGGTGAGGATACGGTGTGAAACCCTGCTTCCCCTGGGTCGGCGGGAAGGGAAAACTGCTCTGGCTCATCCACAAGCTGTTTCCGTCCCTGTGCAGCTGCTTTGTGGACGTGTTCGGCGGCAGTGGAACCGTCCTTCTGTCCCGCCCCCTGAAAAAAGGATGTGCTGAAATCTACAACGATTACAATAGCAACCTGACCAATCTCTTCTACTGCATCAAGAACCGCCCCCTGGCCCTGCTTCTGGAGCTGGCCTTCCTTCCCCTGAACTCCCGCGACGGCTTCAATGTCCTGCTGAAGTTCTTCAAAAAGGAGGAGTTCACCGACGAGTATCTGGAGGAAAACCTGGAGCTGGCGAAAATCCATCTGAAGACACCGGAGTACGAGCAGCTCCGCGACCTGCTGCTGGAGCGGGCGGCCCTTGGCGATGTGACCCGCGCCGCCAACTACTACAAACTGATTCGCTACAGCTACAACAGCAACACAACCGCCTTCGCCGGGCGGGCCTGCGACATCCGGCAGTTTTTCCACCTCATCTGGGACTGCTCACGGCGGTTCGCTAAGGTTGTAGTGGAAAACAAGGACTTTCAATCCTTGATCCGGCAGTACGACGGGGACGGCGTGGCCTTCTACTGCGACCCGCCCTATTACCAGGCCGAGGACTGCTACGCGGTGGAATTCTCCATGCGGGACCACGCCCGCCTCCACGGAGTCCTGCGGAACTGCCGGGGCTTTGTCATGGTTTCCTACAACAACTGCCGCTTCATCCGGAAGCTGTACCAGGATTTCTACATCTACAGCACCGACCGCCCCAACAGCATGTCCCACAAGTCCGGCAGCCGGTACGAGGAGCTGATCATCACCAACTACGACCCCGAAAAGCACCGGGGCGCCGCCCAGATGTCCCTGTTTGAGACAGAGACTGCGGAAACTCCGGAGCGGAAATACCGCCTGATTCACAAACCTCAAGTGGAGCTTTGGGCGGTCAATCAAACAAAAAACAGGAGGAACACATTATGAAATTTACGTTGGAGACCGGCAAAAAAGGCTTGCGAATCCGCAGGGAAATCCTTAACGCCAGCGGCTTTCAGCACGAGGAGGCGCTGGACGTCCACGGCATGGACCACACCATCGTCATTCTGGAAGAGAAAATGACAGCCGGGGAACTGGTCCGCTCCATCCATAGCCTGAAGAACCTGGCGTCGGACCTGCTGGTCCACTTGGCGAAGGTCTGCGGCCCCTGCGAGCGCTGCGAGACTCCCTGCCCCTGCACGCTGGAGGAGGAGCCGGCCCAGATACCGGAGAAGCTTCTGGAGCGGGCGGGCATCCCCAAAGGCTCCAAGCTGGACGTCTTCGCCGAGAACGGCAGACTGACCATCAGCGTTGCGGACGCGCCGGACCTCCGGGACGTGCCGACGGAGATGCTGGACTTGCTCCGCCAGTCCGGCGTCTGCCTGGATACGCTGGAGGAGCTTATGATTGAGGAGGCTGTCATCTATGGCGTCTGATTTTCCTTACTTGTATCCTTACTCCCGCGCCGAGGCCGTGCGCTGCGGCGAAACACAGAAGCATGAGGACAGTTTTCGTGAAAATGTCAAATGCGCGCGGGACATTGAGAAAGCCCTCCGGGAGCATGGCCACGACGATAGCCCGGCGCTGGACGAGGGCTGTGCGCAGTCCATCTTGGAAGCCTACGGCTTTAAGCGGGTTTGGTTCGTTCTTTCCAACTCCCTGAGCGAAATGGCCCTGCCCCGCGAAATCAGCGAGGATGTCCGCCAGTGGGCCCGGAGGCCCTATGTGCCCTCGGATGGAAAACGAAACCGCCACTTCGCCGTGAACGCATTCTCCCCGCTGCTGGAAGCGTTCATCCGCCAGACGTGGGAGGCTTACCAAGCCCTTGGCCTGTTTGGCCCGGAACATTGCGCCGGTAATCCGTTCAAGCTGGATTATGAGGGGAAGGTGCTGGTGCTGAGTCCCGACGCGCTTCGGGAGAGCTGCTGGAGCCCCCATGACCAGTTGTGGCTGGCGACCGGAGGTGCGGGATGCTCTCCCTCCAAGCTGGGCACCACTATATTCGCGGTCTGCCTGAGTGACGGTGAAAAAACCCGTCTGGCCCGCGGCGATTTTGCTGGCGTGCTGGATGAGCAGTATCTGCCCGACTGGGCGGCGGAGAAGCTGGCGGAGATTCAGAACTCCCAGCAACAACAGCCGGAGGCTTCCTCCGGCGGAATGGAGCTGACGTGATGAATCTTTCTTTTTACACCATCGACGACCTGCGCCTCGGGCCCAACCTCTGGACGGAAACCCGCTTTGACTCCGTCCAGGAGGCCCTGGCTCACTATCAAAGCCTGCCTCCCAATGCGGCGAAGGAGCTGGGCCTGATGGACGGGGCGCGAAAGCTGCCCCTGATCCGCCGCGCCGCGATGTTCCCCAGCGAGACGCCCGGCGAGGACGCCCTCGTCACCGACCGGCTGGCTCAGCCGCCCTGGCGGGCTTCCTCCGAGGTCCTGTCCGCGGCCCGGAAATGCGTCGCCGCCCTGAAGGTCCGCTACTGCCTGGACCGGGACCGGCTGGTCCCCAAGCCCGCGGAACTTCCTGAAGAACTGCGGCAGAGCGGCTTCGGCCCGCCCGCCGTCCGCCGGGCCTACATCGCCACCGCCGGATGGCTCACACCCGCCGAACTGAAGCGCCGTTTCCCCGAGGAACGCGGCGCTTCTTCTTTTCCCCTGGTCCTGAAATACCTGGCGGACGTCCATCTGGACGACGGGCCCAGGACCATGGAGCTCACCCATTGGGATCTGCGGCGCTTGGAGTCCCGCGTCGGGACCTTCGCCGCTTCCAAATAAACATTGAAGGAGAAATCACTATGGCAAAGAAAACCGCGCCCACCCCCGCGCCCGCCCCTGAGCGGGAACCCAGCCCCATGGAGATCGAGGTGAAAATCCATTCCATCCACACCAGCGGCTCGACCCTGGCCAACGCCTCGGTAACGCTTGGCGGTTGCTTCGCCGTCCGGGGAGTCAAGGTCATGAACAGCGAAAAGGGGGCGTTCGTCTCCATGCCCGGCTATCGGTTCTCCGATGGCTACAAGGACGTCTGCTTCCCCTGCACGCCGGAGTTCCACAAGCGCTTTCAGCAGACGGTGCTGAACGCCTACCGGCAGGAGCTGACCCGGCTCCACGAGCCCCAGACCTATGAGCGGCCCCGCCAGCGAGAGAAGCCCGCGTTCGAGGAGCGCGCCGCCCCCGGCCCCCAGGAGGAAGTTCCTCCCGAGCGTCCCGAGGAGGCCCCCGCCGGACCCGAGGAAGAGGGCCACACCCTTGGCGGCATGGCCATGCAGTAGCCCCAGCGCACAAGCCCCGTCGGGGCTGTGAAATATTTTAAAGGAGGAATCCAATCTATGAAACGCGTCTTATCCCTGCTCATGCTGTCGATGATCCTTTCGCTTGTCTGCATCCCCTCCGCCCTGGCGGCAGACGCCTCCGCAGCCTGTTATCCCACTTCCGTTACCCGGAGCGAGGACGGCAGAGAGATCCGGAAGATCTATGACCTCGGCCCCCAGGAGGACCCGGCGGGCATCCCCCGCTCCGATTTTCAGCAGGACGGCGTCCTGTACACCTTGATAGACCTGCTGAAGCAGGAACTCCCCGAGAACGAGAGCCGCCAGCACGTGGAGACGGTAACGCTGGAAAGCAAGAACAAAGACATGGCCTCCGTGCTGAAGCTTCTGCCCCAGCAGAGGGAGTTCGTCACCAGTGACGGCCTCTCCGGTACGCTTACCCTCCAGCTGGATACCGTGCAGGTAGAAGCCTCCGGCTATGGCAGCTCCACCAGGGCGGTCAACGTCACCCGGTCCTACCCAAACCTTGCCGGACAGGACACCTCGTACATCCCCAAGACCATCCAGGACGGCGGACGCACCCTGACCCTCCAGGATATCAACTGGCAGACGGACAACACTGCCAGCCTGGACGGACATGACATGGGAGACCGCTTTACCGCCGTAGCCACCTACAGCGGTTCGGCCACCAGCAGCTATGTAAAAGGCTACACGGTCACCGCAAATTACACCGGAACCGTCAGCCGGATCGCCCTGAACAAGACCCGGTATGTGGCCATCTTTGAGGGCGGCGGACCCACCGTGGATATCATTCCCACGGAGGCGGATTCTTCTCCCGGCTTCCAGTTCCAATGGTCCTATGTACTGGTCCCCTTGGGTTTGCTGGCCCTGGCAGGCGGCGGCATGGGAGGCGCCCTGTTTTTGAAGCGGCGGCACGAATCTGAGGAAGGGGTGGAGCAACGGCGCTTACCTCTGTTTCAGGTGGGCGCTTAATTTTTTGTCCTCTACCCGGATATGGTTGACCAGAAGCGCCACATGCTTGTTCAGCGCTCCCAGGTCCGCTACGGAAGGGCCCGCGGCCGGAATACCCGAGGCGATCTCCCGGAGTGTCTTTTTATATCCCGCGTGAAATGCCTTGTGGGCGGGCATTCCGGGATAGCCGCTCTCCTGCTGAAGCTGTTCCTCGTGGCTGAAATGCTGGTTCACATAACCGATCAGGAACTGGATGGCGGGCTCCATGGAGGCCCTGCCCTGCCCCTTCCCGCAGGAGTCCAGCAATTGGTTTACCGCCTGAAACAGCTCCCGGTGTTCCCGGTCAATGATGGCGTTTCCGGTTTCAAGGTCTTTTGTCAATTCGTATCTCATGTTTTGTTTCTCCTTTGACACTGGTTGAAAAGCGAACGCTCCCATTATAATGTGCCGCCGCCTCTTGGTCAAGATGGCGGTGGCGGAAAGGAAGTCATATGAAAAAGCATCTTCTTTTGACCCTGCTTGCCGCACTGGCCCTGTCGGTCTCCGCCGGGGCGCTGGAATACACCATGGAGGCCCCCGACACTCCCAACTACGGCAAAGCCTCCTCCATCGAAGTAGTTCACACCCGGGACAACGGCGAACGGAAAAACGCCGACGTCAGCAAAAACGCTGCCCTGATTCCGCCGGGTTTTGGAACTCCCACGGCAGACCTGCCCGGCAGCGGCGAATATCTTACTCCAAATCTGGCCCCGGAAGCCAAGGCGGGGGTCGGAGCAGCGGTCAATGGCAGTATGTCCTCAGCGGCTGTGCTGCCTCCCTCCAGCGGAAGCGCCGTGTTTGCGCCCTCCGGCGGCAATGCGGCAGCCGCTCCTCCCAGCGGGAACAGCGGCTCTGTATATCAGCCCGGCTCTTCCAGCCTGACCACCACCACCAAACCCACCGCAACGGACGCGTCCACCTTCACCAGCGTGACGGAGGACCTCTACTATAAGGGCGGATACCTGGGCAGGCTGGAAATTCCCACCATTGACCTTAGCGTCAAGGTTTACCAGGGTACCGGAAGCTCCACTCTTGCCAAGGGCGCTGGACACTTTGAGGAAACCTCCATCTGGGGCGGCAACGTCTGCCTCGCCGCACACAACCGGGGGACCAACAACTACTTTGGAAAGATTCACACCCTGGACGCCGGGGACCGGATTTCCCTCACCACCAAGCTCGGGACAAAGACCTACGAGGTGACCACGGTTTCCAAGGTCAGTGAAACGGACCGGAGCGGCCTGGAGGAAACCGGCGAGAGCTGCCTCACCCTGTATACCTGCGTCCGGGACCAGCGGGACCTTCGTTATTGCGTCCGGGCGGTGGAGGTTGTGTAATATGCTTCACTTCCACAGCCCTATTTCTCCTTGCTTTTCATCGGTTCCCATAGCTTTTCATCTTGCTTTCGGGTATGATAAGCCTAAGAACCGGGAGGGACCGGCATGACGGTCCTGGAATTTATACGCCAGCACCCCGCCCAGGCGGTGGATGTGATCTCCTCGAAAGGCTATGATCACTTGACGCCGATGCGGGCCATGGCGCTTGCGAGGGACCGCCCCCAGGACGTGGAGCTCTTGGACTGGCAGATCTGCCACTCCAGCTTCTCGGGCGGGGTCTGGCATGTGCTGGCAGCGGCCCCCGCTTTGGAACAAGGTCCTGAGCTGACGCTTGCCATGGCCTGAGCCTCCCGGAATACTTAAAGGAGGAACACAGAGGTGAAAAAGAAGGATTTTGGCACACTGCTTACTGGCATGGCTCTGGGCACCGTCCTGACGGGCGGAGCGATGGCCGCAGGTGTGACGGCGGAACCCGCTTGGTCTCCCATCTATGTGGACGGGCAGCAAGTCCAGATGACAGCCTATAACATCCTGGGCAACAACTATGTGAAGCTGCGGGATATTGGGAAGGAAGTGGGCTTTAACGTCTACTATCAGAACGGCGTACAGGTGGACAGCGGCGCGCCCTACACAGGGGAAGCCCCTGTGAATACCGCGTCCCAGCCAGACAGCTCCCGGACAGGGGCGCTTAGTGTCAGCAGCCACAAGGGAGACGCCCTTTCTGTGGGAGACCGGAGCATGGTGGTAGTCAGCCCTTACGGAACCAATGTTACCGCCGTTTCCTCGAATCCCGGCGTAATCGCTCTGGAACAAACGCTGGGCAATTATGTTATGGTTGTGAAAGCCCCTGGAACCGCTGTAATCAGCGTCACGGATGAAGCCGGGAATCAGGCAAATTCAATCCATGGGTTTCTCTCCCACCCAGGGGATGGTGATGGGATGAAGCTGACCATGGGAAGCCTCTTTGACGGGATCGGCGGCTTTCCCCTCGCGGCGGTACGGGCGGGGATTGAACCCCTCTGGGCCAGCGAGATCGAAGCCTTCCCCATTGAGGTGACAAAATACCGCTTCCCCGGCATGATCCATGTGGGGGACGTCACGAAGCTGGACGGGGCCAAGCTCCCGGCCGTGGACATCATCTGCGGCGGCAGCCCATGCCAGGACTGTCTGTGGCCGGAGCGCGCGCCGGGTTGACCGGCTCCCGCTCCGGCCTTTTTATGGAACAGATACGGATTATCAAGGAGATGAGAGATGAGGAAAAACGTCATGGATGGACAGGTGTCCATGTTCGGCCCAGATTTGCCGTGTGGGAAAATGTCCCCGGCTGCCTCTCCAGCGGGCGGGACCCGAAGACGGGGCAGAAAAGGCCGGGCTCGGACTTCCGCCAGGTCCTCGAGGCGTTCCTCCAGATTGAGGAACCAGAGCTTCATGTTATTGAACCTCCGGGAAGGCGCTGGAAATATTCTGGGGCCATATTGGGAAATCGATCCACAGTGGCTTGGGTGCGGTGGGACGCTCAATACCTCGGAGTGCCCCAAAGACGCCGTCGAATCTTCCTTATCTGCGATTTTGCAGGAGGACGTCCCATCCAAATACTATTTGACCAGAAAAGCCTGCCTGGGTATCCTGCGGCGGGCATCTGAACGGGGAAAAGACCTGCCGGAGCAGTTGGGACTGGCCCTGAAGGCTCAGGCGGGGTTGATTTTGTTGGATGAGCTCTCCGCAAAGCCGCTGGTCAACGGCGAATCCCGGCGGGAGCTTTTTAAGGAAGGCTGCCTGACTCCCTGGGATACCCAGCAGACAAGGATTTTTACGCCGGAAAGCAGAGCCCCCACACTGGCGGGGGCCGACGGAGGCGGGGGCCGGAATCCCGCGGGACTCCTCTTTTCCGCCGGGTTTTGTGCTGGAGCGGGCGCCGCCGGGACCATTGGCTACCAGGCGGAGATTGCTCCCACCTTGAAAGGCAGTGCCAGCGGAAATATGATGCCCTCCGTCCTCTGCCTCAATGACCAGGGCGGCAGCGTCATGGAATACTCTGAGGATGTGGCGGGAACACTCCGGGCCCAGGAACACGGCCACCAGCCGCTCGTCCTGAGCGTTTATGAGAACCACGGCATCGACGCCCGCTACACTGGGCCGCACAAGATTTCTCCCACAATACCTGCCAGGGCTGGTACCGGCGGGAACAATCTGCCCCTGGTTTCGGAGATGCCGGAAACCCTCTGCATCCTGGGCAGCACCGTGGATTGCACGTCAAAAAACGGAGGCCATGGCCTCGGTGTTCAGGAGAATCTTTCGTTTACCCTGACCGCTGAGCATCGACACGCCGTTTTCACCAGGCAGCGGTCGGACTGCTTCCAGGAAGGCGATATCGCCTCCACAGAGAGCGCCCAGCAGGATAAGGACGCCACGGACTTGGTCTGCACATTTCTTTATCAGGACACCATCGGCGCCCTCACTACCAGCGACTATAAAGGGCCCAACAGCCAGTATGTACATCAGGACAAGTTGGTAATTGCTGGGCCGAAACTTATCCGAAGGCTCACACCGACAGAATGCGAACGCCTCCAGGGCTTCCCCGACGGCTGGACCGATCTGCCGGGGGCGTCGGATTCCGCCAGATACCGGGCCCTTGGGAATAGCGTGGCCATACCCTGTGTGGAATTTATCATGCGGGGAATCGCTATGGCGTTCGGCGTATACCCGGCAGCCCTGCCGGATTTTAGCGCGGCCCTTATGTCCGGTCCTGCCGGGGATAACACCAGCAGCCTGTCTCGTGGTCGTTGACCACACCTACCGCCTGCAGGAAGGAATAGATGATGACTGTGCCCACGAAGTTCATCCCCCGGCGCTTCAAGTCCACCGAGACGCGGTCCGACAACTCGGAGCTGGCCCGGACCTCATCGTCCGTGTTCAGGATAACCTGCCCATCGGTGAAGCCCCAGAGGTAGCGGTCAAAGGAACCGAACTCTTTCTGAATGTTCAGAAACGCCTTCGCGTTTTGGACGGACGCCTGGATTTTGCGGCGGTTCCGCACAATCCCCGCGTCCTCCATCAAAGCCTCCAGCTTCTCAGGGCCGTACCCGGCGATGGTCACAGGATCGAATCCGTCAAAGGCCCGCCGGAACGCCTCCCGCTTCTTTAGGATCGTGAGCCAGGACAGTCCTGCCTGGAAGCCCTCCAGGATCAACATCTCGAAGAGCTTCCGGTCGTCGTGCTCCGGCTTTCCCCACTCCTGGTCGTGATAGGCAGTATAAAGCTCAGAGGCTGGATCAGCCCAGCGGCAGCGCTTCCATTCCATTGTTTATTCCCTCGCTTTCTATTGCCATTATAAGGAATGTCCGGCAGTTACGCAAGATTAAAAAACTTGTCACATATGCTTCGTTTTTTTGATATTTATCGTTGGGTATCGTGAATAGCTTTCAAATGGTTTTAGGGATATACTTGCTTTACAAAATGAGAAAGGAGGACCGGAAATGGCTGAAAAGACTCGCAATTTATGTGCGCAAATACCGGAGAGCCTCCACAGCAAAGTGCGGGAGCGCCAGGAGGCGTCCGGCCAGACCTTGGGCCAGTATATGACCTGGCTTATCACAAAATTTTATGAGGAGGAGGGGAAACCCGCGATGAAAGGAAATCAGAGGACCGTCGCATTCCAGGTGCCGGAGGAGCTGTTCGAACGGTTCAAGGAGTACCTGAAGAAGAACGGCATCAAGCAGAACGCCTTCTTCCTGGACTGCATCCAGAAGGCGCTGGAGGCGGAACAACGGGAGGAGGACGGCACATGCTGAGATGGAACAAGGACGAGCGCAGGGACAATCAGCAGAGGGTCGTCTCCACCAGCTATGTAACCAGCGTCCCCTGCCTGGGACAGGTCCGCATCCATCCCCATATCCACTCCCCCGGCGAGTGGTTCCTGACCTGCCAAGCCCTGCACATCGACAAGCATCCCCTTGGCAGCGTATCCCCGGAGGAGGCGGAACGGCTTGCGGAAGCGGAGTTCGTCAAGCGCCTGGAAGGACACATCGACTGGTGCCGGAGCGCGCTGAACGAAGTCCACGGCGAATCCGACGCGTCCGCGCTGTAGACCCATAGCTTGAAAACGAATCTCTGGAAGGCGGCGAAAGCCGCCTTCTTTTTTGGGAGGCGAATGATATTAAATGTATATTTACCCCGACAACTTGAAAGCGACGCCCAAGCTGTGGCTGTGGGAACTGCGAGACGTGGGCGTCATCGGCGCCGGGCTCCTGCTCTCTGTCCTGGCCCTGAGCCACGGCGCCGGAATGCTTCTCCTGGTGCTGACCGTCCTCTACGCCTTCCTCTCCATCCGTATGGAGGGCGCCAGTATCCTGGTCTTCCTGCGCTGCGCCGTATGCTTCTTATTCCTGCACCAGCAATATTACGAATGGAAGGAGCCTTGATTTTGAACCGAAAACAGAAAAAGGAACTGCGGCGGCAATTGTCCACCCGGCAGCTCATGGGCATTGACCAGCTCACCGAACACGGCCTGAAAACGGCCAAGGGTGAGCTGGTCTTTTATCTTCTCAGCCCGGATAACCTCTCCGTCCTCTCCAGCGACGGCGTCCGAAACCGGGTGAGGGCCCTGACGGACCTGCTCCGGGGCCTGGACGCGGCGGAGCTCCTGGCCCTGGACTCCCGTGAGTCCTTTCAAAGCAATAAGAACTACTACCAAACCCGGCTGGAACAGGAGGAGGTCCCCGCCATCCGTGAGATGCTCCGGCGGAACATGGCCCATCTGGACGGCATCCAGTCCACCACCGCCTCGGCGCGGGAGTTCGTTCTCGTCCACCGGATCGACTCCAAGTCCAATGAAGACTACAGCGCCTTGAAGCAGTTGGAAAAGCGCGTCAGGGACTGCGGCTTTCACGTCCGCATGGCGGACGAACAGGATATGAAACGGCTCCTGGCCGTCTACTACCAGCAGGATGTGACAACAGAGCATTTCGACCGTTTCGACGGAGAAGGGAGTATGCGCCTCAATGGCTAAAAAACAGAAGAAGAAACCGGGCCGGGCCAGCCAGCCCTCCGCTCCGCGGATCAAGGACTTCCTGGACATGACCGCCCCGGCCGCCGTGAAGTTCAACACGGATTCTTATATCCTGGGCAGCTCCTTCCGCTGCACCCTGGCCCTGCGGAGCTATCCCACCACCACGGAAGAACTGGCCCTCCTGTGCCATCTCGGCGAAAAAAGCGGCGTGGTCCTCCACGTCTATATCCGCCAGGCCACCGCCGGGGAAGAGGACGCCATCATCCACAACGCCCAAAACAAAAACCTCATGGACCGGGGAAATACCAGCAACATGCGCCGGAGCATCAACGCCGAGGCGAACCTCCAGGACGTGGAATCCCTCATCACCACCATGCGCCGGAATAAGGAGCCCCTGGTCCACTGCGCTGTGTTTATAGAGCTCTGCGCCAAAGACGCGGAGGGTTTGAGGGCTCTCCGGGATGAGGTCAACGCCACGCTCACACGGTCCAAGATCGGCACGGACCGTCTTTTCCTCCTCCAGCGGGGCGGCTTTCTGGCCGCCAACCCAGCGGGAAGCAATATCTTTGCCTCCCAGTTCGAGCGGGTCCTCCCCGCTTCCTCCGTGGCAAATCTCTTCCCCTTCAACTACTCCGGCAAAAACGACCCCAACGGGTTCTATATCGGAAAGGACCGCTTCGGCTCCAACATCATCCTGGACCTGGACCGCCGGGCGGAGGACAAGACCAACGCCAATGTCCTCATCCTAGGCAACTCCGGCCAGGGCAAGAGCTTTCTTCTCAAGCTCCTGCTGTGCAACATTCTGGCCTCCGGCAAGTCTGTGATCTGCCTGGACGCGGAGCACGAGTTGGACGACCTGTGCCGGCACATGGGCGGCTGCTTTGCCGACGTGATGAGCGGGGAGTACATTATCAACCCTCTGGAGCCCAAACTGTGGAACGCCGAAAGCGAGAGCGATCCTGACGCCCCCGCCGCCTTCCGCCAGCGCACCCGCCTCAGCCAGCACATCTCCTTCCTCAAGGACTTCTTCCGCTCCTACAAGGACTTCACGGACCGGCACATTGATACCATTGAGCTGATGCTGGAGCGGCTGTACAAAACCTGGGGGCTGAACGACCACACGGACTTCAAGTCCATGCGGCCCGAGGACTTTCCCATCCTCTCGGACCTCTATGAAGTTATGGAGGACGCCTATCAGAATTATGAACAGGAGAAGGACCCGCTGTACCCCAAGGAGCTGCTCCAGGAGGTCCTGCTGGGACTCCACTCCATGTGCAAGGGAGCGGAGAGCAAGTTCTTCAACGGGCACACCAGCGTCACTTCCCACCGCTTCCTGGTGTTCGGCGTGAAGGATCTCCTCAACGGCAGCCTCGGGGTGCGGAACGCCATGCTCTTTAATCTTCTCTCCTACCTCAGCGACAAGCTGCTGACGGAGGGCAACACCGTGGCTGGCCTGGACGAGCTCTACATCTGGCTTTCCAACCCCACCGCCGTGGAGTACATCCGCAACACGCTGAAGCGGGTGCGGAAAAAGGAGTCCTCTCTGATCATGGCGTCCCAGAACCTGGAGGATTTCGACACACCCGGCGTCCGGGAGATGACCCGTCCCCTCTTCGCCATCCCCACCCACCAGTTTCTCTTCAACGCCGGAAATGTGGACAAGCGGTTCTACATGAATAACCTCCAGCTGGAGGCATCGGAGTTCGAGCTCATCGCCCACCCCCAGAACGGCGTCTGCCTCTTCAAGTGCGGCAATGAGCGGTATCTGCTGGAGGTCCACGCCCCGGAGCATATCCGGGCACTGTTCGGAGAGGCGGGCGGACGGTGATGGCAAATGGGATCTCCATCAAGATCGATGACGAGCTCCTGCGGAATATTCACGTCCGCGCCGCCCAGAAAGGCGTCTCGGTCCAGCGGTATATGAACGGCCTGATTGAGCGGGACTTATTCCCCGAGCGGTTTCCTCAACTGACGGGGGACCAGATACAGCAGCTCAAAATGGCGCTGGAGGGCGCTGCGGCGCATTTGGAGCTTGCGGAAAGCCTGGGCGGGGAACCGACTATGCTGCAATGCGTTAACCAGCTGAACCGGATGTGCCTGTTCCCGGAGCAGTTCCCCCAGCTGACTGCAGAGCAGACAGAGCAGCTCAGGGATGCTATGGAAGCAATAGACCAGGTGATTGAGGATGTAAATGACACCTTATGGAATTGCCCGGAGCAGAATATCAAACCGCCCGGTATGACGCTGGGCGGCTGAAAGGAGCGGTTATTATAAACGTAGTCGCATACGGCGGGGGTACAAATTCGACCGCCATGCTTATTGGAATGTACCACAAAAATATCCCCATAGACCTCATTCTCTTCGCGGACCCCGGCGGGGAGCAGCCCCACACCTACGCTTATCTCCCCGTCATGAACAACTGGCTGGTCCGCCATGGACTGCCGGAAATCCAGACGGTGGCCTACCAGGACAAAGATGGAAACCGGCTGACGCTGGAGCAGGAGTGTCTCCGCTCCGGCTCACTTCCTGACATCGCTTATGGCTATAAGAAATGCTCTCTCAGGCACAAGGTTGGGCCCCAGGAGAAGTTTTGCAATAACCATCCGCCCTGCCGGGAGGTATGGGCCAGGGGCGGTAAGGTGTTCAAGTACATCGGCTACGACGTGGGAGAGCAGCGGCGGAAAGAGGGCGCCAGGGAACACGACGAAGGGGACACTAAGTACACCAAGGTTTACGCCCTCATGGACTGGGGCTGGACAAGAGAGGACTGCATCACCGCGATTCAGCAGGAGGGTTTGCCGCTGCCCGGCAAGTCCTCCTGCTTTTTCTGCCCCAGCATGAAGAAGAAGGAGATCCGCACCCTTTACCACCAGCACCGGGACCTCTACGAGCGGGCCATTGCCATCGAGGACAGCGCCAAGCCCAACCTGACCTCCGTCAAGGGCCTGGGCCGGAACTGGGCATGGCGGGACTTTGTGGAGGCGGATAAGAACCAGACCGCTATGTGCTGGATGTTCCCGGAGGACGATCTCCCCTGCAACTGTCACGACGGGGGTTGACAACCAGAAGTCCTGCCGGCCTCCCGTATGTTGGTTCCGCCGGATATCCGCCCTCTTTTTCGTTGACAATCGTGATAGATATTTTACCGCGGGCCTTGTATTGTTGTGGACAAATCAGGGAGAAAGACCCATAAAAGAGGAGGCGCATCATGGAATACACAAGACCGGACATGACCCCGGAAACCCTGCTCGAAAAAATCACCCTGGAAGCCCTCAGCGCACTGGCCCTTGGCCCGTCTGACCGCGTTGTGGATATCGCGCCGTTGGAGGCCGCCCTGCCCCTGGCCGCAAAGGCATGGGAACTGCCGGAGGAAACACTGGCAGAGAAAATGGAGCGTCTGGAGCACGGGAAAAAACTAGCCGCTGAAAATAAGGGCGGAGCGAGAGAGGCAGCATGAAGTGTAAAAAGTGTCGCTACTTCTACCGGGTGATGGTCACAAAGGAAGGGTACAACCCGTATCCATGCTGCCACATTATGGAGGATACCGGGGAGCGGCCAAAACCGCTTACGCAAGAGTGTTTTAAGCCACAGAGAAAGAGGCGGGCAAATGCCTGAAATCGTGCCTATGACACTGGAAGAGGCAAACGCAGTTGTGGAGCAGAACCACCGGCACCACGGTGCGGCGGCGGATTTGTAATTGATGAACCGCTTTGCCTATGGGATCATCGACATCGCTGACGGCCTCTGCGAAGCGAGGATAGCAGAGGACAACGGTGTAGTAATCGAAAAGCGGCCTGAAAAGGCAGGGCTGTGGTCACAGCCCTGCCATACATAGAATACTTCGTTGCGGCACCTCACTTTATGGCTGGCCCCTTCTCTTTTTCAATCTTCGGACGCCTCACAGTGAATTTGCAGAATATCATCAACGAAGATTTTCTGCCCATTTGTCAGGACTACCTCGCGGGAACAGCTGTCTATTCGCTTGATTATGCCCGAGGCCGTAAGATATGCCCCGCCTTCTTTTTTACCGTCAGGCCGAAAAAGGTGAACGCGGCTTTTGTACCTGGGAGCAAACGCTGGAGCTTCGCGTCCAAAATGGACTTCTCCTCCTCGGTCAGTTCGGCCCGGCTGCTGGTGAGGCGGGCCGTTTCATAAACGGCGTCCTCATAACCTGTCAAGGCCGCGAAGGGACTGAATTGCGCAGCCCGGGCCGCCATAGGCATCCGGGGATGCCGCTCCGAGGTGGGATGCGGCAGATTGATGATATTGTCATACGGTCCGCTCATGCTTTGTGTCCTCCAATCTGGCGGTTCCGGTCCTTGGCCGTCGCGCCCTCCTGAAAGTTCATCCCCTTCAGAATAGCGTTTTTGCCGAAACGCTTTTTGATATCCAGTACCGTCCTCTGCACCTTCCTCTCCCGCTCCAAATCCGCAGCCTCCCGCTCCTGCTGTTCCTGAACGGCGGCATAATTGGTAAACAGGTCCAGCTGCTCAAACGTCTTCTTCCTGGGGGCCTCCCCCTCCGGCAGTACACGGTTCGCGGTGATTGTCAGGCGGCGGACCAGAAGGCTCCGGTCAATGATGCGGTCAAACAGCTCCAGCGCGGCGGCGATGATCCGCTTTGTGGAGGCGGTGTATTCCTCCAAATTAGCGGTACCGTGGGCATGCTTGGGGACGGAGCGGCCATAGCGGTCCGCCGTAACTTCTCCCTGATACTTCTTCTGACTGCTGGGAATTGTCAGATTCTCAATGTCATAGCCCACCGTCACCGTCAGCTGATCCGCCACCAGCCCCTTGTCTACCAAGTCCAGCGCCAGCTGGTCCGCCATCTCCCGGACCACCAGGCGGGCTTTTTCGTATGGGTAAGGGGATTGCAATACCTGCCCGGCCCCCATGCTTTTGGTCTCCGGCTTGTATGCCTTGATATCGGCAATCGTGCAGGGCTCCCAGCCCCAGGCGTGGTCGATCAGGAGCTCCGCGTTCACGCCGAACATTTTGTACAGCAGTTCCTCGTTGTAATAATCTGTAGGCTTTCCGATGGAACACCGGGCAATATCGCCCATAGTGAAAAGGCCCTCCGCTTCCAATCTCTTGGAGTACCCGGGTCCTATCCGCCAGAAATCCGTCAAGGGACGGTGGGTCCACAGGTTATGGCGGTAGCTCTTCTCCGTCAGCTGGGCGATGCGGACGCCGTTCCTGTCCGGCTGGATGCGCTTGGCCCAGATGTCCATGGCGATTTTACAAAGGTAGAGATTTGGGCCGATGCCCGCCGTGGCTGTGATTCCGGTGGTCTCCAGCACGTCCAGAATAATCTTCATGGTGAGGTCACGGGCGCTGAGATGGTAAGTCTCCAGGTAGTTGGTGGCGTCTATAAACACTTCGTCAATCGAGTAATTGATGATATCTTCCGGCGCAATGTATTTGAGGTACACGCCGTAAACCTTCGTACTCCACTCCATGTAATGGGCCATCCGGGGCGGGGCTACGATATAATCTACAGAAAGAGCCGGATTAGCCTTCAATTCGGTATCGCTGCTGGAGGAGCCTGTGAACTGTCGCCCCGGAGCCTCCCGCAGGCGCGCGGCGTTGATCTCCTTGACCCGCTGGACCACCTCGAACAGCCGCGCCCGGCCGGAGATGCCCCAGGCTTTCAGGGAGGGCGTTACGGCGAGGCAGATGGTCTTCTCCGTGCGGCTCAAATCCGCCACCACGAGGTTGGTAGTGAGAGGGTCCAAGCCCCGCTCGACGCACTCCACCGAAGCGTAAAAACTTTTGAGATCAATGGCCAGATAAGTCCGGTCCCCCATGGTCTTCATCCCTTCTGGAACATCTCCTTGCCTTGAATAGCACAACGGAAAAATATCGTCTACAATACAAGCTTATTATAACATTCTAATAGGCCATTGCATAGGTGAAGTTTTAATCCTTTGGCACCAAAATATAACCGCAATCCATGGTTGCCTCCGCTGCGGCGGCTGGAATCCTTGTGCGCGCATCTGCAAAGACAGCGCGGCCCCCTTCGGCAAAACCGAAAGGGGCCGCATTCCTATACTTTTGCAGCTGTAAAATCAGCCCAGGTGCTCCAGGAAATACTCGCCCGTCACCGCAATCACGCCGTCCATGGTGGCGGTATCCTCCGTGAAGACATTAAACGTATGCTCACAGTCTTCCACCATATGCGTCCGGGACGCGCTGTTGGAAGAGGCTTTCACAATCTGCGCCGCAGACTCCGGCGGAACGGTACTGTTGTCCACGCCGTGGACCGCCAGAATAGGCCCGGGATACTTGGCGATTTCCGCCAGGGTATCCATGGACTGGACCTCCTCAAACCAGCGCACACCGACGTGCATGGGTTCGCCGGACCAGCGGGGGGCAATGGCCTCACCCTTGTCCTTCGCGGTTTCATAGGCTTCCGCAAAGCTCACGTCACCGAAGATCCCCGCGCCGTCCATGCTGATGGCACCGGCCCAGGTCGTGACCGCCTTAAAGGTGTCAGGATGCGCGGCGGCGGACAGCAGGGCGTCCATGCCGCCCTGGCTCCAGCCCACAACGCCGATGGCGGAACCGTCCACCTCTTTCAGGGAAGCCAGATAGTCCGCAGAGGCCTTGGCGTCTATTATGGCGGAAGACGGGCAGAAGTCGGCGTTGTTGGCGGTGGAAGCGCCGCAGCCCATGAAGTCAATCCGCAGGCTGGCGATTCCATCGGCCGCCAAAGACTTGGCCAGGCGGGCAAAGGCGTTGCCGCTCTCGTTGCGGGAGGTTCCCGTGCCGTGGAGCATGACCACCGCGGGAGCGCCGGAAGCCTCCGCCGGCAGGGTCAGCGTGCCGGGCACTTCATGGGCGGGAATGCCGTCCTGCTCCTTGACGGCAATGGAAACCTCTTTTTCTACATAAGAGGAAATCAGGCTCTCGGCGAAGAAGGCGGAAATGCCGCCCTCCACAATCCTGGTCACTTCCGGCACGTTCTCATAAAACGCGTAGCCGTGGTTCGCGCCGGGAACCACAATCTCCTGGGTGTTGGGATAGGCCGCCAGAGACAGAGCGTTCACCTCCGGGGGAACCACCGTGTCTTCGTCGCCATACATCACCAGAACAGGGCCGGTGAATGCGGAAACCTTCTCCAGCGGGTTGATGTTCCGGAGATCGTCAAACCAGTTCTTGGAAAGGGTCAGGGTCTGCCCGTATTGGGTGGTAACCGTGTAATATCCTTTTTCAACCGCTTCGGCGTAGGCGGCGGGATAATTCTCCGCTCCACCCACAGACCCCTCGGTCATTGCCTTGCCGTCTCCCACGGCTCCGGCCAGCAGGACAACGGCCTGATAGTCGTGGTTCCCCTGGCTGATAATCGTGGAGGTAATGCGTCCGCCCATGGAATAGCCCAAAACGCCCAGGTGGTCCGCGTCCACCTTCTCATTCTTCACCAGATAATCCCGGCAGGCGTTGGAGTCCGAAACCATGTTGCTGAGATAGTTTTCCGTGAACGGAGCCGTACTCTCCCCGCAGCCGGGGAAATCCATGCGGATACTGGCGATTCCGGCGGCGGCCAGGGCGCGGGAAATTCCCGCGAAGCCAACGCCCTCATCCTTGCTTCCGCCGTGGCCGTGGTTCATCACAACGGCGGGGAACGGGCCGTTTCCAACGGGCATGGTCACCACCGCTTCCACCTTGCGCCCACCATTCTGGACGCTGACCCTGGATTCCGTAAAGCTGCCCGTCCAAGGAGACTGGCTGTAAAGCAGCTGCGCCAATTCGCCGCGGGTTACGCTTTCACCATAGAACGCCGCACCATTGGGCAGAACCCTGCCGTTTTTCAGGGCATAGGCCGCCAGCAGGGACGTCAGCTCGGGACCGCTGATCACCGCGGAGCCATCAAAGCCGTCGCTGGAAATCAGGCTGGTCCGGACAGCCCAGGCTGCGGCGGGAGCATACTGCTGCCCATCCGCTCCCCGGAGTCCTCCGGCGGCATTTACCTGGGGCTGTCCGGCCATGTTGTACAGCACCCGGCAGGCCATGGCCTTGGTCACCGGGCGGTCCGGCTCAAAGCCGGAGCCGGTGCCGACCATGTATCCTTGCATGGTGACAAAGTCGACAGCGGCCGGATCACCGGCGGCCGAGGAGGGGACGGCCAGAGCAAAAAGCAGTCCCAGGCAGAGAATGATGCTGAGTAGTTTTTTCATGTCGTTTCCTCCCAAATTCAAAGCGTTTATATAAGATCGGGTGTATCCCGGAATTTTTCCAGAAGTTCCAGCTGCTCCCCGGTAATATGTACTTTGCCGCGAACGATAGATAACGCGCCTTTGTCCTGAAGGCGGCGGAGGCAGCGGTCAAGGGTTTTCTTACTGTAGAACACATTGCCGGCAATCTGGCTTCGTGTCATATTTACAACGTAAACACCGTTTACGCTCGAGGATGCCCCTAGGCAATATTGAATCAGGTACATTGCCGTTCGTTCCAGGTTTGAACGGAAGGGTATCCGGCCATGGTTTGTCGATATTTTGTAGTCCTTTCTAGTCAAAACACGGGCGAAGAGGAGCAGTAAAGAAGAATTTTCCATAGCTGCATCCATAAATTCAGAGGCGGGCCAATAGGCCAGAAGACAGTCCGTTGCCGCAGAGACGCTGGCGGCGTAGCGGTATTCACCGGACAACACCTCCAAATCTCCAATGAATGTAGGAGCGGAAAAGCTTATCCAGCCGGAAACCTTTCCGTCCGCAGTGACATTCTGGGTAACGGCGTTCCCTTTCAGGAGGATATGGACATAGCTGACAGGCGTATCCCGGGGGCAGATAAGACCGCCCGCGTGATAGTGGCATAAAAACGCCCGGTCTGTAAGGTCCTGCGGGACTGTTTCTAAAAACTCCTTCCACCGCCTCCCACCGTCCGCATATGCAGCTAAGTTCACAGAGACCTCCTCCTATTTTTAATTATTTTTATTATTCTTTGCCAGTATAGCAGAAGAGGAAGAATTAAAAAAGGACAGTTGACCACTTTCTCTGATAAAATGCGATTCCTCTAAGCTTTCATAAAAAACAGTTCCCAAAACAGGAAATTAGTATGCGGCATGGGCTTTGCTCCGTCGCTGTATGCCCATCCCGGCTGCATCAAATCAAAAAAGAAAGGAAAACAGAGAAATGAATGTCATTGAATTTGACCTCTGGAAACCCTCCGCAGACAATCCACGCGAATTGGAGTACGTGGGCCAGCGAACAGCGTCAGAGGTATTTCAGGAGCTGAAACACCGCCTGGAGAGTCAGGGCTATCTGCCCGATGAGTATTTCCTCCTGGACAGCTTCTGGGAAAATGGCCGGGAGATTCCAAAAGACGCCGATATCTTCTGTACCACTGACTACGGCGCCAGCGAGGGCGTGTACCTGGACGCATACCTCAAGTGGTTCGACAAAGGCCAGGAAAAGCACGTTACGCAAAAATTCCTCACTGGCAAGACCCTGGGAGAGAATGGGAGCGACCTGGACCGGATGTTCCTCGTTTCCTCCGCCATCACGAAGGCATTCCACGGCGACAACGCCACTCATGCCCGGTACATGAAAATTGGCGGCGTGGAGGAAGATGCCGACGGCTCTGTGGTATATCTAAGTCAGCAGGAAAAAAAGGTCATTATTGAGGCTCTGGTGGAACAGCGGGAGCGGCAGGAGCAGGCCATGGGCCAGACCGAGCAGCTCTTGCGCCGCATGACCGGGAGCATTACGGAGTACGTCAATACCGTAGGGATGCGTCCCTTGCGGATGAGTGACTTTGACAAAGCGGTGCTTGCAATCCAGGACGGAGAACTGGAAGCCTTCAAGAAATACGCCGCCAAGGTCCCGTACCAGCAGGAGGAAACCCTGCTGGTGGAGGCGGCTGGACGTCCGGGGGCTGTGGGCCTGAAAATGACGGACCTGCTGATGCAGGACCGATGCAATATCGACTATGCGGCGTACTGTAACGCTTGTAAAAGAGCCATCAACATCAATGACCCGGAAAAGGTAATTTTCCTGATGGTGCGGGCACAGGCCAGCGTGCCGCAGCTGGAACCGTCTTTCTTTGGTGAGATGGCCTCCTACGCCTACTTGAACCACCGCTTCATTGCCAGGGAGATCATCAGGCGGTGCGGTGAGGAGCAGATCGCCGCCGCTACGCCCCGCCTCTTGGAGCAGTTCGCCGCAGACCAAGACTTTCGCACACTATCCGCGCTGGTGGAAAAAGGAATCTCCGGAGGCGGCAGCTCAGCAAGGACGCTGCACATGCTGACCTATGAGGGTCGCAATAGCTGGATTGCGGAAGAACTTCTGGAAAAGCGGATGTGGGTGGAAGCCGACGACTACAACGCACTCCACGCCTGCGTCCAGAACGATGCCGTTGATGTGTGCAAGCTGCTGCTGGAGGGCGGCGTGGACTTCGATGTCTACCAGCAGTGGGCGAAGAACCACCCTTGCGGCGGTCATGAGGAAACCGTCCGAGCCCTGGCGGACCACTGGGTAGAGCTGCAAGCGGCCCAGGAACAGGGAGAACAGGCCCCTTCGCAGACTGGGGGGATGTCTCTTGGCTAACGCCGCGCTCATCGCCAAAGCCGCCGCAACGGTCCTCTCCGACGAGAATACCAGGAAAACCGTGGGCTGGATCATCGTGGCGGTCCTCGCCCCCATCATCCTGCTCATCGCCTTCCTCTGCGCCCTGGCCTCCGGCACCGCCACACACAATGTCTCAGCCGCTGAGCTGTGCTTTTATGGCGGAGAGCTTCCGGCGGACACGCCGGAGGAATACCGGACCTACATTGAGGACATGCGCGCCAGCTTCGAGCTGCTGGACGGCTTCATTACGACGGCGAATAATAAAACAGAGGAAGAGAAGAGCCTTGACGGCACCAAAGTCAAGGCGTTTTTTTATGCTCTCTACTTCGGAGAGGACTCCCCAAGCCGCAGGGACCACCAGAAGTTCGTGGACTGCTTCGCCGTCTACGAGGAGCGGACCCGCATGGTTCCCGTGGAGGGCAGCGACCCGCCCGCCGAGACGGAGGAGATCTACACCGTGACCATCCCCATCAAGGATATGGAAACCGTCTGGCGGAGCATCGCCGCGGCCATGGGCGCAGAACCCACCGCCGAGCAAAAGGCCAACGCGGACAGCGTCTACTGCCTGATTCGGTATGGCTACACCGGCGGAGGCGCGGCTGGCGGAGGCGGATTTGACGACGTGCCTTTCATCGGCGCAGATGGCTTCTGTTCTCCTATCGGGCCGAACTGGCGGAACATCATCACCTCGGAGTTCGGCTACCGCAAGGACCCCTTCACAGGAAAGACGAAAGGCCACAGCGGCATGGACCTGGCAGTCCCCACCGGCACGCCCATCCGGGCCGCTCTGCCTGGGACCGTCACCGTCTCGACCTACAACCAGGGCGGATACGGATATTATATCATGATCGACCATAGCGGCGGGCTGGTTACGCTGTACGGTCACTGCTCCCAGCTGCTGGCGCGGGTGGGCCGGACGGTGGAGGCCGGAGACGTGATTGCCCTGTCCGGCTCCACCGGGCGGTCTACCGGGCCGCACCTGCACTTCGAGGTCCGTGTTAACGGCCAGCGGACCAACCCCAGAAGTTACTTGCCGTGAGGAGGACACATTTATGACAGAGCGAGAAAGGCAAGCGTTTATCAGAGGGCTTTCCTTTGAGGGAGAGATTGAGGACCGTGACGGCGTACTGGAGTTCACGGTCAAAAAGGACTTCGATCTGGCCGCAGTGTTCAAAGGTGTTTATGATCCGGTGGCTGATCCCCCAATTCAACGGATCAATCTCGGATATTGTATCGCGGATCAAGTGGTGTGGTACTCGATGGAACTCGATTTTGGACGCCGTGATGATGGGTGGGATAGTATGCCTCGAATGTTCCAGCTCAGCGACGGGGAACGGGAGTACCTGAAAAATGAAATGGACTGCTATTGCCTCCAGAAGACTGGTATGCCGCTGCTTGAATACAGTCTCCTCCATTGGTCCGAGGATAATGGGCCCACGCCAACGCTGGCAGAGCTGGGTGCTCGGGCACGGATGGAGCAGCCGATGCCTCAGCCCATCTCTGCTATTGATTTTATGGGTTGGTTCGCCAGCCAGTGTGTTGACCAAATGGCAGAGGATATGCGAAGTAAGGCCACGCCGGAGGAATGGGAAAGGCTCATGTCAGAGGTCCAGCAGGACAAAGAGCAGCAGGATAAGGCGCCGGGATTTACAGGCCCTTCCATGTAATAAAACTGTTTGCGAAACGGTGTGATACGCGTTTCAAGGTCCGGACCAACAGCACAGCGGACCAGCCCCAAAAGCTATCCGCCGTAGAATTGGAGGAACTATGAAAATAAAAACAAACTTCTCATACGCGCTGAACTATTTTGGAGAGGCTGACTGCCGGATCGAAAGGCTGATAGAGGCGTCCCTTGAAGATTTCAAAGAACTGCAAATCTCCCTTCAGGACAACCCCCTTCTCCTGAAGTATAAGGACTGTATGTACGAGCAAGACGGCGTCTGCCACTGCCTGCTGGTTTTGGAGCAGGAGGGTTATGACGGTATTCTGGTTGAGGCGAAAGGTCCCGGCTATCCTTTCTACGGCGCGTATATCACCGGAATGCGGGACGTCTTAAACGGCGAATTGAGCCGGGCGGCGGACTTCATCGTCCGGCAATGCATGGAGAACTCCCAAGAGGGCAGCTGGCAAATCCAGTTCAATGACCCTCCTGGTCGGGCTCATGGATATGTGCCTTTCAATGAACTGTCCGAGCGGTTCGGGCTGACGATCCGGCCCGGCAACGGGCTGGACGCCATGCTTTTGAATATTCTGCGCCGTCGGCCGGGAATAACCGACGCGGAGCTGGGCGACGGTATTGTGGAGACAACCATTGCTGCAGACTCTCACATATACCCGAATACGCAGAGGAATACATCCGTCGAGTTCTCGCTGGATCGGGTAACTGCTCTTTTTAAAAACGCCGTCTCCTCAGCGCTTGGCCTTTACCGGGGAGAGGATCTGTACGCCATGCTTCACGGAAGTTTTGGCTTAACGCTCCAGGAAATTCGAGACCACAGGTATCTCTCTGACCTGGAGCTGGAGAATACCTGCCAGGTTCCCCGGCAGGTGCTGGAGGGCACTATGCCGGTCCGTGATGTTCTTGCCTTGGATGGCCTTCCCGAAGGCGCCTCCCTGGCGCATAAAAACTCTGTCTTCTTGGTCCCGCTGGAGGACCTGAAGCTGCTGACGGATGCGGGCAAGGAGGACTTCGCCGCTTTGCTGGACGCGCGGGTGACTGATATCCGGGTTGACGAGGAAACGCCCGAGCTTCTGCTGGAGGGCGTGGAGGCGGCAGAGCTGGATCGGCTCCATGACAAGCTTGAAGCCCATAAACAGGCGGAGCAGGCCATGGGTCCGGCAATGGGATAGGGGGAGCTATGAACAGATTCAACACTCCCCTTGTGGCGGAGGGTCTCATTGCCTACGCCATCGAACGGCAGAACGGATTCGAGCGGCACCAGCAAAAGGGATTTCCCCCTTGGGCGGAGCGGCGGAGGCTCTGGACAGACGCTATCCTCCAGGGTATGGCGAGGCTGGAGGGGGAGCCCCCCGATCCGAAATTGATGGAAAGATATGATCACGAGCTGGGAACGGCCCGCCGGGGGTTTGTTTCCGTGCCCGCCTCCCCCCAACTCCAGCAAAAGACCATCCGAAACCTGCGGCGCTTCGTATCCGCATTGGAGTTTGCGGGGGGCGACCGCCGGAGGCAGATCAATGTAGTCTGGAAACTGCTGGACGACATGTCCTCCCACCTGCCTTGGGCCGATACCGGCAACGGCCTTAATCGGACCCGTGACGAGGTGGAGTATGCGCTTTGCCGTATGACTGCCCAGCTGCCTATCCGCTTTACCCGCGTCCTTCTGGGCGGAGATGCCGGACCCCATTGGGTAAGCGGGTTTGTCTCCGGCTCCGTCACAGATGCCGAAGCCGTCAGGCGGACCGCCGTGTACCGGGACGCGCTCCGGCAGTATCCGGAGGTCAAGGAGTGGCCTGCCCTCTGCACCGTCTGCGTCGGGCGGGATATGCCGTCCGCCATTGGAGCGGTCAACGCCTGCGCCTTTGATCTGGAAATCCTGAACCGGATCGGAGACAGGTTCCTCAAAGAACAGGGCGTCCAGCGAGTGTATTCCCGGCAGATGACCATTACTGCGTCGCAAGCAACGACCAATAGCTGGAGGTCGGTACAGTATCCGTTACTCCAGGGAAACCGATCCTTGACAGCAGCGGATTTCGATGTTCAGGAGAGAATCGGGGTGGAAGATGATCGGGTCAACTTCTGCCTGGACGTCCTCGCTGATGAGAAAAGCGTATTCGGAAGACAGTTGTCCGGTGACGTGGAGGACTCCTATGTTCAAGCGTACACGTCCTACATGGTAGACACAGGCCGGGTCGATGATACGCTGGATATTGTGGTGAGATCGTCCGGCGAGGATGGGTGGTTTTCCTGTATTCTCACGGATGAAGTCAGGGAGTCGTTGCGGCAGAAGCTGGATACCTTCTGTCTGCTGACGTATGGAGAGTATCTGCCGGTGCCGCCGATCCAGAACAATCCCGCCCCACTCCAGATGGGGCCCATCATGTAACGCAGGAGGAAAAACACGATGGAGAAAAACGAAATCACGCTGTCCTTCGACAGCGAGAAGATGGAGGCGCTGGTGTTCTATCTGAAGAAGGAAAACACCAACGTCCAGCACAAAATGGATGAGGCCCTGCGGATTCTTTACGAGGAGACTGTACCGGAACCGCTGCGGGAGTATCTGGACGCCAAGTCCGCGCCTATCCGTCCCAGGCGTCCGCCACGCCCCAGTCAACCCAAGGCGGAGACGCCCAAACCAGCGTCCGATTCCACAGGCGGCGGAAAGGGGGCTGACGTATGAGCGGCGATGTGCAGTTGGAGCTATGGCTTCACGAATATGAAATGAGTGCGCTCTCCTCTGTGCTGGAGAAGCAGGGTACCACTGTGGAGAAGCGGATGCAGGAGATGCTGATCGGCCTGTATGCGGAGCTGGTGCCCCATGAGGAGCAGCAGGAAATCCGTTCCCGCCTCGATGCGGAGCGTGCCGCGGAACAGGCGGAGGAGGAAGCGGCCCGGAAGTACACTGCGTTTTGTGTGCGAGAGAACAATGAAATATCGTTCTATCAGCTGGACAGAACGGAGGATATCCTGGAGGTTGCCAAGTTCCTGCGCCGGTATCTGCGGCAGGGACAGGGGCACGGCGCCGCCGCGCTCCAGACGAGTGCCTTCGCCAGAATGGACCCGGTCACCGAGGAACAGTATGAACGGCTGCTGGCGCTGCGGATGGAATCCCCCGGCAAAGTCACCGGCGTGTTTGATCTGGACTTTGACCGTCAGGAGGTTTCCTCTGCGGATGCTGCGAAGGGCTGGAAGACCTGGTCCATGCAGGACGTCTCCAACGCCATCTACCACGCATACCGAAAGAGCTGTCTCAGACCGGAGCAATATACAGCTCGGTTCCTGGAGAAGCTGGAGAGCAAAGAACTCACCTCACCGGGTCACCTCTCCGCACGGGATATCTCTTTCGCGGAGGAGATCACCGAGATAGACAGTCTGCTGAATTTCTACATGGAAACATACTTCGATGTGGACAAAGTGTTCGGCACGTATGTCTGCGCCTACGAAAACGACGACGCCCTGAACGTCTATGCCAACTATGATTGCGCTTCCGGGCAGGTCTGCGATGAGCTGGAGGTCGATCTGCACCGGGCGGATGGGCGTGAGGAATCGGTGGAGTACCGGCTCAACGCTGTTGAGAAAGCAACTCTGCTGCGAAAGATGGACGTCTACTGCCTGGAACAGACCGGGATGTCCCTGAAAGATTACATCGCCCAGTTGATGGCGGAGGAGATCATGCCGCCATCCGCCCCATCGATGTGAGTCAAAAACGGCACAAGTTTTTTGTTGCTGCTGCTGAATGGATATCCCGCCGGGGGTGTGGCATTGTGTTGCCAGCCCGCAAAAATGATAGCAGAAAGGAAATGACGCCATGAAAAACGAAAGCAGAACTCCCCTTACGCTCCTGGAGGCGTGTACCCTGATGGCGCGGGAGGCCGTGTCACTGCTGGAGGGCGGCGAGGACGCCCTGGACTCCGGCATTGAGCTCCGGGAGGCGCTGGCCCTGCTCCACTCCACACAGGACCTGGGAGACGGCGGCGCGCTCCTTGCGTGGGTTGACTACGAGCTGGAAAACGCCAGACGCTTCGCCAAGACCGGAGAGCGGACGGAGAGCCTGGTCACGCTGAACACCCCGCTCCCCCTGCCGGACCCCGCCATGCAGCTGGACGCCGTCTGGATGATCCTCCGCGCCGCGGCCCAGGGTTCTCTCTGCGGAGAACAGTGGCAAACCACCCTGAACGCTGTGCGGTCGCTCACGGAAATGGACGGGCTGGAGGATATGGTCCTCTGCACCAATGTGCCCGCCGGCGGATTCCTGACCGCCGGTGCTCTCCAGGACCTGCTGAAGTCCGTCCAGGCGGCGCTCACGCAAAACCAGCAGCCCTCCAGCGCAGAACGGTTGGCTATATGACCGGGCAGGCGAAAAGCGCACCGCCGCAGGACAGCGGCTCCCTCCGCAAGGCCCTTGTACAGATGGCAGCCATTCGCGGCGGGGAGCGATTCCAGGTTGTCACCTACAGCGAGGATGACGGCGGGGCGGATGATAAGCTGGACTACGCCTCCGCCGCAGATGCGGCGCGGGCCGCTCAGGACTACGTGCGCGGGAAAGACGGGCTGGCTTATGAAGGCGCCCTCGTCTACGACAGAAAGCAGCGGAGCATCGTGCGGCTGTTCGGTTCCTTCCCCGAGTACGCCCGGCCCATCTGCGCGCACCCTGGCCATACGGCTCAGGTGTAAATGACCCATACCGACGGAGGACCGCTTCCAGTAAGGAGCGGTCCTCCGCTGTTCCCGCATTGTCCGCCCCGTCAACGCCCCGCCTTGCCGCCGTAGATTATCCATCAGGGCAATACCCACTCCTTCACTGTAAGAGCGCCGTGCGGGGCCTTGGGCGAACAAGCCCGTACCAAACCATGGCGCTCCTGCGCACCGCAAAAGAGCCTGGACGAAAAAGGAGCAGGATAAAGTCCGGGAGTCACAATGACCCCTCGGCCCCTGAACACCGCCCCGCAGAGCGGGTCGGGGACGGATGCGCGGGGGTCTGGTTGCGGCCCCTGGGGTCTGTTCGGGGGTCTGGTTTTCCTCAAAGGCCCGCTGTTGGGCGGTTTTTCGGGGTTCCGTTCGGGGATATGGGCGTAAAAAGGCGGTATTTTGCCCGGCCAGAGCAAGAGGAGGAATTTATGAAAATCAGGCACGATAAGGAAAAGGACTATGCGGACTTCACTGCGGCACAGAACGCCAGCACCAGCAGACAGGCTATGGTGCGGTTCATAGAAACCTGGAGCGGCATGATGGAGTGCGCCATGGAACACGGCGACGCCGGCGTGGCGGAGACCGCCTGTCTCACTGTGCGGGCCGCCGCCAAGGCCGCCGGGATCTCCAGGGTCGAGGATGTGCTGGCCGGAGCCGCCATGCTGCTGGACTGCTGGGCCTATGGCGACGAACTCCGTGAATGGTTCGTGTACCACCCGCCCGAGATTCTGACAGAGCAGCCGGACGCCGCTCCCCAATATGGCTCTCCGGAACTGCGTAACGCAATCCCGAATCTGGCGGACGCTTACCCGTGCATCCTGAAGACTGCCCCGGACCTCTTGGAGGTCCAGCAGATGAACACCCAGACTCAGTCGGAGGCGGCAACCCCCGCAATGTCAATGTAAGGAGGACAACAAATGCCCAGAGAAAAAATCAAGTTCGCCCTGCGGATGTCTCCGGAGACACAGCAGCTCGTGAGGGTTCCGTTCGGGGATATGGGCAAAAAAAGGACCTCCCACGCCGATGGAAGGCCCTTTGTCAGTGACTCGATTGGGAGTCCGTTTGAACGGCGGTTTCGATCCGCTGAGCCAGAGCGTCCAGTGACTCCCTCTGGCACAGGCCGCTCTTCCGTTCCTTCTGCCGGAGAACAGCAAGGTCATTCCAAACGCCGGACAGTTCTTTCTCCGTCCACGGCCTGCTCCAGAAGCGGCGCAGGACGGTGGAGGGCGGCTCCTGATTGCTGTCACTGTCGTACAGAAGCGTCAGCTCCCGGTCCCAAATGCTGACGCGCAAGATACAGGGAAGCGCCTCCAGAGCGTCCAGGTTCTCCGGCAGGACGCTTACGATGTTGTCGTGTGCCTCCAGCGCCGTGGACCTGGGGATCGTCCCGCCCTCGTTCATCTGGTAAAACCGCAGGAGCGTGCTGGCGAGGGAAACCTCCGGCCGGGCGGCGATCACGGCGGCCTCAACACGGTAGCCCTTGCCCGTCAGCAGTTCAGCGGTAGACCGCGGAACCTCCACCGTCCGGCCTGTTCCCTCAATCACCAGGTTCCGTGCGGCATCGGAGAGCTCTGCAATCAGGCCCTCCGTCACCGCCGAGGAAAACGCGGAGGTCATGGGAACCGAGTCGGAGCCATACGCGGCGTACAGCTTCCGATAGTTCGGATGATAGCGGCGGTAATCGTCCCCGTTGATGACGGCGGCGTCGCCGTGCATCTGCGACAGCAGCATGGTAGACAGCTCTGTCTTCCCCGCTCCCGGCTGGCCCGCCAGCAGGATGGCAAGAGGATGCTCCTGCCGATGGCTGCAGGACAAGGCAAGGGAAAGCTCCCGCTCCAGGATCACAGACACCGCCGTTTCACTAAACGCTGCAGCTTCACTCCAATCAGGCATTGAGGCCCGCCTCGATGCGGGAGAGGAAGCCCTTGGCAAGGTCGAACTGCCCCTCAATGCGGTCCAGATCCTTTTCCGACGTGGCCAGCAGAATGTCCCTCTTTGCTGTCCACACCAAATCGTACATGACCCGAACCGGGTGGTTCTGTCCTGCCAGGTTTTTTTCCTGCTCATAGTGGAACAGGTTCCCCAAGACGGAAGCTCCCTTCTCTATCAGGACTTCCTGACGGAGTGAAAATTCATATCTGCTCACGCGGCGCACCTCCATACGTGACCGTCAGTTTACTCAATTTCAGTATATGCATCATACCACATTTCCAGCGCCGCCGCAACTACCCAACAGAGAAGAGTTTATTTTTATGGATGAGTGCGCAGGGTGAAACTGCCCCGCAAGAAACCAGGGGGAACAACTCATGTAAATCAAAACGGTATGGAAAATGACTGCGCGGAATTCGCCGCAAGGCAAAACGCAGTCCCCGGCGGGAAGGCGGTCGTACAGTTCATGGAACTGTGGAGCAGCATGATGGAATACGCCGCACGGAAGCTCAGCGGTGCATCCCAGGAACTTTTCAGAGCAGTCCCGAAGCTGGCGGACGCCTACCCTTGTATCCTGGAAACAACTCCAAATCTCCTGGAGGTCCATCAGACGGCATCCTGCAGCCCCCAGGAAAACTCGGTTCCCTTCCCCTCAATGTCAATGTAAAGGAGGTTCCTAAATGCCAAGAGAGAAGATCAAGTTCGCCCTGCGGATGTCCCCGGAGACACAGCAACTCGTCAAGGACAAGTGCCCGCGGGACAATTGCCAGACTCAGAACGAGTTTATTGAAAAGGCCATTCGCTTTTACGCCGGGTATGTCTCTGGCCAGGACGCTTGCTGCTTTTTGCCTGCCGCGCTGACCGACGCCTTGCGGAGTACCGTCCACGACAGTGAAAACCGCGTCTGCCGTCTGTTGTTCAAACTGGCGGTGGAGCTGGATATGGTAATGAACGTCCTAGCGGCGGGGATGGAGATTCCCCAGTCAGACTTGGACCACCTCCGGGGCCGCTGTGTGCGGGACGTCAAATCCACCAACGGCAGCGTCAGCCTCAAGGACGCGGTGAACTACCAAAAGGGTGGTGTATAAGATGGGTTGGTCAAAAATCCATGATGAGGTCTTCAAAAAAATCAACCAGGAGTTTGACGCATACCAGGACAGTATGCGGCGTATGACCGGCAGCCAAGTATATGCCCGAGCAGAGGAAATCACCGCGATGAATTTCTGCTATAATCAACTGCTGGGGAATTTCCACGATTATCAAGAGAGAGACTTGGTGCCGCTTCTGCAATGTGAAAAGCCCTTAGAAATGTTATGCTCTCATTGGATGTCCAGCCAGAACGTTGATCTCAGCGGCGAGTTTAACTGCACCCTCCGTAACATGGATTGCCAGGAGGAACACGATGGGCCGGAGCTTGGCCTCTCCATACTATAAACCAGTCCCTATCACAGCAAAACTTTTCTCCGTCGGCCAAGTCATCGCCACTGCCAAACGAGTGACTTCCACAGCCGACAAAAGGCAGCGGCGCGGGCTCCCATCTTCGAGGGGACCGGCAGTCCCGTCAATTTATGGGTGATGTGTGTGATGCTCCCCGTCTTGGCGGCGATGGAGTCCCCCATAGTTGGCGCATTTTCGATTAGTCAGTTGATTCATGCTCCACAAGGGTATACCCCAGCTTAATCTCCTTCGCTGGGATCTCGGGATTCTCCAGCCGCTCCAACAAAAGGGCCGCTGCATTGGCCCCGCTTTCCTCGTAGAAATACCGGATCGTTGTAATGGTTGGCGCAGTGACCTCGCAGAGGCTGGACGCGCCGTGGCCGGTCAGCCGCACCTGCCGCGGCACCTGGACGCCCTGGCTCTTCAAGTATTGCAGGGCTCCCACCGCCATGTTGTCCGTAGCGCAAACCAGGGCGTCCAGAGGGCCCCGGGCCTCCCAGAGTTCCCGGGCCTTTTCCCGCCCGGAGTCCATGGTGAAATCCGCAATTACCATATGTTCCGCCTGCTCCTCCAATCCGGCCTCCCGCAGCGCGTCCCGGTAGGCCCGGCTCCGCTCCTGGCCCACGGCCTTGTCCTCCGGCAGCGCGCCGATGTACCCAAAGCGGCGGCACCCCTTTTCCAGCAGAAGCCTTGTGATATCGTAAAAGGCATGATAGTCGTCGTGATAGACACAGGACGCCCCCGCCAGGTGCTGGCCCGCAATTACAATGGGCACCCGGCTTTTTTTCACGGCGGACAGATGGCCCGGCGTGAACACGGTTCCAATCAAAATCACGCCATCCACCCGCTGGTCGTCAAAAAGGTCCAGATATTTCAGCTCCATCTCCGGGCTGTTGTGGGTATCCGCCAGCAGAATCTGAAACCCCTTGGGCTCCAGGACGGAATCGATCCCCGACACCATGCTGCCGATGGAAGAGGAGTCAATCTTAGGCAGGATGACCCCTATGGTCTTGGTCTTCCTGGTGCGCAGGATTTGGGCCTGTACCAGGGGGCGGTAACCCGTCTCCTGAATTACCTTGCGGATGGCCTCTTTTTTTTCCTCGGAAAGATACCCTTGGTTTAAATAGCGGGATACGGCGGAAGGCGAAACCCCCGCCATTTTCGCAATTTCGGAAATATTCATGCGTCGTCTCCCGGTTGTCTTGAAATCCATTTCACAGTATACCACAGGCGCCGGGCATTTCCAACTGGTTTTCTTCAGAAATCAATATGAAATTGATTTCAGTATTTTGTATAAAAACTCTTGCAGGAGTTTAGAAAACCTGCCAATTTACATTTTGATTTTCTGGGCTTATAATCAGAGCATCAAATGAAATTGATTTCATACAAAGAATATCAATTTCAAAATACAGGAGGAAACGGCTATGGATTACGCGAAATGCGCCCGGGAGATTTTCGGCCTCCTCGGCGGACGGGAGAACCTGGTCAGCGCGGCCCACTGCGCCACCCGGCTGCGGCTGGTGACGGTGGACAATGGAAAGATCGACATGAAAGCCCTGGAAAACGTGGACGGCGTCAAGGGTGTGTTCAGCTCCAACGGACAGCTCCAGCTGATTCTGGGCACCGGAACGGTGAACAAGGTCTACGACGAATTCCTCAAGGTCTCCGGCCTGACCGCCGCCACCAAGGAGGACGTCAAAGCCGCCGCCGCCGCGAAGCAGCCCCTCTTCAAGCGGGCCATCAAGTGCCTGGGCGACATCTTTGTCCCCATCATCCCCGCTATTGTGGCTTCCGGTTTCCTCATGGGCATCATGGAAGCCCTGAATTTCATGGTAAACAACGGCTTTTTGAGCATTGATACCTCCGGTTCCATCTATGTCTTCGCCAACCTCTTTGCCAACACCGCCTATGTGTTTCTGCCTATCCTCATCGCTTACAGCGCGGCGAAGGCCTTCGGCGGAAATCCCTACCTCGGGGCGGTCATCGGTATGCTGATGATCCACCCGGACCTCCAGAACGCCTGGACCGTAGCCACGGAGGGCGTCCAGCGGACGCAAAGCGTCTGGTTCGGCCTCTATGAGGTAAATCTGGTGGGCTATCAGGGCAGCGTCATTCCGGTCATCATCGCTGTGTGGGTGATGTGCTTCATGGAAAAGCGCCTGCACAAGGTAGTCCCCGCCATGTTCGACCTCTTTGTCACCCCGCTGGTCAGCGTTTTCGCCACCGGATACCTGACCTATTCCATCATTGGCCCCATCTTCTCCACCGTGGAGCACAGCATCATCGGCGGGATTCAAAGCCTTTTGTCCCTGCCCCTGGGCGTGGGCAGCCTCGTCATGGGCGGCCTTTACTCCACCACCGTGGTGGCGGGCATTCACCACATGTATACGGTGATTGACATGGGACAGCTTTCGCAGTATGGTTTTACTTATTGGCTCCCCCTGGCCTCCGCCGCCAACATGGCCCAGGGCGCGGCGGCGCTGGCGGTGGCTCTGAAAACGAGGAACGGAAAGCTGAAATCCATGGCCCTGCCCGCCTCCCTCTCCTGCTTTATGGGCATCACGGAGCCCGCCATCTTCGGCGTGAACCTGCGGCACTTCAAGCCCTTCGTCTGCGGCGCCGTGGGCGGCGCGGCGGGAGCCATGTACGCCTCCCTGGTGGGCCTGGGGGCCAGCGGCACCGGAGTCACCGGATTGTTCGGGCTGCTGCTGTGCCTCCACAGCCCCATTCATTACGTCCTCATGTCCGTTATTTCCATCTCCATGGCCTTTGTCCTGACCTGGATGTTTGGCTACAAGGACGCCATCCCGGAAGCCGCCGAATCCGGCAGTGCCCCTAAAGCGGCCCCGCTCCCTGTCGTGGACTGCGTTCCGGGTGCGGTCTATGCCCCCGTCTCCGGCACGGTGATTCCCTCCGAGGAGATTCCCGACGAAACGTTTGCCGCCGGGGTCCTGGGCCGGGGCGTGGGAATTCAGCCCGTTGAGGGCGTGATCACAGCCCCCTTTGACGGCGAAATCTCCACAGTAGCCGAGACCAGGCACGCCGTGGGCCTCAGCTCTCCCGACGGCATGGAAGTCCTGATCCACGTAGGCGTGGACACGGTGGCCATGAACGGCGACGGCTTCGCCGCCCTGGTGCAGGAGGGCCAGAAGGTCCGGGCGGGAGAAACGCTCCTGACCTTTGACCGGGCCAAAATCGCCGCCGCGGGACATCCCGACGTGGTGGTTATGCTGGTGACAAACTCCGACGATTACGAGGACCTGCACATTCAAGCCGGGGCCTGCAAGGCCATGGACCCTGTGATTTGGGTAAAATAAATACACGGCCCATTCCCGCGCCCGCTTTTTCGGCGGACGCGGGCGGGCCCTTTCCAGGAGGAATTTCAATGAACGTATTACGGAAGGATCTTCAAAAGCTGGCCGCGCTGGCGGAGCGGAACGCTTCGGCGGCGGGCCCCTGGCGGCCCGGCTTCCATCTGGCTCCTCCGGCAGGCTTTCTCAACGACCCCAACGGCTTGTGCCGCTTTCGTGGAGAGTACCACGTCTTCTATCAGTACGCCCCCTTCGACCCGGAGGGCCGCAGTGTCCGCTTCTGGGGGCACTATAAGTCCCGGGACCTGCTGGGCTGGGAGCGGTGTCCGGCAATGCTCTGCCCGGACGAGCCCTTTGACCTTCACGGAGTCTATTCCGGGTCCGCCCTGTGCGAAGAGGACGGGCTGTACCTCTACTATACCGGGAACGTCAAGCACGAGGAGGGCGATTATGTCCTCACGGGCCGGGAGAGCAACACCGCTCTGGCCTATTCCCCGGACGGGGTAACCCTGGCCTGGAAGCGGCTTCTGATGCGGAACGGGGACTATCCGGCGGGGCTGACCCTCCACGTCCGGGACCCCAAGGTCTGGGAGCAGGATGGGCGGTATTACATGATACAGGGAGCCCGCACTCGGGAGGGCATAGGGGAGGCGCTGATTTTCGAGTCCACGGACAAGCTGCGCTGGAGACATATCAACACCCTCCGCACAGCATCCCCTGTTGGCTATATGTGGGAGTGCCCGGACCTCTTTGAAATTGACGGGCAGTGGGTGCTTCTCACCTGCCCCCAGGGCGTGGAACGGCGGGGCCCCGGTTTTGAAAACCAATACGCCTGCGGATACTTCCCCGTCTCCGGCGATTTCCGGGGCGGCTGTACCTTGGGGGAGTTTGTTCCGCTGGACTATGGCTTTGATTTCTATGCCCCCCAGACCTTCGCCGATGGAAACCGCCGTCTGCTGATCGGCTGGATGGGGATGCCGGACGCAGACTACACAAATCCCACCGCCGCCCAGGGCTGGCAGCACTGCCTGACGGTTCCCCGGGAACAGCGCTGGGAGAACGGAGGACTGCGGATGCGGCCCGTAAAGGAACTGGAATCCCTCCGGGGAGAGGCGCGGGAAACGGTATTTTCAGGGGGCTGTGAGATGGAAGTCTCCCCCATGTCCGACCTTCTGATTTCCTGCGAAGGAGATTTGACGCTGAACCTCTCCGGCGCAGAGCTGAAAGCGGAAAACGGGACGCTGACCCTGAGCATCCTAGAGGGCGGCTGGGGGCGGAACGTCCGGACCGCGCCGGTGCGGGAACTGCAGAGTCTTCGGATTCTGGCGGACGGCTGCGCCTTGGAGGTGTTCGCCAACGACGGCGAGTCGGTCCTGACCGCGAAATGGTATCCGGAGAGTTCCGGCAGAACGCTCACGCTGCGAGGAAGCGGCCAGCTCACGGTGTTTGATATGAAACCGTCCTCCATGTCCTGATGTCCGGTAAAAAGCTATGCCCCGGATTATCTTCAAGTGTCCCTACCTCAAACCCGGCCAACACCACTCTGCGGCCCACCGGGAGCATTATGTCCGCTACATCGCCACCCGTGAGGGTGTGGACCGGCTTGACCCTGGCAGGGCCGCTCTGCCCGCCACTGAGAAACAGCAGAAGATGGTCGAACAGCTCCTCCGGGACTTTCCTTCCTCCCGGGAGCTGTTTGAGTACGAAGACTATCTCAACGCCCCTACCCGTGAGAATGCCTCGGAGTTCATCACAAGAGCCATTGAGGACGGCGCGAACTCCCTCGCTAAACGGGAGAACTACGTGGACTACATCGCCAAGCGTCCCAAGGCGGAGCGCTTCGGCGCCCACGGGCTGTTCACCGGGGCGGATGGTCCTCTCGTGCTCTCCCAGGTGGCAGATACAGTGGCCGCCCATCCCGGCAACGTATGGCTCCCCATCATTTCTCTGCGCCGGGAGGACGCCGCCCGTCTGGGTTACGACAACGCCGGACAATGGAAAGACCTGCTTACCAGTTACGCTCCCCAGCTTGCGGACGCTATGAAGATTCCTTTTGACCAGTTCCGCTGGTACGCCGCCTTCCACAACGAGGGCCATCATCCCCATATCCACATGGTCTGCTACAGCGCAGACAGTAAAACGGGTTTTCTGACGAAGGAGGGTATCGCGAACATCAAATCCGGATTGGCAAAAGAAATCTTCCGGCAGGAGCTGACCGCAGTTTACCAGCAGCAGACTCAGCGCCGGGATGATCTGATCCATGAAGCAGGGGAAACCCTGACTGCGCTCATCCGCCAAATGCGGGAGGGTACGCTGGAAAACCCCCGCATTGAACAGCTGATGCTGGAACTGGCGGACCGGCTCAAAACCGCCAAAGGCAAAAAGCAGTATGGATATCTGCAAAAGCCGTTGAAGAATCTTGTGGACGAAATCGTGGATGAGGTGGAAAAGGACCCGCGCGTTGCCGCCGCTTACGGCTTATGGTACCAACTGCGGGAGGAGGTCCTGCGGACCTACCGGGACGATATGCCGAAGCGCGTCCCCCTCTCCCGGCAGCAAGAGTTTAAGAGAATCAAAAATCTGGTGATTGAGGAGGCTGTACGGCTGGAACACGAAGCCGCTTCCTTCTCACCGTCAGATGACGCTGAAACGGAAGGCCCATTACCAGATCCACCTCCTCCAGAAAATGAGCCGCCGGATGCAGGCTCCGACGAACCCGCATTTGAAATGCCGCCCCGCATAGTATGGAGCACTCGTTACAAAGAAGCCAGGTCGCTTCTGCATGGCAATCGGAACACACCTCCAGATCCCGATAAAGCCTATAAGCTCATACTGGAGGAAGCTCAGTCCGGCAACGCGCTTGCCATGTTCGACCTGGGCCGGATCTTTGCAGACGGTATTGGCAAGGCCATTGACCCAGGGCAGGCCCAGGCATGGTACGCTAAAGCCCTTGCCGCCTTTCAGTCTGTGGAGCAGACGCGGCCGAACCGCTATGCAGAATACCGGATTGGCAAAATATTTGCCTCGGGAACCGGCACGGCGCAAAACTACGAGGCGGCGGCTGAATGGTTCACTAAATCAGCGGCGAACGGCTGCACTTACGCCCAATATTCCCTTGCCAGGCTGTACAGCGAAGGCCGGGGCGTGGAGCGGAACGGTGCAGCGGCGCTCCAGCTCTATGAAGAAGCGGCGGCAAAGGGATTCCCCTATGCCGCCTGGGAATTGGGAAAGCTCTATCAGAGCGGCATCGGAGTTGGGCAGGATATGCGCCAGTCCAACTGGTACTTCACCGCTGCTCTCCGTGGATTCAAGGTGCTGGAACGGCAAAGCCATGACAGCAGCCTCCAATACCGCATTGGCTGGATGTGTCTGCGGGGTGTTGGTACAAAGCAGAATGAGACTGCGGCGCGGGAATGGTTTAAGAAATCCGCCCGCCTTGGAAATGCAAACGCCCAGTACCAGCTGGCAAAGCTGATGCTGGGCGATACAACATCCACAGCAGAGGAAATCTCCCAGGCCGTAAACTGGCTGACAAAAGCAGCGGAGGCCGGCCTTCCCTATGCGCAGTACGCCCTTGGCAAGCTATACCGGGACGGCGGGCCTGTGGCGCAAAGCGATATTCAGGCTGTGATCTGGTTCTCCGAAGCAGCGGAGCAAGGCCATGAGTATGCTATGTTCGGCCTTGGAAAGCTCCATCTAAAAAACAGGAGCATCCCCTCCGCCTGCCGCTGGTTTCATAAAGCCGCTGAACTGGGCAATTCATTGGCGCAGTATCAATTGGGAAAGCTCCTGCTCTCCAGCGGTGGCGTCCCAAAAGATGTGAAGTACGCCCTCCACTGGCTTACCGCCTCCGCGAAGCAAGGAAACCAGTTCGCTCAGTACGCCCTCGGAAAACTGTACCTTCTGGGGAAAGAGGTCCCTCAAAACCAGGAAGCCGCCCTCCATTGGTTCACGCTGGCGGCGGAGCAGGGCAATGAATATGCGCAATATTTTCTCGGTCACTTGGATGACTTTCAGAGGCCGTCCCCTGCGGCCAGCGCTGTCCGGCTCCTGCACCATATGAGCCGGATTTTTCAGGAACAGCCACTCCCGGTTCTTCCTGGGGTCAATTTTGTGGACAGCAAACTCCGGCGGAGAATACAGGAAAAGAAGATCGCTATGGGCCACAAGCCGGACGATCATGAGGAGCAAACAATTGCGATGCGCTGAGCATTGATCTTGTCTGCACACCGTTTATGCTGTTGCGAAATTCCAGCGCTTCCCCTATACTGTATACTGTCAACCATAGAAGCACCCGCGAAAAATAGTCCGGCCCTCTTGTCACAAACCCGCTCCATCCCAGTCTAACCCTATAGGAGGTATTTTTATGGACACAAAAACAAACCAAGAGCTGTCCGCGTTAATCGAAAAAGCCACCGCCGGGGACAAGGCCGCGCTGGAGACGGTGCTGGCGGGGGTGCAGGATCTGGTATTCAACCTCTCCCTGCGGATGCTGGGCACCTTCCACGACGCGGAGGACGCATCCCAGGACATTTTGCTGAAAGTCATGACCCACCTGTCCTCCTTCAAGGGGGAAAGCGCTTTCACAACATGGGTATTCCGCATTGCGGCAAACCACCTCAAGGACTACAAGAAGCACATGTTCGCCCAGTTCCCCCTGAGCTTTGAGTTCTACGGGGACGATATCCGCAACGGGAAAAGTCAAGACGTGCCCGACCTGACCCAGAACGTGGAGCGGGCAATCCTGGCCGAGGAGCTGAAGCTGTCCTGCACAAACGTCATGCTCCAATGCCTGGACCCGGAAAGCCGCTGTGTCTTTATACTGGGAACCATGTTCCGGGTGGACAGCCGTATCGCCGGGGACATCCTGGGCATCACCCCGGAAGCATACCGCCAGCGGCTTTCCCGGGTGCGGAAGAAAATGGGGGATTTCCTTTCGGAATACTGCGGCGAATATGGACAAGGAGCCTGCCATTGCTCCGGCCGGGTCAACTACGCAATCCAGAATCACCGCATCGATCCCGGCCGGCTGGATTTCACTGCCGCCAAACCCAGCGATACTGCTGTGAAGGTAACGGCGGCCATGGAGGAGATGGACGGCTATTCCCAGCAGTTTTCCTTCTGCCGGACGTACCAGTCCCCGGAGCGGCTGAAGAAGATGCTCCGGGATTTTCTGAACGGCCCGGCCTTTTCCACCATTTCGGAAGCGTAAGGAGGCGGAACCATGAATACACAGATGATTTTGGACTACCTGTCCAGCCTGAGCGCCAACAACAACCGGGAGTGGTATCATGCCCATAAGGCCGAATACCAAGCAGCCAATGCGCAGTTTGAAGAGCTGGTCCAATCTTTGATCTTCCGGATTGGAGAATTTGACAGCGGCGTCCTCGGCCACGCGCCCAAGGAACTGACCTTCAAGCTAGTGCGGGACACCCGGTTCAGCCGCGACAAGTCCCCCTACAATCCCGCCTTCCGGGCCCATATCTCGTCCAAGGGCAAGCTGCCCATTCCCGTGGGCTACTACCTGATGATAAAACCGGGCGGCCAATCTTTTCTGGGCGGCGGCCTGTTTGCGGATATGTTCAAGGACGCCACCAAAATGGTGCGGGACTATATCTCGGAGCACGGCGGCGAGTGGGAAGCGGTCATCACGGCCCCGGCGTTTCAGGAGTATTTCACGGTTCAGGGTACGGCGCTGAAAAACGTCCCGGCCGGATACGAAAAGGATCATCTCCAGGCCGGGTATCTGAAATACAAAAGCTGGTATCTGGAGTACCAGGTTCAGGATGAAGACCTTGCGGACAGCGAAAAGTTCCTGTCCAAAGCGTCGGATGTCTTCCTCCGGATGAAGCCCTTCAATGATTATCTAAATCAGGCTCTCGTGAGCTTCCAAATGCCTAAGCGGTAAGGAGCGGACAGGAGCAGAGCCATATTTGCCGCATGGCCCTGCGGAAACAACATATGCTTCCATTACAAATACGCCTTTGGGGGACGCTTTTTCATGCAGCGTCCCCCAAAGGCGTATCCTGTTACTGTATTCCTTATCAGAGGGCTGGTCCGGGTTCAGCGCGTCGATGTGCTCCTTGGCCTCCCGGCCTAGGCGGAACAGTTCCTCCAGCCGGACCCCATCGTCATCTCTGATGTCATCCTACAGGGCCGCCGGAGAAAGACGACAGTCAAAAAGCTCTGCAAAGCAAAACGACAGGGACAGCCGAACGCTGTCCCTGTTGTTTATACCTTAAACATTAGGCGCTGGTAATAGCCATCGCAAACACCGGAGATGGTCTTTTCCGCCACAGCAGGACGATCCGGGCCATAGAGCAGTCTGCCGATCTTGTACAGCTCCCCGTTGATGGAAACGGATTCCCCGGCGCTGTGGCTCCCGCATTTTGTAAGCCAAGTCAACGCCTCGCCTACCGTGCAGCCACGACGAAGCTCTCCGCGTTCGTCCCAGAGCGGATCGTAATTCATGTTCATTCTACAATATCTCCCCTTTTGTTTTTTCACAACTGCTAGATATTGTAGCCGGGACCTTCCTGGAAAGCAATGGCGGAAACAGAGAAAAAGACGGAGATATTTCGTGGAAGATTTTTGCGTCCAGGACTTGACAGCAGCGAAGTCATTCCACCGCAGCCAATTCGTCCGTCACCAATTGCTCCGCACATTTCCTGGCGCTGGCAAAGCCGAAGTACCGAATGGAGATATTTTCCTTCCGCGCCATGTCGATGACCCGGTAATAGAATGGATGCGAGAGGGCGTTGGGTTGAATCCACACCACGTCCGCGCCTCGAATGGCGTTGATGTCCGGCAGCATCTCCCGGTCAAAGAACCGGACGCACGGCAACATGGGACGGATAGCTTTCCTCCAGGTGTCGTGGCCGCCAAAGGCCACGATCCGGCGCGCCGACCGATAGGGAAACTCGATCTCTGCCTCCGTTTCGTTCTCCGGCTGGTCCTCCCGCGCCCTCAACTCGAATAGAGTCTCTCGTAGCCGGCTCAGTTCCGCGCGGTCCCGGAGCGCTTCCGTTTCCAGCGCCTGGGTTTGCTCCTGAAGCCGGCGCATTCCCTGCTCCGCTTCATGCAGCGCCTTTTGGGACTCCTTCAGCTGGCGGGACAGCTCCGCCGTCTTGGCGACGCTGTCCTCTGTCTCGGACTCCTCCGCCAGCTCGGTCAGTTCCTCATCCAAGGATTTCAGGAAATTCTCAAAGTCATCCGGGACACCGAAGGGCATTGGCTGCTGGGCTCTCAGGTCATCCACATATGAGGCGAACCATGCGCCCCAGGCGAGGGCCTCCGCCCGGCCCTCCGGCACGCCCTGCTCCTGAAACCAGTCCCTCAAACGGCTGGAGGGCGCTTGATCCCTGGGCAGCGCGTATCCGGTGGCCAGGTAGAAAAGCTGGCCCTCCGAGAGAAGCTCGCCCTCTTCGATATCCGGGTCCGGCAGGTCTTCCTCCTCCGCGTTTTCGCGGGGGTGATAAGCGTATCGGAGGGAGAGGTCCGGCGTCCCATCCTCAAAGGTCTCCGCATAGTTGTATGCCTCATCCGCTCCCCAGGGCAGATGCCGTTCCGCGCAGACCAGCACATTGACGGTCAACATATTCAAATTCGCCAGCGCGTCTCCGTCTCGCTCCAGAAGCAGATACGCCGCGCAGATCGTGTAGGGGTCCCCCACATGAAACCCCAGCAGGAGCTCGGAGGAACGGCGGAAATGAAGCGTCGCCCGGACCTCCTCCGGCGTTTTGCCGGTCAGCAGCGTCGAGTGCATCAGAAACCACAGGTCCGCATGATCTCTCGCGGGGTTAAAGTCCTGGAAATCATCCAGCATATTGGCCCCGAACGGATCACCGAAGGACGGCGGGCTCAGCAGGGACGGCGCTTCGCCGCTGTCAGGCCCAGCGGATGGCTTTACGCGGGAGCAGACCTCCAGATAGCGGTCAAAATAGTCCAGCAGCGCATCCTTGAACGCGGCCTTCAATCCTCCGGCGGTTTCCTGATCGACCAACTTCCAAATCTTGCGGAACGCTTGGCGCTGCTTTCCCTTCCGCTCCATGAACACCGTCACGAGCCCCAGCATATGGTCGCGGGAATAGGCAAGGTCGTCCACTGCCGGCGTTGCGAAGTCAATGTCCTCGTCCAGCTCCGAGGGCAGAAGCGGAATGAACTCTTCCCAAAGCTCCGCCTGCTCCACATAGTCCAGCAGCCACAGCGCCACGCCCAGCATATAACAGCTGGACGAATTGCAATGGTTTGCTACCGGCCCCGGCAGCGCCGCAGCTTTCGCCAGCGCCTCCGCGATATCCTCCCGCCGGTATTTCCCGTCGAAGTATTTAAAAAAGTACCCCAGGGAAGCCCTGGCGGCTTGCTCCCCCTTTTTCATCGCGCCGCTGTTTTGGGAGACACGAGGGGAGACCTCCCGCATCTGCATGGCGGCGGAGCGAAGGGAGGAAATGGCCTCCTTAAAAACACGCTCCTCCGAAGGAGCCAGCGGCGTGGAATAGACCGGCTCCCCCGCCAGCGTCCAGGCTTTTGCTGTGACTGGTTTTTTCTTTCCGCCCATCCCCGGCACCACGCTTTCGTAATCCTAATATAATACAGTCTACCATACCAGACGAATATTGTCACGGATTTACCAAGCTAAATTTTGAAAAGGAGGATGCCTATGCCCTACATCGAATTCACCGAAAACCAAAAGCAGCGCGCCGCCGCCGTGGACCTGGAAGCCTTTCTCCGCAGCCGGGGCGAACGGCTTCTGCATGAGGGCCGGGACAGACGCCTTGCCAGCGACCACAGCGTCACAATCTGCGGAAACGAGTGGTACGACCACGCCGTAAAAGAGGGCGGCGGGCCAATTACCTTCGTCCAGAAGTTCTACGGCCTCAGCTACCCGGAGGCCATGACCTGCCTCCTGAACGGTGAGCAGGGCGAAATTCGGGCCGCACCACCAAAGGTGAAGGAGAAAAAGGAATTCTCCCTGCCGCCAAAAAATGATACTATGCGCCGCCTCTACGCCTACCTGCTCAAGCAGCGCCATATCAGCCGGAATGTATTGGACGCTTTTGTCCATGACGGTCTGATCTATGAAAGCCGAGAACCGTCGAAGGGCGGCAATGACTACCACAACGCCGTGTTCGTCGGACTGGACGAGCGCGGCGTTCCCCGTCACGCCCACAAGCGTGGCCTCTACAGCGCAGGACCTGGCCTCAAGCGGAACGTGACCGGCTGCGACGCTCAGTACAGCTTCCACTACACCGGGACCAGCGATCGGCTCTACGTCTTCGAGGCCCCGGTCGACCTGCTGTCCTTCCTCACGCTGTATCAAAAGGGCTGGTAGGCCCACAGCTACGCCGCTCTCTGCGGCACCAGCGAACACGCCATGCTCTGGATGCTGGGGCAGAACCCCGGTATCCAAAACGTCCTCCTCTGTCTCGACCACGATGAGGCGGGCATTGAGGCCAATGGACGGCTTGCCGAGATCCTGCGGGGCCATGGATACAGCCGTGTCTCGTTCCTTCAGCCGGAACATAAGGACTGGAACGAGGACCTCAAAGCCGCGTATGGCCTCCCAGCCCTTCCGGCGGAGGAGCATCCTCAGTTCATTGTCGCGCCGGATGTCTGCCAGTTTATCACCGAGAAATGCGGAAAACTCAAGCCAAGCAGTCTGGGAAGCCTCGAAAAGGAGCTTCCCAGGCTGCTTCAATTTTACCCGGAGCATTTGCACTGGGGTCGGTTCGGAAGCGCGATGGAATGCATGGAGGATGCGTCCGCCCTGGCCCTGGCGGCTTACGACCAGGAGCTTCGGCAGCTCGGTGAGCCTGTCAAGACGGAAAATCTAATACGGGAGCTTTGTGCCCATATCCATCCGCACCAAAATCGCGCTGTCCTCAAAAGCCGCCACCGAGAGCTTGCGCTCAAGGTACAGGCCGTACTGGCTAAAAAGCACGCTCCCGGCATCCGCTCCGCAGAGGACAAACACCAGTTGGCGGAGGCGTGGCTGGACTTGGCGGTGGACTTCGCCAAGGTCCCCGTCAAGTACGAGGCGGAGGAGTGGAAAAAATGGCAGAAACAGCAGCGGGAATCAAAACAAGTAATGACCATGTGAGGAGGTTTTATGGATCAATCCGCAATCATTTTTATCTTAGCGGCTGGTGCGGCGTTCCTCTTGATCGGGATACTCGCCACCCACTCCGGCGGCTCTCTTAATGGCATCAAGGCCAAAACCGTCGGCGACGGACAGCACGGCACCGCCCGCTGGGCCACAAAAAAGGAGCTTAAAACTATTTACCGGCATATCCCCTTCCGGCCCGCTCAGTGGCGGAAGGGTGAGAACCTGCCCAAGGTCCAGGGTCTGGTCCTGGGCTGCGAGGGCAAAAAGAACGCCGTCACCGCCCTGGTGGACAGCGACGACATCCATTGCCTGATGATCGGCGCGTCCGGCGTGGGCAAAACTGCGTTCTTTCTCTATCCGAATCTCGAATACGCCTGCGCCAGCGGTATGAGCTTTCTGGCCTTAGATACCAAGGGAGACTTGGCCCGGAACTATGGAGCGATTGCCATCAAACACTATGGATATAAGGTGGCGGTCATTGACCTACGAAACCCCACACGTTCTGATGGATATAATCTCCTGACGCTCATCAACCACTGTAAGCAGTCAAGTAAAATGGGCCAAATTTCGCCACAAAGTATACCAGTGCCGGGGCGAGGTTTCGCCAGGAAGTA
>JBCLRG010000022.1:0-45493 GCA_041223955.1 Oscillospiraceae bacterium 38-13 | reverse complement strand
CAAAACCCATGTGAACAGCGGTAAAAGGTGCGCCGCCAAGACGCCAGCTTCAGGAGGTGAACGGACAAGCTGGCCGAGCGATCTACGCACTCTTTCAACCGGCCCTGGCAGGCCGGGACGCGATGACAGCATGGCGGATAATGATACTTGCTCACGCCCGTCCACAGACTTGAGACGGAACCCTGCGGCGCACGACACAAGGGCTCCCGGCGAATCAGAGATTCGCTGGGAAAAGCCGGAGCAGCGAAATGAGTGAGCTTTTGCCATTGGGCAAAAGTGAGCGATATGGAGCTTGTGGCGGCGTGACGACGCTGTGGAGTTATGACAGCTGTGCCAACAGCGGGTGCGCCCAGGCTGCGCAGCCTTTTGGGGCCGGAAAACTCGGCATGACGATAGACGAGGCCGCTGATTGCACCGGCATTGGACGGAATACCCTGCGGAGGCTGGTCTCCTGGGGAAAAATCCCTGTCCTGCGGATCGGGCGCAAGACCATCATCCACGTCGATGTTATCAGCGCTTTTATGGAGATCAACTAGGGGTGCGACCTGCTGGACTGCGCCCAGGTGCAACAAGTGACTTGATTTGAAAACACGGACAGCATGCCTGTCCTTTGTGTGCCTCCGGCCTGACGGGGCCATTGAATCCCCCAGTACCGTCAGCCTCATGTGTCGGAGGGCAAACGAGAAGGTCCCCGGCCTGGAGGACTTCCACATGCTGAGACACACCTTCACCAGCAATCTTCTCTCCTACGGCGCGGCCCTCAAGGATGTGCAGGAGCTGTTTGGACACTCGGATGTCAACACGACCATGAACATCTACGCCCACACCACTAGAGAGGCAAAGCGTTCCAGCGCAAGGCTTCTGGACAAGGTAGTGAGCAGCGGCTGACGAAGTTTTCCATTAAATTTTCTCATAAGGGAAAAGGGTAGGCAGACAAGCCCCAAACGCCCTGAAAACACTGGCTTTCCGGGGGATAGAGGCCCTGTTGACTGACAAATTATGGTTTTCAAAGGCGTGTTTTGCGCCTTTGAAACGTCACAGAGATGTGGAGTGCAAAATGAACTCCACGTTAAGCAAGTTCGAGCGTCAGGCTGACACTCAAAGCTGTGTTGCTGGTATCCACTCTCTCATAGCACTGTCATTCACAACAAACGAGTAAGCCGCTATGTTATATTAGGTTAAATCTCACATCCAACCTTTGTAACATACATCTTTTTATATGTCTGTATCTTTCATCTTAGATTGAGTAATGCCATTGTGAACTTCTTCCACTAATTCATTGATATTGTCAATAGAACTTTACATTTCAAAGATTTGGCTAGAAAAATCAAGTGTGATCTTCACTTTAATATCTTTAGCCTCATTCCTTTGCATAATATACGTAAAGGATGCTTCCTTTGTTTTTTGCTGGTTATCTTTAGTATCAGGTACCCTCATCTTTAAGAATTGACAAAAGACCGCATAATCGTCATTTGACCAGCTGTGATATTTTATACAAATAGAATACCAAGCACTTGGCAAGTCAAATAATGTATAGTACCTGGTATTTTTTCGTGTGTTCAATCGATATGAGCATAGTCCGCAGACATGAACGAATATTTTTTCTCATAGAGGCTATTTTGCGAAGAATGTTTTGTCAAATCTTACCCCAAGAAAGAGGGATTCTTGCGAAAATTTGTCTCTCACAAAAAATACGAAAAACTGTGGCCGCCTTTCTGTAAACTTTCTTGCAGGACTTCCGCAAAGATCTCTCCCCATCAACGAAAGTTCCTCCGCGACTCCACTTGAAGAGGCTCGCGTTTTCCCCACAGCCAGTTTGGGCCCCGCAAAGGACAGGCCCGTCATCAGCCCTCCCCTTTCTCAAGAACCGCCCTCCTCACTACCAAGCAGGATTTCCAGCACCTGCTCGCAGGGGTACATCTCAAAGCCGTAGTTGACCTGAAGCATGGACAGCCCGGACTGATGCTCATTGTGCGTCGTGGACGCAACGCCGTCCTTCGCAATTACCACCCGGTATCCGCGGTAAAACGCCTCAATGGCGGTCTGGGCCACGCAAATATCCGTCCGCCACCCGGTCATGACCAGGGTGTGCACATCCAGCCGCTCCAGAATATTCTGAAGCGGGGTCTTGGTGAATCCATTAAAAAAACCCTTTTTGAGAATGATGTCCTTTGAACTGGGGGACACCGTATCGATAATCTGCGCTCCCCAGGTTCCCTCCATCATATGGTCGTTCCACAGCAGCAGCTCCGAATCTCCCGGGCGGTGGGAGTCGCAGATATAAATCACGGGGATACTCAGGCTCCTGGCCTGGGCAAACAGCCTGGACAGAGGCGGGAGGATATCCAGAATCCGCTTGCAAGGCAGGGCGCCGCCCTCCAGGATGTCGTTTTGCAGGTCGATGCCGATGACCGCCACACGCCCCACCTTCTGCTGCGGGACGCAAAGGAATTGAGGAGGCCCGGCGTCCAGCGCGTCCTCCAGGGCGGAGAGCGTCTGCATGTAAGCGCTCAGGGAATCCTCAATGTTCCGGCGCTGCTGCTCCAACGCCTTGTGAAGCGCTTCCGGGGAAGCGTCTAAAAGCTGCGGGATCTCCCGCAGCGGAAACTTCAGGTGCCGGAAGTACTCGATTTTTCGCAAACGGCGGATGTCCTCCGGTGAATATAGGCGGTAGCCCGCCTTTGAACGGCTCAGCGGCACGCAGAGCCCGATGGCCTCATAATGCCGGATTGCCTTGACGGTCAGGCCGGTGAGCCGCGCCGCTTCCGTAATGGTAACCACTATGGACATCCTCCTTCCCTGTGAAGGGCACGCTCCCGGACCAGCCCAGGCTGGTCCGGAAGCGTGCCGCCGCTCTTATCTCTCGTAAGGGGTGATGGCGGGTTTGATGAGCCCGTCCCGCTTACAGCCGAAGTCGTCGTAAACTTGCAGAATATCGTTCAGGCGATACTCGTGGTTGAACAGGGGCGCGGGATTCAGCTTGCCCTCGGAGATCAGCTGCACCAGATAGCCGTCCTTGCAGGCGTCAACGCCGCCGGTCTTCCAGGTCAGGTTCTTGCCGTACATCTTGGGCAGGGGCAGAACCTGGTCCTCCTCATACATGGCGATGAGGGAGATGATGGCATTGGGCCGGGCAATCTGCCAGGCCAGCTGGAAGGTGCCGTCCTTGCCGGCCATCTCAATGACGGAGTCGGCTCCCCGGCCCTCCGTCAGCTCCTTGACCCGGGACTCCACATCTTCCTTCTTGGCGTTGATAAACACGTCGGCCCAGCCGTTGTCCAGGGCAAACTGGCCCCGGTCGTCGTGACGGTCCACGGCGATGATCTTGCCGGGGTTGAACAGGCGGGCGGACATCATGGCGGTGTAGCCGCAGGGACCGCAGCCCAGAACGACCACCGTATCGCCCTCCTTGATCTCGCACAGCTCGGCGCCGAAATAGCCGGAGGGAAGCACGCAGCTGACGGCCAGCACATCCTTGTACGTCAGGTTGTCGGGAATCAGCTCCAGGCCGTTGTCGGCGATGGGAACGCGGACAAATTCGGTCTGGCAGCCGTCGATCTTGTGGCCCAAGTACCAGCCGCCCTCGACGCAATTGTTCACATAGCCCCGCTCGCAGAAGAAGCACTTGCCGCAGAAGGTCTCCACATTGGCGACGACCCGGTCGCCGACCTTGACCTTTTTGCACTCGTCGCCCACCGCCACGACAACACCGGCAAACTCATGGCCCAGAATGATATCCTTGTTGGCGGAGGGAACCGCGCCATGGAGAATGTGGTAGTCGCTGGTGCAGATGGAGCTCAGCTCCACTCTCACAATCGCGTCCCGGGGGTCCTGAACCTTGGGAATGGGGCGCTCCTCAAAGACAGCCTGGAGCGTATCCTTATACACATAACCCATCATAGTATCTGCCATTGTCAAACTACCGCCTTTCTAAAATTTTACAATTGTTTGTGGTTGGAGGGCGTTTTCGCCGAAGAGGCCGTCCCGGGATTTGTTTAGATTTCCTCGTAGGTCAAGTCCTCGTTGCCCGCCCATTTGTTGACCAGGGGGGACAACTTGTTCAGCACGGGGCCCAGCACGGGACCCACCAGGAACATGCCCACCAGAGTGGCTACATGGATCACGCCGCCCATAATCAGCGCACCGGCGACCATGATGGCATCAAAGATGATGCGCCACCATTTCAGCTTCAGCTTCAAGGTCTTTGCCATGAACTGGTTGAACGCGTCGGAGGGGCCTGCGCCGTAGCCCGCCGCCTGGTAGCCGCCCAGGCCGACGCCCAGGGCGATGGTACCGGTGATGACCAGGATAACCCGGGTGACCATGGACGGCTCCGGGCCTATGACGGCGACGATGTAGGGATCCAGCAGGGAGCAGAAGGTGCCCAGCGTGAAGGTGTACAGCACGGTGCCGATGCCGATGCCCTTGCGGTACACAACGAGGATAATGACGAAGCAGATGATGTTAAAGATATTCATGGCCGTGCCGAAGGGCTGGTTCAGGACGTTGCCCAGGCCCTGGACGAAGGCGGTGACGGGGTCGGAGCCCAGATTGGCCAGAACGAACGCCTCCGCGCCATAGGCGGTGATCAGCACGCCGATCAGGATGACTACGCAGCGGACGACGATGCTGCGCGCGGTATATTTCCCTTTACCCAATTTTAGAGACCTCCTTCTCTTTCCGCTTGTGCCGCCGGAGCGGCATCCGTGTGACAGGATGGGAACCCGGCGGAACCGGGCCTTGGTGACCTCAGAACTGCGCGATGATTTTGTCGCTGGTGGTAACGGAACCGAAGTGGGTCGCGATGTCCCAGAGCGTAGATTCCTGTTCCCTGGGGCCGGTGGCACGGACGCAGTCCGACGGAACGATGACCTGATAGCCGAGGAAAAACGCGTCATGGCAGGTGGAACGGACGCAGATGTTCGTTACGACGCCGGTGACGATTACGGTCTTGACTTCCAGTTCCCGCAGGACCAGGTCCAGATCCGTCTGAAAGAACCCGCTGAAGCGGCGCTTTCGGATGCAGTAATCCTCTTCCAGGGGAGCCAGTTCCTCCACGACCTCGCCGCCCCAGGTGCCTTCGATACAGTGGGGGGAGCGCTTGTCGAACTCTTTGTCGTATTTGCCGGGGCGGTGCCAGTCGTTGAGGTAGATAATAGGATAGCCGTGCTTACGGGCCTCGGCGATCAGATTCCCGATGGAACCATAGATCTCCTTTCCCTCTTTGAGCGGCATAGCCCCCTCTTCCTTGCAGAAATCATTTACCATGTCTACGATCAGGATCGCGGGCTTGTCCACCTTGAAATTACTGCCATCGTCTACGAAATAATCGGAAAAACCTTTTTCAGACAAAAGCCGTACCCTCCTTTCTCCCTTCTGTTTTGCCCTCCCGTCCGGATCGGGAAGGCGTTAAGTATATTTATCATGATTTTCTCCTGATTGTCAAGAAATAGGAAAGGAAAAACCTTCCTGTTGGGGGAAGGTTGTTTTCCATTTTATTGTGTTTTTTGACAAATGTCGGAAGGAATTAGTAAGAATCTTGGAGGAATCGCCTCAAAGGCAACGCGCAAAACGATGCTTGCCTACGGATTATAATGGCAGCATGACCAGAGTGTGTTTTTTTCGATATTGAAAGAATGCTAGTCTGGAGGTCTGCGAGAGGGTGCAGTCTTTCCGGGCAACATGTAATATAGGAGGCCAAAGGGCCCGGGAATTTACCTGAGGTCAGACGGTGCTGTTCTTCAATTTCCCCTCAAAGCAGTATGGTAGGGCATCGACGTGGTTTCACTGCCCCCCAAGGGGAACCCTGATAAAGAAGTTTTCCTGACGGGAGACAGCCACATGATGCGAGAGCGTCATGCGGTTATCCCTTTCTCGTACTTGCTGTACTCCGGGGACAAATCAATTGCCCCAATGAAGGTGTAGTGTACATCAATCCGCTGTACCCGGTGTCCGCTGGACTTGTCCAGGGTGTGAAGACCACCTTCTCAGAAGCGCCGGGGTCAGTTCGGTGGGCTCGGTGTACTTTTTCACGATTTTCAAAAAGCTCTGGACATTGACAGCCTGGGTTTCGGCGGCGTCCACAATCCTCTGAAGATTCTCAACGGACTGTTTCAAATCCGTCTGTTCCTTTTCGTAGCCCTCGGACAGCTTCGCAAACCGTTCTGCGTTCAGCTTGCCCATAACGTGATCCTCGTAGAGCCTCTAGATGATGGCGTCCAGTTCGTTGATCTGCCGCTCCTGCTTTTCCAGGGTTCTTTTGGCCTGTTCCTGCTCTGCCCGCTGGACGGCGGTTTTGTTCTCTATAACACGCCGTACAAACTCGTCCTCCTGGGCATAGGCCACTACTCTTTGCAGATTTTGAAGCACCAGCCGTTCCAGGACCACGGCCCGGATATAGTGTGCGGAACAGCCTTTCTTTCCTCGATAGGTAGCGCAGGTGTAGCACTCCTGTTCATGCGTCCATGAAGTCGTCCGGCAATGGTACAGCTTTGCGCCGCAGTCGGCGCAGTATGCCAGTCCGGAGAACATTCCCATTTCCCCCATCTTCGTGGGACGATGGCGCTGTGCTCTGACCTTCTGCACAATCTCCCAGGTTTCCGGGTCAATAATGGCCTTGTGCGTATTTTCAATAACCACCCATTTCTTTGGGGGATTGGTAATCTTCTTGGACTTATAGGAGAGCTTGGCGGTCTTAAAATTGGTCGTCCGGCCCAGGTAGGCGTCCTGCTCCAAAATATCAGCAATCGTGTCGGAGGTCCAGCGGCAGGGATCGTCCAGGTGATAACGACGGGTCCAGCCTGTGCGTTGAAACTCGATGGTCCCCGGCGTAGGAATTCCCCGCTCTTTCAGCATTCGGGCAATCTTACCGGGGCCGTTTCCTTCTACGCATAGCTGGAAAATCAATTCCACCACCGGCGCGGTTTCCTCGTCAATCAGAAGATGACCGTCCTCTCCCTTTATATAACCATAAGGGGCATTTGTAGACAGCCGCTGGCCGGACATTCCCTTATTACGGAACACAGCCCGAATATTCTTGCTCGTGTCCTTCGCATACCATTCATTAGAATATTTTCCATTCCACAAATCCAACAAAATTGTAGTAGATTTTAATTTCGCGCTCATCGTGTCCGTTGACTGTCCTACGCTCCCCGACCTCAATGCGCTTCACCAAACGAAGAAGCGTTGCCGTTTAAGTTATCCTCATAGAGACGCTGGATAATCGTGTCAATTTCAGAGATACGGCGGGTATGTTGTTCTAACTGCCGTTTTGCGGCGGTCTGGGCCTTTATGCGCTCCGCCGAGGCATTCTTCGTGAGTTGCTGAACAAATTTCGTTTCGTAGTCCCGTGCATAAGCAATCATGTTTCGTAAATCCTCCAATACTAAGCTCACCAAGACATCTTCCCGGATATAATGCGTGGTACAACCTGCTACGCCCCGGCAATTCCTGTATTTGCTACAAACGTAATTACGTTGCAAACATCCATTGGAGGCCCGTGATCTGTGTACACCCAAATGACTTCCACAATCCGCACAGAACAGAATGCCGGAGAATACCGCCGTTTCTCCTGTTCGCATGGGACGGTGCCGCTGTGCGCGGATGTTCTGGACTACTTCCCATAGTTCGGAAGAAATAATTGCTTCATGGGTATTTTCAAACCTTGTGTAGATAAACGAGATGCCGCCAAAAAACGCCGTGATAAAGTCAAGCAATGTGCGGAAAATCCGAAGATTATAGCCAATAAAAGAAGGAAAAAGTTAGATGTTTCAAAACAACCTCCCGTTTCAAAAAATTTACGCACCAAAGATGCAAAGTCCGCTATTTATGGACGGAGTAAACTCGTTATCCACCTACCCCCAAAGTGACCGGAAAAGTCCGGCAGCTCTGGGGGCTTTTGTTTTCCCACCACTGTTACATTTGCTTCGTTTGCACTCTGGTTCTTTGGTGGTGTTGGTAATAGCTTTATCAATGCCTTTCGGCTATACTTGCCTTGCAATCAGTGGAAAGGAGAACAGCAGTATGGAACAAAAAAAGAACCTATGCGCTCAGATACCACTCAGCCTCCACGACCGAGTAACGGAGGCCAGAGAGGAATCGGGCCTGACCACCGCGCAGTACATCACCAACCTGTTGATCGAATACTTCGAAATGAAAGAAAATGGAGGTAAAGTGACTATGGCAACTACCAATACTCGAACCCTGGCCTTCCAAATCGATGAAGAACTTTTTCAGCGGATCAAGGCGCACCTGGAGCGAGAGAGCGCCCGCCTGGGCCGGAAGGTCACCCAGCGGGAGTTCGTCCTGAACGCAATCATCGGAGTGCTGAACATGAGTGAGCCGATGGACGTGGACGAGGCCGGTGTCAGCCCCTGTGAGGCCCAGCCGGAGGGCGGCGACACCCAGCCCCAGGAGGATGGCGAACCCGCCGTGTGGGGCACGTAACGGGCCGTGCGAGGCCATAACAACCGAACAGCAGATGAGAAGCCACCAGAGCATCCTAATCAACGGGATGCTCTGGTGGCTTCTTTTCGTTTCGCCGGAAAAGGAGGTGAATCAACACGAAACAAAATGCAGCCTTTCGCTTCACAGATGAGGAGATGGAGACCGCCAAGAGGACAGACCTGCCGGACCTGCTGGAACACCTGGGCTACACCGTCCCCCGCCTTCCTTCCCTTCTGCCCCTTCCACGGACACCGCCCCTGCGGCAGCACAACCGCCAGAAGCGAAGGGAAGGAAACGGAGCAGGCGCATCAGTATGAGCAAGGGTGAGATGGATGCCTATCGGGAGATGATCCGGGAGAACATCTGCTATGACGATTTTGTGCAGGAGCGCCCCTATGACGTGGGCCAGCTGGATGAGATGGTAGAGTTGATGGTGGAGGCCGTCTGCTCCAAAAAGGAAACGATCCGGGTGGCGGGGAATGACTTCCCCCAGGCGGTGGTGAAGTCCCGGCTGCTGAAGCTGGACTCTGAACACATCCGCTTCGTGTTCGACTGCCTCCGAGAGAACACCACCCAGGTGCGAAACATGAAGCAGTACCTGCTGACCGTGCTGTACAACGCCCCGGCCACCATTGAGAACCACTACGCCGCCCAGGTCAACCATGACCTCTATGGCGGGGAGGCGGCATAGGGGACAAAACAGCACCTTGCCGGTGGCAAGGCGCTGTTCTCATTTCGTTGGGGGCGGGGTGGCGTTCAGCAGATCCCCCGCTCGGACGCCAAGAGCATCCGCAATGTTGTATAGCACTTCGAGAGAAAAGGGCCGCACGATGTTGGGGGCCTCGATGGAACTCAGGTGGGAGCGGCTGATCTTCGCCTTCTCCGCCAGCTTCTCCTGGGACATCCCCTGCATTTTTCGGAGACTGGCGATCATCAGGCCGAGTTCGATGAACCTGTCCCGATTGCTGAATTCCACTTCCTTCTTGCTCATCCACGGCATCCCCCTGTGATCAGGATGCCTTTATTATAAAATTTTCGTGCTTTGTTATCCGCTCTTGTTATTGGGCTATTGACTAATATATTGAGCAATTCTATAATTAAGAGGGCACACGCTTATTAGAATTAACCTGAACCGGGTACGCTACCAGAGAGCAACTTTATGAAAGCAGAAAGGTCGCATCGCTATGATTTATACGGAAGAAGTACGAAAAGAGTTGGACGCTATCCTTAAAGCCTTTGAGAATTACATTGATGGGCAGAACTATTTCGATATAGTCTACTCCAAGAAAATCGGCTATGTCTGGATTGTGGCCGATGAACCCGGAGCGGCAGGCGCGGAGCAGCTTGACACGCCGGAGACCATGCTGGACAACCTGTTTAATGACATCATCAACGATGTTGTTGCCCCTCGTTCCACCACCCATCTCAATGGAGCGCATACCATGACGGAGAGTGAGGAAGCGGAGTGCCGCCGCAGGATCACCGCCATTCTGGAAACGGTTGAGGGCGGCGGGGCCAAATACTTGGAATACCTGGACGACTATATCAAAGACTATCAGGAACGCTACGCCAGGGACGGTGAATCGTGTTAGAAAACGGTTGCTCGTCCATCGGCCACCGCCCGCATAAATTCCTCTGGAAGTATGATGAGGCAGACAGCCGATGTGCGGGAAGGAGCGATAGTCGTGAGCGGAAAAGCCACACCGTCAGATGTATTTGACGGGATGCTCTGCGGCCGGTATGGGGGTTGCGGCCTGGGTCGACAATAGCGGCCGATTCGACAGGCGAGATCCCCACAAAAATAGGGGTACCGGAATATCAAAAACGATATTTCGGTACCCCTGTTTGCTTCCAATTATAAAAGATAACTTTCACAAAGCATTTACTACTTGCCCAAAGTGAGCGGTTCAGCACGTTTTTGGAATCTTTGCTATGAAAGTTATTATTCCATCTGCATAGCTGTTCGCAATATGTCCATGATGCCGGATAACAATCGCTTTTGCGGTGGACAGCCCAATGCCATACCCACCAGTCGATCTGGAACGAGAGGAATCTACCCGGTAGAAACGATCAAAGTAACGAGAAAGCTGAGCTGTGTCAATCCCTTTACATGGATTGGATACAGAGATACAAATATTTCTCCCATGCTGGGATAGTGACAGGCGGATCGTTCCCTCCGGGTCACAGTATTTGACAGCATTATCAAGCAAGATGGAAAACAGGTAGAAGAAGTTATCCCGCACCCCTTTGGTGTTTATGTCAGCAATAATTTCTGAAACCAGTGTTTTGCCGTCAGCTTCTGCTGCTGGTTGAAAGGCATCCACACTGGCCTGCGCGATTTCTGTAACGGAAAATTCTTCTACCGTATCCCCTTCGATTGTCTCCTCTGTGCGGGCAAGCTCCACCAGATTTTTAATTAACCTGTCCAGCCGTGTAATCTGTGTACGGGCACTCTCCAGCCACCGGCTTTCCTCACAGGAATCCGACAGTAAATCCAGATCCGCCGACAAAATGGAAAGGGGCGTTTTCAGCTCGTGGGAGGCATCGGTTACAAACTGCCTCTGCCGTTCCAGATTTTCCGCAAAGGGACGAATGGCTCGGCCGGAGAAGAACAGCAGCAGGAGGAACACAATCAGCGCGCACACTAAAAATATAAGCACAGTGATGCGCAGCATATTGTCTGCCGCCTGGAGCATCAGAAAACAGTCCATAACGATCATGGTGCTGCCGCCGTCCTCGCTTGGAAACAGACCGAAGCGGTAGTAATCTACATATCCCCGGCTGCCGCCCGTTTGTATGACCTTGCTGATGGTCTCCGTAACAGAGTGGCGGTCAAACGCCGCGATATGCTCAAGATCTACGGCTTTTACTTCCCGCTGTTCTGTAAGCTCCACGATGAAATAGCGGATTTCAAAAGCGGTTTCCGGTGTAACTTGAAACTCAAAATCAGAGGGGTCGAAGGTCACGCCGGGAGGAAGAAAGGTTCCGCCGTTTTGATGCAGTAACGAAATGGCCCGGTCTACCCGCTGGGTTGTGATCCAATGGTTTCCCACGCCGATGGAGACGCAGAGGACCGTCATGGTCCCCAGCAGTGACAGCATGGCGATCCAGATAAATTTCCACCGTAAAGATCGGATCATGAAAATTCCTCCAGCACATAGCCCTGTCCCCTGCGGGCGGAAATGCGGAGATTGGCGCCCGCCGATTCCAGCTTCCGTCTCAGATAGGAGATGTAAGCCCAGACCACGTTGATCTCAGCATCGCTGTCATAACCCCAGATGGATTCCATAAACTGCTCCGTTGAAATTGGCCGCCCCTTCTGCTGCATCAGCAGCTCTAGCATTTGAAACTCCTTATTGCCCAGCCGGATGCAGGCGTCTCCGCATCTCAGTTCAAAGGAGGAACGGTCTAATGTAACATTTCCAGTGGAAAGGAAGCTGGGCGTGTATGTCCCGCCCCGGCGGGTCAAGGCGCGGACCCGCGCTACAAACTCCCGGCTGTCAAAGGGTTTTGGTAAGTAATCGTCCGCTCCGTTTTCCAAACCGGCCACCCGGTCCTCCACCTGGCTTTTCGCGGTCAGAAGCAGCACCGGAGTGGCGGCCTGTTTGGCCCGAAGGGCTTGCAGAACCTGGATTCCGTCCAGTTTTGGCATCATGATGTCCAGAACAATACAGGCGTAATTTCCCACCAGCCCATAATCCAGCGCATCCTGCCCATTGTAAACTGCGTCTACGAAATAATGCTCGCGTTTCAAAAGTGCTTCCAGCACCATGACCATCTCCGGCTCGTCATCCGCTACCAAAATTCGCATGATACATCCTCCGAAACGTTTACTCTGGTTTCTGCTCAGTCAGCTTAACGCTGACCGCAATCTCTTTGCCGCCTCGGAAAACAGTGACTTTGACCGCATCTCCAACATGATGCCTGTCCAATACTACGGATATGTCTGCGGCGTTATTGATAGGCGTACCATCAATTTCCGCAATCCGGTCGCCGGCTTTCAGGCCATTGTTTTCCGAAGAACGGGCCACATACGGTCCGGGTTTATCAAAATACGCCTGCCAGTTTAATCCTGGCCTTGTGAGTTGGGTCACACTGATACCAAGCTGCGGACGGCCAGTCACATAACCGTGTTGAATCAATTCCTGCGTAATTGTCTGCACAGTATTTGCGGGAATGGCAAAAGCCAGGCCCTCAATATCGCTGCCGGATGATTTTGAATTTACTACTCCAACCAGCTTTCCGTCAAGGTCAAATAGACCGCCGCCGGAGTTCCCCGGATTGACCGCCGCCGATGTTTGGAGCAGCGTCATAGTTTGCCCATCAATCGTGATCTCCCGGTCTTTTGCGCTGATGATCCCATCCGTTACCGTGCCGCCCAATTCACCAAGTGGGTTACCAATCGCAATGACAAAATCACCAACCCGCACGGCGGAAGAATCAGTCAGCTTTGCAGGCAGCAAATCGGTCGCCTCGATTTTCAACACTGCTAAATCTGTTTTAGAATCTGTCCCCTTTAAGGCTGCTTCGTATGTCTGTCCATTGTTTGTTCGCACTTTAATTGTGCTGGCTCCATCAATAACGTGGTGATTTGTCACAATGTAGCCATCCTCTGATAAGATGACGCCGCTTCCGGCCCCCTCCATTACATATTCCTGGAACCAGTTGCTGACCTTCTTGGTTTCCGTAAATACTTCCACAACGCTGGGAGCGGTTTGATCCACGATCTCCGCCAAATCAAGAACCACCAGAGAAGCGGCCGACGCACTGCTGCACAGCAGGCCCATACACAGCAATACCGCACAGAAAAACGATATAATAGAGCAATTTCTTTTTTTCATGGCAAAATACATTCCTTTCTTTTGTTTTAGACGGCTATGTGCCCTTCCAGCCAAAATTCAGCTTATTTCGGCGGCAGACTGCCAGGCGGAAGATGTGGGTGAGACAACCACAAAGTACATTGAAGCTCCCCATCTTCTGTGAGGATGAAATACAGCGCAACCTCGTCTGTGTCCCCGCTCACCATCACATAGCCGACGCCATCCTTGCCGGTGGTTGCGTCAATAACCGCTCCTTCTGAAAAGGAGAGACGCATGGTTCCTTGTGTCTGCTCCTGCCGGTCCAGAAGCGCCAGCATGAAACTGCCGTTTCTGGGCAGATTGGGAAACGCCAGAGCGGTGTCACTCAATGGATACTCCAGGATATGTCCGCCGTCCGAAAGCTGAATGATTCCCTCAGAGAATGTTGTTCCATCTTCATGAGCAAACCCAGCCGTAACAGAAAGATTGCCTGCTTCCTGATCCGGTTGATTCTGTACTACTGTATGGATACAGCAGCATAAAAGCAAGAGCAAAATCGTGAACATTGACGCGACAGCTGCTTTTTTCCTAAATCGCATAAAATCACCTCACTCCATCATTTGGCCTGCAGCGGCTCACTACTGCCAGTATAAACCCTCAACTCAAAAAGAACTTAAAATTTTTATGGCAAAAAGGATTTTTCTTTTAACTTGGTTTTAAGTAGCTGTTTTATAATGGCCCCATCAAGATAAAAAGGAGGGGTCAACCTTTATACGCCCTTCCCATCACCACCACCCAAGTGATTGTGGGCAAATATCTGGCGCTGCTGACAGTATACCTGATTCCGCTGTGCGTGATTGCGGTCTATCCCCTGATCTTCTCCCGATTCGGGGACGTGTATCTGCTGACCTCTTACGGTTCCATTTTGGCGTTCTTTCTCATGGGTGCGGCACTGATTGCATTGGGGGTATTCATCTCCTCTCTGACAGACAACCAGGGCTTCGCTGCCGGGATCGGAATTGCGGTGATCCTGTTAAACTACTACAGTGTGAGCCTCTCGGAATACGTTTCCTCTACGGTTTTCGGTTCTGTTGTCGCGCTGTGCGTACTCGTTCTGGCCTTGGGCGCGGTAATCAAATATTTGACCAAAAACGAAAATCTGGCTTACGCTGTCTGCTTTGTCTTGATCGTGGCCATTGCCATCGCTGCCTTTATGGACAACACGAAATTCGAGGGGCTGCTGCCCGCCGTGATGACCAAGCTGTCCCTGTTTGACCGCTTTACCGGCTTTGTCAACGGTGTTTTTGATATGACCTCCGTTGTCTACTATGCCAGCGTGGCCGTGTTTTTCCTGTTCCTGTCTGTCCAATCGCTGGAGAAACGGAGGTACAACTGATGAAAAACCGAAACGCCTTTCGCGGCGGCTCCTACGCTCTGGCGATCTCCGCGGTGGTGCTGGCCATTTTGGTGGTGGTCAACATCTTCGCCTCCGCTCTGCCTCCTGCCGCCACCAGGTATGACATCAGCGCCGCCAAGCTCTACTCCATCACCAGCAACACCAAAGTGGTGGTCAATGCCTTGGATCAGGATGTGACCATCTATTGGGTGGTGCAGTCCGGCGAGGAGAACCAGGTCATTGAAAACCTGTTGAGCAAGTACGACAGTCTCTCCGACCACATTACAGTGGTGAAAAAGAATCCGGACGTCTATCCCACCTTTGCGGAACAGTACACCGATGAAGCCGTCCAGAACAACAGCCTCATTGTGGAGTGCGGTGAGCGCAGCCGCTTTATCGGCTATGAGGACATTTTTGTGCAGGAGCCGGATATTTACTCCTACTCTTACAGCACCTCCTTTGACGGCGAGGGCGCCATCACCTCCGCCATCGACTACGTGACCACCGAGGAACTGCCCAAGATTTACATTCTGGAGGGCCACGGGGAGGCCGAGCTTCCCGCCTCCTTCCGGGATCAGATTGAAAAGGAAAACATGGAAACGGAACCCCTCTCCCTGCTGACGGTGGACGCCATCCCGGAGGACGCGGACTGTGTCATGATCTACGCTCCGTCCAGCGACATCTCCCAAGAGGAGCGGGATCTGCTGGCGGACTACGCCTCGGAGGGCGGCAAGCTGTTTGTGGCAGCCGGACCTGTGCCTGACAGTAATCTGGACAATCTCTATAGCCTGCTGGCAGACTACGGCATAGAGGCCAATGAGGGCGTGGTGGTGGAGCCGGACCGGGAACACTACTCCTTCCAAGGCCCGCTCTCTCTGCTGCCTGATATGAACAGCCATGCCATTACAGATTCCCTGATGGACGAAAACTATTACCCCACTATGTTCATCTCTCTGGGCCTGACGGTTCCCCAGGACTCCGAGCGTGTGACCGCTCTGCTGACCACTTCCGACGCCGCGTTCAGCAAGCTGGACGGCTACGACATGACAGATTATGAGAAGGAAGATGGAGACATTGACGGTCCCTTTGCCGTGGCTGTTTCCATCGACACTGCCGGTGAAGGGCAGATCGTTTGGTTCACATCGTCCCATTTCCTGGACGATATGCACAACGCAGTTTCCTCCGGGGCCAACGCCAACCTGAGCATGAACGCCCTGTCCTCCCTGATTGGCGAGACAGAAGCTATGGCGATCCGCAGCAAGTCGCTGAATTACAACTACCTCACGATCAGTGATTCCACCGCTTCTCTGCTGAAGGTGCTGATGATCGGCGTGTTCCTGCTGGCGTACCTGGGTATCGGTGTTGTGGTAGCATTGAGAAGAAGGAGGCTGCAAAATGAGCCGGTCTAAAAAACTTTATATTCTGCTGGGTGTTTTAGTTGTAGCCTGTGTCGCCACCCTTGCGGTCACTCAGATAGCGGAGCACAAAGAGCAGATCAAGAACAGCGGCGAACCTATCCTGGAGCTGTCCAGCGACTCCGTTCAAGCCCTCTCCTGGGAACACAAGGGAGAAACTCTGGCGTTCCACAGGGATGAGACATGGCTTTATGACGAGGACGAGAAGTTTCCGGTGAGCGAGGACAAGATCAATGAACTGCTGGAGCAATTCCAGCCCCTCAGCGCGGCTTTTGTCATTGAGGGTGTGGAGGACTATGGGCAGTACGGGCTGGACAACCCCGTGTGTACCATTCACCTGACCACGGAGGAACAGACCTATGAGATCAAGCTGGGAGACTTCAGCAAAATGGATTCCCAGCGGTATGTCTCCATCGGGGACGGCAACGTCTACCTGGGTCAGAACGACCCGCTGGATCAGTTTGACGCCGTCCTCAGCGATATGATTGCCCATGATGAAATGCCGGACTTTGACCAAGTGACCAGTATCCAATTCTCCGGCGCGCAGGATTACGCCGTTTCCTACGAGGAGGACAGCTCCAATACCTACTGCGCCGAGGATGTCTACTTTACCCAACGCGGTGAAAAATCTCTGCCTCTGGATACGGATCGGGTAGACAGCTATCTGCGTAAGATCTCAAATTTGAATCCGACCAACTATGTCACCTACAACGTGACAGACGAGGAGCTGGCCACCTACGGCCTGGATACACCGGAGCTGACGGTCACTGTGGAGTATACGCCAAAGGACGAGGAAACGGCAGAAGTGTTTATTCTTCATGTCAGCCGTGATCCAGAGGAGATCAAGAAACCATCCGATGAGGATGACGGCGAGGATGAGACGGTCACGGCCTATCTGCGGGTAGATCAGTCCCAGATCATCTATCAAATTTCCTCCGACCAGTACAAGGATCTGATGGCCGCATCCTATGACGATCTCCGGCATCTGGAGATATTCACCGCGGACTTTGCGGATGTCCGGCAAATCGACATTTCTCTGGAAGGGGACTCCTATACCCTGACTTCGGAGGAAAAGGGAAAGGAGCGCGCTTGGTCCTGCCAAGAGAAGGAATTGGAAATTGATGACCTCAAAGCGACTTTGGAGGCTCTGCGCGCGGACGAGTTCACCAGCGAAAAGCCCTCTCAGAAAGAAGAGATCGGCCTGACCATCCACCTTGACAACGAGCATTTTCCTGAAGTACAGATCGAATTGTACCGGTATGATGGCTCGCGCTGTCTGGCCGTAGTGAATGGAGAGAGTGTATCCTTTGTAAAACGCACAGATGTGGTCAGCTTAATTGAGGCGATTCATAGTATAGTGTTGGGCGGGGATGAATCCGACAGTAGCGCCTAAATCAACAGTGTAATCCGATAAAAAAGGGCCGTTGGTTTACAAAGTGAAATCAGCGGCCCCTTTCTATTCCACATGAAAAAATCTTCTTCAATATTTTACCCCATCCTTCTTGACAATCGCGGTTGAATGCGTTAATATTGTTCGGTTGTTAGAAAGCTAATTATTGGAGGCGATGAGATGGATGAAAAAAAACTTATGGAGAAGTTCGACAGATTGAACCGCCGGATGCGGCGCTACTTTGACAGTTTCTTTCCGGAACCCACATTGAGCGGCATCCAAGCCCTTACCCTGCATTACATTATTGTGGAATCGGAAAACCGGGATGTGTATTTGAAAGACGTTGAGGAATTTTTGGAGATCAAAGGCTCTTCCGTCAACAATTTGGTCAACAATCTGGAGCGCAACGGCTATCTCCACCGGGAAAGCGTTTCCCATGATGGGCGCTACAAGAAGCTGGTATTGACAGAGCAGACCCGCTCCATGCAGGCAGACATTACAGAGAGGGTCATGGCCTACATGAAAGGAATGTTTGCCGGTATCTCTGAACAGGATCTGCTGGTGTTCGATTCTGTCATTTCTCAGATGGCACGAAACGCAAAGTAGCGTTTCATTTACCCTCTTAATTAGAAAACTAATTAAGAGAAATGGGTATAGTATTTTGCAATCTTCTTTTTTGCTTACTAAATTAGATTTCTAACTATATTTCTGAGGAGGAATTTTACCATGAGCAACACACAAAACATCGCCAATCCCCTCGGCTATGAGCGGATTGGCAAACTGCTGAAAAGGTATGCTGTTCCCAGCATTATCTCACTAATTATCAACTCCCTTTATAACATGGTCGATCAAATCTTCATTGGTCAGGGAGTTGGCTTCCTGGGGAACGGCGCGACGAACATCATCGCCCCCATTGCTACCATTGCGATTGCTGTTTCCACCCTGTTTGGTGATGGTCTGGCAGCATTTTTCAGTTTGAACCTGGGACGGGGAGAAGCGGAGAAAGCCGCAAAAGGCGTTGGAAACGCAGTTATATCCGGGGCAGTTATCAGCGTTCTTTACACCATTTTCGCACTTATCTTTTTGAAACCATTGTGCCTCCTGTTCGGAGCCACGGAAAATATTCTGCCCTATGCGCTGGGGTACGGGCGCATTATCGTGATTGGTTTTCCTTTTGTTATCATCGACACAATCATCAACTCATCTATCCGCACCGATGGAAGTCCCCGATACGCCATGTTTTCCATGATGATTGGAGCCATTTTGAATACAATTCTTGACCCGATTTTCATTTTTGTATTTCAATGGGGGGTCGAGGGCGCGGCTGCCGCAACTGTCATTTCGCAGTTTGTCGGGATGCTGTGTAATATCGCCTATTTGTTCCGCTTCAAGACCATTCGGCTTGAAAAATCCTCTTTTGCATTCAGCGGACGTATCATGGGCAGATTGGCAAGCCTTGGTTTTGCCAGTTGCTTTAACAATCTGACTTCTACGGTGGTTGCTATGATCTCCAACAACCTGCTCACGAAGTATGGAGAACTTTCCGTTTACGGCCCCGATATTCCCATTACTACCTTTGGCCTCTGCATGAAAGTCAGCATGATCGCTTTCTCTGTGGGCATTGGTGTTGCCAGCGGGAGCCAGCCAATCATCGGCTTCAACTATGGGGCACAAAAATATGGCCGAGTGCGGCGCACATTCCTGTTGAGCGCGGCGGTTTGTACTGTGATTACGCTGATTTCCTGGGTTGTGTTCCAGGGCTTCCCCTTGCAGCTTATCCGAATTTTTGGTACAGAATCCAGTTTGTATGAGGAATTTGCCGTCCAGTGCTTCCATGTATATCTACTGCTGACATTCCTGAACGGACTGCAAATGTGTACCGGTGTATTTTTCCAGGCAATCGGGCAGCCAGCGAAAGCTGCGATTGCGTCTCTGTCCAAGCAGATTCTTTTTTATATTCCGGCTATGCTGATCTGCTCTCGTTTTTGGGGGCTGACAGGTATTTTAGCCGCTGGGCCGGTGGCCGACGCATTGGCATTTGCGCTGTGCATTGTACTGTGCCGGAATGAATTAGCTAAAATGAAAAAACTGCAAGTTAGGACAGAGAATGAAATATAATACGGAGGAAACGACAAATAAAGTATAAGATTATCACCATCAGCCGTGAGTTCGGCAGCGGCGGACACAGTATTGGAAAAGCGGTTGCGGAGAGGCTCAACATCCCATTTTACGATCAAATACTCTTGGAGCATATCGCGATTGAAACAGGTTTTTCGCAGGAGTTTATCAAGGAAGCCGCCGAATATGCTACGGCGAGGAACAGTCTGCTCTTTAATCTGGTAATGAACCGTTCCCTTCACGGCAGGACAGAGCCGACACCGGCGGACACAATCTATATTGCGCAGACGAAAATCATCTTGGAATTGGCAGATAAGGAGAGCTGTGTGATCGTTGGCCGCTGCGCCGACTATATTCTCCATGAACGCCTTGACTGTCTCCATGTATTTATCTGTGCGGATTCTATCAACCGGGGGCAGCGGATTCTTGAACGATATGGGGCCAATGAAAAGCCTGTGCAAAAGCGGATCGAAGATAAGGATGCACGCAGGAGGATTTATTATTCTCATTATACTGACCGCATATGGGGCGCTCCGCAAAACTATCATCTTTGTCTGAACAGTTCCGCCCTGGGGAAGAAAATTGTATTCAAACCATCATCCGTCTGTTTGAAGGTGATGGAGGCGGTGATCGGTAATGGGGCGAACAATTCTTCACAGGCATGGAATTGTTTCCGCTCCTATCGCAGAAGCAATCAAAGCCACAAATCCCCAATTTCATACCCATAGCCCGGCATTTATGGAAAACTGTCAACGCTGTGTGTCAGCCTATGAAGCACGACGGCGCGGCTACAATGTGATCGCAAAGCCTTGCATTTTGGGCAGAACCGACAGTCTGCCCTACATGAACAGTGAAAAGGGATGGCCCGCAGTTTATCAGAATTATAAATTGGAATGTTGTGCGGCTTCTACATCAGAGCAGGCCAAGAAAAAAGTCGAAGATTTGATGAAAGCCTATGGGGACGGGAGCCGGGCGATTGTGAAAGTCAACTGGCTGCTGCACTGCAAGGGTCATGTATTTATTGCGGAAAATCAGGAACAAACAATCTGTTTCCTTGACCCACAGACGGGTAGTATTAGCGCTGCTTGGTATTTCCGTTATGCCGACCCAGCAAGTGTTGTCGTGATGCGAATTGATCAGCTCCATTTTACTGAGCTGATTGGACAATGTTTCGACATCCTCCCTTAAAATTCTGATTATATACCGCTATTACTATTCAGAACTATAAATACGGGTTAAGCAAGGCCGAATTGGCCCGCAAGATGGGAATATCGCGGCCTACGCTGGATAAACTTTTTGCGGCATATAAGGGGTCGCCCCGGCTTGACCGGGGTGGCCTTTTGGGGATTATTGTTCGACAACATGGAAATTCGCTCTTATTGAGTTCGGTGCACTCTGCTTTGGTAAAAATCACCGCTCTCGGTCACCGTAATCAGTTCTCTCCGATTTTCCCTGGCTTGAATACGCTTGGCAATCCACCAGCCGCCGATATCTACTTGACACCCCCCAACACCTCACCAATAAGCTGGGCCACCCGGAAGGTTCTATCAGGGATAGCTGTTTCATTGCTGCCCAGTCATCATCGCAAGACAGTGAGTGCCATTCGAATGAAAGCAGTTCAGCAGTATTTATGCAGATCTCAACAGCGTTAGTACCACCGCACCAGAGGCAGATCGTTATTGATGCCGTTTGTAAACAGAATCTGGTGCAAATCGATGATCCCGTTATGGAAGGTTGCCGCGCACGCCGACAAGTACAAATCCCACATACGGATAAACAGCTCGTCAAAAATTTTCCGTACTTCATCCGCGTGTTCATGAAAATTTTTCACCCAACACAGCAGTGTGCGGTTATAATGCTGGCGCAGATTTTCTACATCTATCGTATGGAAGTTCCGCTCCGCCGCGCAGGTAAGGATCTCCCGCAGACTCGGAATCACACCTCCAGGGAAAATATACTTTTTGATCCACGGATCGCCTGGGTGTTCTTTCAGCCCGCTGATGACGTGGAGCAGGAACAGGCCGCCGGGCTTCATGACGTTCCTGACACAGTCGATAAAGAGCTGGTAATTCTCACGCCCAACGTGTTCCACCATACCTACACTCACCACCCGATCAAAAGGCGTTTTAATGATGTCGGGCAGTTCACGATAATCCGCCAGTTCTACCTTCAACTGGCCTTCCAGGTGCTCCGCATGGATTCGTTCCTGGAATTCCTTGTGCTGCTCTTTGCTCAGTGTAATACCTGTACCATGCACGCCGTACTTCTTTGCGGCCTCGATTAAAAGAAAGCCCCAGCCGCAGCCAATGTCCAGCAGCGACATCCCTTCCTCCAGATGCAGCTTTTTCAGGATATAATCAACCTTATTCACCTGTGCCTGATACAAGGTATCGTTGTCCCGCAGGAAATAACCGCAGGAGTAGCTCATAGTCTCGTCCAACCACAGCTTATAGAAATCATTGCCGATATCGTAATGGCTCTGGACCTCTTCCCGCTGGTTCTTTTTGCCGGTTGAACTGTGCAAAAGTTTTTTGAGCGCCGACTCGTCTACATCGAAGCTCCCCATCTGCCCCATGAAGTGGTCCAGGGCAAAATAGAGGTCGCCCTCCACTTCCAGATCGCCGTTCATGTAAGCCTCACCCAAGGCAAGGGAGGTACTTGCGGTCAAGGCGGACAGGGGGATTTCCTTATGGAATACTACGGTGAACAAAGGTGTGCCCTCTCCAACCTGATATTCTTTCCCTTTGAATTTTATAAGGAACGGGTTCTCGTCAAATTTTTTCAAAAATGAGATCATTACATTTTCTGCTATCATTTACAGTCTCCTTTTTCAGACAGGCTATTTCAAACATGAAACCAATTTTAATGATACCCTGGAAATGCAGTATAAAAACCCTGACGCCGCTGATCAAGGCGACGCCAGGGTTGAGCATTCTCAGCCTTCAATAGCAATCAGGTTTTTCTGTTCCACCTGTACCACTTGGCTTACCTTGGGAATAAACAGACGCAGGATGCCATCCTCGAACTTGGCATGGATATCCTCCTGCCTGACCTTATCTCCCACATAGAAGCTGCGGCGGCAGGAGCCAAGGAAGCGTTCCCGGCGCAGATACCGTTCGTTTTGAACGTCATCGTTGTGGGTCTGTTCGACTGTGGCGCTGATGCAGAGGTAGCCGTCCTTCAGTTCAGCGGAGAGGTGGTCCTTGTGAACACCGGGCAAATCAATGTCCAGTTCGTAGCCTTGGTCGCTTTCCTTGATGTCCGTGTTCATCATCCCGCGCAAGGTATTTGCGCCGAAAGCGGACTCTGCCAGTTCGTCAAACATATTTTTCGCCATAAGGTAGGGGGTCAACATAGAAATTACTCCTTTCAAAATTTTGGCTTACAGCCGGGATTGGTTTATATCTATATTATAGGCAGGTTTATTAGCACTGTCAATAAGAGAGTGCTAATTCATTGTTATAATTGTTTTATATCATATAAAAATAATTTATCAATCTTGCTGTCAGAGGTGTGCTCAAACAGGGTTGTTAGTTGACCATTCACAAAAATACCCAAAATTATGAAGTGGGATAACCCTGATACGGGCGCATCCCACTTCAATAACTTTTGATTGCAAGTCCTCTGTCAAGCGAAGACAATGTAGTATGAGGCTTCTGAAAAGTCGTCACTCGTTTTATCTTGGACATTTTCAAACTGCCAATGTTGATATTTTTTCTTGCAGTATCTCGATAAATTGTCCAACATGGTAGCCGTCACAAACCGCATGGTGAACCTGAATCGCCAGCGGCAGCATTTTTTTGCCATCCGCTTCAAAGGTTTTCCCTATTGTAAATATGGGAAGAAAATATTTCCCATCGCCAAAAACATTGATGTTAAATGCGGTGAATGAGAACCACGAACCACGGTACCATAGAAATATCAAATGAATTCGCCGGTCTGCCGGGCTTCGGCGTATATTTTACGGAAGATGAGTACATCGCAACATCCGATTCGTAGGCTTTCAGAAACACATGGTAATCCGGCTGATACTCTGTCCATATTCCGGAGAATGTTTTTTGCTCCTGGTTAAAAATCGTATAGGCTGGGTGCATGGTATCAAAGTAACCAGGCCCGTCATCCGTAAGAGTGGTATGAAATTCCGGCATTTGGTTTACTGTCTGTGTCAGCAGCCAGATCATCGTTGGATAGAGCCGTTTCCCACTTAAACTCGATATATCAAGATCGACGCTCACAGAATAGGAGCATCTGACCTCGTTCAAAAAGTGCAGATAATGCTCCCTGCGTTCCCAATTTTCCAAGTCGATAAGGGTAAACTCCACGCCTTTTTGCCTCCTGACAAAACTTTATTGTTTCGATTATATCATGGACTTAAATCTGGGTCAATCCGGTCAGACCGGGAAAATCTCCCTGCACGCTTGCAGAAAGAGCTTCAACAGCGGCTTTCCCGTTACGCTTTTGTAGTATGCCCCATAGGACAGCGGCTCCGTTCCCTTGATCGGGATATACGCCAGAGCAGGGTCCCGAAGGGATGGGAAATCAGGCTGGACAGCGATTCCAAAACCGGCCTTGGCCAGCGTGATGCAGGCATCGGCTGACCCGCACATGAGCAATTCAGATACGGCCCTTCCCGTTGTCAATTCGTGCTGAACGGTATTCAAGTTGTCGGGGCATCTCTGCGGGTCAAGCAGGAGTAGCCTCTGGGTTCGGAGATCGTCCTCGTCCAGCAGTTCTTTTTCTGCCAGCGGATGACCGGCGGGCAGAACGCCGGTCATCGGGATTTGGACCAGCTCCTTATAAATGCCAGTCTCATTTTTTTGCCCCTTTTCTTGAAATGCCACGACCACATCCGCAGTTCCTTCTTCTAAAAGCTGATAGAGATGCTGGAACGGTACGACCTGAAAAGCAGGATTCAGCGTGGGACAGGCTTCAGCCATTTGACGGAGGATGCCAGGAAACAGGCGCAGTTCATTATTGCTGTGACATCCGATAGAAAAGAATTGCCGTTCATCCACCACAGGCTCCTCGAACCGTTTTTTTGCCAGAGTAATGATGTTCAGCACATTTTTGGCATCGTTCAGAAAAATCAGCCCTTCCTGGGTGATCTCTACAGAACGAGTGGTACGTTTGAATAGCTGGGTATTCAACTCATCCTCCAGAGAGCGGATTTGATGTGTGATTGCCGGCTGCGTTACATTGAGCTGTTTCGCTGCTTTCACAAAGCTGAGTGTTTCCGCAGCGGTCAAAAAGCAGGTAAGCTGAAATGTGTTCATGCTGATTCCTCCGTGGATTGATAAAAGTCTTTAATACCTTATAACATTTTTTGAATTAACATTCAAGAGGAAATGTGTATAATAATGGGCAGCACTAAAAAACTTTTCTGCCGAACAGTCGTAAACCAAACAAAGCTGCAAAAGAAAGGGTGGTGTGAGATGTCTGATGGGAACCTGCTGTTGACGCTTCGGCAAATCAACATCTGCCTGGGCCTCTATGAAAGCGAGACGCTGGCAACAAGCGAGATGACCTTTGCGCAGGTGTTCTTGCTGAATGAAATATTTTCAATGGACTCCCCATGTGTCTGTTCAACAGAGCTATGCGAGAGGGTCGGCTTTACCAGGTCGTCTATTTCCAGAACGCTGAAAGAGCTGCGGAAAAACGGATATGTCAAAATGAAAATGGATAAAGACGATAACCGTAAAAAGCATATTGTTCTGACGCCCAAGGCCCATGCAGCCGAAGGTATCGTAAAGGATTACATCGAAAATCTAAACGACTGTCTTGTGCAGGAAATACCCGAACACCGTTTGGAAGGGATCGAAAGCGCCCTGCGGACGATCCTTGACAATATACAACAAAAAACTCCAAGCGGGATTTGAGAGGAGGTGCTGTTCTTGATAAAAACACTGTTGAAACAAATTGGGGAATACAAAAAGGATACCATCATTACGCCGATTTTTACAATTCTGGAAGTGGTGGCGGAGCTTCTGGTTCCCTTCGTGATCGCCAGCCTCATCGACAAAGGCATTGAAGCCGGGAATCTGCGGAATGTTTACCTTTACGGTGCGCTGATGATCGTGCTGGCCTTTTTCGGATTGGTGTTCGGCATCTTGGCCGGACGGTTTGCGGCTTCCGCTTCTGCCGGTTTTGCCTGCAACCTGCGCCAGAGTATGTTTGAAAACATCCAGACTTTTTCCTTTTCCAACATTGACAAATTCAGCACGGCGGGCCTCGTCACCCGCATGACGACAGATGTCACCAATATGCAGATGGCGTTTCAGATGTGCCTGCGTATTGCCCTGAGAGCACCGCTGATGCTGATTTGCAGTATGGTGATGTGCCTGCTCATCAACGCAAAAGAAGGACCGTTCCTTTACCTTCGCTATTGACGCGCTGGACGAGGATGAAACCGCCCAGCAGCTGGAAGCGGCATCCGCCCTGGCCCGGCAGAATCGGGAGGTTTGCATCCCCGAGGTGGATACCTATGTCTATGGCGTGATGTGCGCTGGAGCAGGCCACAAGCCCACCGCAAAGGCCCTGACCGCCGAGAACATCTATTCCGAAATCCTCGTTGCCTCCCAGGCCCTGGACGATGCGGAAGCCCCGGAGACGGGCCGGGTTCTGGTTGTTACCTCCGCCGCCTATGCGCTGATGAAGAAGTGTAAGGACATCACCATGGAAACCGACGTGGGCAACGACCTCCGTCTCCGGGGCGTGATCGGCATTCTGGACGGTATGAGCGTCCAAAAGATTCCCGCCAACCGTCTGCCCGCTGATTTCGGGTTTATGGCAGCCCACCCTTGCGCCACCGTGGCCCCGGTAAAGCTGGAGGCATTCAACATCCACAATAACCCGCCCGGTATCTCCGGCGCACTGGTGGAGGGCCGTATCTGCTATGACGCTTTTGTGCTGGAGAATAAGGCTAAGGCAATCTATTATCAGACCCAGACAGCGGCGGCGAAAAGCAGGTAACTCGATAAGGGGGGCGCGTGGGCAATCGCCTGTGCGCCCCCGCGCATAAGAGGAGACGATACATGAAACAAATTGACAGACTTTTGATTGAGGCCCAGCGCATATCAAAAGGCGGATTGGAACTAACCCTGGCTATGGTTTTACCTGACGGCGATTCCTGGACCGCTGACGCGCACCTTTGGAACAGGAAACAAGGGGCTACCATCAACCGGAGCAGCTGGCCTACTATGGAGGCCGCTGTGGAGCATATCCATGAACTGGCAAAGGAATACCTCAACTCGAAGGATGTGCCGGTTATTATCGCTGATCTGTAAGGGGCGGAGCTATGGCAAGGAAACGGTTCAAAATGAGGACGTCCACGGAATTGAAACGGACCGCGAACAAAATCGCCAATCTGCTGCTGAACGGTGAAATTGACGCCAAAACGGCCAATGCGCTGCTATACGCCTGTAATGTCACAGCGGGGATTATCCGGACTGACGAGCAGGAAAAGAAGCTGGCGGAGCTGGAGAAGCTGGTTATGGAGGCAAGGGAGAATGAACAAGAGCGATGAAGTGCCGGAGCTTTGCAAGGCGGCTGTTGAATGTGAGGCGGGGAAGCTCCGCATAAAGGACAGTTGGGTTTTATGTCCGGTCTGCCGCCGAAAGAAGGTGCTCAGACTTCTTCCAGGAACCAGGGCCCGGAATCTGGCGGTGTACTGCCGGAGCTGTAAAACGGAATCGGTTGTGGATATTCTCACTTAGGTGAACGGCGAAGAATAACGACCAAGCAACGACCAAAACCGCCGGAAATGGAGAAAAAGAAAGCCATGTATCCGTTCTGCTACAGTGGATACATGGCTTTCCTCTTGTGGTTGCGGAGACAGGACTTGAACCTGCGACCTCCGGGTTATGAGCTGTGCTTCAAAGTACGGTTTAGACGTTTTGGGCACTTTCAGAAGCTTTACTGCCTGGTGCGAACTGCTTTCCCGCCCTTTTTACCCCGTTGTCTCCATTGCGTTTTTCCGGTTCTGGGTCAGCTTATGGGTCAGACGGAGGTGGGAGGGCAGGAGTGCGGACAAGGGCTTCATGGATTGTACAACCGTCTTCAAAGAGAGATCACTCCCAGCCATAGGAGAATACTGTGCAATTCATTTGGTTTTCACTTCCGCTTTCTCTGTTTTATTTTTGAAAACCACCTGACCTGAGGAGGCGTTGGTGTTGTTCTGTTTGCTGCGCCACCGCTGAACTCTGACCACTGGAGCAAAGACTGGGTCTACAACTCATTTTCGATAAAGCAGAATAAGATCAAGATGATATTTCGAACGTTTTGCCGAATAGAGACGATAAAGTAAACTGTGATAAGTAATCGGCGATAAACCCAGCATTCTCTGTCCCTGAAAGGGAGAAGAAAACGGAGCACAGCAGAAAGCAACGGGGACACCGATGCCGGATCTCCCACGTTTCGGGCCGTAATCCGCCATGCGCGATTTCGCGAGAGGACAGCACCCCCGACTGATCGGAAATATAGTTTTGCGATAAGCGCGTGAGAGACCTTTTTGCCTTTGCCCGGATTTTATAGCGCTTCGCGCCACCTGTCGAATTTGTTTTTCACAAAAATCCGTCATCGCGCATTGACACAGCGGCGGACTTTACGGTATAATCTCTTCCAGAGAGAGCAAAGGCGCCCCCTCAGGGGGTGTCTTTGCTCTTTTTATGTCAGGTATTATCTCAATTAGCGGGCCTTGGGCCGAAAGGAGCACAGAATGGAAGGATACACCAGAGAGGAGATCCTCCGCCTGATCCAGGAGGAGAACGTCCAGTTTATCCGGATGCAGTTTACCGATCTCTTTGGACAGCTGAAAAATGTGGCAATTACAGCATCGCAGATTGAGCGGGCACTGGACGGGGAGATCATGCTGGACGGCAGCTCTATCCAGGGCTCCGTCCGTGTGGAGGAGTCCGACCAGTATTTGAAGCCGGATTTGAATACGTTCGCCATCCTGCCCTGGCGTCCGCAGTATGGCAAGGTGGCCCGGATGATCTGCAATGTCCACAACCCGGACGGCTCTCCCTTTGCCGGAGATCCCCGGAACGTGCTGAAGCAGGCACTGCAGACGGTAGAGGATATGGGACTGGCCCTGAATGTGGGGCCGGAGCTGGAGTTTTTCCTCTTTCTCACTGATGAGGAGGGGAATCCCTCTACCAGGACCGCCGACAGAGCGGGATACTTTGACCTTGGTCCCCTGGATCACGGCGAGAGCACCCGCCGGGAGGTGGCTCTGGCGCTGGAGAAGATGGGAATCGGGGTGGAGGCCAGTCACCACGAGGTCGCTGCCGGACAGCACGAGATAGACCTGAAATACGCGGATGCCCTTACTGCCGCCGACAACATTATGACTCTCAAACTGGCTGTGAAGACCCTGGCTCAGAAGAACGGACTCCACGCCACCTTCATGCCAAAGCCCCTGCGGGATGCGGCGGGCAACGGGATGCATATCAACCTCTCTCTGTTCCGTGAGGGACGGAATATGTTTTATGACGAAAGGGATCCACAGAGATTGTCCCTTCTGGCCCGGCAGTTTATCGCGGGCCTTCTGGAGCACGCCCGGGGATTCTGTGCGCTGGCCAATCCGCTGGTGAATTCCTACAAACGAATGGTGGCGGGCTACGAGGCTCCCTGCTGCCTGACCTGGTCCTCCGGCAACCGCTCTGCGCTCATCCGAATTCCCGTTTCCAGAGGGCAGGGGACCCGCGTGGAGCTGCGGAGCCCCGACCCCACCTGTAATCCCTATCTGACGCTGGCGGCATGTCTCGCTGCGGGGCTGGACGGCATCCGGCGGGAGCTGGTGCCGCCGCCGGAGATTGCCGGAAATCTCTACCACATGTCGCCGGAAGAGCTGGCGTCGCGGGGAATCCGGAATCTGCCCTCGTCGCTGGAAGATGCCCTCCGGGCCATGGAGGCGGATCCGGTGGTAATAAAGGCGTTGGGGCCTTATGCTGCGCGGTATATTGAGGGCAAACGGCAGGAGTGGGAGGAATACCGAACACAGATATCCCAGTGGGAGCTGGACCGCTGCCTGATTACATGGTGAGCCGCAGATGGAGCGAGCGATTGTCGCTTTTGCAGATGAGCGCATCCGGCAAAAGAGCCTGTGCCTGCTGAGCAGGGAGGGCTGGGAAACCATGGCCTGCGCTTCCGGTGCGGAGGTGATCCGCATGGCCCGGCAGCTGGGCAGCGCCATGGTAATCTGTGGCTTTCACCTGCCGGATATGACGGCGGATACCCTGGCGGCAGAGCTGCGGGGAACAGCGGTGCTGCTGGTCATAGCCAGGGCTTCCTATCTGGACCTGTGCGGCGGAGAAAATCTCTACAAGCTGCCTCTGCCCGCCACACATGCTGAGTTCATGGCCTCGTTAAGGCTGCTTTTGGATTTTGAGAGCACACATCTCCGCCACCCTGTTTCCGGGAGAGGAGAAGAGGCCCAGCAGCTAATCCGGAAGGCCAAGGAGCTCCTCATGGATGTAAACCGCATGAGCGAGGAGGAGGCCCACCGGTTTCTCCAGCGCCGGGCCATGGACAGCGGCATGAAGCTGGCGGAAGCCGCCCGTTGGGTTGTGGAGTCTTACAATGTATGACGTTGGGTGAATTGTATAATTTTGCAAAAGTTTTTTGTGTAGATACTCTAATATCTTGTATTCCCCTCTATTGACGGAGCTGCCGGCGCCGTGGTAAAGTGTACCCATCACAAGGGCAAAGGCGTCCTGAGAGCGTGACTCTCGGACGCCTTTGCCCGTTTCATTTAAGGAGGGAGTACTATGTATTCATCTGTCAGCACCATCTGGGTTCTGCTGGGAGCGGCTCTGGTCTTCCTGATGCAGGCGGGCTTCGCCATGTGCGAGGCAGGCTTTACCCGAGCCAAGAACACCGGCAATATCCTGATGAAGAACCTCATGGACTTCTGCATTGGCACACCTACTTACTGGCTTCTGGGCTTTGGATTGATGTTTGCCGGGTCCGGGGCCATCATCGGAGGGCTGGACCCCTTCGTCCGAGGGGACTATTCCGCCGTCCTGCCCGCCGGGGTGCCCCTGTTTGCCTACCTCATTTTCCAGACGGTCTTCTGCGCCACGTCGGCCACCATCGTCTCCGTGAATTTCTTTGACTCCGTTTTGAAGATCGACGACCCGGTGGGCGCGATTTCCGTCCACGGCATCTGCGGCGCAGCGGGGACCATCCTCACCGGCCTCTTCTCCACCAGCGAGGGTCTGCTTTACGGCCACGGCGCCCATTTCCTCCTGATCCAGTGTCTGGGCGCAGTCTGCACGGCCCTCTGGGCGGCGGTGATGATTACCATCGTTTTCCTGGTCATCAAGCACACAATCGGGCTTCGCGTCTCCCAGGAGGAGGAGCTGAAGGGCCTGGACATCACGGAGCACGGCCTGCCCTCCGCTTACGGTGGCTTCGCCTTCGTCTACGACGATACGCCGGACGGCCTGCCGGTCCCTGCAGCGCCCGAAGCCGTTCCCCTGCAGGAGGCGGTACCGGTGGAGACCGTGCCCCCCGCCGTCTCCGTCGAAGCATCCCGGGGCGGCGTGAAAATAACCAGAGTGGACATTCTCTGCAAGATGGAGCGATTCGACGCGCTGAAGCGGGCCATGTTCAATATCGGCATTACAGGCATGACGGCAACCAATGTCATGGGCTGCGGCGAGCAGCGAGGCAAGACGGAGGGCTACTTCCGGGGCGCCAAGGTGGAGGCCACCATGCTGCCCAGCATCCAGGTGTCCATCGTGGTCAGCAAGGTGCCGGTGAGTCTGGTGGTGGAAACCGCCCGGAAGGTGCTGTACACCGGCGCTTTCGGTGATGGAAAGATTTTCGTTTACAACGTGGAAAATGTGGTGAAGGTACGCACTGGCGGGCAGGGCTATGACGCTCTCCAGGACGAAGAGGCAAAATAAATCGGTGCGTATGTGAATGGAGAACATTCATCCGCAGCGCATAAATGCACAAAGAGTGCTGACACAAAAAGAAATCTTTTGGCGCAGTTACTGAAAACGGGAGAATAGCCCGATATTTTCAGGAAAAAGCGTTGACAGCTGCGTATTTTTGCACGTATAATAAAAAATATGAGAGAGCAACGGGGCCTCCCAAGGGGTCCCGTTGCTCTTTTTTTATTTTGCCAGCGAACGGAGTGTTTTTTATGTCATTTGTGTCTCCGCTGTACAGCTCCCGGTTTGAGCACGACGCCTGCGGCATTGGCGCGGTTGTGGACATCCGGGGACGAAAATCCCACGGGACGGTGGACAGCGCTTTAAAAATCGTGGAAAAGCTGGAGCACCGCGCCGGAAAGGACGCCGCCGGAGAGACCGGCGACGGCGTGGGCCTGCTGCTCCAGGTGCCCCACAGGTTGATGGTAAAAGCCACCGGTAACCTCGGAATCGCTCTGGGGGGTGAACGGGATTATGGCGTGGGGGTGTTCTTCTTCCCCCAGGACAGGGTCAGGCGGGCCCAGGCCCAAAAGATGCTGGAGATCATTGTGGACAAGGAGGGACTGGAGTTCCTGGGCTGGCGGGACGTGCCGGTCCATCCGGAGGTGCTGGGGGAGAAGGCGAGAAGCTGTATGCCCCATATCTGCCACTGCTTCGTGAAGCGCCCGGAGGACTGTGCCCGGGGTCTGGAGTTCGACCGGAGGCTGTATGTTGTCCGGCGGGTATTTGAACAGTCCAATGTCAATACCTATATCCCCTCTTTCTCCAGCCGGACGATTGTCTATAAGGGAATGTTTCTGGTGGAGCAGCTGCGGCAGTTCTATGCCGATTTGACGGACCCGGACTGTCAGAGCGCCATCGCCCTGGTCCACTCCCGTTTCTCCACCAATACCTCCCCCTCCTGGGAGAGGGCGCACCCCAACCGGTATATTCTCCACAACGGGGAAATCAATACCATCCGGGGAAATGCGGACCGGATGCTGGCCCGGGAGGAGACCGTCTCCTCTCCCGTTATGGATGACGATATGGATAAGATTCTGCCTGTTGTGGACCAGAACGGGTCAGACTCCGCTATGCTGGACAACACCCTGGAGTTCCTGATGATGAACGGTATGGAGCTGCCTCGGGCCGTCATGCTCTGCATCCCGGAGCCGTGGGCTAAGGATAAGCGGATGGACCGGGAGAAGCGGGATTTCTACCACTATTACGCCACCATGATGGAGCCCTGGGACGGGCCCGCCGCCATCGTCTTCTCTGACGGCGACACCGTGGGGGCGGTGCTGGACCGGAACGGACTTCGGCCCTGCCGGTGGTATCTCACAGACGATCAACAACTGATTCTCTCCTCCGAGGTGGGAGTGCTGGATGTGCCGCCGGAGTGCATTGTAAAAAAGTCCCGCCTTCAGCCAGGACGGATGCTGCTGGCGGACCTCCGGGAAGGCCGGCTGGTGGACGACGCAGAGCTCAAATCCCGCTATGCCCGCCGCCAGCCCTACGGCGAGTGGCTGGACGCCAATCTGATTCACCTCCGGGACCTCCCCATTCCCAACAAGCGGGTGGAGACCCATCCTCAGGAGCTGCGGGACCGGCTGTATAAGGCCTTCGGCTACACCTATGAGGAGGTGAAGGATGCCATTCTCCCCATGGCCCGGGATGGGATGGAGCCCACCTCCGCCATGGGGGTGGACACGCCGCTGGCAGTACTCAGCGAGCGCCGCCAACCCCTGTTCAACTACTTCAAGCAGCTTTTCGCCCAAGTGACGAATCCCCCCATCGACGCCATCCGGGAAGAAATTGTCACCGACACCACCGTTTATGTGGGCCCCAGCGGCAACCTGCTGGAAGAGAAAGCGTCCAACTGTACGGTTCTTCAAATCCAAAACCCCATTTTGACCTCGGTGGACCTGATGAAAATTCGGCATATGGACCGCCCGGGCTTCCATGTGGAGACCGTTTCCCTGCTGTACTACAAGGGATCCCCTCTGGCCAACGCCTTGGACCGTCTGGTGGTGAATGTGGACCGGGCCTATAAGAAGGGCGCCAACATTATCATTCTCTCGGACCGGGGCGTGGATGAAAATCACGTGGCGATTCCCTCTCTCCTGGCGGTGAGTACCCTGGAGCAGCACCTGGTTCGGACCAAAAAACGGACAGCGGTCTCCATGGTTCTGGAGAGCGCGGAGCCCCGGGACGTCCACCATTTTGCAACGCTTCTGGGATACGGCGCCCAGGCGATCAATCCCTATCTGGCCCAGGAGTGCGTGGAGGAGCTGGTGGAGCGGGGACTGCTGGACAAGGAGTCCTCCGTGGCCGTCAGGGACTACAATGAGGCCATTCTCCACGGAATTGTGAAGATCGCCTCCAAAATGGGAATCTCCACCATCCAGTCCTACCAGTCCGCCCAGATTTTTGAGTGCGTGGGCATCAACAGGGCCACTGTGGACCGGTACTTCACCAACACGGTCAGCCGTGTGGAGGGCGTGGGGCTGGAGGAAATCGGAGAGGGCGTAGAGTGGAATCACAGTCAGGCTTTCGACCCTCTGGGTCTGGGTTTTGACTCCACGCTGGATTCCGCAGGGATTCACAAGCTCCGTTCCGGACCGGACAAAGAGGACCATATGTATAACCCGCGCACCATTCTCCTTTTGCAGAAGGCGGCGCAGGAAGGGAGCTATAAGATTTTTAAGGAGTACAGTGCCCTGGTGGATTTTGCCGACAAACCCCACACGCTGCGGGGCCTGTTGGATTTCCGTGTTTCGGAGGACGGGGGAATCCCCCTGGAAGAGGTGGAACCGGTGGAGAGCATTGTCCGGCGGTTCAAGACCGGGGCCATGAGCTATGGCTCCATCTCCCGGGAGGCCCACGAGTGCATGGCTATTGCGATGAACCGCATTGGCGGAAAATCCAACTCCGGCGAGGGCGGCGAGGCACGGGAGCGGCTGAGCAGTGACCGCCGCTCCGCCATCAAACAGGTGGCCTCAGGCCGCTTCGGCGTCACCAGTGAGTATCTGGTCAGCGCTGATGAGATTCAGATCAAGATGGCCCAGGGGGCCAAGCCCGGCGAGGGGGGGCACCTGCCGGGGAAAAAGGTATATCCCTGGATTGCCAGGACCCGGTGTTCTACCCCCGGCGTGACCCTGATCTCCCCGCCGCCCCACCATGACATCTACTCCATCGAGGACCTGGCCCAACTGATATATGATTTGAAAAACGCCAACCGGTTCGCCCGGATCAGTGTCAAACTGGTCAGCGAGGCGGGAGTAGGCACGATTGCCGCCGGCGTTGCCAAGGCCGGGGCGCAGGTGGTGCTGATCTCCGGCCACGACGGCGGTACCGGAGCGGCCCCCCGCAGCTCCATTCAGGGGGCGGGCCTGCCCTGGGAGCTGGGGGTGGCGGAGGCCCATCAGACCCTGATACAAAACGACCTCCGCCAGCAAGTGGTGATTGAAGCCGATGGCAAGCTGATGACAGGCCGGGACGTGGCAATTGCCTGTATGCTGGGGGCGGAGGAATTCGGTTTTGCCACTGCGCCCCTGGTGGCCATGGGCTGCTGCATGATGCGGGTGTGTAATCTGGACACCTGTCCCGCCGGTATTGCCACCCAGGACCCAGAGCTCCGGAAGCGGTTTTCCGGCAGGCCTGAGTACGTGGAGAACTTTATGTATTTTGTAGCGCGGGAGCTGCGGGAGTACATGGCCTCCCTGGGCGTACGGACCGTGGACGAGCTGGTGGGCCGGTGCGATTTGCTGCGGGTTCGGGAAAAACTGATAACTCGCCGGGCGGAGGCCCTGAATCTGGACGCACTGCTGCAAAATCCCTGTGGTGACCATGTGCCCCACTTCGACCCCGCCGCAGTCTACGACTTTCAGCTGGAGAGGACGGCGGATATGCGGGTGCTGATGGAAAAACTGGGAAAAAGTCTCAGGGACAGGAGGAGAGGGCGTCTGGATATCCGGATTTCCTCCACGGACCGGGCTTTCGGCACCCTGTTCGGTTCAGAGATCACCCGAACCTGCGAAAACGGCCTGCCGGAGGACAGCTATGTCATCACCTGCCGCGGCGGCGGCGGGCAGTCCTTCGGGGCATTTATCCCCAGGGGGCTGACGCTGGACCTGGAGGGAGACTGCAACGATGGATTCGGCAAGGGCCTCTCCGGCGGCAAGCTGATTCTGCATCCACCGGCGGGGGGGACCGGGTTTAAGCCGGGGGAGAACATCATCGTGGGCAACGTGGCTCTCTATGGAGCCACCGGCGGCAAGGCCTTCATCAACGGTATGGCCGGAGAGCGCTTCTGCGTCCGCAACTCCGGCGCCTCCGCTGTGGTGGAGGGCGTGGGCGACCATGGCTGCGAGTACATGACCGGAGGCCGGGCAGTGATCCTGGGGCCCACCGGGAAGAACTTTGCGGCGGGCATGTCCGGCGGCGTGGCCTACGTGCTGGACGAACGGCATGATTTGTATCTCCGTCTCAATAAGGAGCAGGTTCAGGCTGCGGAACTGACAGAGGCCCACGATATTGCGGAGCTTCGTGCCCTGATTGAGGAGCATGTAGCCGCCACCGGTTCCCCCAGAGGGAAGCAAATTCTGGCGGCGTTCCAGTCCTATATTCCCTGCTTCAAGAAGGTCATGCCCAGAGACTATGACCGGATGCTTCGGGCTATTGCCCAGCAGGAGGAAAAGGGCATGAGCCGGGAGCAGGCGGAGATCGAGGCGTTTTATGCCACCGCGAGAGGATAAGGAGGGGTGACGATATGGGAAAGATCACTGGATTTTTGGAATATGACCGGCGGGAGCTGGCGGACCGCCCGCCGCTGGAGCGGGTCCGGGACTGGGAGCCCTTCCGCATCCCCCTGACGGCGGATGCCCGCCGGGAACAGGGAGGGCGGTGTATGAACTGCGGCGTCCCATTCTGCCAATCCGGCATCCGGTGGGAGGGGCGGGACTTTGGCTGTCCCCTGCATAATTTGATTCCCGAGTGGAACGACATGATCCATGCGGGGAACCCCTCTCATGCCCTGAGCCGCCTGCTGAAAACCAATAATTTCCCGGAGTTCACCGGGCGGGTCTGCCCTGCGCCCTGCGAGGAGGCGTGCATCTGCGGAATGTACGGCGATGCCGTGACCATCCGGGACAACGAGCTGAGCGTCATAGAGGAGGCCTTTGCCGCCGGGGCGGTGCGGCGCCGCCGTCCGCCTCAGTGGTCGGGAAAGAAGGTGGCGGTGGTGGGTTCCGGCCCGGCGGGCCTGGCGGCGGCGGACCAGCTGAATCACCGGGGCCACTCTGTCACCGTTGTGGAGCGGGAGGAGCGGCCCGGAGGGCTTTTGACCTACGGCATTCCCAATATGAAGCTGCCCAAGGACATCGTAAAGCGCAGAATTAACCTGATGACGGACGAGGGGGTCAGCTTTGTCACCGGTGTGGATGCGGCGGACCCCCAGGTGGCCCAGAGGCTGCTGCGGGACTATGATGCGGTAATCCTCTGCTGCGGCGCGGAGCGGCCCCGCCCCCTTGGATTGGAGACAGAAGGAATCTCCGGCATCTGCTACGGCACGGAGTTTTTGAAGGCCGCTGTGGAACAGCGGCAGTTTGGTAAAACGCCCGCCGTTCCCACAGCGGAGGGGCGGGACGTGATCATCATCGGTACCGGCGACACCGCCTCCGACTGCGTGGCCACGGCCCTGCGGCAGGGATGCCGGTCCATTGCACAGCTGGTGCGCCGTCCGGAGGCAGACTACCTGCAAAACGGTGTTCTGCCCCGGGACTGTGCCCATGAGGAGGCTGCTGCCCTGTTTGGAGAGGATCCCAGGCGGTTTGGCGTGCAAATTAAGGAGATCCGTGTGGAGAACGGCGCACTGACCGCCGTGACCACCACGGAGGGAGACGCTCTGCCCTGCGGGCTCCTGATCGCCGCCACCGGCTTTGCCGGATGCGCGGGCGAAGTGTGCAAGGCCTTCGGCGTGGCCTGGGATGAGACGGTCCGGACTTCGGAGGGCGGCTTTGCCACCACCGTGGAGAAGGTCTTTGCCGCCGGGGATATGCGCCGGGGCCAGTCTCTTGTGGTATGGGCCATAGCGGAGGGGCGGAGTGCCGCCGCGGAGGTGGATGCGTACCTCAATGGCTGCACCAATCTTGTACGGGTGGTATAGGTTCTGGAAAGAGAAATGCCCATCGTGGAAAGTTCATGAAAAATTTTTCGCGGCAGCGGAATTTTCCGGTGTTTCGGCCAAGATTTCTGAAACCCCTGAAAAATGATTGACAGGGCCCCGGCGAGGGCGTATAATGCCCCCATAAAGGCAAAGGCGTCTTTAGGGAGTATTCCCGGAAGGCGCCTTTGCCCTTTTTATGCGATGATCGCGGAAAGGGTGAACGAACATGGCAGCACTGCCAGAGTATTTCGGAAGTTTGGTATTTGATGATCGGGTGATGAAAGCGAAGCTGTCCGCCGAAGTGTACCAGTCTCTTCGCAGGACCATTGATGAGGACGCGAGGCTGGATATTGGCGTGGCCAACGCGGTGGCCTCCGCTATGCGGGATTGGGCGGTGGCCCATGGGGCAACCCACTTTACCCACTGGTTTCAGCCCCTTACCGGTGTTACCGCCGAGAAGCACGACAGTTTTATCTCACCCGCTCCGGACGGCGGCGTCATCATGGAGTTCTCCGGCAAAGAGTTGATCCGAGGAGAGCCGGATGCCTCCTCTTTCCCATCCGGCGGACTGCGGGCCACCTTTGAGGCACGGGGCTACACCGCGTGGGACCCCACCTCCTACGCGTTTATCAAGGACCGGACATTGTGCATTCCCACCGCTTTCTGCGGCTACAATGGTGAGGCGCTGGACAAGAAGACGCCTCTGCTGCGCTCCATGGAGGCGCTGAACCGACAGGCGCTGCGCATTCTGCGCCTGTTTGGAAACACGGAGGTAAAGCGGGTAAGCACCGCTGCGGGCCCGGAACAGGAGTATTTCCTGGTGGACGCCAAGCTGTGGGAGCAGCGCCGGGACCTGCGCTTCACCGGACGCACGCTTTTCGGCGCCCGGCCTCCCAAGGGACAGGAGATGGATGATCACTACTTTGGCACGATCAAGCCCCGGGTGGCCGCCTACATGGAGGATCTGAATCAGGAGCTTTGGAAGCTGGGCATCCTGGCCAAGACCCAGCACAACGAGGTGGCTCCGGCCCAGCATGAACTGGCCCTCATCTACTCCACCACGAATGTTTCCACAGACCACAACCAGCTGACTATGGAGATCATGCAGAAAGTAGCCGCCCGCCACGGCCTGGTCTGTCTGCTCCACGAGAAACCCTTTGAGGGCGTGAACGGCTCCGGCAAGCACAACAACTGGTCGTTGTCCACTGACGCCGGCGTCAATCTCCTCTCTCCCGGAGAGACGCCCTATGAAAACGCCCAGTTCCTTCTGTTTTTGTGCGCCGTTATCCGGGCGGTGGATGACTTTCAGGACCTTCTGCGCATCTCAGTAGCTACCGCCGGAAATGACCACAGACTGGGAGCCAACGAGGCTCCGCCCGCCGTGGTGTCCATGTTCCTGGGCGAGGAGCTGACGGCCATTCTGGACGCAATCGAGCATGACGCGCCCTACACCGGCGTGAAGGCGGGGAAGGTGAAGCTGGGAGCGGACGTTCTGCCCCGGTTCCGCCGGGATACCACTGACCGCAACCGAACCTCGCCCTTTGCCTTTACGGGAAATAAGTTTGAATTCCGCATGGTGGGTTCCTCGGACTCCATCGCCTGTGCCAACATTATGCTCAATGCCGCCATGGCCGAGAGCCTGAAGCGCTTTGCCGATCAGCTGGAGGGAACAGGGGACTTTGAATCCGCCCTGCAGGGCCTGATCCGTGATACCATTCGTGACCACAAGCGGATTATCTTCAACGGCAACGGCTACGATGCCGCCTGGATCGAGACGGCTGTCGGTCAGAGGGGGCTGATGAACTACCCCAGTACGCCGGACTGCGTTCCCCATCTGCTGGACCAGAAGAACGTGGATATGCTCACCTCCCACGGCGTGTATACCAAGGCGGAACTGGTTTCCCGCTGCGAGGTCACGCTGGACAACTACTGTAAGACCATTTTCATTGAGGCCAGGACCATGGCGGACATGGCCCGTACCGAGATCCTTCCCGCCATACAGGCATTTGCTGCCGACACCGCAAGGGCAGCGGTCGGCAAAAAGGCGCTGAGTCCCAGCTGCTCCTGCGAATATGAGACGGCGTTGGTGGAGAAGCTGTCCGGTCTCACCGATCAGATTGCCGCCAGAACAGCGGAGCTGGAGCAGCTGGTGGAAGAGCTGGCGGAAGCCAACGATATAAGGACGGAGTCCGAGGGCATCCGGGACCGGGTGCTGCCGCAGATGGACCGGCTGCGCCGGGCTTGCGATGAGGCGGAGACCATCACCGCAAAGAACTACTGGCCATTCCCCACCTATGGCGACCTGCTGTTTGGTGTGAGATAACAGGGGGAACGGGACCGGGCGGCAATATCCTCTGAAGAGCAGGAAGCTGTTTGGGATATGGGGAACAGCAGTTTCCAAATAACTAAAAAAACTGCAAAAAGCCGCGGAGTTCTGTCGACTGACAGGACTCCGCAGCTTTATATGGAACACAAAAATAACAGCCGTCATTTTCTTGAAAACGTGGCCAATGATGTTCATATAGCACAGTCCCTCCGCCGATTTCTTTTATGCTCCAAACGCAGTTTGGTCTGGGCCGCACCAAAGGCGGACATGTCTCCGGCAGCGCCCTGGCCCGGAGAGATATGGAAATAGTCGACGTACATAATCTGGTGGGGCGAGGTGATGATCAGCACCTCCGGCTCCCAGGCCGCCGCCTGCTTTGCGGCGGTCTGGTAAGCATCGATGGTAGACTGGACTTCCTGCTCCCGCCCACGTCCTACTGTGGGAATGATCAGCGGCGGGTGAGGGACGATCACTGCGCCAAGAATAGACATATCGCTTCCTCCTCGTTAAATATTCTGCACCAGCGTCTCCAAAGATAGGGCTGCACTCACTGACGGTTCAGTTCCTCACGCAGCCGTTCCGCAATAGCGGCCTTCTCGTCCTCTGTTTTTGCTCGGTTATACTCTGACAGCGCCTCGTCCCGGAGCCGCTCGGACTCCATCTCCCATGTCAAAAAGTCCGGCTTGGTCATGGTGCCCTTTTTTGTGCGGGCAAAGTATTTTTTATATGCCCGCTGGTGGATGGCCCAGATCTCATTGTTGAGCACCTTGGCCCGGAAGCTCTTGCTGGAGCCCACCTCCCGGCAGGTCTTACCCTCCTCGCTGTTGGGCGCGGGCTGATCGCAGTAGTTGTAGCTGGCCCCCGGCGTCTGCAAAAACCACCTGCCGCAGTTGGCGCACCGCTTGGGAACAAAGCCTCGCTGCAGGCCCCGCATCAACTCCACATAGACGAAATCTATCAGCTGGTCGAAGTACAGCTTCTCCACCAGCTCATGCTGTTCCTCATCGATTTCCAACACGGCGTACTGAATGTTCACCTGGGGCGCGTCCACATCCGGCGACTTTCCCAAGCTCACACCGCTTACAAAAGCGTCCAAACAGTTTTCATATATCTGCTGGGCCAGAGGAACCTTCCTCTGGCCCTTCTTTTTTTCAAAGGCCCTCCGCTGGAATGCTTCCGTTAAAAACCAGGAGTACCTCTCCCGGATGAAGCAGATGGCGCTGACCTGCTCCCGCATATAGGCAGCATCCTTTTCCCCACCATCGTTGAGCTGGCGCAGATCAGACAGGAACAGGCGAAAATAGGGAAGGGAAGACAGCCCCTTTACCGCATCCATAAATGCCTGCGGTGCTGTCTGGTCGTCCTTCTCCTCTATGGCCTGTTCCAAAACACAAAGCGTGTGCTCATAAGATGCGACATCGTAGTTCAGCAGCTCAGTCAAGACCTCGCCGTATGGATGGGGCGTTGGGTCATGCTCCACCCAGTAGGCATTCTGTCCGAACTGTACTTTCACGTGTGTGCGTGGTCGGTCTATGTCAAACAGGTCTTTTCCCAAAACGCCCATGGCTCTGCCTCCAATCGATAATGTAACTCACGAAATAGCGTATCTGCTTATATGATACAAAACCTATTGACGAATGTCAAGTGGATGTTAAGCTGAAAGCGCAGGATAGAGAATGAAGTATAGAAGAACAGAATCAATCACGCAAACTGTACCTTAACAACTGAATACCCACCACCGGAGTTCATACTCCCTGGGAGAAGCAGCGCGAGGACCTCCATAGATGGAGCGAGCGTGTCAACAGAGTGAAAACGCCGCAGACGACCTGGGGCAGGAAGGTGTACGGTGCGTGGCCAAAATCAAAAGCAGAAGAAAGGAAACAAGATGAAAGTATCTCAATTCAAAGACTACAGTGAGCTGCCGCTGTTTCTCAATGCGGAGTTGGTAGCAAAGGTACTTGGCGTGTCGCCCTCCAGCGGCTACGAACTGATGCACGAACCGGGCTTCCCGGTTCTGAAAATCGGAAACAGGATGGTCGTACCCAAGGAGAAGTTCATCCGGTGGGTGGAGCAGAACACTGGTGGAGGTGGTAACTGATGAGGCGACGATTCACTCCCATTAGCTGGCCCCGCCGTGACCCAAGACACTACCGATTCGCTATACCCAACGCAGTGTGGGAGTATCAGCTCAGACCTGCTGAGTTCGTGATTTTTTCTTGCCTCTGCTATCACAGCTTCACCAGCGAACCCATCCTGGAAGAAATTGCGGCAGGCGTCCATATGACGGCGAGCACGGTGAAAAGGTATCTGGACAGTCTAGCGGCCAAGAAACTCGTCAACGAAGACGGTACGCCTGTACTCAACTGTAAGGACGAGAAATTTTTCACTCTGCCCAACGAGGTCTTCCTGCTGCGACTTCCGCCCTCTGCGTTTATGGTCTACGCCTACCTGCTGCTGATCGAGGACCGGCGGACACACACCTGCCACCCCAGCTACAACACCATCGCCACGGCGACAGGTCTGGCGAAGAACACTGCGATGAAAAGTATCAACACACTGTTGGAGGTAGGCCTCATCGCAGTGGAGTCCAGCAGCTACTTCGACAAGCGGGGGATGAAGTGGAAGGGCAACAATCTCTACACGATTCTGCCGATGCGGGCAGGGGTGGACAGCATCAGGATTTTCAAATTGTCGCTGGCCGTCATGTCCTCAAAGAAAGCGGTATCGACCAGGACACCAATGCTGTTCATAGCGCGCCAGTCTTGGGGGTCAAGGGGACGCCCATCAAAGAGGACTGTGCCGGAGTGGTTCAGCAGGCCCAGGATAGATTTCATCATTGTTGTCTTTCCCGCGCCGTTTTTTCCCAATAGACCAATGATCTCGCCTTGTCTGACGGTAAAGCAAATGTCTTTCAATACGTCGTGACGGCCAAAGGACTTTTGAAGGTGTTGGACTTCAAGTATGTTTTGAAACGCCATATCAGCACTCCTTTCGTAGTTTCCTATATTATCCGGGATTTTCTGCGGAAAATGAATAGGACTTCCGGGCAAAAGATTTGCACGAAAGTCCTATTGACAGTCGAAACAATATGTGCTGTTTCCGAACAGGTTTTATAAGGCACTGTTGTCGATCAGCCCCAATTCAGCTCCTTTTAGTACAGCGCCAATTCTGGAACGAACATTCAGCTTTTGCAAAATGGCGGTAATGTGGTTTGCCACCGTTTTTTCGGAGATATATAAAGCTGCGGCGATTTCTTTTCTTGTCAAGTCCTCACCAAGCAGCTGCAAAACTCTTGTTTCCGCGTCAGTCAAGCGTTCCTCAAATGGGGCCGCACTGGGGAATACCGTTGCGGCTTCAAGACATACCTTACGAATGGTGGCGGCAAGGGCGTGAATCGGTTCTTCCTTGGATGCAAATGCGTCGGCCTTACTACCCTTTGCCAATTGCCCCATATTGTAGCCGGACATAAGGACGATTTTTATTTCCGGGTAAAGCCCCTTGATCTGTTCGGTTAATCGGATGCCGTTGTGAACACCCATACGAATGTCCATCAAGAGGACATCCGGGGCGCTGTCCTCAATGCTCTTTAACAGTTCAGCAGGATTGGTGACAACATTGGCCACATCAAAATCCGGCTGCTGGCGCAGTTCAGCAGCCAGCCCAGAGGCCACCATAGCATGATCGTCAACGATTATCAGTTTAATTTTATGGTTCACCATTGGGAGCCTCCTTTGGAAAAAATATGTGATAGTCTGTACCCATTTGCGGCAAAGATTGAAAGTTGATCTGCCCATGCAATTCGTGGACACGCTTTTTTGTAGTGTATAAGCCCATATGCGGAGTGTTCAGTAGTTCGCCGCTGTCAGGCAATGAGAATCCTTTGCCGTTGTCCTTAATCCGCAGGTAATACCCATGTTCATCTTCGTGCAAATCACAGATTACCTTCTGCGCATCGGAGTGTTTCGCAGCATTTGTCACCAATTCTTTTACAATGCGATAAATGCTCAGCGAAAATTGTTTTGGCAAAATCCCATCTTGAAATTCGTATTCGAACACGATTTGAATTTCAGGATAATTTGTTTGCAGTTCATTCAAAAAGATGCGTAGGCTCTGCTCTAATCCCAAATCCTCAACCATTGTCGGATAGAGGCTGTGGCTGATCCCCCGCACCTCCGCTATAAGGGTTGCAAGGTCTTTTGAGATGCTTTTATAGCGGTCTGTATCGTCCGCCTGTATCTTACGGTAGAACGCAATTAAGGATTGCAGAACTTCATCATGCAGATAGGAGGAAAGCTCCTGTTTCTCCTTCTCTACCGCCTCGATAAAATGTGTCTGATAGGTTTGTTCTTCTAATTCGTTCACGCTGCTTGTTGTCCTCTTGCAGTTCTCAAAAACGGTCGGAAGGAACAGGAATAACGCGATACAGGTCAGGAGCCAAAGCGGACAATTTGTATAAGTAAAAAGCAGGGAAAGCGGAATGACAGTATAAACAGGCTGTGCGAGATAGTATTTTAACTTCACCTGTGAATCTTTCAGAACAAATTCACGTTTTAGCAGGACAAGGATGATTGTGATACTGACTACCGATAGCAACAGTAGTGGGATAGAAAAAATCGTAGTTTCTATCGGCTCCAGCAACAGTTCCACCATAGTGTTGTCTGCATGGCCGCTTGGCTGGACAAGATAGATATTGGGGATGGCAGTGGCGGTAAGATAGACAATCACGCCAACGCCCAAGCCAGCAAGCAAAGTTTTTATCTGTTTCTTTGCAAACGCATTGCTTCTTTTATAGTTTGCAAGCATCAGAAGCGCAGAAAATAGTGCCGACAAAAAGACGCAGTTGAGCAGGTCGCTGGTAGAGAGAATATATATCCACAAATGTTCAGACGGGAAAAGCGAGACAGTCTGAATCATCATACTCCCGATCACAGTCAATGACAGGATGGCATGGAATATCTTAAATAATCTGCTTTTCGCGGTAAGGGTCAAATAGCCGATCACTTGAAGCAACAATAAGCTGCTGGCTAACGTACAGGCGATACGGAGCATTGAGATGATCGGTTCCCGCAGTTGATTACAAGGTGCAAGTGATATAGATAGGCCAAGCAAAAAGGTATAGGCGGCAAACAGCTTTCCCGTCGTGTAAGCTGATAATTGGAAAAAAGTAAAACATGAAATTCCCAGAATAATTGTTCCGACCAGAAGAAAAGCAATAGAGGCTGCTGAGACAACGGAGAAAAGCCCTTTTTGCTGATAGGCTTTGCATGAGAAATAATTTGCGATAATGATTGCAAATAGCAGAAGCGAAAATATAAGTGTTGAAGTGGCGTATTGTTTTTTGATTGGTTGCATTGCGTTTTGGCTCCTTCGGGGTAGCATAAAGAATTTAGTCAGATGGCTTTTATGGGTCATCATCTGGCACCAACGCAATCACATCGGTAACTGTAAATAGTAAGATAAAGTGTACCAATATCCGCCACTGAAAGGATACCAATCCTCGCCACAAAAGGGGCCAAATCT
>JBCLRG010000021.1:0-46847 GCA_041223955.1 Oscillospiraceae bacterium 38-13 | reverse complement strand
CTTTCTGGCCTCCATCTGGGTGAGTGTCCTCTCATTTTACCAGATGGCTGCCTCCGGCTTCTGTGGTATACTTCGTGGCGAGATTTGGCCCCTTTTGTGGCGAGGATTGGTATCCTTTCAGTGGCGGATATTGGTACACTTTATCTTACTATTTACAAGTCCATAAGTCGAGCGATTTTCGGGAATAAAATGTAGAAATACAGAGGTGAAAAGCAAGCAAATTATACAGTGTCCTCGTGCGACAGGACTTTAAGAAATCTGCTTATCATTGTAGACGGAGGTGCAATTCATCGCTTGATATTCCCACTGAGTTGACAGTCTGCTTAGGTGGTCTGATTCAAATTTGACCACTTTCTTGGACTGGAACAATATTGCTTTAGGACTGGAAACTCAAGTGCCGCAAGGGTTTCTGACCACATAACCAGCCACAGACAGGCGTGGAACACATGGAGATTCTGTTTTCAAAGAGTGCCGGAAAGCAAATAAAAAAGAGCAAAAACGGCTATAAACAAGCGGAAAGTATGTAAAAAATATTGCTGAGGCAGTTGGTAAGGATGAGGTCGGCGGTTCAAATCCGCCCAGCAGCTCCAAGAGAAACCCCGTAACCGTTGTGTTAATAGTGGTAAGGAACTAACCTCAATTTAACATCCCCAGTTGACAGTCCGTAGTGCATGTTGTCTATGCCAATTTAATTCTCAATGGTGATCCGGAAACTTATTTGAAAAATATAACAGAGTATGAACCCCTAGGTTGACTAAAAGCTACCATTGTTAGTATCAAGTGATACTGACAATGGTAGCCTTCTTATGTGCAAGATATTACGAAACACCTTGTACGCGGACCGGATTAAGTGTATAATATATTTTGTCGTTTTCTGGAGCGCTAAATGCAATATCTTATGGAGGTAGAATAGAGTTAAATGAAAAATTATTTCCAAGAAATATCTTATGAGACGTTCCAAAACATAGTTACAAGTAGCGCAAACCCCAGCCTATTATGCGGAAATGGGTTAAGCATAAATTTTGAACCACAGCTTACTCTTAATAGTTTGGGAGAAAACTTATACAAGACCCATACACATATTGTAAAATTTTCTGACTATAAAGTGGTCAGCCCCAAAATGAAGCCCGTGCTCTTGCCGAATTATAAAGCAACTATCAAATATCTCGAGCAGGTCATTCATAATGCGGAAGAATTTTTAGATTTCTTTTCTGATGCAGTAAATTTTGCGAAAGGCATAACTAATCCCCAAGTAATTGAATGGATCACTGACAATAAGTTCAATACGAAGTTGGTTATGGGGTTTGGACCTTTAGACTATGTGACAGATTTAATAAAGCAAGCAGAAAGCAGTGATTCGGCATTCAAAGTCAATTATGAATATTGGACTATTCTTATTTATTTTGCTCTGGTTCTAGCACAAGCACCCTCAAACATCTATATATCACCAGAAGCAAATAAATTTGTGAAAGCAGTAGCTATTGGCGCAGAGCAATCTCTAGGTATTGGGTCCAATAATCAGCCGGACTATTTTTCAAAGACTTGTGAAAATGGCATGTTTACATACTTAAGACTATTATTGGCTACAAATATACTGCTTGTGGGAAATGGGTATCATGTTGAACAGATGTCAAAATGGGACTTTTTCCAAAGAGACGTACTAAAACAGTTCTTTGCACTTTTCAACTACGTTTTAACAACTAATTATGATTTGCTGGTTGAAAAAATAACTGACGGCGCGGTTTCCCACTTACACGGCTGCTATACTCGACAACCGCAAATCGTTCTTGGGCAATCGCTAGGCGTGTTTATAGATGCTGTACGCTACGATTTATCTTCAATTTTAATTGGTGATTATTTTGTTGCAAAGTCTTTCTACGCAACGACAGTGCATATGGCGCAGAAATCATCCTCAAATACAAAGATTAACTTTCACCAAGAAGTCCTTAAGCAAATCATTGAAAAAGAAAAATCTGACACTATCGTAATCTTCGGTCTCAATATTAACAATGATTACCATATTGTGCGGGATTTACAAGTGTTCTTATACCAAAGCGGAATGCCTCAAGCAAACATCATCTTTTGTTATTTTAGCAAAGAAGATCGCACAGCGTTTAGAGAGGCATATGAATCTTGTATCACATATTCGGAAGAACTTAATAAATATGTGCAGGAACATATATCAACGTACACTATAGATAGTCATTCAATCCTACAACGCTTTTTTATTGAAAGAGATAAGAGAATTTATTGATATGAGAATCTTTTGCCAATATAATCCTCAGCTTGACTGTTTTCTAAAGGGGCTTGTTGAGTATGTTCTTGATTCTTATGGGAATCAGTTGCTTCTTGACGATTTAGAAGAGATAGAACTTATAAAAGACCTTCCAGGTTCCAGTGATGGTCGCGTAATTGAAGGCGGCAAAAAAATTGTTTTGTCCTCTCGCCTTTTCTCTCTGTTACCTACGTATGAGGTATCAGAACTTTTGGAAAACATAAACTATAGGCTCATTGTTAATACACTATATCACGAAATGGGTCATGTGTCTGATATGAAGACAATGCCACACATCTATGCAGTTGCGCAGAATTTAGAAAAAGAGGACCAAATGTTGCCTGCATTCTTTTGGGCGGAATATTGGGCGGAAAAGAGAAGTTGTTCATCAAATATCATAGACTATACTGAATACTGTGAAGATTTTGCAAACCGCGAATGGAAATCTTATAAATTCGATTTTTGTACTGGGGCTGAAGAGAACTTCTTCTATCTTTGTAAGACATTATCGTATTATATGGGAAGAACAACTGATCTTGTCATACGGCAGAAATTTTGCGCAAAGATGAAAAATGCGCTCTTAAAGTCTTTTATTGATTCTTTGGGAAGCGAACTCTTCATGCTAGAAGAGCAACTACCATTTGATGATGCTGAAAAGCTTTCTAATCTCTCTCTCATACTGAATGAGTACCGTTTAAAATTTCACCAAACTTTTTCACCATAATTCATGGTGGCCTGTATTTACAGCAGGCCCCCATGAACTATATGTCACTCTTCCGCCGGTTACACTCCCGACACCGCATCTTGCAATTCTCCGGGACAGTCCTACCACCTCTGCTCCAAGGCGTGATATGGTCAGCTTCCATCTCGTCAAAGTCATAGTGAACCTTCGCTTTTCCTGCTGCCTGACAGTCGGGGCAAATACCGCCCTGGCGTTCATACGCTTCCCGCTTTTGCGCAGTAGTGAACGCCCGGAGGCTCAAATACTTTTCCTCCTCGGTAAGAACATAGGTATAAACGCCCTTCTTGTTCGTCACTTCATCGTCGATCAGCAACGCCTTGATCTGACGTTCCAGAGTGTCTGGGTCAAGCTCCGCATCCTTGAAACGGTTGTAGAGCAAGCCCCACTCGATGCCCTTCATCTCTTTCCGCTTCACCGGGAAAATCGCCTCTACCCACTCAATGACCCGGCGGAAGTAAAGCCAAATCTGATTGGCGTTCTCGTCCTGCTGGTGGAGGGCCATGTATTCCTCGATAGAGGCTAATCCATCCCTGGCAGCGATCCACTCAATGGCTGTTTCCAGATACTCCTGCCGGATAGGGGAACCGTTCACATAGTCCTTGGCAATACGGTAAGCGGTACAGTTGGGCTTGGAAAAATGGAGCTTCGCATCAGAAAGCCACGGGCCGGTGTATGAGGTGTTCCGCAGTTCCTGGGGTGAGAGAATCTTGCCCGCTATGTTGATGATCTTGAACCAATCCAGCACCTCGGAGGGTGTGCCATCGCAGACATAAATATCCAGCACATAATCCCGAATGCGCTGTTTCTGATCTTCCGGCAGATTGAAGAAATACAGGTTGTCCACCGAAAAGCACTGCTCATAGCTCTTCCGGTCAGTCTCGTCCTTGACCGCTGCATAGCGGCAAATGGAGATTGTGCGTTGCTGGCCGTCCATCAACTCATAACGTCCATCGGCGGTCTTGGCCCAGTACATCACATTGATGGGAAATTTCTTTTTGACAGAGCGGATGACCTCATCCCGGTCTTTGTCGGGATAGATGTATTCCCGCTGATAGGCGGGGCGAACATCCAGCCTGCCGCCATAGGCCACCACGCCCTCAATGCCATCTGGTCCTTTTTCTACATAGCCGTCAATCAGTTCTTGAACTGTCACTTGGATACGTTCAATATTCATTTTTGTATTCTCCTAATCAGGATACGGGCGTAGGTTTCTTTTCCATTGATTGTAAACCGATGCCCATATTGCGGATTATCTGATACATAGCGGTCTACCCCTAACATTTCAAACTGCTCTGGGCTATACTTATCAAGGAATGTAATGGGAACTCCCATAATGCCGTCGTATCCATCTGGTATCTCCGCCGTCTTATTTACGTTGATAGCTTTGTATTGATCGTACTTCGGGTACTTGTCCGGAGTATATTGGATATAAAGATCAATCGGCTGGTGGCGCTTCTCAATGTCCATATTGGTAAACCAGCAGATGTTTCCCATGCGTCTCCACTTCTGCCCGGTCTCATCTATTTTGAAATCGGTTCCTTTAGGTTCATAGTAATCGGGAACACGAAACCAAAAATGACCACTGTTATAACCGAGCCATACTTTATCTTCTTGGAAATAGTGGAAAATTTCGCTTATAATTGCGTGGTTCATGTTCCCCAAAATCAAAAACTGTTTGTCACTGTTTATGAGCAGGGGAAGATATTCTTTCATCAAGGAGAAGGGCGGGTTTGTCACTACAATATCGCATTCTTCCAGCAGGGCCAAACACTCCGGGGAACGAAAGTCACCGCTGCCCTCCAGGGGAGTTCTCACATAGTCCGGCAGACCGATCTGCTCATCATGGTCGCTGCTGACGATCTCAAATTTATAACTGGGCTTGTCCGCCTCATAGTGGGTGGTAATCAGCTTCTTGATGCCCAGCTGGGTAAAGTTCAGTTGGAAGTAGCGGAAGAAATTGCTGGTGTAACCGCCTAGGCCATCACCGAAATGGTCTTGCCCATCTTCCCCAATCGCCGGGTCGTCAGCGTTGCAAAAAATGACCTTGCCCTTGAAATATTTTCGATAATGCCGCAGCTCGTCCTCTATTGTGGAGAGCTGGGTATAAAATTCGTCTGTCTTTCCTGCTCTGGACATATGTAGGTTGCTGTTGCCCGCCATATCGACACCTCCCCATGTGGAAACTGACAGGATAATCATACCATATCTGGTACCGGAAAACAACGGTGCTTTTCGACTTTTGCGAAAAGCCTTCAGACTGGATTGAGTATGATAACCTCCCGCCCCAGTTTTCGGGCATACCGTACCGTCATCGCCGTTCCACCCCGCCACTCGCCGTTGTAGACGGCCAGCAGACAGGCAGCGTGATCGACCAGATAGCGATTGCGTTTGAGCATACAATCCTTGACATACTCGCGGCTCACATACATGATGTCATCCGCTTGGTCCAGAATAGAATAATAGAGTTCCCGCGCTGATGCTGACCACTGATCTGCCTGTCCCTCACAGGGCAGAACACAGTGGAGTTTCAGTGCGGGATTTTCTTTTTTCAAGGCAAGAACAGCCAGGGCTGCCCAGGTGTCAGCTCCCTCCGCCATACCGGAGAGAAAGTCCGTATATCCCGCTTCAATCAGTTTGACGATTTCTCTGGTAAGCACCTGTTTCAGAGCAACACATCGAGCATCCACTTCATCATAGCCCCAAGGAAACTTTTTCGGGCGGTGGCCCGTAAATGCACAACTTATCTCTTGCATAGCTGACAGCCCTCCAATTTGCTTGCCCTATATGGCAATACTGCTCACAAGAATTATATAGTGCTTGCATTCATTGTGTCAAGCATTAGAGCCTAAAATGATAATGACTTATCATAAATGGGAAATATACTTTAGTAGGGGAGGGAGATCAGCTATGACAGCGGAACGCATCAAGTCTTTACGAACGGCGAGGGGCTGGACACAAGCAGACCTCGCTCGCCGTTTGGGTATTACACGAAATGGTGTCAACTCATGGGAACAGGGATTATCCATGCCATCGCCAGCTTTCCTGGTAGAATTGGCAAAGGTGTTTTCTGTTTCCACGGATTACCTTTTAGGAGTAGAACGCCTTGAAAGCCTAAATGTCACTGGTTTAGCGGAAAGAGATGTTGCTATGCTATCAGAATTGGCAGACCGATTACGCCATTGCAGCAAAGATTAAACGGACAGCCCTACTTGCAGGGCTGTCCGTTTAGCATTTTCGGGGCGGGATATCCAGGCTGCGATCTGGCAGCATGGGTACCCAACGCCCCGAAAATGGAGGGGGAATCCAAGGGGGGAGACTTCCCATCTTGGCACACGACTTTCGAAGAAAGTCTAGTGTGTTATACCTTTTGTCCCGGCTGGCGCGGGAAAGGGGTGGCGCGATTTGGAGCAGTCACTTTCCCGCACCAGAAAATCAGGCGGTGAGATGGAGCGCAGCAATCATCTCACCGCCTGATTTTGGGAGGGACAAAAGGTATATAAAACCCCCGTCCCTCGTCCTTCGTCCCGCCGCAGCGATACTGCCAACGGACTGATTTTCGGCCTATGAGCCACCCGCCCGGGCGCGAGGGCAAAACTGCTTACTGACCGTTCGTATCATTTGCCTTGGGCAGATTTTCAAAAAGCGAAACCAGCCCGCGCCGGAACTCTGCCAACTTCTCCGGGTCAGTTCCATCGTCCACTGTATGTAAAATGGAATCCGTGATTTGCTCGGGCGAGATGGAGACTAGAGGTGCCGTTTGGTCCTTTGACAATTCTGTCATCATACGCTCAACAACTTCTTTTGTTACTGCCTTTGCGGGTTCTAAATTTGAGCCAGTCTCACGCTTCATTTCTCGCAGCATGGCCGTAAACGTGTTCTGGATCTTTGTCAGTTCTACTTGATGAGGCGGGACTTTAGAGAGGTTGACAGCTTGGGCTGCTTCTCGCTGTCCTGCTCCTACCAGCAGTTCGCTCATGGACGCAAAAATCTGGTTCTGCACAGCCACTCCAGCAGCAAAAGTATCGTCCAGATACTGTGCAATCATAGCAACCAGTATGGGAAAGCGCGGATGCTCCAGCAGACGGTTAAGTACATCCGTGTTGATCTTCTGTGTGTAAAGATTCCGAACCGCCTGCGCCGATAATCCCAACTCACCCACATCATAGTTTTTACGTTCAGGAATATTGGTCAACCCCAGCAGGAAGTCGGTGGAGACATTGAACTCCCTTGCTAACGCTACCAGCACATCACTGCTGATCTTCTGCGTCTGCCCCTTCTCTATGCGGCCCAGTGTAGTGGCGTTGATGCCGATTTTAGCCGCTAACTCATCCAGGGTCATATCCTCACGCTCCCGAAGTCCAGTAATGCGGCGGCCCGTGGTATCTGATAACATAGCTGCCATATGTCCACCCCTTTCTGTTTATCTTACCACATATAAGCTCAATTAAATGTCGAATATTGTAAAATAATATCATAATTGGGGGTCAGCCAGGAAACTGCATTTTTGCAGGTTTTCCGGGCTGACGTGCTTTTTCAGGCATTTATGCAGGAATCGAAGGCTATAGACGATTTTCCGGTATATTGGAGTACGCAAATACAATTTGCCAAATTAACTTAGGAGGTATCAAATCATTGCGTATTCCAATCAGCACGATCAAAATCAATCCCGGACGGCGGGAGACCGACCCCACCCATATCGACGAGTTGTCTCAGAGTATTGCCGATGTGGGTCTGCTCAATCCAATCACAGTTGACAGCAGCCACACCCTAATCGCTGGACTGCATCGGCTGGAAGCGGCAAAGCTGCTGGATTGGACAGAAATCGAATGTACCGTATGCAGTATCGACAGTATCCGGGCGGAACTGGCGGAGATCGACGAAAATGTGATCCGCAGGAATCTGACCAACGCAGAATTAAGCAGTCTGCTCGCTCGCCGGAAAAAGCTCTATGAAACCCTTCACCCAGAAACGATTGCCCGGAACCGTCCTGGTCATGTGAATAACTACCAAAGTTCGAGCGACAATGTGACGCTCGAACCTAAAGTGAAATCTTTTGTGGAGGATACCGCTGAAAAGCTGGGTGTTTCGACCAGGACCATTGAACGCCGCCTGTGGCTGGCTGAACATTTGGCACCAGGAGCTGCTAAAATTCTTAAAGAAATGGGAAAACAGCAACCTTCTCAGGGTGAACTTATGAGGTTAGCTCGGTTAGCGCCGGACCAGCAGGAGAAGGTTGTATCGCTGCTCGCAGCAGGTGCTATTATATCCATTGATGAATACTTAAAGCGATCAGTGCCAAATATGCCTAAAGTTGAGGAAAAGGATTCATCTGATGGAGCAACTTACTTTGATAAGTTTATGGACTTTTCCAGCAAGATTCTGGATGATTTAGAGAACTTCTGCACCTCTTTTGTGATGGATGCCGCCACACTCACTTCTGAAGAAGCGGAGACTATTCAAGCACAGGCCAACAAACTATGTGCGGTAATCAATAGATTAACGGCACAATCGAAAGGGGCAGTGGGAACCTGATGCAAAAGCCACAATACGCCATCCTTCGATTCGCCAAATATAAGGGGCCGGAAATTGGGCAAATTGAAGCCCATAATGAACGAACGAAAGAGAAATACGCCAGCAATCCCGATGTAGATGCCGATCGCAGTCATTTGAATTTTCATCTGATTCAGCCAGAGCGAAAATACCGTGCTGAGGCCGAGAAACAGATCGCCGATGCCGGATGCCGCACCCGCAAAGACAGTGTTCGGGTGGTTGAGACTCTTGTTACAGCTAGTCCAGAGTTCTTTAAGGGTAAGAAAAGAGCTGAAATTCGGATGTTTTTTGAAGAAGCAGTTCGCTTTGTTGAGAAATATCAGAGTAAAGGTACGATTATTTCCGCTGTGGTTCACATGGACGAGAAGACGCCGCATATGCACCTATCTTTCGTCCCATTGACGAAGGATGGGAGGTTAAGTGCTAAGGACATTGTCGGTAACAAAAAGAAGCTGACATGGTGGCAAGATAACTTTTGGAAACACATGGTCAGGAAGTATCCTGATCTCGAGCGGGGCGAAAGTGCAAGTGAGACCGGCAGGACACATATCCCGTCCCGGCTGTTCAAGGAGGCGGTACATCTCAACCGGCAGAGGGATATGCTGCTGAAACTGCTGGATGAAGTCAATCCCCTCAACGCCAAGAAGAAAAGCACCGAGATAGAAGCTCTGCTGGAGCAGTATATCCCCAGTGTGGAGCGGATGCAGACACAAATGCGGAAGTATGATGCCGCGTATAAAGCACTCCGGGCCGAGAACGCCGGATTAAAAAAGCAAGTCAATTCCAGTAAAGAGAGTATCAAACGCCAGTTGGAAGTATCTCAGCAGCTCCAGGAGCTGGAAGAACTGAGACGAACAGTGAAGCATATCCCGCCGGAAATTTTACAGGCATACCAATCCACACTGAAAATCAGCGATCTAGGGAGGTAATTGAATGATAATTGATTTTGACAAGTATTTCAAGAACTATGTGTATGAACCTATCGACCTTTGTGCCTGCTATGAGCCAATGGTTATTGCTCCTGCTAGCTTATGGGACGAACCTCAAAATCCGTTTTGTGACATTGTTGAGCGGAAGATCGGAAATACCTGGTACATCATCACAACGGAGTGTGATGGAAATGAGACACTGGCCAGCAAAGTTAAGCGTCTCATTTTTTCAGAGAAAGGGACAATTTCCTGATGACAAACGCAAAAAGTTATGTTAATATCGAGCCATGCACTACGGTACTGTCAGCTGACCCATTATCGAAGGAGGAAAGCTCAATGGATCAGCAGAAAATCACAATTTTGTACTGTCGTTTAAGCAATGAAGATGCGCTTGACGGCGAGTCAAACAGTATCGCAAATCAAAGGAGTATCTTAACTCGCTTCGCAGCAGATCATGGCTTCACTAATACTCGCATTCTGGTGGACGACGGTTATACGGGAACGAACTTCAATCGTCCCGGTGTCCAGGAGGGGCTGTCTCTGGTGGAGCAGGGCTTGGTAGGCACTTGGATTGTCAAAGATATGAGCCGCTTCGGCAGGGATTACTTGCAAGTCGGTCGGTATACAGAAATCGTTTTTCCCAGCTTCGATGTCCGGTTTATTGCTGTCAATGACGGTGTGGACAGTAATCGTGGAGATGACGATTTTACCCCATTTCGTAATCTTTTTAACGATTTTTATGCCAAGGATACCAGCAAAAAGGTCCGTTCCGTGATGAAAGCCCGCGGCATCAGCGGCAAGCACATGGGCAAACCGCCCTATGGTTACCTCTCTGACCCGCAGGATAAGGATCATTGGATTCTGGACGAAGAAGCCGCGCCAGTGGTCAAGCGCATTTTTGATATGACTATCGCTGGAATCGGCCCGTGCCGGATTGCAAGAATCCTTGAAGCGGACAAGGTGCCAACGGTTAAGGCACTCTACGCCATGCGTAAAGGCAAGCCCGTGCCGGAGCGTCCCTGTCACTGGCATGAGCAATCTGTGGTTGGTATCTTGGAACGGATGGAGTACACTGGCTGTGTCTGTAACTTCAAAACCTATTCCAAGTCCTATAAGCTCAAGAAGCGCATTCCTAATGCCAGGGATGATATGTTCATCCTGCCCGGTACACAGGAGGCCATCGTCCCGCAGGAACAGTGGGATCGGGTACAGGAGCTGCGGAAGAACAAGCGCCGCATCACCAAGGGTGAACGGCAAGGGCTGTTTTCCGGACTTCTGCTCTGTGCTGACTGCGGAAGTAAGCTCAACTTCGCCACTTGCAAAAGGTTCGAGGGCAAGCAGGACCGCTATGTCTGCGCCAAATACAGAAGCGGACGCGGGACCTGTTCCGGGCATATTATCCGGGAGGAAGTGCTGCGGGATGTGGTGCTGGAGCGTATCCGGGCTGTGATGGAGGCTATCCGCTCTGATGTGGAGGGCTTTCAAGAGGATTGGCTGCACTGTCGCAGAGAGGATCAGGAGAAGTCTATCCGTGAGGATAAGCGGCGGCTGGCCCAGGCTAAAAAGCGGCTGGCGGATATTGACACGCTTATGACCCGTATCTACGAGGACATGGTGCTGGGCAATTTGAGCCGGGAACGCTACCAGAAAATGGCCGAAGGTTATGAAGCGGAGCAGGCCAATCTTAACAATGAGATTATCGGCCTTGAGGATTGGGTAAGCATCCGTGAGGAAATGGACAGTGGTTTTGACCAGTTCGCAGCTTTGGTGGAGAAGTATGTGGACATTCCGGAATTGACGCCGACCATCGTAAACGAGTTCATCAAAAAGATCATCGTCTATGCGCCGGAGAAGCAAGGAACCAAGCGGATTCAGAAGGTCAGGATTATCTTCAACTTTCTGGATGATCTGGATATGCCGGAGATTGGTGAGTCTGTCGTCACAGAAACTACTTATGGACGCAGAAAAACGGCGTGATCTCACGATCACGCCGCCCTCTGCGGTAATAGTTCCTTATTACCTTTAACCCTTGCGGTTACGGGGCTTTTTCTATTTTAAGACGCTCTCTCTTTTTTTTGTTTTTGGGGTGAATGTCCTCCGCAAAATTGTCCGTTAGTTGAGCCGCCTTCGCTTCTGCGGAGGCTATGACGTGGGAGTAGATGTCGCTGGTGGTGCTTGTCTGGGCGTGTCCAGGGTTTTTAGAAACCACCACCAGCGGGGTTCCCTCCGCGATCAGAAGGCTGGCGTAAGTATGCCGGGGTGAATGGACGCAACTGGAGGGAAGGCCGGTTCGCTTGATAAACTTCTCCATCCATTGCGTGAGAGACGTGGGGAACCAGGGACGGCCCACGTCGTTGGTGAATACCCTATCATCCTTCGGGGAGCCCTGCCAGGCGTCCCCTGCTTTCTCCCTCATGCTATCCTGCCGGCTTTTATATTCCAGCAGAATCAGGATTGCCGTCCGGGAGACCTTCAGATAGCGGTCAGAGTCCTCGGCCTTCGGAGCATCGACATAGACGCCCTTGCAGATACAGCTGCGGAGGCTTGCGCTGGTGGCTATAAGGATGCCTACCCGAAATATCGGCCCTCTGGCAAGCTCAACGGCCTTTATGTATGGTCGCTTTCCCTGGGCTATCAGATGTCCGATGAGGAAAAAGCCCTGCTGGATGGGACGCACAAGCTGTACCACCTGTCTGATTTCTCTCGCGACGATTTCTTGGAGACGATGACCAAACCCGGATAGTCTTGTTCTGATTCACAAGGCGGTAAAACGGAATTGGCGCACTGGCAGCCGCCGGAGTAATCGATATGCCGGAATACTGGTTGGAGCATTACCGGGACTATCCCGCACTTGGAGTGCTCATGGTGATTTCCTTTCTCCCCGTTGGCCCGGCAGGTCAGGCTGTATGATGGTTGTGGTTTTCGATATCCCGTCTGAAGGCGGGGCTGGTTTGCTGCCCCTGGAAGCTGACGCTGCAGGCGCGGTTGACTTCCCAGGCGAGCGAGAAGAAAGCGTGGACAGAATAAACGCGGCTCGCCGGAAGGATGCCTTCTCCGGTGGGCCGTGTTTTTTATCAGGCAGACCTTGGCCGCTCCTTTTGAAACGCTCAAACAGACCCGGGGCAAACGCCAATTCCTTGTTCAATCTTCCACTTCCCTTTCCAGTGGGAGTATGATATGATTTGCTTGTCTAAAATAAGTCATACCTTTTTACTACACAAAGGAGGGCCCCGCCATGCACGTTCCGTCCGACATCGAAATCGCGCAGTCCTGCGAAATGCGCCCCATCACTTCGATTGCCGCCGCCGCTGGAGTGGATTCCCAGTATCTGGAGCTCTATGGCAGCTACAAGGCCAAGGTGGATCCCCGGCTCCTCCGGGAGAGCAGCCGCCCCGAGGGGAAACTCATCCTCGTCACCGCCATCAATCCCACCCCCGCCGGTGAGGGCAAAACCACCACCACCGTCGGCCTGGCCGACGCCCTCCGCCGCCTGGGGAAAAATACCCTCGTGGCCCTGCGGGAGCCCTCCCTGGGCCCCGTCTTCGGCGTGAAGGGCGGCGCGGCCGGCGGCGGATATGCCCAGGTGGTGCCTATGGAGGACATCAACCTCCATTTCACCGGGGATTTCCACGCCATCGGCGCGGCCAACAATCTCCTGGCGGCGATGCTGGACAACCACATCCAGCAGGGAAACGCCCTGGGGCTTGACGTGAAGAAAATCACCTGGAAGCGCTGCGTCGACATGAACGACCGGCAGCTGCGGAACATTGTGGACGGCCTGGGAGGCCGGATGCAGGGCGTCCCCCGGGAGGACGGCTTCGACATCACCGTAGCCAGCGAAATCATGGCGGTACTGTGCCTCTCCTCCGATATCCTGGATCTGAAGGCCCGGCTGGGCCGGATGGTGGTGGGCTACACCTATGAGGGAACGCCCGTTACCGCCCATGATCTCCACGCCGGGGGGGCGATGGCCGCCCTGCTGAAGGACGCCCTGAAGCCCAATCTTGTCCAGACCCTGGAGGGTACCCCTGCTTTCATCCACGGCGGGCCCTTTGCCAACATTGCCCACGGCTGCAATTCCGTCATGGCTACCCGGCTGGCGATGAAGCTGGCGGACTACGCTGTCACCGAGGCGGGGTTCGGCGCGGACCTGGGGGCGGAGAAGTTCCTGGATATCAAGTGCCGCCTGGCGAATCTGCGGCCCAGCGCCGTCGTGATAGTCGCTACGGTCCGGGCGCTGAAGAATCACGGCGGCGTCCCCAAAGCGGAGCTGAACGCCGAGAATCTGGAGGCCCTGGAAAGGGGTCTCCCCAACCTGCTCCAGCATGTGGAGAATATCAAGAACGTCTATGGTCTGCCCTGCGTCGTGGCGGTCAACGCCTTCCCCACGGACACCGCCGCCGAGCTGAAGCTGGTGGAGGAGAAGTGCCGGGAGCTGGGAGTCAGCGCGGCCCTCAGCGAGGTCTGGGCCAAGGGCGGCGAGGGCGGCATCGCCCTGGCGGAGGAGGTCCTCCGGCTCTGCGGGGAGCCGAATGAGTTCCGCTTTGCCTATGACGTCGAGGATACCATTGAAAACAAGATCACGGCCATCGCCCAGAAGGTGTATCATGCTGACGGGGCCGTCCTGACTCCCGCCGCGAAAAAGCAGCTGGCGGAGCTGGAAGCCCTGGGCTTTGGGAAGCTCCCCGTGTGCATGGCGAAAACCCAATACAGTTTCTCCGATGATCCGGCCCTTCTGGGGGCCCCCAAGGGGTTCACTATTACCGTGCGGAACCTGAAGGTCAGCGCCGGAGCCGGGTTCCTGGTGGCCCTCACCGGGGACATCATGACCATGCCGGGCCTGCCCAAAGTCCCCGCCGCCGAGAAAATCGATGTGGATGAGAACGGGAAGATTACCGGGCTGTTCTAAGTTCCTTTTTTCGAGAAAAAAGGAACCAAAAAAGCTTTAGCTCGCTCTGGCAGTCCGGCACGTATCCAAGCCGGAGCGGCGGCAACGAAAGCGGGTGGAACATTGAGCTATCTTTCCCCTAAGGAATTTTTGGAGCGCTACGCCGCCGCCGGGGAGGTCAAGACCCGGAAGAGCATCGGGAAGCTGCTGGCCCTCTCGGTTCTGGCGGGGGCCCTCATCGCGCTGGGCTGCGCCGCGGCGAATACCGCCGTTCACGGGATGGAGAACGTGGGGCTGGCCCGGACGGTCTCCGGATTCCTGTTTCCCTTCGGGCTCTGTATGGTCATCGTCACCGGGGCGGAGCTTTTTACCGGGAATAGTCTGCTGGTCCTATCCCTGCTGGAGGGGAAATGCACCCTCGCCGGACTGCTGCGGAACTGGCTGCTGGTCTACCTGGGGAACTTCCTGGGGGCCCTTGCCGTGGCGGCGGGCTGTGTGTGGTTTGGGCAGCTGAATTACTCCGCCGGAGGCTTGGCGGTATACACCATCCGCCTTGCCGCCGGGAAGTGCGGGCTGTCCTTCCTGCAAGGCTTCGGACTGGGGATTTTCTGCAACATGCTGGTTTGTCTGGGCGTGCTCCTGGCCCTCTCCGCCCAGGAGGGGGCGGGGAGGCTCATGGGGGCCTTTGTCCCCGTGTGCTATTTCGTCCTCTGCGGCTTTGAGCACTGTGTGGCCAATATGTACTACATTTCCGCCGGGATGCTGGCGGTTCAGAATCCCCGGTATCTCCAGCTGGCCCAGGAGGCCGGAGTGGACCTCTCCGGACTGACGCTTCCGGGGTTCCTGCTGGGGAACCTCCTCCCCGTCACCTTGGGGAACATCCTGGGAGGCGCGGGACTGGGGGCCCTTCTCTGGTACGCCCACGTGAAAAAAGACTGAAACCGGGCCGGGAGGCATGATCTCCCGGCCCGGCAGAGTGTCGAAAAACCGTAAAAACCATCCTCGACGGGAAGGAGGAGAGTTACGAGAGGAACCCAGGAAGGGTTCCTTTCGTTTTCAATCATAAGTTTTCAAAACGTTTTTTAACGTTTTGAAAACTTGCTCAGGCTGGCGAAAATCCTTTTTCGACAGCCTGCCGGGCCGGGAGGCATGATCTCCCGGCCCGGTTTGTTCAGCTGAAATGGCAGGACGCGCCCTGGGTCAGCTCTATCCGGACGACCTCGTTGCCCGCCTCGTCCAAGCCCACGGCCAGCGGGTTGAGGCCGGGATGGAAGTCCGCCCAGTTGAAGGGCGGGTGGGTCTGAAAGAGGAAATAGTACCGTCCGTCTTTTTCCATCCAGTCCTCCCGCTCGCTGTTCCAGGTGAGGGCGGTCCGGGATTCCAGCTTCCAGTCCAGGTATCGAAGCTGGATTTCCAGCCGGACGATGTCCGGATCGCCGACTCTCCCGAATACACAGAACCGGGATGGCCCGTCAGTCCAGGACATGTTCCGCCAGCCGCCGTAGAGGGGGGCTTCTTCCGTGCAGTCCACCGCCACGCCGAAGGCGTCCGTCCAGCCATAAGATCCCAGCCTCGCCCCGCTGAGCATGGTGACGGTTTCGCTCTCCGTCAGATAGGACAGATAATCCCAGCGGAACCCGGGGTCCCAGTCCCGGCAGACCACGGCGGTCCGCCCCGTGCCCAGCCGCTCCTCATTGTGGCGGATGGCTTGGATGGGAAACAGGAGGCCGATCAGAAAAATCCGGTTCACCAGGAACACCGCCGCCGCCGCGATGAGGACCCGCCGGAGGGCCCGTTTCCTCCGGGAGGGCAGCTGCTTTACCCGTCTCATGGCGTCTCCCCTCCTTCCGGCAGGGGGATTTCCAGACGGACGGGTCCCCCGATTGCCCGGTATTCCAGAATCACGTGGGTGTCCCCCGGTTCAATCGGGGCCCAGCGGGTGGCGTATTCCACGCCGTAGTTGGAACTGCCGCCGCCGCTGGTTCCCGTCTCGCCCCGCTGGTTGAAGAGATCACTTCTGCTGCACAGGCCGTCCGCCACGATGCCGAAGGGCATGCGGTCGTACATGCAGGCCAGCACCGCCGCCGCCCGCTGCCCGTGCTTCTCCCCCACGGAGACCTGGCAGACCCGGAGGATATCGTTCCCCACCACGGTGCGGATGTCCAGCTCCTCCACAGCCTCCACGTTCTTCATCTCGCCGATGGAAAGGGCCGTGGAGGGGTGGAGCCGGACCATCAGGTTGTCCCACGCGGCGCCCAGCATCCCCAATCCCAGAAGGGCCTGGATGCACATCACAACGGTCAGCGCCGCCGCCGCCCGGCCCAGCCACAGCCAGCCCGTCCCCCGGTACTGCTTCGCCATCTCCCGGCCGATCTCCGCCGGGTCCCCCATGGCCTCCAGGCAGCGGGACTCCGCCAGCGCCTCGTCCCAGCCCATGTCAAGCAGGGCCTCCATCCGGTCCTCCACGTGCTCCTCCAGCTCCCGGCGGACGCTCTCCCGCTCCTTCGCCGTCAGCCGCTCCAGGGGTACCTGGTCCAGAAACTCCCGCCGGGTCATGCCAGCTCCGCTCCGCCCCGGAGCACGTCGTTCACCGCGCCGGAATAGCGCTCCCAGGCCTGCCGCTCCTCCCGGAGGGCCCCCTGTCCCTTCCGGGTCAGGTGGTAGTACTTCCGCTCCCGCCCCGAGGGGGCCTGTTTGCGGTAGGCCTCTACAAAGCCCTCCTGCTCCAGGCCGTGGAGGACCGGGTACAGGGTGCCCTCCTTCATGTCGAAGGTGTGGTTGGACCGGCGGGCCAGCTCCACAATCATCTGATAGCCGTACATGTCTTCCCCCGCCAGCAGGGACAGTGCCAGCAGGCGGGTGTGTTCCATGGTTTTCTTCTTCATAGCCCGATGCCTCCTATACCTAGAATCTCTATGCTGATTATACATAGAATGGCAAGGCATGTCAAGAGGAACTGTTTGCAGGAGGGGGGCCCGATGACGCATTTTTCAAAGAGGACACCCGTAGGGGCGGACCTGCGTGTCCGCCCGTTTTTCGGAAGCGCCAGGGTTCCGGGAGAAGGACGGACACACCGTTTTTCGGAAATGCCAGGGTCCCTGGGGAAGGCCGGACACCCGTTTTTCGGAAATGCCAGGGTCCCGGGGGAAGGGCGGACACGCAGGTCCGCCCCTACAGGATGGCATCTCTAAATCAGACACGCCGCGTTTGCAAGGGCCCCTCCTGGAAAAAAGGTTGTCCACCGGCGGGAATCTGTGTTATAATCCCACCATGAACAGAACATTGAACAGCCTTCCTCCGCCCCTGCTGGCGTGGTACCGGGAAAACGCCCGGGACCTCCCCTGGCGGCGGACCCGGGACCCCTACCGCATCTGGGTCTCGGAAATCATGCTCCAGCAGACCCGGGTGGCGGCAGTATTGGGCTACTACGCCCGCTTCCTGGAGGACTTCCCCACCGTGGAGGCCCTGGCCGCCGCCCCCGAGGACCGGCTCATGAAGCGCTGGGAGGGCCTGGGCTACTACAGCCGCGCCCGGAACCTGCAAAGGGCCGCGAGGCTGGCGGCGGACCGGGGCGGCTTCCCGGACACCTACGGCGGCCTTCTGGAGCTCCCCGGCATCGGGGAGTATACCGCCGCCGCCATCGCCTCCGCCGCCTTCGCCCGGCGGGAGGCCGCCGTGGACGGCAACGTCCTCCGGGTGATTGCCCGCCTGACGGACGACCACGGCGACGCCGCCGCCCCGCAGACCAAAAAGAACATCCGGGCTCAGGTTCAGGAGATTTTCCCGGAGGCGGAGGCGGATATCCGCGACTTCAATCAGGCCCTCATGGAGCTGGGGGCCACGGTCTGCGTGCCCAACGGACCGCCCAGATGCCTCCTCTGCCCCGTCCGGGACCTCTGCCTGGGCCGGGAGCGGGGCACGGCGGAGAGCCTGCCGGTGAAGCAGCCGAAAAAGGCCCGCCGGGTGGAGGAAAAGACCGTCTTCCTCCTCCTCCGGGAGGGGAAAACCGCCCTGCGGAAGCGCCCGGGCTCCGGGCTGCTGGCGGGGCTGTGGGAGTTCCCCAGCGTGGAGGGCCGCCTGGAGGAGGCCGCCGCCGGAGAGGCAGTCCGGGCCTGGGGGCTGGAGCCGGTGGAGTGGAAAAACCGCCTGGCCGCGAAGCACATTTTCAGCCATGTGGAATGGCACATGACCGGCTATACGCTGGCCGTCTCCGGGGAGGGGGATTTCACCTGGGTGGATACCCTGGAGCGCCACGCCGTTCCCTCGGCCTTCTCCCGCTTTACGGAGGAGGTCCGGCGGGAGCTGGAAAAATAAGAACCTGTATTCATAACCGGGGAACGCGGTATGGCGGGAAAAGGACCTCTCGGACGGCGTTCAGCGGTTGTGAATACAGACTCTAAGGAGGGCCTATGCCGTTTTGGAAGCACAGCGAGGACCCCTGGGACCGGAAGCCGCCCAGCCTGAAACCTGAAAAGAGGAAAGAGAATCCCATCGGTACTTTGAAGGACTGGAACGAGGCGCGCAGGGCCCGGGCAAAAGAAAAAGAAGAGGCAAAGCGCCTCCCGCCGGAGAAGTGCCCCTGGTGCGGGGCGGAGATGGAACAGGGCTTCCTCACCGGAGGGCGGGACGGCGTCCGTTGGTATTCCGGCATATACCGCTCCGGCCCCCTCCGGTGTCTGGACGGCACCGGCATAATCGATGTGCTGGACGAGGGCGGCATGTGGGGCGGCTTTTATAAAACCGTGTGGCTCTGCCGGAAGTGCCGGAGGGCGGCGTTCAGCATGCCGGAGCCATATGAGCCCTATGCCTTCCATGCGGAGCCCGATGAAACGAAAGAGGAGGAAGAGAGCGGCTGAAGCACCGGAGACGCAATCGCTCACTGTATATTTATGGCACAATTATACTTCAAGTATGGAGCTATGGGCTCCAGCAAGTCCGCCAACGCCCTCATGGCCCGCTTCAACTACGAGGAGCGGGGCCAGAAGGCCCTGATGGTCAAGCCCCGCCTGGACGCCCGGGACGGGGAGCACATGGTCTATTCCCGCATTGGCCTGACCTATCCCTGCGTCTACTTCGACGAGATGCGGGACATGACCGTCATGGAGCTCCAGCAGAACGCCTGCATCATCGTGGACGAGGCCCAGTTCCTCACGAAGGAGGAGGTTATGTACCTGGTCCATATCGTGGATGAGCTGGATATTCCCGTCATGTGCTACGGCCTCCGGGCGGACTTCAAGGGGGACCTGTTCCCCGGCAGCTATGCGCTGCTGGTGATGGCGGACAAGATCGAGGAGGTCAAGACCATCTGCTGGTGCGGCAAAAAGGCCACCTTCAACGCCCGCTTCGACGAGAACGGCAGGGTGCTGAAGGAAGGGGAGCAGGTGGTCCTGGGGGCCAATGACAAATACATCGGCCTGTGCCGCCGCCACTGGATGGCGGGGAACCTGGGCCCGGACTTCGGCGCGGTATGACCTGTACCCTCTGCCCCCGGAACTGCCGGGCGGAACGGACGGCGGACCGTCCCGGCGGCGTGTGCGGGATGCCGCTGACCCCCGTGGTGGCCCGGGCGATGCTTCACCAGTGGGAGGAGCCCTGCCTGACGGGGGAGCGGGGGGCCGGGGCGGTGTTCTTCTCCGGCTGCCCGCTCCGCTGCGTTTACTGCCAGAACCGCCCCATCTCACAGGGCGGCGTGGGGAAGCCCGTGTCCGCCGCCCGTCTCCGGGAGATTTTTCAGGAGCTCACCGCCCGGGGGGCGGCGTGCCTGGACCTGGTGACGCCCACCCACTTTACCCCCGGGATCCTGGAGGCCCTGGGCGGGGAGCCCTGGCCGGTGCCCGTGGTGTGGAACTGCGGGGGCTATGAGAAGCCGGAGACCCTCCGCCTCCTGGAGGGCCGGGTGCAGGTGTATCTGCCGGACCTGAAATACGCGGGCCCCGCCGGAAAGTACTCCGCCGCGCCGGATTACTTCGAATACGCCGCCCCGGCCATTTTGGAGATGTTCCGCCAGACGGGGCCCTGCCGCATGGAGGCGGGGCAGCTGAAATCCGGCGTGCTGATCCGGCACCTCCTGCTTCCGGGGGAGCTGGAGAACACCCGCCGGGTGATCGACTGGGTGTCGGCATCGTTCCGGCCCGGGGATGTGCTGTTCTCCCTGATGAGCCAGTATACCCCCCAGCCTGGCGCGTCCGGAGCCCTGGCCCGCCATGTAACAAAAGCGGAGTACCGGGCGGCGGTGGAATATATGAAAAACTGCGGGATCACCGACGGCTACACACAGGAACGGACCTCGGCCAGGGAGGAGTATACCCCGGATTTTGATCTGTCCGGCGTCTGATAAAAAAGATCGTTCCAACAAACAAAGCCGCGGCAGCGGCGTGAGGTATAGAGTACCGGAAGGGCAAAGCCGCCCATAGAACAGAAAACCAAAGGTCAAAGACCGAAGAGAACGAAAGACCCCTTCAACGGGAAGGAGGGGTTCCCTGCACCCTTTTCAATAAGGAGCGGGACAAGCCGGAGGCCAGTCCCGCCGGCCGCCCAAAGGGCGGCCGGATACATAAAAAGGCCCACAAGCTTTGCTTGCGGGCCTTTTTATGTATCCCTGGGAATTACTCTTCGGGAACGATGGCGCCGTTGGGGCAGGTGTCGCTGCAGGAACCGCAGTCCAGGCAGGCAGCGGCGTCGATGACATAGGCGTCGTCGCCCTGGCTGATGGCACCGGCGGGGCAGGCGTCAGAGCACGCGCCGCAGCTCACGCAGGCAGAAGTAATCTTATAGGCCATGGGAAGCACCTCCATTAGAATTGTATCCCCATTGTAGCACACTCTGAAAAAAAAGCAAGGGGTTTGTGAAAGCTCTAACGGGAAAATTTTTGGCCCGGGGCCAAGGGGGAAGATCGTTTACAATTTGTTCGCACAAACGTCAAAGAACGTCAAAGATTACCTCTTGACTTTTTCCCCCAGCGTGGTATACTGGCATCATTAAAAGATCAAAGATAGTCAAAGTCAAATGAAACGCCCAAAAGCAGGAAATGAGGTGCGCCCATGGGGATTTCCGATTTAATCGCCAGCTTTTTGCAGGCCTGCCTGGACGAGACCGGGGACGGCGTCCTGGAGGTCCAGCGCAGCGACCTGGCCCAGCGGTTCAACTGCGTGCCCAGCCAGATCAACTACGTCATGTCCACCCGCTTCTCCCCGGAGCGGGGCTACATCGTGGAGAGCCGCCGGGGCGGCAACGGATACATCCGCATCACCCGGGTTCGGGTGGACCGGGAGACGCTGCTGATGCACGTCATCAACTCCCTGGGGGACCGGATGGACCTGCCCTCCGCCAGAGCCATTCTGACGAACCTGGTCCAGTCCGGCGCGCTGGAGGAGCCGATGGCCCGAACCCTGCTGGCCGCCGTGGGGGACAAGGCCCTCGGCGCCGCCCCCCGGGAGCTCCGGGACCGGGTCCGGGCGGATATCCTGAAAAATGTCCTGATTCTTCAGGTCCAGTAGCCTCATACCATGGAACGGGGGCCATGTTCCCCCGCCTGTCAAAACATTTTGGATTCTATCTGGAGGTATTGATTATGAAATGTGAGAATTGTGGCAAGAATGAAGTCGCCTTTATGTACCACAGCAACATCAACGGCCGGATCACCGAGCGGCATCTGTGCGCCGGGTGCGCCGAGAAGCTGGGCTACAGCCAGCGGCTGGCCGCCCAGAGCCGCCAGATGTTCCGGGGCCTCGGCGGACTCTTCGAGGACTTCCCCTATCCCGCCCTGCTGGGCCGGATGAACTCCCTGCTGGAGGACCCCTTCGACGACCTCTTCGCCGGGATGCCCGCCCTGGGCGCTCCGGCGGAGGCCGCCCAGGAGGCCCCCAAGACCCAGGACACCCTGCTGGAAAAGGGCGAGCAGGACCAGATTTCCAGGGCCCGGCACATCAACGCCCTGCGGCTGGAGATGGAAAAGGCCGTGGCCGGGGAGAACTTCGAGCGGGCGGCGGAGCTCCGGGATCAAATCCGCGGCCTGGAACAGAACTGACGAAACCGTACGAAAGGAAGTGTCATGCATATGAATGAGAGAAAATTCAGCCCCGGCGCGGAGGAGGCCCTCCGCCTCAGCCAGGAGGCCGCCGGAGAACTGGGACACGGATACGTGGGCACGGAGCACCTGCTTCTGGGCCTTATGCGGGAGGAGCAGGGCGCGGCCCATGACGTCCTGCTGGAGGCCGGGCTTACCGACGCCATGATCCTCCAGATTATCCGGCGCAGCGTGGGGGCGGGCCTCTCCGGCAGCAACCCCGCCCAGGGCCTGACCCCCCGGGCCCGCCGGGTGGTGGAGATCGCCGTGGAGGACGCCGTCCGGAGCGGGAGCCCCCTGGTGGGGGTGGAGCACCTGCTGGCGGGGCTTCTCCGGGAGGGGAACAACATGGCCGTCCGCATTCTCCGCACCGCCGGGGTGGACGCCCGGCCCCTCTACGCCGCCCTGATGCAGAAGCTGAACCAGCGGCCCCAGAGCCGCCAGCCCGCCGCCCCCCGGGACGACAAGGGCCCTGTCTCCGGCGGCGGGGCCGGGGGCAAGACCCTCCGGGAGTTCACCCGGGACCTGACCGCCGACGCGCGGAACGGCGGCCTGGACCCGGTGGTGGGCCGGGACGATGAGATCCAGCGGGTGATTCAGATTCTCTCCCGCCGGACCAAAAACAACCCCTGCCTCATCGGCGAGCCCGGCGTGGGCAAGACCGCCATCGCCGAGGGGCTGGCCCGGAAGATCGTCATGGGGGATGTGCCCGACGAGCTGCTGGACAAGCGCATCCTCTCCCTGGACCTCTCCGGCATGGTGGCCGGGACCAAGTACCGGGGGGAGTTCGAGGAGCGCATCAAGAAGGCCCTGGACGAGGTGAAGAAGTCCGGGGATGTGATCCTCTTCATCGACGAGCTCCACACCATCGTGGGGGCGGGGTCCGCCGAGGGGGCCGTGGACGCCGCCAACATCATCAAGCCCGCCCTGGGCCGGGGGGAAATCCGCTGTCTCGGCGCCACCACCCTGAACGAGTACCGGAAGTATATCGAGAAGGACGCCGCCCTGGAGCGCCGCTTCCAGCCCGTCCACGTGGGGGAGCCCAGCCAGGAGGCCAGCCTGGAGATTCTCAAGGGCCTCCGGGAGAAGTATGAGCAGCACCACAAGCTCCAGCTCACCGACGGGGCGTTGGAAGCCGCCGTCTCCCTCTCCGCCCGGTATATCTCCGACCGCTTCCTGCCGGACAAGGCCATCGACCTGATGGACGAGGCCGCGTCCAGGGTCCGCATGGAGCAGGAGGAGATTTCCCCGGAGCTCCGGAGCCTGGAGGAGAAGATCGCCGCCCTGGCCAAGGACAAGGAGGCCGCCGTGCAGCGGCAGGACTTCGAGACCGCCGCCCAGCTCCGGGACATCGAGAGCAACTATCAGGAGCAGGTGGAGCAGGAGCGGGAGAAGCGCCGGAACAGCCCCCGGCAGCACCGCCCCGTCACCGCCGAGGACATCGCCGCCGTGGTGGCGGGCTGGACGGGCATCCCCGTCACCCGGCTCACCGAGGACGAGGGCAGCCGCCTCCTGCGGATGGAGGAGATTCTCCACAAGCGGGTGGTGGGCCAGGACGAGGCGGTCCAGGCCGTGGCCCGGGCCATCCGCCGGGGCCGGGTGGGCCTGAAGGACCCCCGGAGGCCCACGGGCTCCTTCCTCTTCCTGGGCCCCACGGGCGTTGGGAAGACGGAGCTGTGCAAGTCGCTGGCGGAGGCCATGTTCGGCGATGAGAGCGCCATCATCCGCATCGACATGTCGGAGTATATGGAGCGGCACACGGTGTCCCGGCTCATCGGGTCCCCTCCGGGCTACGTGGGCCATGAGGAGGGGGGCCAGCTCACCGAGCGGGTCCGGCGGAAGCCCTATTCCGTGGTCCTCTTCGACGAGATCGAGAAGGCCCACGAGGACGTGTGGAACATCCTCCTCCAGCTCCTGGACGACGGCCGGATTACCGACGCCCAGGGCCGGACGGTGGACTTCAAAAACGCCGTCATCGTCATGACCAGCAACATCGGCGCAAGGAGCCTCACCACCGCCGGGACCCGGCTGGGCTTCAACCACGAGGAGAATGCGGACGCGGACGCGGAGAAGAAGTTCCAGAAGGCCCGGGAGACCGTCATGGCGGAGCTCCGCCAGACCTTCCGGCCGGAGTTCCTGAACCGGATTGACGATATCATCGTCTTCCGGGCCCTGACGGAGGGGGATATCCAGGAGGTGGCCCGCCGGATGCTGGATACCGTGTCCGCCCGGATGGAGGCCATGGGCCTGCACCTGAATGCCAGTGAAGAAGCGGTGGCGGAGCTGGTCCGGGAGGGCTACGACCCCCGGTACGGCGCGCGGCCCCTCCGGCGGTGCATCCAGAGCCGGGTGGAGGACGCCGTGGCGGAGCGGATGCTGGACGGAACCCTGAAGGAGGGGGACACCGCCGCGCTGACGGTGGAGGACAGCAAGCTGCTGGTGCGAAAAGAGGAAATGCCCGCGTAAAAAGCGGAAGCCCCGGAGGTCATGCGGCCTCCGGGGTATTTTTTCTGCTGTACCCGCTTCCGCATAGAATCTCCCCATGGAGCATTCCCGGATTTTACAGGGGGATTCTGAGGGGGAGGAGGAGGCGGAAAAAGGGGAAAGGGGGCGTTTTTGGGGGCACGGTCAAAATGACGGAAGAGGGCGGCAAAAAACTTTGAAAAAAAGTGGGATTCCGGCAAAATTTCTCTTGACACGGCGGTCATTTTCAATTATTATGTATGGGCATGCGGCGGAAGGGACTGCCAGACGCCGCGCGACCGCGATGAACCGGGAGATTGCTCGAAAGAGGTAACTTCCGGGGAGTATGTCCGATAATCGGGCGGCTGAGAAAGGTCTGTACGCGAGCGTAGATCGCCGCGCCATGACGGAACCGGCCACTGAAACGCGCCGGGTTTTTTCATGAGTGGGAATGATACGCACGGTTGAGCGGACAGAAAAATTTCTCTTGCCGTAGGTCGTCGAGACGGATTCAAAACGACGTACGAATTAGGAGGAACCTGAACATGGCACAGAAAGAAATGATCCGCATCCGCCTGAAGGCGTATGATCACCAGATGATCGACCAGAGCGCGGAGAAGATCGTGGAGACGGCGAAGCGCACCGGCGCGGAGGTATCCGGCCCCATCCCCCTGCCCACGAAGAAGGAGATCATCACCATCCTGCGTTCCGTGCACAAGCACAAGGACAGCCGGGAGCAGTTCGAGCGCCGGACCCACAAGCGGCTCATCGACATCACCCGCTCCTCCCCGAAGACGGTGGAGGCGCTGATGGCCCTGGAGCTGCCCGCTGGCGTGGATATCGAGATCAAGCTGTAAAAGCCGCAGAGCTGCAAAAGCGGCCCCTCCGCCGGAAGCCCGAAGAAAGCGGCCAAGCCGCGCATCCCAAAATCCCGGCAGAACCGGAAAAAGCGGACCCCATCCCAACGTTGTACCGCTGTCCCCATCGCAGGAGACCGCCGCCCACCCCCGCCTTCCTTTGCCGCGCGGCGGCAAAGGAACCCCCGTTCACCAAACTCCTGGCGCAAACCACCGAAGCGTTTGCGGCGGGAAGAGGAGGAAGGAACGGAGCGGGTGGAATTTGCCGCTGCGCGGCAAATGGAACCGAGCGCAGTTTCTTCCGACGAGGGCGGGTCAAGTTGGCCGGGAAGCGGTTCCCAATGGCCGCCCCGTCCAACCAATAACCTTATCTAAGGAGGAACCTACATGAAAGCGATCATCGGCAAAAAAGTGGGCATGTCCCAGATTTTTGACGAGAACGGTCACGTGATTCCCGTCACGGTTATCGAGGCGGGCCCCTGCGTGGTCGTGCAGAAGAAGACGGCTGAAAAGGACGGCTATGAGGCCGTGCAGCTGGGCTTTGAGGACGTGGCCGAGCGCAAGCTCACCAAGCCGGAGCTGGGCCACCTGAACAAGGCGGGCGTGGCCCCCAAGAAGCACCTGAAGGAGTTCGACCTGGAGAATGCCGCCGGGCTGAACGTGGGCGACATCGTCAAGGCGGACACCTTCGCCGCCGGGGACTTCGTCGACGTCACCGGCACCAGCAAGGGCCACGGATTCCAGGGCGTGGTCAAGCGCCACGGCGCGGCCGTGAAGCGCAACACCCACGGCGGCGGCCCCGTCCACCGGCACCAGGGCTCCCTGGGCGCGGGCACGACCCCGGGCCGCATCATGAAGGGCCGCGACGGCGCGGGCCACATGGGCGTGGATCAGGTGACGGTCCAGAACCTGTCGGTTGTGAAGGTGGACCCCGAGCTGAACATGCTGGTGGTCTGCGGCGCGGTGCCCGGCCCCAAGGGCGGCCTCGTGACCATCAAGTCCACCGTCAAGGTCCACAAGGTCAAGCAGGCCGGCGCGGACATCAGCAAGAACCCGCAGAAGGCTTCCGGCCGCAACCCGCAGAAGGCTTCCGCCAGAAGCAAGTGAGAAAGGGGTGCTGAATAAATGTCTTCTGTGAAAGTTTTGAACATGGCCGGCGCTGAAGTCGGCACTGTGGAACTCAACGACGCCATCTTTGGCATCGAACCCAACGAGTCCGCCGTCCACGAGGTGGTGAAGAACCACCTGGCCAACTGCCGGCAGGGAACCCAGAGCGCCCTGACCCGGGCCGAGGTCTCCGGCGGCGGCAGGAAGCCCTGGCGCCAGAAGGGCACGGGCCACGCCCGCCAGGGCAGCACCCGGGCGCCCCAGTGGACCCACGGCGGCATCGTCTTCGCGCCGAAGCCCCGGAGCTACCGCTACGTGCTGAACAAGAAGGTCCGGCGCCTGGCGCTGAAGTCCGTCCTCTCCGCCAAGGCCGCCGAGGGCAGCCTGGTGGTGATCGACGCCATCAAGCAGGACGCCATCAAGACCGCCGATTTCCGGAAGTTCCTGAGCGCCGTCAAGGCCGAGGGCAAGGCCGTGGTGGTCACTCCCGCGGTGGACGAGATTGTCGTCAAGAGCGCCCGGAACCTGCCCGGCGTGCTGACCACTCCCGCGGCGCAGCTGAATGTCTATGACATTCTGAACGCCAAGTATCTGGTGGTGGATCAGGCCGCCCTCGCCAAAATCGAGGAGGTGTACGCGTAATGACCGCATACGATATCGTGATTCGCCCCATCATCACCGAGCGGGCCATGGCCGGAGCCGCCGGGAAGAAGTACGTCTTCGAAGTGGCGAAGAGCGCCGGCAAGATCGAAATTAAGAAGGCCGTGGAGGAGATCTTCGGCGTGAAGGTCGCCGCCGTCAACACCCTGACGGTGCCCGGCAAGGAAAAGCGCATGGGCGCGGGCCGGCCCGGCATGACCCGGGCCTGGAAAAAGGCCTATGTCCAGCTGACCCCCGATTCCAAGACCATCGAGTTCTTTGAAGGCATGGTCTGATACTAGAGAAGGAGTGTGAAGCGGAATGTCTATCAAAACCTTTAAGCCGACGACTCCCTCCCGGCGTCAGATGACGGTCTCCGGATTCGACGGCATTGACAAAAAGGCCAAGCCCGAGCCCAAGCTCATCGAGACCCTGAAGAAGAGCGCCGGGCGGAACAGCTATGGCCGCATCACCGTCCGCCACCGCGGCGGCGGCAACAAGCGCAAGTACCGCGTCATCGACTTCAAGCGCGACAAGCACGATATGTTTGCCACCGTGCTCCGCCTGGAGTATGACCCCAACCGCTCCGCCAACATCGCCCTCCTGGAGTATGAGGACGGCGAGCGCCGCTACATTCTGGCCCCCGTGGGCCTGAAGGCCGGCGACAAGGTGGAGTCCGGCCCCAGCGCCGACATCAAGGAGGGCAACGCCCTCCCCCTGGCCAACATCCCCGTGGGCACCATGATCCACAACATCGAGCTCCACCCCGGCAACGGCGCCCAGCTGGTCCGCTCCGCGGGCACCGCCGCCCAGCTCATGGCGAAAGAGGGCATGGACGCGCAGATCCGCATGCCCTCCGGCGAGGTGCGCATCGTCCGCACCAACTGCATGGCCACCATCGGCCAGGTGGGCAACATTGACCACGCCAACATCAACATCGGCAAGGCGGGCCGCAAGCGCCACATGGGCTGGCGTCCCACCGTCCGGGGCTCCGTCATGAACCCCTGCGACCACCCCCACGGCGGCGGCGAGGGCCGCGCCCCGGTTGGCCGCCCCGGCCCTGTGACCCCCTGGGGCAAGCCGGCCCTGGGCTACAAGACTCGGAAGAAGAAGAACCCCACCAGCAAGTTCATCGTCAAGCGCCGCAACGAGAAGTAAGGGAGGCAGATGAAATATGAGCAGATCCATTAAAAAAGGCCCGTATGTCGCCCCGGAGCTTCTGAAGCGGGTCGAGGAAATGAACGCGAAGAACGAGAAGAGGGTCCTGAAGACCTGGAGCCGCAGCTCCACCATCTTCCCCTCCTTCGTGGGGCACACCATCGCCGTGCACGACGGCCGCAAGCACGTGCCCGTCTATGTCCAGGAGGACATGGTGGGCCACAAGCTGGGGGAGTTCGCTCCCACCCGCACGTTCCGCGGCCACCGGAAAGATAACTAAGGAGGATGCAGAACATGGATAAGAAAGAAGCAAAGGCGTATCTGCGCTATGTCCGCATCGCTCCCCGGAAGGTCCAGATCGTCTGCGACCTGATCCGCGGCAAGGACGCGGGCAGCGCCATGGCCGTGCTGATGCAGACGCCCAAGGCCGCCTCCGAGCCGCTGCAGAAGCTGCTGAAGAGCGCTGTTGCCAACGCCGAGAATAACTTCGGCATGGACCCCGCCAAGCTGGTGGTGTCCGAGGTGTACGCCACGCCGGGCCCCATCCTCAAGCGGATGATGCCCCGGGCCCAGGGCCGCGCCTACCGTATCAACAAGCGCACTTCTCACGTCACCCTGGCTGTGACGGAAAAGGCATAAGAGGGAGGAGAACCGTTTTATGGGACAGAAAGTCAATCCCCACGGCCTGCGCGTGGGCGTCATCAAAGACTGGGATTCTCGCTGGTATGCCAGTGACGAGAAGGTCGGCGACCTGATCGTGGAAGACCAGAAGATCCGGAAATATCTGAAGAAGGCCCTGTACGGCGCGGGCGTGCCCAAGATTGAGATTGAGCGCAGCGGCGACGCCGTCACCATCTTCCTGCACTGCGCCCGGCCGGGCATGGTCATCGGCAAGGGCGGCGAGCAGATTGAGCAGTACCGCCTGGCCGTGGAGAAGCTGGTGGGCAAGAAGGTCCGCCTGAACATCGTCGAGGTCCGCAACCCCGACATGAACGCCCAGCTGGTGGCGGAGAACATCGCCCAGCAGCTGGAGAAGCGCATCTCCCACCGCCGGGCCATGAAGAACGCCATGGCCCGTGCCATGCGGGCCGGGGCCAAGGGTATCAAGACCTGCTGCTCCGGCCGCCTGGGCGGCCGCGAGATCGCGGGCGTGGAGCACTATCACGAGGGGACCATCCCCCTGCAGACCATCCGGGCGGACATTGAGTACGGCTTCGCGGAGGCCGCCACCACCTTCGGCCGCATCGGCGTGAAGGTGTGGATCTACAAGGGCGAGGTGCTGAGCCAGACCCTGCGCACCACGCCCCGGACCATGGACACCTCCAAGCCCTATCAGGAGCGCCGGGAGCGCCGCCCCCGCCGTGACGGCGACCGCCGCGGCGGCTTCAACCGGGACCGCCAGGGCGGCGGCTTCAACCGCGACCGTCAGGGCGGCGGGTTCAACCGCGCCGGCGGCCCCCGTCCCCAGGGCGGCTTCAACCGCGCCCCCGCCCGTCCCGCACCCGCAGCGCCCGCCGCTCCCGCGGCCCCCAAGGAAGGAGGAAGCAACTGATGCTGATGCCGAAGAGAGTCAAGTACCGCCGCGTGCACCGCGGCCGTATGACCGGCAAGGCCACCCGTGGCAATACCCTGGCGTACGGCGAGTTTGGCCTGGTGGCCACCGAGCCTGCCTGGATCACCAGCAACCAGATCGAGGCGGCCCGTATCGCCATGACCCGCTATACCAAGCGCGGCGGCCAGGTCTGGATCAAGATTTTCCCCGACAAGCCCGTGACGAAGAAGCCCGCCGAGACCCGCATGGGCTCCGGCAAGGGCTCTCCCGAGTTCTGGGTCGCCGTTGTGAAGCCCGGCCGCATCATGTTTGAGATCGCCGGCGTGTCGGAAGAAGTTGCCCGCGAGGCCCTGCGTCTGGCCAGCCACAAGCTGCCCATCAAGACCAAGGTCGTCGCCCGCGCCGAGGAAGCAGGTGAGTAAAGATGAAGGCAAGTGAAATTCGTGAGATTCGCAAGATGACCCCGGAGCAGCTGAACGAGAAGCTGACGGGGCTGAAGAAGGACCTGTTCTTCCTTCGGATGCAGCACGCTACCAACCAGCTGGACAATCCCGTGAAGATTCGGGAGACCAAGCATGACATTGCCCGAGTCAAGACCGTGCTCCGGGAGCTCTCCGCTTCCGGCAAGCAGTGAGAAGGAGGTAAGGAAACATGGACGAGAAGAGAACTTCCTCCCGCAAGACCCGGGTTGGCAAGGTGGTCTCCGACAAGATGGACAAGACCGTTGTGGTGGCCATCGAGGACCGGGTGGCCCACCCGCTGTATAAGAAGATCGTCGGCCGCACGTACAAGCTGAAGGCCCATGACGAGGCAAACAGCTGCGGTATCGGCGACAAGGTGAAGGTGATGGAGACCCGCCCCCTGTCCCGGGACAAGCGCTGGCGTGTGGTTGAGATCATCGAGAAAGCGAAGTAAGGAGGCGTCGAGTTATGATTCAGCAGGAAACCTTCCTGAAGGTCGCCGACAACACCGGCGCCAAGGAAATCAAGTGCATCCGGGTTCTGGGCGGTTCCAAGCGCAAGTACGGCAACATCGGCGACGTAATCGTGGCCTCTGTCCGGAAGTCCGCCCCCGGCGGCACCGTGAAGAAGGGCGAGGTGGTGAAGGCCGTCATCGTCCGCTCCGCCAAGGGCATCCGCCGGAACGACGGCACCTATGTCCGGTTTGACGACAACGCCGCCGTCCTCATCAAGGACGACAAGAACCCCCGCGGAACCCGTATCTTTGGGCCCGTGGCCCGCGAGCTGCGGGACAAGGATTACATGAAGATCCTGTCCCTGGCGCCCGAAGTGATTTGAGGAGGGCAAAACGACATGTCTATGAACATCAAGAAGGGCGACACGGTCGTCCGTCTGTCCGGCGACGGCGGTAAGGACAAGGACCTGAACACCCATCAGGGGAAGGTCATTGCCACCCTGCCGAAGGAGAACAAGGTCGTGGTGGAGGGCATGAACCTGGTCACCTGCCACATCAAGCCCCGCCGCCAGGGCGAGGAAGGCGGCGTCGTGAAGCGGGAAGCCGCCATCGCCGCGTGCAAGGTGCAGGTGGTGTGCCCCAAGTGCGGCAAGGCCACCCGCGTGGGCCACAAGGTGGAGAAGAAGACCGTGGCCGGGAAAGAAAAGAACGTCAGCGTCCGCGTCTGCAAGAAGTGCGGCGCCGAGCTGTAAGGGAGGAGGAGTACCAATGGCAGAGAAAAAAACGCCGAATCTGAAGGCTAAATATCAGGCCGAGGTGGCTCCCGCCCTGATGAAGCAGTTTGGCTATAAGAGCGTGATGCAGATTCCCAAGATCGACAAGGTCGTGGTCAACGTGGGCTGCGGCGAGGCCCGGGAGAACGCCAAGATTCTGGACAACGTGGTCCGGGACCTGGGCCAGATCACCGGACAGAAGCCTATCATCACCAAGGCCCGCAAGTCCATCGCCAACTTCAAGCTCCGGGAGAACATGCCCATCGGCGCGAAGGTGACGCTCCGCGGCGAGAAGATGTGGGAGTTTCTGGACCGGCTGTTCAACGTGGCGCTGCCCCGTGTCCGCGACTTCCAGGGCATCAGCCCCAACGCCTTCGACGGGCGGGGGAATTACGCCTTGGGCATCCGGGAGCAGCTGATCTTCCCCGAGATTGAGTATGACAAGATCGACAAGATCCGGGGCATGGATGTGGTCATCTGCACCACCGCGCACACCGACGAAGAGGCCCGCGCCCTGCTCACCCAGGTCGGCGCGCCCTTTGCCCGCTAAGGAGGGAGAGAAGAATGGCTAAGAAATCCATGATTTTAAAGCAGCAGCGGCCCGCCAAGTACTCCAGCCGGAAGTACAACCGCTGCAAGCTCTGCGGCCGTCCCCACGCCTACCTCCGGGACTATGGCGTGTGCCGTATCTGCTTCCGTGAGCTGGCCTACAAGGGCGAGATCCCCGGCGTGCGCAAAGCCTCCTTCTAAGCCGAGGCGTCGGAAATTCCGCCCGCTCCGCTTCCGCCGCCGAAGGCGGCGAAAGCACCGCTCTGCTCCATTCCCTCCGCCTCCCTTCAAGGGGGAGCAGGCTCCCCCTTGAGCAACCCCCACCCCCTGCGGGGGGACGAGGGACGGGAGACGGGGTGGAACTGGGTTCGTTGTCGTCGCTCCGGGTTGGATTTGCTCCGGACCTGAGAGCGTGATAAAGTTCTTTTTCGCTTCCTTTTTCTTTCAAGAAAAAGGAAGGCAGACGGCGAAAGGTCATGGCCAATCGGGCTGGGTCCTATTGGTCATGATACCTCGCTGCTGAAGCGGCCGGAGGCCGCAACTCTAAAACAGGAGGAATTTTTACCATGCATATCACCGATCCGGTTGCGGATATGCTCACCCGCATCCGCAACGCCGTCAGCGCGAAACACGACACCGTCGATGTCCCCGCCTCCAACATGAAAAAGAGTATCGCTCAGATTCTGCTGGATGAGGGCTATATCAAAAATTTCCAGATCGTGGACGACGGCACCCAGGGCAAGATTCACATCACCCTGAAGTACAACGCCGGCAAGGAAAAGGTTATCACCGGCCTGCGCCGCGTCTCCAAGCCGGGCCTCCGGGTCTACGTGGGCGCCGATGAGCTGCCCCGCGTGCTCCGCGGCCTCGGTATCGCTATCATCTCCACGTCCAAGGGCGTCATGACCGACAAGAAGGCCCGCGAGCTCCACGTCGGCGGCGAAGTCCTGGCGTTCGTCTGGTAAGGAGGGTATTGAACAATGTCTAGAATCGGCAGAATGCCCATTACCGTCCCCGCCGGCGTCACTGTGGATGTCGCTGAGGGTAATGTGGTCACTGTGAAGGGACCCAAGGGCCAGCTCACCCGCGCGCTGCGCCCGGAGATGATCATTGAACAGGAAGGCACCACGATCACCGTGAAGCGCCCTTCCGAGGATAAGCTGCACCGCAGCCTCCACGGCCTGACCCGCACGCTCCTTCACAACATGGTCGTCGGCGTTACCGACGGCTACGCCAAGGAGCTGGAGGTCAACGGCGTGGGCTATCGTGTGGCCAAGGAGGGGAACAACCTGGTCATGAACCTGGGCTTCTCCCACCAGGTGATCGTTTCTGAGATCGAGGGCATCACCATCGAGGTCCCCGCTCCCAATAAAATCATCATTCGCGGCTGCGACAAGGAGGCTGTGGGCCAGTTTGCCGCCGAGGTCCGCGAGAAGCGCCCGCCTGAGCCTTACAAGGGCAAGGGCATCAAGTACGCCAATGAAACCATCCGCCGCAAGGTCGGTAAGACCGGCGCCAAGAAGTAAGGAGGTGTGCCGAAATGATTAAGAAGCCCAATACCAACGCCCAGCGCATCAAGCGCCACAAGAGGGTCCGCGCCAAGATCTCCGGCACCCCCGAGATGCCGCGTCTGAACGTGTTCCGCAGCGAGGCCAATATCTACGCCCAGATCATCGACGATGTCTCCGGCGTCACCCTGGTCTCCGCTTCCTCCCTGGATAAGGCCGTGGAGGGCTACGGCGGCAACGTCGCCGCCGCCTCCGCCGTGGGCAAGCTCATCGCGGAGCGGGCCAAGGCCAAAGGTATCGAGAACGTGGTCTTCGACCGCGGCGGCTACCTGTATCACGGCCGTGTGAAGGCTCTGGCCGAGGGCGCCCGCGAGGGCGGCCTGCAGTTCTAAGGAGGGAGGAACATTCAATGCCTAGATTTGAGAGAGAGCAGAGCGAGTATATCGAGAAGGTCGTGTACCTGAACCGTGTTTCCAAGACCGTGAAGGGCGGCCGGGTTATGAAATTCTCCGCCCTGGTGGTCGTGGGCGACGGCAAGGGCAAGGTCGGCTATGGCCTGGGCAAGGCCGCCGAAGTTCCCGAGGCCATCCGCAAGGGCATCGAGGCCGCCAAGAAGAACATGATCACCGTCACCCTGGCGGGCACCACCCTGCCCCATGAGACCATTGGAGAAGCCGGCGCCGGCCGCGTGCTGATGAAGCCCGCCGCCCCCGGTACCGGCGTCATCGCCGGCGGCGCCGTCCGCGCCGTCGTGGAGGCCGCGGGCATCAAGGACATCCGTGCCAAGAGCCTCCGGTCCAACAACCCCAACAACGTCGTCGCCGCCGCCTTCCAGGGACTCAAGAGCATGCGCGGTCCCGAGGAGGTCGCCCGCATCCGCGGGAAGAGCGTCGAAGACATCGTGGGTTAAGGAGGCGACAAACGTGGCAAACTTAAGGATTGAGCTCGTCAAGAGTCTGAATGGCCGCCTGGAAAAGCAGGTTGCCACCGCGCATTCCCTGGGTCTGCGCAAAATCGGTGACGTCACCGTGCAGCCCGACAACGATCCCACCCGCGGAAAAGTGGCGAAGATCGGCTATCTGCTGCAAGTTACCGAAGAGAAGTAAGGAGGCGCCAAACAATGAAATTAAGCGAACTGTCTCCCGCCGAAGGGTCCGTCCGGCAGGCATACCGCAAGGGCCGGGGCGCCGGCTCCGGCAACGGAAAGACCGGCGGCCGGGGCCACAAGGGCCAGAAGGCCCGCTCCGGCGGCAAGGTCCGCGTGGGCTTTGAGGGCGGCCAGATGCCCCTGGCCCGCCGGGTCCCCAAGCGCGGCTTCAACAACATTTTCGCCAAGCCGTTGGAAGTCGTGAACCTCAGCGCACTGAACGCCTTTAACGACGGAGACACCGTCACCGCCGGGGCGCTGCTGGAAAAGGGCGTCCTCTCCAAGTGCGAGTACGGCTTCAAGGTCCTGGGCAACGGGAAGCTCACCAAGAAGGTCACAGTCAAGGCCAACGCTTTCTCCGCGTCTGCCCGGGAAGCCATTGAGGCAGCCGGCGGAAAGGCGGAGGTGAAGTAACGTGATCCAAACCGTTCGCAAAGCCTGGGCAATTCCCGAGCTGCGGAAGAAGATCGTCTTCACGCTGCTGATTTTGCTGATCTTCCGCATCGGCAACGCCATCACCGTGCCCTATATCGACACCGGCATGCTGGAGGAACAGCTCCAGGGCATGGGCGCGACGATTCTGGGCCTGTACAACGTGATGAGCGGCGGCGCTTTCGCCACCGCCACGGTCTTCGCCCTGAGCATTCAGCCCTATATCAACAGCTCCATCATCATCCAGCTGCTCACTGTGGCCATCCCCTATCTGGAGCGGCTGGCCAAGGACGGCGGCGAGGAGGGCCGGAAGAAAATTCAGTCCATCACCCGCTACACCACCGTGGCCATCGCCATTCTCCAGGCCGTGGGCTACTACTTCATGATGAAGACCTACGGCATCCTGGCCCCCGGGGCCGAGGGCATCTGGCCCGCCCTGGTGATCATTGTGTCCTTCATCGCCGGTTCCTCCTTCGTGATGTGGATGGGCGAGCAGGTCACGGAGTTCGGCGTGGGCAACGGCATTTCCATCATCCTCTTCGCGGGCATCGTCTCCCGGGTTCCCACCATGGTTTCCAGCATGGCCCGGGGCATGAAGACCTGGTCCGCCGTTCAGGGCGGCGACATGACCCTGGAGAGCCTGACCCAGGCCGGATACAGCGCCGAGCAGGCCCAGCAGGTCATGCAGAGCGCCATGGCCCCCTGGGCGGTCGTCCTTCTTCTGGTGGGCGGCCTGGCCCTCATCGCCTTCATCGTGTTCATCAACGACGCCGAGCGCCGCATCCCCGTGCAGTACGCCAAGCGTCAGGTGGGCCGGAAGATGTACGGCGGCCAGAGCAGCAATCTGCCAATGAAGGTGAGCATGGCCGGCGTCCTGCCCGTCATTTTCGCCCAGAGCATCGCCTCCCTGCCCATCACGATCTGGAGCTTTGTGGGCATCCCCGCCGAGGGCAGCGTGTCCCGGAGCATCTATGACGCCATCGACACCAAGTCGGTGATGTATATGGTGGTCTATTTCATCCTCATCATCGGCTTTGCCTATTTCTATTCCAGCATTCAGTTCAACCCCGTGGAGATTGCCAACAACATGAAGAAGCAGGGCGGCTTCATCCCCGGTTTCCGCCCCGGCAAGCCCACGGTGGACTTCATCCGCAAGGTGCTGAACAAGATCACCCTGTTCGGCGCGATTTACCTGGGCATTGTGGCCATCTGCCCCCTCATCGTGGGCAGGGTTGTGGGCAACAACGCCGTGGCCATCGGCGGCACCTCCGTCATCATCGTGGTGGGCGTGGCGCTGGAGACGGTCAAGGCCCTGGAATCCCAGATGCTGATGCGTCAGTACAAGGGCTTCCTGGAGTGAGCGTCCCGGGCGGAGCGGCCCCGGGGCCGCTCCGCCCTCCCAAAAACGGAGCGCCGCGCCGGTTCATGCGGCGGCCGCGGGAGCCTGAGCCCCTGCGGAACACAGGAGAATCGCTATGAAACTGATCCTTTTAGGCGCCCCCGGCGCCGGCAAGGGCACACAGGCCGATATCCTGTGTGAAAAGCTGGACATTCCCACCATCTCCACCGGCAACATTCTCCGCGCCGCCGTGAAGAACGGCACCCCCACCGGCCTGAAGGCCAAGGCCTTCATGGACGCGGGGCAGCTGGTGCCCGATGAGGTGATCATCGGCATCATCTCCGAGCGTCTGGCGGAGCCGGACTGCGCGGGGGGCTACATCCTGGACGGCGTGCCCCGCACCATCGCCCAGGCCGAGGCCCTGGAGAAGGCCGGAATCGTCTTTGACAGCGTGGTCTCCCTGGAGGTCAGCGACGAGACGATTATGGAGCGCATGGGCGGCCGCCGGGTCTGCCCGGACTGCGGCGCCAGCTACCACGTGACGGCGGTGCCCCCCAAGGCGGAGGGCGTCTGCGACAAGTGCGGCGGGAAGCTGATCCAGCGGAAGGATGATGCCCCCGAGACGGTGAAGTCCCGGCTCGAGGTCTATCATAAGGAGACAGAGCCCCTCAAGGCGTTCTACGCGGAGCGGGGCCTTCTGAAGACGGTGGAGAATCAGCCCACGGTGGAAACAACCTCCCAGGCCATCCTCCGCGTTCTGGGGAGATGACGGGATGATTACCCTGAAATCCTCCCACGAGATCGACTTGATGCGCCGTGCTGGAAAAATTACCGCGGCTGCCCGTGCCTTGGCAGGGGAAATGGTAAGGCCCGGCGTGACAACCCAGGAGATCAACGACGCGGTGGAGCGGTTCATCCGAGGGCAGGGGGCGGTTCCGTCCTTTCTCCACTACAACGGCTACCCCGCCAGCGCCTGCATCAGCGTCAACGACGAGATCATCCACGGCATCCCCGGCAAGCGGGCTCTGCGGGAGGGGGATATCGTCAGCGTGGACGTGGGCGCGTACATCGGGGGCTTTCATGGAGACTGCGCGGCAACCTTTCCCTGCGGGAGGATCTCCCCCGAGGCCCGGCGCCTGATCGATGTGACCAGGCAGAGCTTCTTCGAGGGAATCCGCTTCGCCCGGGAGGGACAGCGTCTTCAGGACGTCTCCTCGGCGGTTCAATCCTACGTGGAGCGGAACGGCTTCTCCGTGGTCCGGGAATATGTGGGCCACGGCGTGGGGGCCGCGATGCACGAATCGCCGGAAATTCCCAACTACGGCCGCCCCGGCCACGGGCCCCGCCTTCTGCGGGGAATGACCCTGGCCATCGAACCCATGGTCAACGCGGGAGCCGCCGCCATCCGGCAGCTCAGCGACGGCTGGACGGTGAAAACCGCCGACGGGAAATGGGCGGCCCACTATGAAAACACGATCCTGATTACCGATGGCGAGCCGGAGATTCTCACGGCTCCCGCCATTTGACAAACAGGTGAGAGAGAACGCATGGAGATTGCGAAATCAAACATCGTCCGCTCTGGCGCGGGCCGCGACAAGGGGAAGCTCTTCGTGGTCCTGGCGGTGGAAGGGGAGTACCTCCTGCTTGCGGACGGAAAATCGAGAAAGGTGGAGACCCCGAAGAGGAAGAAGCGCAGGCATGTGCTCTTCGTCTCGGCGGAGGAAACCCGCCTCGCTGAGAAGATCAGAAGCGAGGAGAAGATCACCAACAGTGAGCTTCGCAGGACCCTCGCGGCCTGCCGCGAGGCGATCCAGCCGGACCAGGAGGGATAACGTTTGGCAAAATCCGATATGATTGAAGTGGAAGGTGTTGTGGTGGAAGCCCTGCCCAACACGACGTTCCAGGTTGACATTGGAAATGGTCACATGATTCTGGCGCATATTTCCGGGAAACTGAGGATGAATTTCATCAGGATTCTGCCCGGCGACAAGGTCACGGTGGAGATGTCTCCCTATGACCTGACCCGGGGCCGGATCACCTGGCGCAGCAAGTGAGCCCCGCCCATGAGCCCGGGACGCCCGGAGCCCATGGGGCAGGCTTGTGAACGAGAAGCTGAAAGGAATGGTTTGAACCTATGAAAGTTAGACCGTCTGTGAAGCCCATGTGCGAAAAGTGCAAGGTCATCCGCCGCAAAGGCCGCGTCATGGTCATTTGCGAGAACCCCAAGCACAAGCAGAGACAGGGCTGACATTTGAAAGTGGAGGTGCTTTAAGAGTATGGCACGTATTGCCGGTATTGACCTGCCGAAGGAGAAACGTATCGAAATCGGCCTCACCTATATTTACGGCATTGGGCGCAAGAGCGCCAAGGACATCCTGGCGAAGTCCGGCGTGAACCCCGACACCCGGGTGAAGGACCTGACCGACGCCGACGAGCAGAAGCTCCGTGACGCCCTCGACGACTACACCGTCGAGGGCGACCTCCGGCGGCAGACCGCCCTGGACATCAAGCGGCTGAGCGAAATCGGCTGCTACCGCGGCCTGCGGCACCGCAAGGGCCTGCCCGTCCGGGGCCAGCGCAGCAAGACCAACGCCCGCACCCGCAAGGGTCCCAAGAAGACCATCGCCAACAAGAAGAAGTAAGGAGGGAGAAAGCATATGGCAGCAACGAAATCCGGCGGTAAGAAGGTCATCCGCCGCCGCCGCGAGCGGAAGAACATTGAGCGTGGCCAGGTCCATATCCGTTCTTCCTTCAACAACACCATGGTGACTGTCACCGACTCCCAGGGCAACGCCATCTCCTGGGCCTCCTCCGGCGGTCTCGGCTTCCGGGGCAGCAAGAAGTCCACCCCCTTCGCGGCCCAGACCGCGGCGGAGACCGCCGCCCGCGCCGCCATGGAGCATGGGCTCAAGACCGTGGAAGTGTTCGTCAAGGGCCCCGGCCAGGGCCGTGAGGCCGCCATCCGGGCGCTGCAGGCCGTGGGCCTGGAGGTGACGATGATCAAGGACGTCACCCCCATCCCCCACAACGGCTGCCGCCCCCCGAAGCGCCGCCGCGTGTAATCGAAAGAGGAGGTAACAAGCAATATGGCAAGGAATATGCAGCCGATTGCCAAGCGCTGCAAGGCTTTGGGCATCTCTCCCGCCGTCATGGGCTACGCCAAGAAGGAGACCAACCGGAATCCCGGTGGCCAGATGCGGAAGAAGAAGAGTGAGTATGGCATTCAGCTGAACGAGAAGCAGAAGGTCAAGTTCATCTACGGCATCCTGGAGAAGCAGTTCCACAGCTACTATGAGGCCGCCGCCGCCGCCCCCGGCAAGACCGGCGACAACCTGCTCATCAACGTGGAGCGCCGCCTGGACAACGTGGTGTACCGCATGGGCTTCGCCATGACCCGGCGTCAGGCCCGCCAGCTGGTGAACCACGCCCATTTCACCGTCAACGGCAAGAAGGTGGACATTCCCTCCTATCAAGTGAAGGCCGGCGACGTGGTCGAGGTCGCCGAGGGCAGCCGCTCCTCCGAGGTGTTCAAGCGCCTCACCGGACAGGACGCCCCCGTGTTCCTCCTGCCCGCGTGGCTGGAGCGGGAGAAGAACACCCTGAAGGGTACCGTGACCCGTCTCCCCGCCCGTGAGGATATCGACATCCCCGTGGAGGAGCACCTGATCGTTGAGCTGTACTCCAAGTAAGCGGAGGATACCCTCGATAATGAGACGAGCCAGAGGCGGCGACCCGCGCCGCCGCGTTGAGATGATGAAGGAGGGTACTGCGTGATTGACAAGCCCCAGATTGAATGTATCGAGACACCGGGAGACGCGGCTTACGGCAAATATGTTGTAGAGCCGCTGGAGCGCGGCTTTGGCACCACCCTGGGCAACGCCCTGCGCCGCGTGATGCTCTCTTCCCTGCCCGGCACTGCGCCGACCACCATCAAGATCGCCGGTGTGCAGCATGAATTTTCCACCATCCCCGGCGTGAAGGAGGATGTGACGGAGATCGTGCTGAACGTGAAGGGACTTCTGACGAAGCTCCACAGCGAGACCATAAAGACGGTCTATATCGAGGCGGTGGGACCCTGCGTGGTGACGGCGGGCGACATTAAGGCCGACGGCGAGGTGGAGGTGCTGAACCCCGACCTGCATATCGCCACGCTGGACAGTGGGGCGGCTCTGAACATGGAGATCACCCTGTCCCATGGCCGGGGCTATGTCCCCGCCGACCACAACAAACCCCAGCAGAATGTGATCGGCACGATTGGAGTGGATTCCATCTATACCCCGGTGTACAAAGTGAACTACACCGTGGAGCCCACCCGTGTGGGTGCTTCCAGCGACTTTGACAAGCTGACGCTGGAGGTCTGGACGGACGGCACCATCTCCGCCCGGGACGCCGTATCTCTGGGAGCCAAGATCCTCTGCGACCACTTTACGCTGTTCACCAACCTGAGTGAAAATGTCGGCAGCCGTCCCACCCTGGTGGAGAAGGCGGAGGCCCAGCGTGACAAGGTGCTGGAGATGACCATTGAGGAGCTGGACCTGAGCGTCCGGAGCTTCAACTGCCTGAAGCGGGCCAATATCAACACGGTGGAGGATCTGATTTCCAAGACCGAGGACGAGATGATGAAGGTCCGCAACCTGGGGCGCAAGTCCCTGGAGGAGGTCATCAACAAGCTGGCCATGATGGGACTGCACCTGGCCGACGAGGAGAACAACTGACCACCCCGCGTCCGACAGGCGTTGGAAGCGGTGAGAGAACGAGAAAACTTGTAAGGAGGAAACCGAAATGCCTCGTAAGCTCGGCAAGACTTCTGACCAGCGCAGAGCGATGCTGCGTCAGCAGGTCACGGACTTCCTGGACCACGGAAAGATGGAGACCACCGTCACCCGTGCCAAGGAAATCAAGCCCCTGGCTGAGAAGATGATCACCCTGGGGAAGAAGAGCGATCTGGCGGCCTACCGGCAGGCGATGAGCTTCATCACCCGGGAGGACGTCTGCAAAAAGCTGTTCAAGGAGATTGCCCCCACCTACGCGGAGCGCAGCGGCGGCTATACCCGCATCATCCGCACGGGCATCCGCCGGGGCGACGCTGCAGAGACTGCGGTGATCGAACTGGTATAACTTCAGGTATAAGAGCGCTTTGTCATGGGAGCCTAGGCTCATGACAAAGCGCTCTTCCTTTTCTCGAGAGAAAAGGAAGCAAAAGAGCTTTCGTACGCTATGGGGTTTGGTATTTGCGCGGGCCGAAGCGACGGCGACGAAGGCTGGAGCTGGTTGCCGCCGCAGGGGCCTGCGTGAATGCCGGAGTATATAGCGTGCTAAAGTTTTCTTTTGCTTCTTTTCTTTTCCAAAAGAAAAGAAGGCGCTTTTGCACATACTACCCCAGACAGATGAAGGGGGAGTTTGCGCGATGTGGAAAAAGAGCGTTTGGGTGATCGTGCCGGTGGTTCTGGCTGTGCTGCTGAGCCTTCTTGCAAACGGCGGCGCGGTGCCCGCTGACGGCGGAGCTTCCATCCCCGCAGGGGAGAAGTACGTGGCCCTGACCTTTGACGATGGGCCCCGGTGCAGCACGACGGAGCGCCTTCTGGACGGGCTGAAGGAGCGGGGAGTCTGCGCCACGTTCTTTCTCATCGGCCAGCAGATTGAGTCCAACGCCAGCCTGGTGGAGCGCATGGCCTCGGAGGGGCATCAGGTGGGGAACCACACCTGGAGCCACCAGCGGCTGGAGGGCATCGACGCCGCCGCCGCGGCCCAGGAAGTGGAACGCACCGAGGCGGTGCTGGAGGACCTGCTGGGCGAGGGGGAGTACTGGCTCCGCCCGCCCTATGGGCAGGTGATGGACGGGCTGGAGGACAGCTTCGGCGTGCCCATGATCAAGTGGTCGGTGGACCCACGGGACTGGGAGAGCCGGGACGCGGAGAAGGTCAGCAAGGCGATTTTGAAGGACGTGAAGCCCAACAGCATCATCCTGCTCCATGACATCTATCCTACCTCCGTGGACGCGGCGCTGAAGGTGGTGGATACCCTCCAGGAGGAGGGCTATTGGTTTGTGACGGTGGAGGAGCTGCTGTACCTCAACGGTGTGACGCCGGAGGCGGGAGAGATGTACCGGACGGGGAGAGGATAGGCGGGCTTCCGGCCTGCGGGGCCCAGCGGCGGGGTGGTTTGCAAATCCGGATTTTGCCGGAGGAACGGGAAAATTCTGTTGACAAACAGGGGGTAGCTATGGTATGATATCACTTGTGTTCAAGAGACGGCGCCTTCCTGTGGAGAGATGTCCGAGTGGTTGAAGGAACCGGTCTTGAAAACCGGCGGCGCGCAAGTGCTCGTGGGTTCGAATCCCACTCTCTCCGCCAAAATTTAAAATATAATATGTAAGCGGAAGTACCCAAGTGGCCGAAGGGGCTCCCCTGCTAAGGGAGTAGGCTGGATAAAACCGGCGCGAGGGTTCAAATCCCTCCTTCCGCGCCAAACACGGAAGCCTTGAGTTGCAAGGCTTCCGTCCTTTTTGTTTACTGCCGCAATGCTTTCGCCTTTTTAAAAGCGCTACAAAAATAGCCTTGACCGCTACGTATTTTACCTTTTTATTCGTAAAAATGCACACGGCTTTACACACAGAAAGAGGAGGCACAGGCCCCCTCTTTCCCCATACAACGCCGGACTCCTTACCCCCTTGCAACCTCCCGCAGCTGTTCCATAATGCCGTTGTAGGCCTTGGCGTTTACCGCCTTCAGGTTTTCCAGATGCTTGTTGAAAATGTGGGTCAGCTTCACCATATGGCCCCGGTCGGCGGGAATCGTCATGATCACCCGCTCAAACTCCGTATCCCCATCCAGCTCCGGCGTGGGCTCAGGACGTTCCATACTCCGGGTGGCATACGCTTCCGCCTTCTCCTCTCTGCCCACCATACAAAGGGCCTTATAAGCCCCGCGATAGGCACTCAGCTTGGCGGCAGCGGCTTCCGACATCTTACCGCCGCCCAGTTTTTCAATTTCTTCATAAAGAATTTCCTTGTTCTTCTCAATCTGACTTCTCAAGATTTCACACCTCCAAGTTCTGTCCTGATTGCGTCCAGCCGGGATACAATCTCCCGCTGGCGCCTGTCATAAATGGTCTGCGCCTTCTCCTGACGGACGTTGGAATACACATTCCAAAGCCCCAGGCAGAAGTTAGCCAGAATCACGATGGTCCCCAAAGGCTCCGGCAGGTTGTTCTGCGGATTCCTTTGCATGGGCAATCACCTTCTTCGTGTGGGCCAGCGCGGCCTCACCCAGTTTGTTCCCAACATCCCGCCCACGGGAGGTAAAGGTCATCGCTCCCAGGGCAAAGCCCAGCAATACGCCGCCCATCAGATACGCTCCACGACCACGGCCACATTAGAGACCGTAGCAGCCGCGCCGGACAGAACCAGCGTCAGGGCGGAGTCCTCGCCGCAGCAGAACTCCCGGACCAGCGCCACAATGGGCAGAGCCACAGGATTCCCGGCGGTAGACACAGCGGCGGAAGCAGTAGCGCCGGGAACCGCTACGCCGTTTCGGAACAGCGTGACCGTAACCGTACCGGCGGCGGACGGGGCAGCGGTAACGGATGCCTTGACATCGTAATACCCCGCGTCGTTGCAGCCATTGACGGTAATGCTGCTCCCGTTCAGGTTCAGATTACAGCCAAACCGGCGGATGATGGACCCCGGCGCCAGCGTTCCGCCGACGGGAACGGTCTGAGGGGTGGTATTCGCGGTAAAAATCGCAGACTTGCAGCTCATAAAAAATCTCTCCTTTCAGAAAAACAGAGGCGGGGCCTGTTGGCCCCGCCCACACTCCCGGCCAGCAGGGCCTGATTTTAGATGTTCCGGGGTCCGTTGAAGCCTCCGCACCCGCCGCAGTCATTGCGGTACAGGGCGGGAACCAGCTGGCCGTTGCAGGTGGTTGCAACGCCGGACAGCTGGGGACGCTTGAGCATGTCACACTCAATGCTGTCCAGACGGCGGTTGAAGGCGCAGCAGCAGTCAGACAGCTGCTGAGACAGGCCGCTCACAAGCTCCTTGGTGTAGAAGTTGTTCTTGAGGCTCATGTTCTCCATCTTCAGGTCGAAGATTTTTTCGGACTGCTGGGCCTCATAAATGCGGCTGGCCTGACCCATGACGGCGTCCCGGCTGTCCCGGATGGCGGTACGGGTATCAGCGCTCTGCTGCTCCACAAGGTACTGCGTCCGGGCGCTGTCGATGATCTCCCGCTTCTCCACCTCGCAGTTGGACACGCGGCCACAGCCAGCGGGATCACAGCCGCTGCGATTGCCGAAGAATCCGCCGCCGTTTCCGAAACCGCCGAAGATAGCCCAAATCACCAGAATGACGAACAGAACGCCAATCCAGCTCATACCGGTTCTGGAATCCTCCATGTGTTTCACTTCCTTTTCAAAAAATCTTTATTCCAACGGCTATTTCAGCCGGGGGAATCTGGTTGTGCCTGCCTGGGGGACGTGAGCGGCCGCAGGGGGCATAGCCCCGCCGCCCAGAATCTTTTCCGCGTCCGCCTTCAGGGCCTCCGGAGTCGTGCCCAGAAGGCCGCAGACGGCCCTGCCCTGCATGGTGCTGCCGAACCGGCTGTAAATGTCCTCAATGGACTGCCGGTTCAGGCCCAGCCTCCGGGCGGTGGCGCTTACGCTGTCAAGGCTGTTCGCCGTCCCGCTGAGGGCTTCCTCCGCTTTTTGAACCGCTTCGTTCAGGTTTGCGCTTGGGAACATCTTCCCCACAGTGGCAAGTACATTGTTTAGATTCATGCTCCTTCAGCTCCTTTATCTCGCTGGAAAGGGCGGTGATGATACCGGACATTTCCAACATAGATTTCTGCATTTCCGCCATGAGCTCCTCCTGGGATTTTGGCGGAACGATAATTCCCAGCTCTACCAGCTTGTTGTAATACTCGGTGGTGGTCTGCTCCAGCTCGTTATACGCCGACAGCGTCTTCCCGATCATCTGGCGGTTTCCGGCGTAGTCTGTCTGATAGATATCTCCGCCGTCCACCACACAGGCAAGCATGTTTGTGGCAGAGAATCCGGAAAATGAAAACTGGTCCACAACGTTCACATCCTTTCAAATCCTGCATTCTCATATCCTTTTACAGACTTATCATAACAAAAAAGAGGCCCTATAAAGAGTCAGAAAAGACTCAATATAGGGCCTCAAAAGTGTCAGAAAAGTGTCACGGAATCTGCTCCGCGATTTTGGAAAAACCGGATTTCCGGCGGCGCTTTACCGTCTCCTGCGATACGTTGTAGGTGGCGGAAATCTGCTGAATGGACTCCTTCCGGACCTCCCGGGCGATGATGTAAAGGGCTTCATCCTCCTGCAAATCGAAGGCACGGATATAGTTTTCTGCCCGGATGGGGCCCATTGTGGAAAGTATTGCCCGTATCGTGCGGTGCTGGCTGTTCAACCGGCGTCACCGCCTTCTGCTTTTGGGCCTATTGGGAGGTCGCCTGGGCTGTCTGGGAGTTTTGGACCGTCGCGCCCCGGTTTTAATCCGTTGAGTCTGCCTTGCCAAACTTAATTACCGTCCGTGGCACCAGACGAATAATGCTGATTCTGTGTGTGTTCGTCAAAAAGCTGTTCTTGCGTGATTTCGACAGGTTCCATGTATGCATATCTAATTTGACGCCACAATACAAAACCCCAAATGAGATTAGTTGCAACCAGAGCAAAAATAAGCCATTTTACAAATTCCTTCCACGGCTTTACCAGTGCCTCTGTCGCATTGACCATATCTCCAAAATCTTGAATCATTTTTTTATCGTCCATGTTGCCACTCCTTTCTATCAAATTTTAACATGAGAATCGCAGGATTTCAAGCTTTGCCGATCTTTTTTGCGAACCGGAACAGCATGGTACACATCTGCTGGCGGGTGAGGGGGGCGGAGAGTTTCAGGTCTCCGGAGGCATCGCCGGTGAGGATGCCGTTCTTCTT
>JBCLRG010000020.1:0-50309 GCA_041223955.1 Oscillospiraceae bacterium 38-13 | reverse complement strand
GGATTTGGCCCCTTTTGTGGCGAGGATTGGTATCCTTTCAGTGGCGGATATTGGTACACTTTATCTTACTATTTACAGCAGCCCTCCCGCTCGCAAGAAGCGCAAAACTTCTCATGGAAACTTTCATCCCACGGCCCGGTTGCCACGGGGAGAGAAGCCAAAAACTCACCCAGCACCTCCGGCGACGCCGTAATTTTTTCAAAGTTGGTCACGCTTGCTTCTCCTCCTTCTGCTCCGTTTCCCTCTTCGGGCGGCGTCCACGGTTCCGCAAGTTCCTTTGGTATACGGTTTCCCCTCGCTCGGCGTTATATGCAGGCCGGAAGTTTTTGTCAAATTCCACGTCTCCGTCCACTCTGACGTACTGCCCCCGCCTCAATTCCGTGTAAACAGTACATTGGCTGATGCCCAATTCTGCGGCAATCTTGACCGGGGAAGCGTTTTCCCCCCACATCAATTCAATTTTTCTGCGGTCCTCCAGTGTCAAAGTCCTCACCATAATCACCTCTTTCCCCGCGTCTACTCCTGTTTGGGTAAAAAAATAATGCAGAAAAAGGTCAAATAACCTTTTCTGCATTTAACTTACTACGTCAGCCAAAACACAAAAATTTCAAAAAAGGCTTGCATTTCAAGATAGAGTGTGCTATTATAAAAAAAGTGGTTGACACAGATAGTATGCGCGCCCTTAGCTCAGCTGGATAGAGCGTCTGGCTACGGACCAGAAGGCCGGGGGTTCGAATCCCTCAGGGCGTACCAAAGCCACGGAAATTCGTTGAATTTCCGTGGCTTTGTTTTTGTTTTCACAACTTTTTCGGGTAGTTGGATTTTGCGGTGGACGGTTGACCCAAGCCGTGACCCATACGGGAACTTGGAGCGGAAATCACCGGAGAGCGCCGGAGAGGAAATTCCCCACCGCGTTCGCCGCCTGCTTCTGCATGGAGGTAGTCACATGGGCGTAGGTGTCGAGGGTGAAACCGGCACTGTAATGCCCCAGCATGGCGGAGAGGGTTTTTACGTCTACGCCGTTTTGCAGAGCCAGAACTGAGAATGTGTGACGTAGGTCGTGGAAGCGTATCCGCTCCAACCCTGCCCTCTTTAGAACTCGTTGCAGCATATGGAGAACGCTGTCCGGAGACATCGGGCCGCCGTATGGCGATGGAAATACGTACTCATCTTTCTGCTCCATGCCTTTGAGGACTTTGATGGCGTCCACTCCTATCGCAATATTGCGGTAGGAATTTTTCGTTTTCAGCGGAGCTTCTACCACTTCCCCGTTCTGCCGAAGGACCTGTCGTCGAACGTGGATGATCCCCTTGTCCAGATCAATGTCGCTCCATTTCAGCCCAAGCAGTTCCCCTCGCCGGAGGCCCGTTGCGAGGTCAATGTAGTACAGCTCAAACACGCCGCTTCGCCTCGCCTCCTCGAAGAAGGTGCCCAGATTCTCCGGCGGCAGGATTTTCATCTCTTTCCGTTCCAGCTTTGGGAGGACACAGCCTTTCGTAGGATTACTGGGAATCAGCTTTTGCCCTACCGCACAGTTCAGGGCGGAGGAAATCATCTGGTTGATGTTCCGCACCGTCTTAACACTGAGGCCCTTGGGCTTACTTCTGGATTCTGTACACTCCACCCTGCTGCTTTCCAGCAGATGCTTGTACAACCGCTGGAGGTCCATCGCCGTCAGCTTTTCCAGCAGGATGTCCCCGAGGGTGGGCTTGATGTGGTTCTCAATAAACCCCTGGTAGGTCTTGTGGGACGAGGGACGGACCTGGAGCTTGGCGTAGTTTTCCATCCAGGCATCCAGCCATTGGCCTACGGTATAGCGTTCGGTAACTGCAACCGGCGAATTACTTTTTTCGATAGCAGCCTTGAGTTTTGCCTTGACCTCCGCCTGGGTCTTGCCGAGGACATTTTTGTAGATCACCTTCCCGGTCACCGGATCACGGCCCGCTGTGTAGCGTCCCTCCCAGCGGCCATCCTTTCGCTTGCGAATACTACCTTCTCCATTGGCACGTCTTTTCGCCATGGCACATCGCCTCCTTTGTCAGCAACACACCATACCAGCAGTTCACAAAAATATCCAGTGGTTGCATGTAGTGTTATCAAAAAATTTGGATTTGCTGGTTTGGAACTTTTCTTTGTTTATAGCAGATCAGATTTTGAACTCGTTACATGGACATAGACGGTCCCTGGTACTCCTCGTGATCATCCGCCTTGTGGCCCATGGCGATTTTTTTCTCACGGATTCTTCGCATAAGTTTGCTCTCCACATGACCACCCGACGGATTCGGCGGCGGAAGTGTCTCCCAAAAAATGTTGCTTATGTGATGGAGTAGTCTCATAGTACAGAGGAGAACAGAAGGGTCACGCTGCCGATGGTCCAGGAGGAACTGCGCATAGCTGTTGCCTTGATTTGCGGATTGCATCAGCCAGTATTGCGCCGCATCTTGATCTTGTCCTACTTCTTTCCCTTGGAGGTACAGCTTGCCGAGGACGTACTGTGCGTATTGATTTCCTTGATTGGCGGAGTTGCTTAGCAGTCGAACCGCCCTTTCGATATCTTTTGGAACACCATCGCCCAGAAGGCACATCTTCCCCAAGCGGTACTGAGCATACTGATTTCCCGATTCACAGGCACGCTCATACCACGAGGCTGCTTCGCTCATTCGTCCTTGTCTCTGAAGAAACCTTCCCAGAGCGTACTGCGACTGCGCGTCCCCTATCTCGGCAGAGCGCCGGAACCACCCCTCCGCCTTTTCATCATCCGGCAGGATGCCAGGGCCATCCTGGTACGCCTTGCCCAAGTGATACGCAGCCGAGGAAAAGCCCTTGACAGTTTCCAGAGACTGTGCCAGCTTCAGCATCTTCATTTCGATCACAGGGCTGTCGCAGAAATTTGATTCATGCATCAGCTCGTAGGCGCTGGATGGAGCGATACCCAACACCTGCGCCACTATCCTTGCGTTGAGAAATAGCGGCAGTTCCTCGTAGCTCTTGTAGACAGATTCTTTCATCTCTGTCACCTCCCTGTGATTGCTTTTTATTTATCCATCTGATACGATGAGGGTAACACTACGAGCCGCGGTTTTCAATAGCTCTGGGCCAGAACAGGCAAATCCCAAATCTCTATCGGATACAGGAGGAAAACAGTCATGGCAGAGGAACAGCTGCGCATCGAACTGGACTACACCTACACCTACGACCAGTTCACCGTATTCTTCTACGGCGACCGGGTGTTCGCGGGCAAGAAGGACTACTCCATAGGACAGTGCTGCGTCGACGTCATGAATCTGGACGAGTCGATCCTGGACGAGATCGACCGGCGGGTCAGACTGTTCATCCCCGCCGCTCGGAAGCTGCCCACAGAAAAAACAGACAGCGCCGCCGCCCTTGCGCAGGAACGGCTGAACGCTGTCTGGGAACTCATATTTGCTTTGCCGGTCTACCGTGATCTGAAAATGGATAAGGCGTGCTGCTTCCATACCTTCCGGCGGCTCATGGCGGACAGGGAGAAATGGGCGCAGGTGCGGGACCCATCTTCCGAAGGGTACGCCATATATCAGGGGATGATGGCTGGGCTCGCCTGCTTCGCAGATTCTATCCGCACCTTCCGCCTACAGATCATGGAGATGACGAGGACGTATTTCGAGCCGCTGAAGCGGAGGACCAGCGACGCCTACGCCCAGGCATACTCCCGCTTCTACTCCGATATGCTTTCTATCGGTGCGCACATTTTCAACGATGAGTTTGAGCAGAGCTTTCCTTTGGAGGTAGACTTCGTACCCATGATGCATCCTACTGAGGAGGGCAGGGTCTTCGTGGCGGAGAAGTCGACGTTCAACAGCCTGGCGGACTTTTTACGGACAGAGTTTTATCGGGGCCTGGCCCTGGGCAACGCGCCAAGGCAGTGCCACAACTGCGGACGGTACTTCCTGCTGACCGCCGGGTACAACACGTGCTACTGCAACAACGTCGCTCCCGGCGAGCTGGAGCGCACCTGCCGGAAGGTGGGCGCTCACCGTAAGGAGGCTCTTGGAAAAGCGAACCGCACTCCGGCCCGGAAGGAGTATGACCGGATTTACAACCGCTTGAAGGCCCGAAAGCAGCGAGGGAAGATCAGCGTGGATGAGTGGAACGCCGCTGTGGCAGAGGCCCAGGAGCTGCTGGATCGCTCTGAGCGTGGGGAGCTGACGGACGAGGAGTTGAGGCGTCGGTTTGAAGAGTTCTGAGCGCAGGACGATTCTTTGTTTATAGCGGCGTAGTTTTTGAGCTGTCCAGCCCCTGCGCTCCTGAACGGCAAAAAAATTTCTCCCAGGCTGTGGTACTTCCCCCTCCCCCGCCGTTTACTAAGTGAACCGGCGCCAATTCAACCGAAAAGGAGGAGAGCTCTTATGCTTGCGATCTGCCTCGCCATGCTGGAGACCGAGGAGGACCAGCGGCGGTTCACGCGGCTCTTTGAGGCTCATGAAAAGAAAATCTACGCGGTGGCCCTCCGGGTCTTGGGAGGCCCCAACCGGGCGGAGGACGCCGCCCAGCAGACCTGGCTCCAGCTCATCAAAAATTGAGAACGAGTGTCCGCCCTGCCCTGAAGGGAGACGGAAGGCTATGTGGTCACCACAGCCAAGAACTGCGCCCCGAACATTCCCCGCTTGGATCTGTCAGGGGGATTGATACAAGCCCTCTCACAAGTCCGCGCCGTTGGAGCGGATGATATCTCGGTACCATCGCCCGCTGTCCTTCAGCATCCGGTCCCCTGTGGCGTAATCCACATAGGCCAAGCCAAAGCGGGGGTCATAGCCCTCCGCCCACTCGAAGTTATCCGTCAGGGACCACTGGAAATACCCCCGGACATTCGTGCCCTGGTCAATGGCGCGCTCCAGCGCCCGGAGATACCGGGTCAGGAAGTCGATCCGCAGAGGATCGTGTACGGCGCCGTCCAGAAAGACCCGGTCCGTACAGGCCAGACCGTTTTCACTGACCACCAGCGGCAGACCGTAGCGTTCCGCTAAAAACCGCGGGCCCCACTCCAGGGCCTCCGGGGTGATGGGCCAGCCCAGGGCGGTCCGCGGGAAGCCCGCCGGGAAGGGAAGCGTCTCCGGCCCGTTTTCTCCCGCGTGGACGGGTGCGCCCTGATAGAGGTTGAGCCCGATGAAGTCCGGCTTCTCGTATTCTTCCCCCAGGCACAGGGGATCCAGGGCCAGGGTGTGGGAGAAGGTTCTGGGCCCCAGAGGAAGGGCAAAGGTCCCCTGCCGGGCCGCCTCCACGTCTTCGGGAGCCTGACTGGCGGGATAACAGACCGCCCCCGTGGAGGCGACACCCACCAGATTTCCGCCGTCCGCCCGGTGCAGAGCCTTCTGTCCCAGAGAGTGCGCCTGGCAGAAGGTCTCCCAGCAGGCGCTGAGGCTGTCGTCGTCCAGCTTCAGGCCCGGGGCGTGTTCTCCCGTCCCATAGCCCATTCCTATGAAGCACTGGGGCTCGTTAAAAGTGAACCACCGGCGCACCCGGCCCCGAAACAGCTCCGCCATTTTCTCCGCGTAGGCCTCAAAGCGCCGGGCGGTCTCCGGGTTCTGCCAGCCGCCCTGCCGCTGCAATGCCTGGGGAAGGTCCCAATGGAACAAAGTCACCCAGGGCTGGATTCCCTCCTCCAGAAGGCCGTCCACCAACTCACTGTAGCAGTGCAGCCCCGTCTGGTTCCAATGCCCGTCGCCTTTGGGGTCTACCCGGGGCCAGGCAATAGAGAATCGATAAGCCTGGAGGCCCATCTCCTTCATGATGGCGATGTCGTCCCGCCAGCGGTGATAGGCGTCGGCGGCCGTGTCGCCGGTATCGCCCCATTTGACCTTTCCGGGGGTGTGGGAGAAAACGTCCCAAATGCTTTCTCCCCGGCCGTCCTCTTTCACAGCGCCCTCAATCTGATAAGAGGCGGAAGCGGCGCCCCAAATAAAATCCTTTGGAAATCCCATGGATCAAGCTCCTTCTTCGTTATATAGATAAACGCAATTTGCCAGTTCCCCCAGGCGGACGAGAGCCAGCCTGGGGGAATCATTGATGCGGCAGAGTATATCACACCGTCTGTGGGCGGTCAAGCGCCCCTATGGTCAAAACTCCAGGTTCTTTCCGTCCTGGCCGAAGACATGGCACACGTTGCCGCTGAAGGTCAGGTTCATCTGGTCCCCGGCGTGGAAGGAGTCGATGTGGGTTCCCGTGGCGTCCATGGTGGGCACAATCACTACCACGTCCCGGCCCTCGGCATTGGCGTGGAAATGGACCTCGCTGCCCATCATTTCCGAAACCTCCACCTTGGCGGCCAGGGTGTTGCCGGGCTGCTTGGCCAGCACCATGTGGCTGGGCCGGACGCCCAGGGTCATGGCCTGGGCGGATACCTTTTTCTCCGCCAGGTTCTTCTGCTTGTCGCCAGACAGCTCCACCTTGCAGCCGCCTACGCTGACGAAGTATTTGCCGCCCTCGCAGAGGAGCCTGGCGTCGAAGAAGTTCATCTGGGGCATTCCGATGAAGCCCGCCACGAACAGGTTCGCCGGATGGTCGAAGACCTCCTGGGGGGTGCCGATCTGCTGGATGAAGCCGTCCTTCATGATGACGATCCGGTCGCCCAGGGTCATGGCCTCCGTTTGGTCGTGGGTGACATAGATAAAGGTCGTATTGATTTTCTGGCGCAGCTTGATGATCTCGGCGCGCATCTGGTTGCGGAGCTTGGCGTCCAGGTTGGAGAGGGGCTCGTCCATGAGAAGCACCTTGGGCTCCCGGACGATGGCCCGGCCAATGGCCACCCGCTGGCGCTGGCCGCCGGAGAGGGCCTTGGGCTTGCGGTCCAGGTACTGGGTGATGTCCAGGGTCTCCGCCGCCTCCTTGACCCGGCGGTCAATCTCCGCCTTGTCCACCTTCCGCAGCTTCAGGGGAAAAGCCATGTTCTCGTAAACCGTCATATGAGGATAGAGGGCATAGCTCTGGAACACCATGGCGATGTCCCGGTTTTTCGGCTCCACGTCGTTCATCAGCTTCCCGTCGATGTACAGCTCGCCGCCGGAGATCTCCTCCAGGCCGGCAACCATCCGCAGCGTGGTGGACTTGCCGCAGCCGGAGGGGCCGACAAGGACGATGAACTCCTTGTCCTTGATATCCAGATTGAACTCCTGGACGGCAATGACACCCTCGGCGGTCACCTGGAGGTTGACTTTCTTCTCGGTGTCTCCGGCCTTTTTCTTGCCTTTTTTCTGTCCGCCGCTGTGAGGATATATTTTGGTGATGCCCTTCAAATTCAAACTTGCCATAACTCTCGGCCCTGGCGAAGGGGCCTCCGCCGCCTTCGCCTCGCCCCGGCCAAGGGGCTTTACGACAGGTCTCCACACTGCCGCACCGCGAGCCGCCGCGGTCTTCCTCCTTTTTCAGGCGCCGGCCGCTGTAAGCGTGGAGCAGCGGGCCGGCCCTTTTTTATTTGCATACCCTCTCGGGGAATGGAGTCACAATGCTCAGCGGAAGGGGTTCTCCGTGGGATAGGGCAGGCTCTTGGGCTGGTTGTAGGCGATATCCTGAATCCCAAGGAACTTGAACACCTCGAACAGCGCCTTGCCATAGTGCCCGAAGGCCACGGCCCCGTGGTGGGGATAGCGCTTCTGGATGAGCACATGGCGGTAGAACCGGCCCATCTCGGGAATAGCGAACACGCCGATGCCGCCGAAGCTGCCCGTGGCCACCGGCAGCACCTCGCCCTGGGCGATGTAGGACCGGAGATTCCCGTCACTGTCGCACTGGAGGCGGTAGAAGGTGATATCGCTGGCGGCGATGTCGCCCTCCAGGGTGCCCCGGGTGAAGTCCGGCTCGCCGCCGTTCTCCAGCAGGCGGTTCTGGATGAGCTGATACTTGACGGCCCGGTCCGCGCACAGCTTGCAGGCGGGGGTATTGCCGCAGTGGAAGCCCATGAAGGTATCCGTCAGCCGATAGTCAAACTTACCCTTGATCTGCTCCGCCCACAACCGGGCGGGGACGGAGTTGTTGATGTCCAGCAGAGTCACCGTGTCCCCGGAGACGCACATGCCGATGTACTCACTAAGCGCGCCGTAGATGTCCACCTCACAGGCAACCGGGATGCCTCGGCTCACCAGACGGGAGTTCACATAGCAGGGCTCAAAGCCGAACTGGCTGGGAAACGCGGGCCAGCACTTGTCCGCGAAGGCCACGTACTTCCGGGCCCCCTTGTGCTTCTCCGCCCAGTCCAGCAGCGTCAGCTCGAACTGGGCCATCCGCTCGCCCAGATCGGGGTAGTAGCGCCCCTCGCCCATCTCGGCGGCCATTTCCGCGCAGACCGCCGGGATGCGGGGATCACCGGCGTGCTCCCGGTAGCTCACCAGCAGGTCCAGCTCGGAGTTCTCCTCCACCTCCACGCCCAGCTCGTACAGGCCTTTGATGGGGGCGTTGCAGGCAAAGAAATCCTGAGGCCGGGGACCGAAGGTGATGATTTTCAAATTCTTCACGCCGATGACGGCCCGGGCGATGGGGACAAATTCGGTGATCATTCCGGCGACGTCCTCCGCCGTGCCCACGGGGTACTCGGGAATATAGCCCTTGAGATGCCGCATCCCCAGGTTATAGGAGCAGTTCAGCATTCCGCAGTAGGCGTCGCCCCGTCCGTTGATCAGGTCCCCGTCCCCCTCGGCGGCGGCCACAAACATGCAGGGGCCGTCAAAATTCCGGGCAATCAGCGTCTCCGGCGTCTCGGGGCCGAAGTTGCCCAGGAACACCACCAGGGCGTTGCAGCCCTGGGCTTTCACGTCCTCCACGGCCTTCAGCATTCCCTGCTCGTTTTCCACCGTGACTGGGCACTCGTACAGCTCGCCGGGATAGGCGGCCTTGACGGCGGCCCGGCGCTTCTCGCTCAAGGCGATGGGAAAGCAGTCCCGGGAGACGGCGATCAGGCCCAGCCTCACCTGGGGGATATTTGTCAGTTGCATAGGGTCTTCCTCCTTGTCAAAAATCGTTTTGGATATCGATGTTCTCGCCAATCAGGCCCATCCAGGCCCCCTGCCCGGCCTCGCTGGAATCTGGGTGCGCCAGCAGCCACTTGTTTTTCGCCCACAGGCGGTCGTCCTCCATGTTCAGCGGCGTAATGTCCGGCTTGGCCTCGTTGGTGCCCCTGGGCAGCGCCACCGCCACCCGGAACCCCTTTGCCCCATCCACATGGCAGGGGGCGTAGTGCAGCGTCGTGGCGTAGACCTCCACCACCGCCCCGGCGGGGACCCGGAAGGCCCGGACACAGGCGGTATCCAGCCGGCCGTCCACCATTTCCTCCTGTTTCGCCAGCAGGAGAATGAAGTCCGACGCTCCGATGTTGACCTCGCTGTCCCGGTGGTACTCCAGGCAGTTGAGCTTGGTATTGCGGCCCCAGCACATGCCGATTTGTACCGGCATCCCGCCGTAGGCGTGGTCCTGGAACCGCCGGAAGATATCGCTGCCTTCCAAGGCGGCGATGGACAGCTCATAGGCCGTGCCCTCCTCCGGCAGAGGAATGTTTTCCATAGCCCGGAGCAGCTCCGCCGTGTCATAGCCGGTGAGCACCTGGCCGTAGGCCCGGAAGGCGGGGCTGTAAACAGATTCAATCTTCATGGGGTTCCTCCTTTAAAGAAGCTGGGGGAACAGCGCCTTGCAGGCGGGGTATATTTTTTGGAACTGCCGGTACCGCTCCTCATAGAGGGCGGTCAGCCCCGCCTCCGGCTCCACGGTGCCGGCAACGCGCACCAGGGTGTCCGCCGCCGCCTGGACGGAGGGGAACCGCCCCGCCGCCACCATGGACAGCATGGCCCCGCCGTAGCCGGGCCCCTGCTCCGTGGCCACGATATCCAGGGGGATGCCCAGGACATTGGCCATGATGGTCCGCCAGAGCCCGGACTTGCTGCCCCCGCCGCAGATGTTGGAGCGGGGAATCTCCACGCCCAGGCTCCGGGCCACCTCAAAGCTGTCCCGGATGGCGAAGGCCACGCCCTCCAGCACCGCCTGGAGCAGGTCCGCCCGGGTGGTGTCCATGGTCATGCCAATCAAGCAGCCTCGGGCGCCGGTGTCGTTGATGGGGCTGCGCTCCCCCATGAGGTAGGGGAGGAAAAACACATGGTTCCGCCCCAGCTTTTCCGGGGTAATCGCCGCCTGTTCCCCGGCGTAGTCCTGGGTCGTTAAAATATCCTCCATCCACCACTTGTTGCAGCTGGCGGCGGAGAGCATGCAGCCCATGAGGTGGTATCCGCCGTCGGCGTGGGCGAAGGAGTGGAGGGCGTTGTTGGAGTCCACGCCGAAGGTTTTGCTGGAGATGAAGATGGTCCCGGAGGTGCCCAGGCTGATGTTGCAGCCCCCGTCCCCCACGGTGCCCGTGCCCACTGCTGCTGCGGCGTTGTCTCCCGCCCCGGCGCAGACCGCCACGGTCTCCGGCAGGCCCAGGGTCCTCGCCATGTCCGGCTTGAGGACGCCCACGGCCTCATAGCTCTCAAAAACCTTTGCCATCTGGGACTCCCGCAGACCGCACAGCTCCAGCATCTCCGGGCTCCAGCGCTTGTGCTCCACGTCGAAGAGGAGCATCCCCGAGGCGTCGGAGACGTCGGTGCAGTGGACGCCGGTGAGGCAGTAGTTGATGTAGTCCTTGGGCAGCATCACCTTGTCGATTCTGGCGAACAGCTCCGGCTCGTTCTTCCGCATCCAGAGGAGCTTAGGGGCCGTGAAGCCCGCGAAGGCGATGTTGGCGGTACACCGGCTGATTTTTTCCCGGCCCACGATCTTGTTGAGGTAGTCCACCTCCTGAGCGGTGCGGCCGTCGTTCCAGAGGATGGCGGGGCGGAGGACGTTGTCCTCCTGGTCCAGGGCCACCAGCCCGTGCATCTGCCCGCCGCAGCCGATGGCCGCAATCCGGGTCTTATCGCAGTCCGCCGTCAACTCCCGGATGCCAGTCACCACTGCTTCCAGCCAGTCCGCCGGGTTCTGCTCGGCCCAGCCAGGCCTGGGAAAAGACAGCGGGTATTCCCGGGAGACGATGTTTTGGATTTGTCCCTCCTCGTCCATCAGCAGCAGCTTCACGGCGGAGGTGCCCAGGTCGATTCCAATATACAGCATGTCGTTTCTCCTTATGTCCGGCGGATAGAAGTGCTGACTGCGGTCTTTCCCGTCAGCCGGGCGGTGCGGGCGTCCGGCTGGCCCAGGCCCGCGTACAGGGTCCAGGCCCCGCTGCCGGGAATCCGCTCTCCGGCGGCGTTGACCACGGTGAAGGCCGAGGGCTCTATGGGAATGTCCACTGTCCTCGTCTCCCCCGCCCCCAGCTCAATCCGCCGGAAGCCGCAGAGGATGGGATTGGGCGGCGCGTCGGGGGACGCCTCGTCCTTCAAATAGAGCTGTACCACCTCCTGGGCGGCCCGCCCGCCCCGGTTCTCCACTGTGACCCGGGCGGAGGCCTCTCCGGCGGTGACGGCGGTGACCGCCGCGCCGCCGTAGGTCAGGCCGTAGCCGAAGGGATACAGGGGCTCGCCCCGGTAGTAGCGGTAGGTCCGGTTGGTCATGGCGTAGTCGGTAAAGGCGGGCAGCTCCTCCAGGGCCCCGTCCCGGTAGAAGGTCACGGGCAGCTTGCCGGAGGGAGACGCTTTGCCGAAAATCAGGTCCGCAATGGCCCGCCCTCCCCCGGCGCCGGGATACCAGCCCAGGAGAATGGCGTCCGCTTGGGTCTCGGCCTCGCTGAGGTCGATGGCGCTTCCCGCCAAAAGGACCACCAGCGTGGGCTTCCCCGCCGCCAGCACATGCCGCAGCAGCATCCGCTGGGGCGAAGGCAGGAGCAGGTCTTCCTTGTCACCGGAACCGGCGGCGTTGCCCTCGTCGGGCTGTTCGCCCTCCAGAGTCTCGTCCATGCCCAGGACCAGGACCACCACGTCGCTGTGCTTCACCACCGCCATGGCCTCTGCCATGCGGTCGCTGGCCTGGGCCAGGGGCTCTGCCCGGTCCCTCCAGAGGTGGCAGCCTTCCGCGTACAGCACTCGGCCGCGGCCCTCCATGGCGTCCTGGATGCCCTCCAGCACAGTGACGTAGCGGGAGGCGGTGCCGTGGTAGTTCCCCACCAGAGCCGCCCGGCTGTTGGCGTTGGGGCCGATGACCCCGACGGTGCCCACGGTCTCCGGGTTCAGGGGCAAAAGCCCGTTGTTTTTCAGCAGCACGCAGGACTCCAGAGCGGCTTTGTGGGCCAGAGCCAGGTGCTCCGGGCACTCCACCGCTTCATAGGGGATGGAATCGTACTCGCTGCCCTCCCCCAGGACGCCCAGGAGATACCGGGTGGTAAAGAGCCGCTCGGCGGCAATTGTAATATCCTCCTCGGAGATCAGCCCCTCCCGCAGGGCCAGGAGCAAGCAGCGGTAGCAGTCGCCGCAGTTCAGGTCACAGCCGTTTTTCAGCGCCAGGGCCACGGACTGGGCGGTGTTCTCCGTGACCATGTGCCCGGTGTGGAAATCCCGGATGGCCCAGCAGTCGGAGACCACATGGCCCTGGAAGCCCCAGCGGCCCCGGAGGATGTCTTTCAGCAGCGTCTCGCTGCCGCAGCAGGGCTCGCCGTTGGTACGGTTGTAGGCCCCCATGACGGCCTCCACCCCCGCGTCCTTCACGCAGGCCTCGAAGGCGGGGAGGTAGGTCTCCTCCATATCCTTGGGGGAGGCCACGGCGTTGAACTTGTGCCGCAGGCTCTCCGGCCCGCTGTGGACGGCGAAGTGCTTGGCACAGGCGGCAGCTTTCATGGTTTCGCCGCTGCCCTGGAGACCCCGGACGTAGGCTTTGCCCAGTTGGGCGGTGAGGAAGGGGTCCTCGCCGTAAGTCTCGTGCCCCCGGCCCCAGCGGGGGTCCCGGAAAATGTTAACGTTGGGGGACCAGAAGGTCAGCCCCTTGTAGATGTCCCGGTCGTCCTGGGCGGAGAGGGCGTTGTACTTGGCCCGGCCCTCGGTGGCGGCCACGTCCCCCAGCTTTTCCAGCAGCTCCTCGTCGAACATGGCCGCCAGGCCGATGGCCTGGGGGAAGCTGGTGGCAGTGCCCGCCCGGGCCACACCGTGAAGGGCCTCGTTCCACCAGTTGTAGGCGGGGACCCCCAGATGGGGAACAGGCGGCGCGTTATAGCTCAGCTGGCCGGCCTTTTCCTCCAGGCTCATCTGCGCCACCAGAGCCCTGGCCCGCCGCCGCGCGGTTTCTCGATCCATAAGCAATTCTCCTTTGGGTTCAGTTTGGTTCTCCGTCCTCCGCCGGGAGCACCCGGCGGAAGATTCTCCACAGCACCCGGGAGGCCAGCCACGCCGGGCCGGAGGCCCCCGCGATGAAATACACAAAGCCCAGCATCCGCAAGACCGCCAGGGGCAGAAACAGCGGGACGGCGACGGGCAAAAGGGCGATCAGCCACAGCAGCAGCGTCCGCCCCGGGGAGCAGAAGGCCAAGGCAAAGGCGTTTTTCACCTGGCCCTTCCAGGTGTTCTGAAACCTGGCCTGGAGGGGGAACACATAGCACAGCAGGGTCAGGGCGATCACTGCCACAACGGTGGCGACGGTCAGGAACAGCACCCGGAGGGCCCCCTCCTGCCGGAGGGCAAAAAAGGCGTCCCCCGCCGCCACAACCCCCAGGGCCAGCACCAGCAGGCCCAGGGCCGCGCCCCGCTTGAGGTTGGCCCGGAAGGCGTCCAGGAAGCCCCGCAGGGTGCGGACCTCCTCCCCCCGGACCAGCTTCAAGGTGACATAGTACAACGCGCACAGGGCGGGTCCGGCGGTGATCACCGGCAGGGCGCAGAGGACGCAGAGCCAGTTGAGGACGATCAGGTCCCCCAGGGTGCGGAGGACCTGTCCCAGGGAGGCCCGGAGGGGGCTTCCCTCCTCCGGCCCGGCCTTACGCGTGTCCGCCATAGGCTCAGCCCTTCACGCCGCCCAGGGCCACGCCGGCGATGATGTACTTGGACAGGGCGAAGTACACGATGAACAGGGGCAGGATCGTCAGGGTCAGGCCCAAATAGATCGCGCCGTGCTCCGTCTTATAAATATCGCCCCGAAGGAGGCCCACCATGATCGGCATGGTGTATTTACTGTTGTCCGTCAGCAGGATGGTGGGCAGGAAGAGGCTGTTCCAGCTGGAGACGAAGCAGAAGATGGCCTGGGTGGCCATGGCCGGCTTCATGATGGGCAGCGCGATGCGGTTGAAGGTGTTGAATTCCCCGGAGCCGTCGATCCGGGCCGAGTCCAGCAGCTCCAGAGGCAAAGAGGACAGCATGAACTGCCGCATGAAGAACACCGTGGCCGGAGCGGCAATGGAGGGGAGGATCAGCGCCAGGAAGTTGTTGGTCATGTGGATCTGATACATGAACTGGTAGAAGCCGATGCTGGTGACCTGGGCGGGAATCATCATCACGCACATGATGACGGTGAAAAAGGTCTTGCGCCCCTTCCACTGGTAGGCCACCAGGGCATAGGCGGTGAGGGCGGAGAAATACACCGTGCAGGCCGTGGAGCCCACGGAAATGATCATGGAGTTCATGAAGCCCCGGATGGGATTGAAGGTCTTGCCCAGCAGCACGCTCAGGTTGCTCATCAGGTAGGTGGAGGGCACCAGGGAGATGGCGTGCTGCTGAATCTCATAGGTGCTGCGGGTGGAGTTGACGAGCATGATGACAAAGGGCATCAGGCTGAGGATGGTCAGCAGGATGCACACGGTATAGGCCACAATTTTAAAGGCCGTGCCGTTGGAGTGTTTCGCGTGTTTCATGTCCGGTTACCTCCCCTCGTCCTTGTCCCGCATCAGCAGGAAGATCACGCCGGAAAACACCGCGATGATGAGGAACATAATCATGCTGGCCGCGGCGGCCCGGTTGTAGAGATAGCTCCCGCTGAACGCCTGGTTGTAAATAAACACGCTGGTGGTCAGGGTCGCGTTGTCCGGCCCGCCCAGCAGGAACAGCTTGGGAATGTCGTACATGTTCAGTCCGCCGATCATGCTGGTGATCAGGGTGTAGAGCAGGATGGTTTTCAGGTTGGGAATGGTGATCTGGAAGAACAGCTGCACGTCGTTGGCCCCGTCGATCTCCGCCGCCTCGTAAATCTCAGGGCTGATGCCCAGGACGCCGGAAATCAGGATGATCATCGTGTAGCCGTACCACATCCAGAACTGGATAAAGGCCACGATGAGCTGGGCCGCCGTCGCGTTGATGGAGAAATTGAAGGGAGTGCTCAGCACGCCCGTGGTCATAAGCAGATCGTTCACCGGGCCGGTGGGATAGCCGAAGAGGGCGTTGAACAAAATGGCCACGGAGGCCGCCGTGATGATGTTGGGCATATAGAAAACGACCTTGAAGAAGCCCTGACCGGCCAGCTTGTGGCGGTGGCTGGTGAACCAGGCCGTCAGCAGCAGGGCCAAGGTAATCTGGGGGATAAAGTTCATAATCCAGAGCTTCACGGTGTTGCCCAGGGATTTAATAAAAGAGGGGTTCTGAAGGACGCTGACAAAGTTCTTGAACGGCTCGTCCGTCAGGAAGTGCCAGGTCGTGTTTCCCAGGCCCTTGCAGTCCGTAAAGCCCAGGAGGGCGGTGTAAATGGTGGGATACAGGGAGAAGACGCAGAAGGCCACAATGAAGGGCAGGCTGAACAAATAGCCGTACCTCGCGTAGCTGAATCCTTTTCGCTGCTTCATGAAATCTCAGCTCCTTGAAATCAGATTGGCCGGGCATGGCCGGAGAGGTAGAACGGAGCGAAAGGGGCCCGTTCCGGGCCCCTTTCGCCTGGAAGCAGTCTCTCATTATCTCGGAGCCCGCTCCGAGATGGTCTGGGCCACTGGCCCAGAAATCGGCTTAGCCCAGATCCACCGTCACGTCCAGGTTGTCGGCCACGTCCTGCTTGAAGTCCTTGATGGCCTGATCCCGGGTCTTGGTGCCGGAGGTATACTGCCGGACCTGATCCCGCCACTTGGTGTTGATGGTTTCATCGTACTGGGTCAGGCATTTTCCGTTGGCGTACTGGTTGGCGGGGACAAAGGCGTCGAACATGTTCTGTCCGCCCAGGAAATCCAGGGAGCCGTCGCTCATCTCCATGACCGTGCCGGAGGCCACGCAGTCCTTGGTGCCGCCCTCGCCGTTCAGCGTTCCGTTGGCCCACATGTACTGGAGGCCGGTCTCGGAGCAGTCCAGGGTGATCCAGCGGATAATTTCGCCCACGGCCTCTTTGTTGGCGGAATTGTTGCTGGCCATCAGCCAGGTGCCGCCCCAGAAGAAGCCCACGGGAGGCGCGCAGACCGCCCAGTCGCCATAGGTTCCCTCGCCCACGGCGGAGCCGCCGCAGTTGGGGGCGATGGTGTAGTTGATGAGCCAGGCGGGGCCGAAGAAGCCGAAGACGCCCTTGTCCCCTTCGCCCTTCATGTCGGCGAACCAGGCGTCCTGCCAGTCCTGGGTATCATTGTGGTAATTGTTGTCCTTGAGCTCCTTGGACAGATCCAGGAACGCCTCCCGTTTGGGGTCGATGTTCAGCTTGCCGTCCACGATCCAGCCCTGCTCAGAGCTGTTTTCCACGGCGTGCCACAGGTCGCCGTCGCCGGAGATGATGCCGTAGCCCTTACCCTTGAGGGTCTCGGCGGCCTCGTAGAATTTATCCCAGCCATTGGAGCCCGCGCCGATAGCCGCTCCGATGGTGTCGGGATCGTCGGTGCCGAAGACCTCCTTGGCAATGGAGCGGCGGTAGATGAACGCGCCGCCGGTGGCCTGATAGCCCAGGCCCACCACCTTGCCGTCGTCGGGCCGGGTGCCGATGTCCACGGAGTACTGGGCGATGTCGGCGGCCTGGATATCCCCGGCCACGTCAATGCCCAGGTCCTCATAGGGGGCGGCATAGTGGGCGGCGTCGCCCTGGGTGTACTTCATGACGAACGCGGCCTCGGCGCAGTACATATCCGGGGCGTCGGAGCCGCCGCCGGCCAGGGCCTGGTCCAGGGCGGGCTGGTAGGCACCGTCGGTGGTGGCGATGACGGTGGTCTTGACCTCATACTTTTCGGCAAAGTCCGGACGGCTGGCCAGGAACTTGTCGACCATCTTGGGCACCTCGTCGGTGAAAGCCCAGAGATTCAGCACGGTCTTGCCGCTGGCGGAGCTCCCGCCAGAGCCGCCGTCACCAGAGCCGGAACCGGAGCCGCCGCCGCAGGCGGCCAGGGAGAGCAGCATCACGGCTGCCAGAAGGAGCGCAGAGACTTTCTTTTTCATGTACCTTTTCCTCCAATCAAAAATTTTGGTATGTTAGGCGATTAAATTTACTAACTTAGGTTAAAAAAATTTACCGCCCGACCTTGCTCTTAGTGTAATAGACGCTCAGAAAAATGTCAACAGAAACCATGGCAATCCGCCAAATTTTGTACAGAACGCCCTGGAGATGGCCGTTATTTTGTAGGAGATGATAGTTTTTCCTAGCTCCGCCACTGGAGGACTCTTTGGTTTGGCAATAATATAACCTATCTATCCCCGTGTTGAAATTGAAATTAGGCTGTGTTATAATCGAACCAAGTCAACAAGGAGGGGCAACTATGGAGAAGGCGGCTGCCCATAGAACGAAGGAGCGCGGAGGCGAACCTGTCCCCGCGCTGCCCTCGAATTTAAAGATACAAAACCGGAAAATGGTGCTCTCCTGCTTCCGGGACAACCGGCCCCACTCGGTGGCGGACGTGGTGGCCCGCACTGGCATCAGCAAACTGACGGTGATGAAGGCCATCCAGTTTTTTTGCGGAAAGGGGATTCTGGCCAGCTCCGGCAAAGGGGATTCCACGGAGCTGGGGGGGAAGAAGCCGGAGTACTTCCGCTTTTCCTGCGGGAAGTACCTGCTGACTATCCGCATGTGGCCGGAGGACCTGGGCCTGACGCTGTTCGACATGCGCATGAACAAGGTAGACAGCTCCCATCTGGCCTGGATCATCCCGGACGCGCCCGAGGAGGCGTTCCGCATCATCGAGAACAGCGCCCTGGCGCTGCTGGCCCGGGCCGGGGTCGACCGGGAGGAGCTGTATGGCGTCAGCCTGTCCTCCTCCGGCATCGTGGACTATGACCATCTGACGCTGAAATACAGCGTCCACACGCCCAACTGGGGGTCGAACGTTCCAATTGGCGATTATCTCCGGGGCATCTTCGGTCCCGGCCCGGCGCTCTCCGAGGAGAACGCCGGAAAATCCATCAGCCGGGCCATACTCAACGAGCAGGAGGACCCAAACCGGTCCATTCTGGTTCTGTTCACCTCCTGGGGACTCTCCGGGGCGCTGATTCAGGACGGGCGCATTCTGAACGGGCGGAACTCCCTGGTGGGCGAGATCGGCCATATGATCCTGGACCAGAACGACCCGGAGCTTTGCAGCTGCGGCAGCCGGGGCTGCGCAGAACGGCTGGTGTCCGTTGCCCGGGTGCGGAAGATGATCGCCGGGGACCCTCCGCCGGAGGGCTCTCCCCTGTCCCGCCTTCCGGCGGAGGCGGTGGAGCTGCGGCACCTCTTCGCCTCCTCCCGGCAGGAGGATGCCTACGCCCGGAAATACGTGGCCTATATGGCGGATCGGTTCGCCGCCCTTTTGCGGAATGTGTCTCTGGTGTTCAGCCCGGAGAAGGTAGTCTTCGTGGGGGACTACGCCGTGGCGGACGAATTTTTTGACCAGAGGATACGCCAGCAGCTCTCCTCGTTCCGCTATCTGTCCCTGAGCCAGCCCATGGAAATTGCCTACAACACCCGGTCCCTAACGGACTTGGACGCCTTGGGCGGCGCGGCGGCGCTCATCGACCACTATCTCTCCCGGCCGGAGCTGTATGAGGAAACACTCTGACAGCAAAATCCGGCCATGGTCTTTTCTTTGTTTATGGCGCGGCAAATTTTAAGCGGCATCACCATGCTTTTCCGCAGTGGACTATCTAAAAGATAGCCGAGATTTTTATGTCCATGCCTGTGGTGTGGTGAAGCTTCCAGATCTGTGACCCATAGCGTGACCCAAAACAGGAAATCGCTCTATGGAATCAGTGCGTGGGGTGGTTCGAAGGGCTGTCAATATTCTGAGCAAACAGCATCAAATGGGGCCAAAAGCACTTGCCGTAAACCCTCAGACAAGCTACGGACCAGAAGGCCGGGGGTTCGAATCCCTCAGGGTGTACCAAGTAAAAAGCCCACTTTAGATGCCGTAGGCGGAAAGCCTACGGCATCAGTGGTTTCCGGGCTTTTTACCCTCCCGATTTTCAGCAGTCGTAAAAAAGATGTAAACAGCGATTTTCGACCGTCCCACTGGATTCGAACCCGCAGAACGGCGTTTTCAAAAAGGGCGCCAGGATTCAGCGCCCTTTTTCGGTTCTCCAAGCCCCACCCACGTCTCTCAATTTCATATACAAAATTTGGCGCCGGATTTGTTGGTTATGCACCCAGCAGGTTCGGCGCCCTTTTTGCCGCAAAAAGGGCGCCAGAACATTTTTGCCGAAAAAAGCGTCCAAAGTTAATTGAAAATGACAAATAGATATACCAGCCACCCTGTGGTAGTCTTGCTGGTACACCCCGCAAATTTATAAAAAGGAGCTGATCCCATGCCCACGTATTACCCCATCGATGAAGCCGCCGCCCTCCGGGCCAAGGAGATGAACAGTTACTACGACTACAAGCCTGGAAGCGCCACGGCAGCCTACCGCCAGGAGGTGGAGCAGGCCGCCGCCATTGCCGAGGCGCAGAAAGCCCGTGTGGACCCTATGTACCACGAAAAGATCGACCACCTCCTGGATACCTATGCCCGGAAGCTGGCGGAAAACATCAACAAGAGCCATGCCATCGCCGCCCGCTGTCCCTCCGTCCTCATCGCCGGACCCGCCAACTTCCCCGTGCGGAAAAAGGAGAAGCAGAACCGCGCCGCTGACGCCAACATGGAGGAGTGGAAGCAAGTCCAAGGACTCCTGGATAAAATCAAAGGCACCGGAATGGGCGGCATCAGCAGCGACGACGCCAACGCGCTCCAGAAGCTCCGTGAAAAGCTCGCCCATCGTGAACGTGAACAGGAGCTGATGAAATCCGTCAACGCCTTCTACCGCAAGCACGGCACGCTGGACGGATGCCCCTCCCTGTCATGGGAAGAGATCGAGAAGCTGAAAGCGGATATGTCCCGAAGCTGGCGCGCCTCCCCCAAGCCTTATGAAAGTTACCTTTTGAGCAATAACAATCAAACGATCCGCAGTATCAAGGCCCGGATCGCGGAGCTGGAGGCAAAGCAGAGTTCTCCCGCTCTGGAAGGCTGGACCTTCGACGGCGGCACCCTGACAATCTGAAAGCAAAGGCCAAGCTGTGGCTGTGGGAGCTGCGGGACGTGGCCGTCATCGGCGCGGGACTCCTGCTCTCCGTCCTGGCCCTGAGCCACGGCGCCGGGATGCTCCTGCTGGTGCTGACCGTCCTCTACGCTTTCCTCTCCATCCGCATGGAGGGGGCCAGCATCCTGGACTTCCTGCGCTGCGCCGTCTGCTTTTTGTTCCTGCACCAGCAATACTATGAATGGGAGGAGTCCTGATCTTGAACCGAAAACAGAAAAAGGAGCTGCGGCGGCGTCAGTCCACCCGGCAGCTCATGGGTATTGACCAGCTCACCGGACACGGCCTGAAGACGGCCAAGGGTGAGCTGGTCTTCTTTCTTCTCAGCCCGGATAACCTCTCCGTCCTCTCCCCCGAAGGCGTCATGAGCCGGGTAAGGGCTTTGACGGACCTCCTCCGGAGCGCCGGCTCGGCGGAGCTTCTGGCCCTGGACTCCCGCGAGTCCTTCCAGAGCAACAAAAACTACTATCAGAAGCGGCTGGAGCAGGAGGAGGTCCCCGCTGTCCGGGAGATGCTCCGGCAGAATATGGCCCATCTGGACGACATCCAATCCACCACCGCCTCAGCGCGGGAGTTCGCGCTTGTCCACCGGGTCGATCTCAAGTCCAACGAAGACTACAGCGCCCTCAAACAATTGGAAAAGCGTATCCGGGACTGCGGCTTTCATGTCCGCGTGGCGGAGGAGCAGGACGTAAAGCGGCTCCTGGCCGTCTACTACCAGCAGGACGTGACTACGGAGCGTTTTGACAGCTTCGATGGAGAAGGGAGCGTGTGCCTCAATGGCTAAAAAACAGAAGAAGAAAACGGGCCGGAAGTGCTGGAGCGTCCCGCTGCGGAAATTTTTGAACGTGCTGACGAAATCGCCGCCGCCCGATTCTGTTGCGACCAGCTCACTGAAAAGCTGACCAGTTATCCGGTGGAATATCTGGAGTACCTTCTGCGGTTCGAGGACCCGGTCACGGTCGTTCAGGACCAATGGGCCTCGGAGCAGAATGCTGGCATCGGCGACAAATTTAAACACGCGCTCTATACGCTATGGAGTACCGGGAACGCAGAACAGGATCATCCTCTGGACCCGGAATGGAGGCCGGAGCAGGAAGGCCCCTCCATGTGCTGACCGCAATCGTTGACGCTCCATGCCAAGACTCATCTTCAAGTGTCCCTACCTCAAACCGGACCAGCAGCGCTCCGCCGCCCACCGGGAAAATTATGTTCGCTACATTGCCACTCGAGAGGGCGCGGAGTTTGTTCCCCATAGCGGAAGCGACGGCCCCGCCACGGAGAAGCAGAAGAACCTGGCTGAAAAGCTCCTCCGGGACTTTCCGCACTGCCGGGAGCTGTTCGAGTACGAGGACTATCTCGCGTCTCCCACCTGCCGCAACGCATCTGAGTTCATCACCAGAGCTCTCGAGGACAATTTCGACAAGATATCCAGGCGGGAGAATTATGTGGGCTACATTGCCAGACGTCCCAGGGCGGAGCGCACCGGCTCTCATGGACTCTTCACCGGAGCCGATGATCCTCTGGTACTCACTCAGGTGGCAGAAACCGTGGCCAATCATCCTGGTAACGTCTGGCTCCCCATCATTTCCCTGCGCCGGGAGGACGCCGCCCGCCTCGGTTACGACAACGCCGATGCCTGGAAGCATCTGCTCACGAGTTATGCGCCCCAGTTAGCGGAGGGCATGAAGATACCGCTGAACCAGTTTCGCTGGTACGCCGCTTTCCATGACGAGAGCCATCATCCCCATATCCACATGGTCTGTTACAGTAGCGACGGCAATGACTATGTGAAGGAGGAATTTTATGGACCAGTCCGCAATGATCTTTATCATCATGGCAGGGACGGCATTCCTGCTGGTCGCCGCTCTCGCCTCCCATTCCGGCGGGTCTCTTAACGGCATCAAAGCCAAAACCGTCGGAGACGGCCAGCACGGCACCGCCCGCTGGGCCACAAAAAAGGAACTCAAAAACACCTACCGGCACGTTCCCTTCCGGCCCATCCAGTGGCGGAGGGGAGAAAATCTCCCCAAAGTCCAGGGCTTGGTCTTGGGCTGTGAGGGCAAAAAGAACGCCGTCACAGCCCTGGTAGACAGCGACGACATCCATTGCCTGATGATCGGCGCGTCTGGCGTGGGCAAAACGGCGTTCTTTCTCTATCCAAATCTCGAATACGCCTGCGCAAGCGGCATGAGTTTTCTGGCCTTGGACACCAAGGGCGATTTGGCCCGGAACTATGGAGCTATTGCAATCAAGCACTACGGCTACAAGGTGGCGGTGATCGATCTGCGCAACCCCACTCGCTCGGATGGCTACAATCTCCTGACGCTTATCAACCACTACATGGACGTGAGCCGGGAAGACTCCGGCAATATCGCCGCCAAAGCCAAGTCGGAAAAATACGCCAAAATCCTCGCCAAGACCATCGTGAACCCGGAAGGCGATGCTTCCAGCTATGGTCAGAACGCATTTTTTTATGACTCTGCCGAGGGCCTTCTGACAGCGGTGGTTCTCCTGCTGGCGGAGTACCTGCCGCCCAAAAACACGGGAGATACAGAGAAGCGGCACATCGTCAGCGTGTTCAAGCTGGTGCAGGACCTCCTGGGTCCCAGCAGGGTCAAGGGGAAAAACGGCTTTCAGTTTCTCATGGACGCCCTGCCGGAGACACACAAAGCCCGGTGGTTTGCCGGCGCGGCGCTGAACTCCGCCGAACAGGCCATGGCCTCCGTCATGTCCACGGTCCTCTCCCGGCTGAACGCCTTTTTGGACTCCGAGCTGGAGCAGGTCCTCTGCTTCGACAGCGCCATCGACGCGGAGACCTTCGCCTCTCAAAAGTCCGCCATCTTCCTGGTGCTGCCGGAGGAGGACCCCAGCAAAAACTTCATGGCGGGCCTGATGATCCAGACCCTCTCCCGTGAGCTGTTCTCCGTCGCCGACGAACACGAGGGGAAGCTTCCGAATCGGGTGGTGCTGTTCTGCGACGAGCTGGGCACCATGCCCGCCTTCGACATCCTGCCCCTGTTCTCCGCCGGACGGTCCCGGAAACTGACGCTGGTTCCTATTATCCAGAGCCTTGCGCAGTTGGAGAAAAACTATGGGAAAGAGGGTGCCGAGATCATTGTCGACAATACACAGGACACGATTTTCGGCGGCTTTGCGCCTCAGAGCCAGACCGCTGAGGTGCTGTCTAAAGCCTTGGGCAGCCGCACAGTCCTGAGCGGCTCCATCAGCAAGGGAAAGAATGATCCCAGCCAATCCCTTCAAATGATCGAGCGGCCTTTGATGACGCCGGATGAGCTGAAATCTATTCCCAAGGGACAATTTGTGGTCATGAAAACCGGCTCCCATCCCATGCGGACCCGGCTGCGGCTGTTCCTGGATTGGGGAATCACCTTCGGAGAACCTTATATTCTGGAGGAAAAGGCCGCCCGGACTGTGGCCTACGCCAATAAACAGGAGCTGGAGGACGCGATTTTCCAAAGCCGGATCAAGTCCGCCGCCATCCCGGAGCAATCGCCGCCTGGAACGCCGCACATGGGGAAGCCCACCGGAACGGGGCGCGTAATTTGAACGAGGAACTATACAAATGGGATATTTTGATTCAATTTACGCCGCAGAACTGCCCCACCGGGACGTGGCGGTCTATATGTACTTGAAGCACCGGGCGAACGCCGAGGGCCGTTGCTGGCCCTCGGTCCGCACCATCGCCAAGGACCTGAGCCTTTCCAGAGCTACCGTACAGCGAGCCCTGCGGGACCTGCAGCAGGGGGGATGGATCGTGGCGGAACCCAGATGGAGAGAGAATGGAAGTTGTACCTCCAACAGCTACCGCTTGCTATAGTGCCGAAAAAGGAGCAAATCCCTTCCACCAAGGGAGGGGTTTGCTCCTTTTTCGGGCTAGGGGGGCATCGGAATGACGCCCCCAGAAGTTACCACTTGAAGGTCACAGGGTTTAGTACAGGGAAAAGACATATGCTTAAATCGGAATGCTTGTTATCGCTCCACCTTGACGAACTTGCCGCCCGCCTGACAGGATTCAGTAGCAGCCTTCGCCATCAAGACGGGGATCAGGCCATCCACCACGCCGGTTTCCACCGGCTTGTCGTTGGCAACGGCGTCCACAAAGCTAGCTGCCTCGTCGACGAAGGCTTGGGTATAGCGCTCCAGGAAAAACCACAAGGGCTTTTCCGTCCGACAGCCGTCCACGGTCATGATGGCGGTGGTGCTATGCAGATCGTTCCCGTCGGAAACCATGCCTTTGGAGCCAAAGACTTCTACCCGCTGGTCATAGCCGTACACGGCCTGACGAGAATTGTTGATCACTGCAATACAGCCGTTGTCCATTTTCATGGTGACTACAGCGGTATCCACATCGGGAATACCGGACTCCTCTTGGAGCTTGGAGTTCACCAAGCAGGAGCCCACGGCAGAAATCTCCACTGCCTCGGCCCCGGTGACGTAGCGCACCATGTCGAAGTCGTGAATCATCATGTCGTAAAACAGTCCGCCGGAGACGGCCACGTATTCCATCGTGGGGGGTTCAGGGTCTCGGGAGGAGACGGTGACGATATGGGGATCACCGATGTCGCCCCGCTTGACAGCCTCAGCCACCGCCTTGTGGTTGTGGTCAAAGCGGCGGTTGAAGCCCACCATGAACTTCACGCCAGCTTCCTCAATGGCCTTCTGGAGCTCCAGGATCTGGGGCACGTCGTATGTAATGGGCTTCTCGCAGAAAGTATGCTTCCCAGCTTTCACCGCTGCCAGGGACATGGGGCAGTGGGCATCGGTGGAGGAGCAGACAAAGACCGCCTCCACCTGGGGATCGTTCAGTACATTCTCATAACTGTCGGAGATGTTGGGGATGCCGCGCTGCTGGCACCACTCCCGGCCCCCGTTGGTGTCGATGTAGGGGTCGGATACGGCGACGACTTCCGCGCCGGGAACGGAGTTGATAAGATTTGTCATGTGGAGCTTGCCCATGCGGCCACAGCCGATGAAGCCTATTTTGACGGTTCTCATGATGATGAATCCTCCTTCAAGTTTACCAGTATTTTGCGATATGCGCCCGCGTCATCTCGGCAGCGGTCCGAATGTTCTCCTCCGGCGTCATCTTGTAGTAGTCCGGACGAAATACCTCAACAGTACAGGCATCGCCCTGATATCCAATTTTTTTCAAAGTGTCGGCGCAACGCTTATGGTCCAGACAGTCGCCGGGGAGGCCGGGCCAGAGACGGATTTCATCGGTGTTGTAGCTGGCACCGCAGGGCATATTCTCCATGCCGTTAAGGTGCCAGACAAAAACCTTTCGTCCATCGGCCTTTTCCAGCGCATCCCAGCCGGAAGCCATGGCATGGAAGTGGTACTCATCCAAAGTGACGCCCACCAGGGGAGAATCAACCTCTTTCACAATGGCGTAGGCGTCTTCAAAGCGGTTGATGGTCATGTTGGGACAGCCACAGAACTCCAGAGAAAGCCGGATACCGTGGGGTTCGGTTTTCTTCACCATCTCCCGTAGCACTTCCACAGCGTCCGCCCGAATCTCATCCAGCGTAGCGGGCTGCTCCAAATCCTGGGTGGGTACTACCACGATAGCCTTGCAGTCCAGAAGATCACAGCGGCGGATAATTTCGTCCAGGGCAGTCATGACCGTTTCCCGTTCAGCTCCCCGCTTCATGTTGAAGCCGCACAAGGCGTTGTAGGACAGCATTTTTACCTTGGATTTCTGAAATGCGGCGGCCAAGTCCTCCAGGGTGTATTTCCCGGCAGACAAATCGCGGTCAAGACATTCGGACTGAACGTCAATGTAATCAAAGCCATACTTTTCACAGAGGGCAATATCCTCCAAAACAGACTGCCCGTCGCAGAAGCGGTTGCAGCCCTCGTTGAAGCCCATTTTCATCGTCATATTACTCCTTTCACAGCGTGAGGCGCGTTCTTCGGCTCGATCTTGCACGAGAAACGCTGCTGTTTGACTTTGCAACATGGATTATAGCATGATTGTGCACGAGAACACAAGAGGAATTTTGCTGAAACGGAGAGTTTGAATACTTTGCCAAAATTCACCGCCTATTTTTAGCGGATATGGAAAAAGCGAAGGGCGGAGGTATTTTCCTCCGCCCTTTGTACTCACAGGTTGAACCGGGTCTTGATGCATATATCCGTGTACAGATATTCCGAAGAAGGCTCCTCTCCTAAAAGCAGCTTATCATACAGCAGCATGGCAGGCCGATAGCCTTGGGCTCCGGCATTTTGATCCAGAATGAAGTCCAAACTGCCTTTTTCCAGCTCCGCCACATTCCCCTGCGTCAAGTCAAAGCAGAGGACGCACACTTTGCCCGCCTTCTGAAAGCGGCGGAGGGCCCGGCATACCCCGGTTTGCCCGTTTCCTGAAATGTAGATGCCCGCAAGCTCTGGACAATCTTTCAAAGCATTGTCCACGATTTTTTCCGCAATGGCATCAACGTCATAGCAATGCTTCAAGTCCAACAGCCGGAGCTTTGGGAACTCATGTTCAACGGCATCAAAAAAGCCCTTCATCCGCTGGGTATGAGACGTATTTTCCGTGTAGCCGCTAAGAGGGAGGAGAGTTCCGCCGTCCCGTAACGCCAGAGACATCAGACCGGCGGCCGCCCGGCCCGCCCGGTAATTGTCCAAACCCACGTAAGCCAGTCGTCCGGTATCCGGCGCATCGGAGTTCAGCGTCACGATGGGGACGCCCGTTTGGATGACTTGGCGCATTTTTTCATGGATAGCGGGGGAATTTCCCGGCGTCAGCGCCAATCCGTGCACACCGCGCTCCAGCATCTGGTCGATGGTCGCCAACATCCTGTCTGCGTCGTAAGAGTCGATGCTCTCGATGTAAAGTTCTGTATTCATGGCTTTCAGCTCTGTCCGGGCCTCTTCCGCACCATTGAGGACCAGCTTCATGAACGGCGTTTCACTGAACTGGCAAATCATGCCCAGCTTGATGGCCCGCCCGCTCATGACCAGTCCCCGGCCCAAACGGTTCGGCTGATAGCCCATTTCCTTCAGGAGCCGGGAAACCCGTTCTTCCAGCTCCGGGTTTACATGCCCCCGTCCATGGAGGACCCGGTCTACCGTGCCTCGGGAGACACCGGCCGCTTCTGCAATTTGTTTGAGTGTGGCAGCCAAGATTCCTCCTCCTTCCGTGTACAGATTTGATGCATCAAACCCCAAATTTTTATACCAGAGTATAGTATAGCATGAAAACAGCCGGATTTTCAACAAAGAAAACACAAATCCATATGCGAAAGCAAAAAGTGGAGTATCGTGATTGTGCACAATGTCTTGCATTAAAAATGTGGCATATTATCAGAAAATCCATTAGAGGCAAAAAAAGCCCTTGCAAATCTGTTTCCAGCAGTCTATAATCGCCAATCAGAAGAGCTTGTGCACGAGAACAAGCTAGAATTTAGGGCTTTGTGGAATTAAACAACATTTTTGGAAAGAGGTATGAACATGAACAAGAAGATTTTGTCGATTCTGCTCTCCTGCGTCCTGCTGCTGGCCTTGGCCGCCTGCGGCGGCAATAACAGTGGCTCCGCTTCCACAGGAGACTCCCAGACCTCCGGCGGTACGTCCTCTGACAGTGGTTCCTCCGGCGGCAATAAGAACATTACACTGGTCCTCTCCCAGCGTGACGAATGGCTGTCTACCCTGGTGGACGCCGCCGAGGCCGCCGCAAAGGAAAAGGGCTATAACATGAATACTGTGGACTGTCTCTCTGACGTGTCCAAGGCCATTCAATTTGTCGAATCCGCCCGGAACGCCGGCGAGGAAGTGGTAATTGTGAACCTGGTTGATCCTTCCCAGGCGGGAGAAATTATTGAAGCCGCCGGCAGCATGAAGGTGGTTTTCGTGAATCGGCTACCCGGTGACATGGGCCTGCTGAATGAAAACGCTGTCTACGTCGGTTCCAACGAGCGGGAGGCTGGCATTTATCAGGCCAAGGCACTGGCGGAGTATTTCAAAGCCCAAGGTAAGACCGAGATCAAGTACATCCTCCTCAACGGCATTCTGGGTCAGGCGTCCACCATCAATCGCACCGAGGGCGTTCTGTCCACTCTGGCAGAAGAGGGTATCAACGCCACAGAGGCTTCCGCCCCTCTCGCCTGTGACTATGACCGGGCCAATGCCATGGATCAGATCTCTCCCCTGCTGACCTCCGGCACGCAGTTCGACTGCATTATCTCCAACAATGACGCCATGGCACTGGGCGCTGTGGAAGCGATGAAAGGCGCGAATATGGACCCTTCCGCCCTTCCCATCGTGGGAGTGGACTGCACCGCTGACGGTGCCGCCGCCGTGGCCTCCGGGGATATGTACATGACTGTTTTCCAGAACGCTGTCGGCCAGGGTTCCGGTGCCATGCAGGCCGCCATTAACCTGCTCAATGGGGACCCCATTGACACAAATACCGGCTTGAGCGTAGACGGCGAAAACCCCCATATCGTTTGGGTTCCCTTCGAGCCTGTCACTGCCGATAACGTGGCAAATTATCAGTAACCGTCTGGGGCGGGGAGTTTCCTCCCCGCCCTTTTCAAAAACCGAGAAGGGAGAAGCTGTATGGGTGAATACATCCTGGAAATGCGGGACATTGTAAAAGAATTTCCCGGTGTCCGGGCACTGAAAGGCGTTCAGCTAAAGGTCCGCCCTGGAACCGTCCACACACTGATGGGCGAAAACGGAGCAGGTAAATCAACACTGATGAAATGTCTGATCGGCATTAACCGGCTTACCTCCGGCAAAATTATTTTTGACGGGAAGGAAGTAGCGTTTCACTCACCGTTGGAATCCCTCCAGGCCGGTATCTCCATGATTCATCAGGAGCTTTCGCCGGTGCCGGAGCGGCCCGTGTGCGAAAATCTCTGGATGGGCCGCGTGCCTATGAAGGGCATTCTAGTAGACCACAAGAAAATGCGTCGGGACGCCGCCGAGCTTTTCGAGAAGTTGAGCCTGGACCTGGACCCGGACGAGAAAATGGGCAACCTGACAGTGGCAAAAATGCAGATGGTGGAGATTGCCAAAGCTGTCTCCTACAACTCCAAGATTGTCATCATGGACGAACCCACCTCTGCCTTGACGGAAAGTGAGGTCGCCCATCTCTTCAAGATCATCGCCGATTTAAAAAAGAAGAATGTGGCTGTTATCTACATTTCTCACAAGATGGATGAGATTTTCCAGATTTCCGATGATATTACCATCTACCGAGATGGGGAATATGTGGCCTCGGACCGGGCTGAAAACCTGGATGTGAACAAGCTGATCTCTCTGATGGTGGGCCGGGAGATGACCAGCATTTTTCCGAAGGTGGAGTGTCCTATTGGGGAAACCATTCTGAAGGTGGAACACCTAAGTGCTGGAAAGGCGTTCCACGATGTGTCTTTTGAGCTGCACCGGGGCGAGATTTTAGGGTTCGCCGGGTTGGTGGGCGCAGGACGGACGGAGGTCGTGGAAACTATCTTCGGTATGCGTACCAAGACTGGAGGAACTATCTACAAGGATGGTAAAGAACTGAAAATCAAAAGCCCGGAGGACGCCATCGCCAACAAGATCGGTCTGCTGACCGAGGACCGGCGGGGTAATGGGATTGTGGGACTCCAAAGCGTGGGAGTCAACACGGTGCTGGCGAATCTCAAAAAATACGGCTTTGTATTGAACCACAAAAAAATGCGGGAGGATGCCCAGCAATACTCCCAGGCGCTGAACGTAAAAACCCCGTCCCTGGACGCTTTGATTATGAATCTCTCCGGCGGAAACCAGCAAAAGGTGCTGGTGGGCCGCTGGCTGCTGACAGACCCGGATATTCTCATTATGGATGAACCTACCCGCGGCATCGACATCGGCGCGAAAGCGGAAATTCACACGCTGATTTCCAAGCTGGCGGGGGAGGGCAAGGCCATCATCATGATTTCCTCGGAGCTCCCGGAGGTACTTGGCATGGCGGACAGGGTCTTGGTCATGCACGAGGGTGAAATGACGGGGATCATCGACCGGAAAGACGCTACCAGCGACTTGATCATGGCCTATGCCACCGGGAAGGAAGGAGCAGTTGTAAATGAGTGAGAAAAAATTGCAGTCCTCTGGATTTGATGCCAAGAGATTCCTGTCACAAAACGCTATCTGGTGCGTATTGATCGGCATGATCGTGGTAATGAATTTCCTCGTGTACTTCCGCCTGGGGCGCTGGGCGTTTCTTCAGCCTGCCAATATCCAGACACTTTTGGAGTCTGAGTCGATCCGGGGCATTCTGACCTTCGGCGTAATGTTTGCCATTCTCTCTAAAGGCATCGACCTCTCCACCGGCTCTGTAGCCGGTATGACAGCGGTTATTATTGCCTCCTTGGTGCAGCCTGCGGATTTGGCTACCCGCCTGTTTCCCGGCGGACCACAGTTCCCAGCAGCCGTGGCGATTCTTTTGGGCGTGGCGATTGGCGCAGGCGTAGGAGCGATCATTGGCTCCATCGTCGCCTACACGAAAATCCACCCCTTCATTGCCACTCTAGGTGCGCAGTTGATTTGCCGGGCAATGGCAAAGATGTATTCCAGCAAACCGGTGTCCAATCTTTCCGACAGCTTCCGGGCCATCGCCAAGTTCAAGCTCTTTGGTGTGATTCCCATGATTATTGTGATTTTTGTGCTGATGTTTGCTCTCTCCGCTTTCCTGCTGACGCAGACCCGCTTCGGCAAAAATGTTTACGCCATCGGCGGCAACGATCAGGCAGCCCGGGTGGCGGGCATCAATGTAGAGAAGAATCTGGTGCTGGTCTATATGTGGTGTTCAGCCTGTGCAGCTCTGGGCGGAATTTTACTGGCGGCCCGCACCGGCTCCGCAGACCCCTCTACATACGGTTTGAACTACGAGCTGGACGCCATCGCGGCCGCTACCGTGGGTGGCACCTCCCAGACCGGCGGCATCTGCCGGGCCACGGGAGCGCTGGCCGGCATCCTGATCATGGGCGTGATCAACAACGGCTTGGTATTGCTGGGCGTAGACGACAACATGACCAATGTGATTAAAGGCTTAATCATTGTCGGAGCCGTGATTTTGGATATGCGCAAAAACGCCAAGAAAAACTGATTCTGCACACACTTCTTTTCTCCTTTGCGACTGGGAAGTAATACACCCCAGCCGCGCATGAGCGCCGCTGGTATAGGCCAGGGGCGCTCATGCACTTATTATGAGATTAAATCAATTTATGTAGAGACTAAAAGCGAGAACCAATTGGCAGTCAAAATTTGCTGAAAAAAATCTCACTATGGAGCTGCTGACAAAGTCTTTCCTCGTCACTAAGAGCCTGTTTAAAATCTTTTGACAAAAGAGAGCGGGAGGCAGATAATAGAGAAAAACAAATGGGAGTTGGGGGAAATGCGTCAATATCCAAGTGATATCAGTCGGGAAGAATATAACCTAATTCGAGAGGATTTGGAAGGAGCAAAGAAAACAACCCGGCCCCGAAAATATGATTTATACGATGTGTTTTGTGCAGTGTTATATGTAATCCAAGGTGGAATACAATGGAGAATGCTGCCCAGCGATTATCCCAAATGGCAGAGCGTGTACTACTATTTCCGGGTATGGTCCGAAAAAGATGAAACGGGGGTCAGTGTTCTGGACAAAGTGTTGCAAAAATTGGTGAAACAGATACGGAACGAAGACTCAAGGCGGGATAAGACTACTTTTGGAATGGTTGACGCGCAGAGCGTACAGAATGCGGACACAGCGGAAGAAAAAGGTTATGACGCAGGGAAAAAGTATCCGGAATCAAGCGCCACGTTGTCGTAGATACAATGGGACTGCCTCATGCCATAGCCGTAACAACCGCTGATGTTACAGACCGGGATGGAGCCATTCAGATGATCCTTCTGAACTTGGACAACCTTTCCTGTGTAAAGAAGTTCCTGGTAGATGGAGGATACTCCGGCGAACGTTTTGCCAATCAGGTCAAGGAGATTTGCGGCGCACAAGTCGAAGTTGTAAAGCGCAGCGAATTACACAAGTTTGTTGTGTTGCCGCGCCGCTGGGTGGTAGAGCGTCTTTTCGGCTGGCTCGACAAATTCCGCAGACTTTGGAAAAATTGTGAGCGCAAACTCTTTATTTCTGCTCAGATTCTCAATTTTGCCCTCATTGCCATCCTCATTAGAAGATTTTAAACAGGCTCTCAGTTTGTTAGGAAGCGTTCACATAAGAACGTCAATAATAAAGGCAAAATAGGCAAAAGATAACATCAAATTTATCATAGCGAGTGAAAATGCGGCAAAAACGCTTTAGGCGACGGAAAAGCATTTCAACTTGATTGCGCTGTTTATTCAATTCCTTATCATAGTCCCAAGGTTTTTTACGATTGGTCTTTGGCGGGACGACTGGTATATAGCCAAGCTCCGCCGCTAAAGTCCTCGTCTCATCTCCTTCATAGGCCCGATCCATCAGGAGGGAAACAGGATGATCCGCCGGACCGAATTTTCGAAGACTGCTCTAGATAAAAATATTCCAGTAAACACGGAAAGAAAAACCGAGCAAAACAGATGTAGCTACTCAAAGGAAATACCTCTGTTGAAAACTTTATTTTGTGTTTTAGATTTTGACTATACTAGTAGATGTCCAAAGTTAAATTTGCCAGCCGGGTAGTAAAACGTGAAGGTTGGTTGTCCAAAATAGGCCACAAACGAAAACCGAATAACCGACAAAAAACGTCGCTCACGAAAGAGCTGCGAACAGTCAAATGGCTGTTTGCGGCTCTTTTGTTTTTCGACAGAACCCCCCATAATTCCCTATCAAATTCAAGGGAATTATGGGGGATTCTGTCGAAAAAGATACTTTTCCTTTTGCGCAGTATCCCCTATGAGTCGAATTATGCAAAAAGATGTTTACTATTGACTTTTAAAGTAAATACATGGGGCTCCACCCGAGGCCCTCCGCTTCTGAAATCTTGTCTTTTCAAAATTTCAGAAAATGGAGGATGCCTACATGGCAAAGCAATATTACATAAAGAAAGACCCTGCTGTATCCGGTCCGGACGTGGAATGGACTGCAATCAATGGAAAAGAGTTCTATCAGTTCATTACCTCTCCAGCCGGAAGAGGCCGATACTTCATTGACATGGATGATTTTATGATTGAGGCCAACGAGACCGAGTACGCCGAATGGCGGAAGGAGAAAAATCACAGTGACTATCTGCGCTCACAGGAGCTTGATAGCTTGTCGTTGTCTTTCTTCGGCAATTTGCCCACCGATGTCGGGGACGGTGCCGAGGTCATCCCTGATAAAGACGCCGATACGGAAGGGCAAGCGCTTCTATCCATAACGCTAAAGGCTCTAAACCAGGCGTTGAGCCGCCTGGATACTGAAAGTTATATGCTAATTGAGGCTCTAATCCTATCAGAGCACAGGAAATCCGAGAGAGATTTAGCTTGCGAATATGGTTTATCTCAAAAAGCCATCAACAAGCGAAAGAAAAGAATTCTAAGAACTTTAAAATTTTTGGTTCTCAAAGCAGAAAAAAGTCAGCAATAGAAAAGTAAGAGACAAAACAAAGGATGTCTCTCCTGCTCCTTGACAAGTTCATATCCGAAGACTTGGATACGTTCCTGACAGGACCCCTTGACGAGAGGGGAAAGCGACGCGGGAGGATGCGCCAAGACCACCTGTAAACGCGGTAAGATTGCAGTGAAATCTTCCGCCTTTATCAAATACGGCCAACGAAGGTGCAAAGCGGTCACATCCGTCCCAAAAACAGCCCATGGCAGGCTGTTTCGCCATGAACCCTGTCAGAGATTATGATACTCCTGCCCCGTCCCAGCCTCAAGCAAGGAGGGCAGCCGACAGAGATCCTGCCGGAGGTGGAATTCCTGTGAGGCGGTCCAGCCTACCGCCGTCCAAGTCCTTCGCCCTGACGCCTAGGGAAGTAGTGTCGAATGCAGGCGCAGAAATGAGACTTTATAGGAAAGTCTTGATATCAGAAGCACCAGGGATCGCCGCTCAGAAATTTCCCTTACCGCTACGCTCCCGCCGTTTTGCGGCGAGAGCTTCGCCGGACGGGAAATTTCTTCGCTTTCGTCCACGATTCGCTTCGCTGGATTCGCGGACGAATTGGGACGCGCGGCGGTCCCTGCTTTTGTGGTATCAAGAAACAAGATTAAGGAGGGACCTTCTATGAATGAACCAAATGCCAACATCGACTACTGCGGGATTCGGAATTTACTCCAGCTGCTGGCCAGCCAGGGCTTTACCGAAGCCGAGCTGAAAAGGATCGCCGCCAGGATTGCCCAGGAGTCCGAAGCGGACATCATTTTTTGTTGAGTTTCACCACTGGAATTCAATAGCTATTAACCACAAGGTGTGGTATTGTGTGTTGCTAATAAGAGGAGGTGCGAAGCATGCGCGGACAGCGGCAAACCAGTGGAAACCTAGCATTGGAACAGAGCAATGTCATCGTGATCGAGGCCGCGCAAAGGCCGGAGACGCAAAAGCTCCGCGTGGCCGCTTACTGCCGGGTCAGCTCTGACTCCAGCGACCAGATGAACTCCTTCGCGGCCCAGATGAATTACTACACCATGCTCATCAGCGGCAAGGCAAACTGGGCCCTGGTTGACCTGTATGCCGACGCCGGGATCTCCGGTACCTCGGCGGAAAAGCGCCCGGATTTCCAGCGGCTCCTCTCCGATTGCCGCAAAGGCCGGATCGACAAGGTACTGGTGAAATCCATTTCCCGCTTCGCGCGGAATACCATGGACTGCCTCAAGACCATCCGGGAACTGAAGGCCATCGGCGTTGGCGTCTGCTTTGAGGAGCAGAACATTGACACCTCCACTATGATTTCCAGCATGATTTTGAGCTGGTGACAAATCTCTCTCTGCACATCGTTCCCCTGCGCCTGCGGCTCCTGTATGATATGCCCTTCGAAAACCCTATGACCGCAGAAATCTGCGAAGGCGCGCCGCTGGCCTATGAGATGGCGACTGTCGCCTGCGGCGTTCTGGCGCGAATCTATGAAAAGAAAGTATCCCCGGATGAAATCGCCTATATTGCCCTGCACTTCAATGTGGCGATTGACCGCTATAAAAAGAAGCACAAAAAGAATGTGTTGATCGTGTGCGGGACTGGGAAAAGCTCCGCGATGCTGCTGACTTATCGTATCAAGGAAGAATACGGAAAGTTTCTTAATGTCGTGGGGACTCATGATTCGATCAACCTCGCGGAGGTTGATTTTACCAATGTGGATTATGTTCTGACCACCATTCACATTCGGGAGCATATCCCGGTGCCAATTATTGAAATCAACAGGCCCTTTTTTATGGGAGAAGAGCGGGGCGACCTGCGAAAATATTTCCAAAATGACCGCCGGAAAACTCTGATGCGCTATTTCTCGGAGGATCTGTTCCTTTCTCACCTGACAGCGGATTCGAAAGAGACGGTTTTAAAGCTGTTATGCGAAACCTCCGCCGCAAATATGGAAATTCCCGAGGACGCGTTTGCGCATGTGATGCAGCGGGAGGCCCTGGGGAACACGGCTTTCGGGAATTATGTGGCAATCCCCCATCCCGACCGGCCTATGGGGGAGGAGAGCTTTGTCGTGACCGGCATTTTAGAACGCCCGGTGCTGTGGGACCAGGAGGAGGTACAGATTGTGTTCCTCATTTTTATGAAGGCCGGCGGGGACCGGAATCTCCAGTTGTTTTACCGCTCGGTCAGCCGTTTCCTGTCGGATAAGACTCTGGTGCAGCGGCTGATCCAGAATCAGACCTATGAGGAATTGATCGCGATCTTGGATTCCTTGTCCTACGAAACGCGGTAAGATTTTTGAAAAACAGACAGCCGTTGCAGGAATCTATGAAGAAATCCCCGGTCTGGTAGTTTCGTCATAAAATGCTATGATGAATACATCGAAAGGAGGACGGCACAAAATGTTCGAGAAAAACTTGATTGTTATGCCGGATCAGGTTTTCCAGAACAAAGAAGAAGTTCTGGACTACCTGACCCATCTGGATAACCGCCGGGTCGCCGACGCGGATGGGTACGCCAGGGACGTGCGGGAGCGTGAGGCCACTTTCGCCACCTATATCTTTGAGGGAATCGCCATCCCCCACGCCAAGACCGACTGTGTGAAGGAGCCCTTTGTCGTCTACGCGAAACTGCGGGAAAAGGTACACTGGGGCGACGACGAGGGGGAGGACGCCGACCAGGTATTCCTGCTGGGCGTCCCCAAGACCGGTGAGAACAACGAGTTTGCCAACCTGCATCTGCAAATCCTGACCGGCCTGAGCAAGAAGCTGGTGCATGAGGACTTCCGGAACAGTCTGAAGGATGCCGCCAGCGCGGACGAAATTTATGACCTGCTGAAAAAATTTGAGGAGGAAATGAACGTATGAAGATCGTAGCTGTTTCTGCCTGCACCGCGGGCATCGCCCACACCTATATGGCTCAGGAGGCCCTGATGGAAGAGTGCAAAAAGCGCGGCATCGACTGCAAGGTCGAAACCCAGGGGGGCATGGGCATCGACAACGAGCTGGAACAGGACGAGATCGACGCCGCCGATGTGGCCATCCTGGCCGTGGCCGTGAGCATCGAGATGGAAGACCGCTTCGACGAAAAGCGGGACGCCGGAAAACTGATCGAGGTCAATCCCAGCGAGGCCATCAAGAACACGGCGGCGCTGATTGACCGGGCGGAGGAACTGGCCAAATGAGTAACGATACGAAGAAGAAGGGCCTGGGCGCCGAGCTGTTCAAGCACTTTAACACTGGTATCTCCTACTTCCTCCCCGTCATCATCGCGGGCGGCATGCTGTTTTCCTTCACGTTGATTACCGGCACCGTGGTAGACGGCCAGATTCTCCCAAGCAATCAGTTCTGGCAGAACGTCTACGACATCGGACAGGCGGGCTTCTCCATGATGGTCCCCGTTCTCAGCGCCTACATCGCCTATTCCATCGGCAGTAAGCCGGCCCTGGCTCCGGGCTTCATCCTGGGGTATGTTGCCAACAACCCCATTGGGGCCAACGGTATTTCCACCGGATTCCTTGGCGCGCTGATCTTGGGCTACGTCGTGGGCTATGTTGTCAAGTGGATCAAGAAACTAAAGGTTCCCCAGGACCTCCAGCCTATGATGCCCACGTTCTTTGTGCCCCTGTGTACGACCCTGGTCGTTGGCATCTTCTACGTCTATGTCCTGACGGTACCCCTGAACGCCTTGGTTCAGCTCATTGTCAGTCTTATGTATCAGCTCAACGGCACCAGCGCTGTCGTGCTGGGCCTGGGCATCGGCCTCCTAGCCGCTGCGGACTTCGGCGGCCCCTGCAGCAAAGCGGCGACCGCATTCACCCTGGCTCTGATGTCTGAGGGTTTCTACGGTCCCAACGGCGTCTTCCGTATGTGCTGCGCCATCCCGCCCCTGGGCATGGGGCTGGCAGCCTTCCTCCTGCGGGACCGCTACACCAAGGCGGACCGGCAGTTGGGTATCTCCGCCCTGTTCCTGTGCTCCGCCGGTATTACGGAGGGCGCGATTCCCTTTGCCGGAAAAGATTTCAAGCGCACATGGATTGCCTGCGCCATCGGCACCGCAGTGGCGGGCGGCATCGGGATGCTCCATGAGATCAGCTCTGTGGTGGCCTTCGGCGGCATCGTGGCCATCACTGGCGTTACCCAGGGAAAGCTCTGGTACGTAGTGGATATGCTGATCGGTGCGGCGGTGATCGTAGCGATCCTGTTCTTCGCAAAGCCGAAGCTGGACCCGGCGGAATTGAAATAAGGCAGGGAGGAAACAAACGTGAAATCTTTTACTTATACCATCAAGGACAACGAGGGCATCCACGCCCGTCCCGCCGGAATCCTCTGCAAAACCTGTAAGACCATGGCCCCCAATAAGGTCACACTAACCAAAGGGGACCAAACGGTCGAGTGTACCAAAATCCTGGCTGTTATGAGCCTGGGCGTCAAGTGCGGCGAGACGATCACTCTGACGGTGGACGGCCCTGACGAGGACGCCAAGATTACGGAACTTCAGGATTGGATCTCCGCCAATCTGTAAACGCGAATTTTATCCCTTGCGGCGGGCGTCTATCCGGTATGACGGAACGCCCGCCGCTTCTGTTTAAGCGAAGGATATGGAGGAATATCATGCAGACCGGCTATTCTGTGGTGTTCTTGGATATTGATGGTACATTGCTGAACTCAAATCACCAGGTCCCGCCCGGTACAAAGCGATTTTTGAATCAGCTGGAAAATACCGGAGTCCCCGTGGTCCTCTGCTCCGCCAGATACCAGCGCGGCGTGGAACTGATTGCAAAGGAAACCGGACTGCACAGCCCAGTCGTCTGCTTGGGTGGAAGTCTGATCCTCTCTGGAAATCGATCGATTTTATACGACGCAAAAATTGAAACCAGCTTCGCCGTCAAATTCAAGCACTTTGTGCAGGACCGTTTTTCAAACATTGCAATCAGCATTTATCTTTATGGAGAATGGTTTACTGACAACCTGAGCCATCCGTTGGTTCGTCGAGATACAAGGATTCTTCAAAACGAACCCCTATATGGAAACTTGGAGACAGTGGCACAATCAATGCCCCAGATACACAAGTTGCAATGTGTAGGAGAGCCGTCACAGATTTTACAGATTCAGCAGGAAGCCGCCTCGCAGTTTTGGGATATGGATTTTTTGGGCTCCGGTGACGGCTATCTGGAAGTGATGAAAAAGGGTGTTTCAAAATGTGAAGCCGTAAAGTTTCTACAAAAGCATTATCATTTGCAAACGAGTGAAATCGTGGCCTGTGGGGACCAGTTCGTGGACATGGAAATGCTGCGTTATGCGGGTCTCGGTGTCGCTATGGGAAACGCGCCAATAGAAGTAAAGGCGGCGGCGGACCTCGTGACTACTTCCAATGACGAAGAGGGTATTTATATCGCTTTGCGGAATTTGCCCTTTCATCCACCAAGGGGACGGTAGCCAGTGTATGACGCTGCTTCGGCGAAGAACTGCTCCTGCCAAGAAGACCGTGTCAAGGAAGGCCATCAATGCAGCGAGGAAAGCGGCTCAATGACAAGAGAACCACACCAATCGGGCCAGAGGAAGACTCTGCGCAGAAAGAAACGGCATCCATGTAATTTGGAATGATACAGTTGCACGGCAGCAAGGAAAACACGGCACTTGTGCCAGAAGGGAGGAGTCCATGAACGTTAGAAAACCTGTAGACTACAGCATCATGTTTGCGGAGCTGGATGTTTTGATGGCGGCTGAGAAGCCGCAGATGGAGCTGTACCAGGAAATCGGCAAGCTGGTCAGCACCAGGCCGGAGAAAGGCGCCGCTGTCGCTGCCGCCAGCTATATCACTAAAACTTATCCTGACGCTTCCGGCTTCTCCCCCAGGAACCTCCGCCGGATGCGGGAGTTTTACCGGGCATATGAAAATGCGCCGGAGGTCCTGGCAGAAGCCATGACCATCAGCTGGACACAGAATGTTGTCATTTTGGAGAACTGTGAAACAGCTGAAGACCGCAGATGGTACATTGCCGCTGTCCGGCTTTTTCATTGGACTAAGGCCGAACTCTTGGAGAAAATATCTGAGGGGATCGGCGAGAATGATTCACTTCCCCTCAGTTCCATCGAAGCTGCAGGGGACGAACATCCTCTTTATAACATAGATGTTTCAAACATGACCGCACCGAAAGGCAACGCTCAGGCGAATTTCTCTCGACTTGCAAGCCCGGCTGTGATATACTGGACAAAACAGCAATCTCAGGACTGGCGGAAGGATGGTGTGGAAGATGCCAGCATTCAAGACCAACGTTGTGACCGGCCCTGCCCTGCTGGCTCTGTCCGAGAATGTCCGGGGCTGGCAGAAACGGGACTGCTGCCGCCAGTTGAGCGCCTATCTGCACAGCGCCGGGTGCGACCGTGTCTGCCTTCTCTTCGGCCTCCGGCGGACTGGGAAAACAACACTGCTCCGCCAGGCTGTGCTGGACATGACTCCCGAGGATGCGGCAAAAACGGCCTATGTCAAGGCCACAAAACAGGACACGATTGCGGACCTGAACCGGGACATGGAGCAGCTTCGTTCCCTGGGGTTCCATTATGTGCTTCTGGACGAAGTTACGCTGATGCGGGACTTCATCGACTCTGCCGCTCTTCTATCCGACATCTACGCCGCCCAGGGCATGAAAATCGTCCTGTCCGGCACGGATTCCTTGGGGTTCTGGTTTGCGCTCCACCAGGAGCTCTACGACCGGGCGAAGATGATCCATACCACCTTCATTCCCTATCGGGAGCACAGCCGTCTGCTGGGGATCAGCCAGATCGACGAGTACATCCGTTACGGCGGCACACTACGGGCTGGAGAATTGGCCTTCGACGACGCGGAAGTGAATGCCGAAGATGCCTCCTTCCGGGATGACGCGTCCACCCAGCGGTATATCGACACCGCCATCTGCAGGAACATCCAGCATTCGCTGGCTTGCTGCGAGGACGGCGGTCACTTCCGGCACCTGCGTCCGCTCTATGAGGCCGGGGAACTGACCGGAGCCATCAACCGGATCATTGAGGACATGAACCATGCCTTTCTGGTATCTGTTCTGACCCGTGATTTCCTGTCCCATGACTTGGGACTGGCGGCAAGGAATCTTCGGAAAGAACGTGATTCTGAGAAACGGACCACCGCTCTGGACGAGATTGATACAGAAGCCGTCACCAAACGACTTATGAATATTCTGGACATCCGTAACCGGCAGGAGCAAACTGTTCCAATTTCTAAAGTCCATGTGGCGGAAATCAAGGAATACCTTGCCGCGTTGGACCTCATCATTGACTGTCCCATCGAAACGACCGCGCCGGACAGTGAGCCGGTGGAGCATGTCCTCTTCGCCCAGCCAGGAATGCGTTACTGCCAGGCTCAGGCGCTTGTCCACGCTTTGATGAAGGACGAGCTGTTTGCCGGTCTGAGCGAAAAGGAACGGGAGAATATCACCAGCCGAATCCTCGAGGAAGTTCGGGGACGGATGCTGGAAGAGATCATCCTGCTGGAAACCTCCAAGGCCCTGAGCAGCCGGTATAAGGTCTGCAAGCTCCAGTTCGCCAGCGGGGAATTTGATATGCTGGTCTATGACCGGGAAGAGAACTGCTGCGCGGCGTTCGAAATCAAGCACAGCCGCCAAATGGTCCCCGAACAGGCCCGGCATCTGCGAGACGCTGAAAAATGCGCGCTTACGGAACAGCGGTTTGGAAAGCTGGTGGACAAATATGTCCTGTACCTTGGGGATTCTCGGGGTTCTGCCGATGGAATCCTATACCGCAATGCGGAGGAGTTCCTGAGAGGACTCCCCTCGATCCAACTTCGGATGGACGGAACGCCCTCTAACCACTCTGGTCCCAGGAGGACATGATGTTATTCGGTAAACGCAGGAAGCCACCCGCTGCCGACTATGATAAGGCCGGAAAAATTCCCGTTATCCGCTCCAGCATCTGCACGGGAGAACAGGTGGCGGGCTTTAAGGATGCCGTCAGCGGAAAATTTGAGGAGCTGATGCTGCTCCGGAACGCTCAGGATTTTCAGGAGTTTCTCCACCAGTATCAGGTGGAGGAAACAGCGATCAAGCGAGAGTGGTGACGTTCTATGGGACATCGGATCCTGTGCTTCGGCGACTCCAATACCTACGGCTACGACCCCCGATCTTATTTGGGCGGACGTTACCCGGAGTCCGTCCGTTGGACGGGCCGGCTGAAAGCGGAGGGGTGGGAGATTTTCAACGAAGGTGAAAATGGCCGCTCCATCCCCAGGCTGGATTGGGAAATTGCGGCAGTATGGCAGACTCTTCTTCGTACCAATGCAGAAGCCCTGGTGATGATGCTGGGGAGCAATGATCTGCTCCAAAGGCCCGGAATCACCGCTGAGATCTGCGCCAGACGGATGGAGGTATGTTTGACGGCTGTGCGGGAAAACACTCCGGCAGCTCTGAAGCTCTTGCTGGCAGCCCCTCCTCCCATGGAGCTGGGTGCCTGGATTCAGGGCACACGGCTTATCGAGGAGTCACGCCGGCTTGCCGACTGCTATGAGGAGTTGGCTCAGTTACTGGATATAGGCTTTGCCAATACACGGGATTGGGGAATCTGAATGGCTCCCGTTTTTCGAACATTTTTATCGAAAAACGGGAGTTGTCCTTTCTTGAAAGCCTTGCTAATGCAGGGTTTTTCTTTTTTAAGCCCCCTGTTTCAAATTTCCGAAATTTCTAAAATACAAAATCTTTTTTTCAACAGGGAAACGCTATATGGACGGTTTTATCGAAAAGACGCCTCGTAGGCGTCTTCGTATTCCTGCGGCGTTTTGTACTTTAATGTCCTATGAGGGCGGGCCTCATTGTAAAATTGGACATATTTCTCCACGCTTTTGCAAAAGCTCTGTTCCGAAGTGTATTCACGGCGATACGCCTCTTCTTTTTTGAACGTGGCAAAAAAGGTCTCCGCTACGGCGTTGTCATGGGGCCTCCCCGACGCGGAAAAGGACTGCCTCACCCCGCATTGTCTCAAAAGCGCGGCAAATGTCTTGGAGGTGTACTGCTTTCCACGATCACTATGGAAGGTCAGCCCTTCCGGGCGGTCTCTATCCTTTAACGCCTTTCTGAACGTCGCCGTGACAAGATTCGTGCTGGGGTTTTGGGATACCTGATAACCCACGATTTTTCGGGAATACAGATCCAGTATCATACAAAAATAGAGCCAATGCCCATTGATTCGGAAATAGGTGAAATCACCAACCCATACCTGATTAGGCCGGTCTGTAGAAAACTGCTGTTTCAGCAGATTCTGTTTCGCATTTCTTTGACGCTTTTTGTAATCTTTCTTTGCATTTGTACGGATGCTTTTCAGTCCCAGCTCCTGCATGATGGATGATATCCGTTTCGCACTCGTCCGGATGCCGCCCTCCGCAAGGATAACCCGGATCTTCTCCGCTCCATACCGTTGTTTGCTGTCATCGAAAATTTGCTGAACCTTCAGCATAAGCTCCAGCTGTTCATCCTCATATTTACTCCGGTCCGCACATCGGAAAATATGGTTGTAGAAGGTTCCTCGTGCGACGCCGAGCGCGTCACATAATTCGTGTATGCTGTATGGATTATCCGGTTTTAGATAGAGTTCTTTTAATGTCGAAAGCCTTTTGTGCAGAGGCACTTCGGCGATGTATTTAGAGAGCCGAATGACTTCCAGCTCATGCTCCGCCTTCTGTAAACGCCTGGAAAGGGCATCGAAGTCCGCCGGTGTATAGGAATGGCCGGGCGCCTGTATAGTCCGATACTCTTTACGCCAGCGGTAAAGGGTGCTCTGAGAGATATGTAATTCCTGGCTTAGGGCTTTGATCGACTCACCAACCTCGTAACGACGAACCACCTCCTTTCTGAATGTATCTGGATATTGAACCGGCATTGTTTCAGTCCTCCCTTAACGTAGTAAAGCAATTATAACATATGTCCACAAGAACATCCTTTCATAGCGTGCTGTAAGAAGAAGCGTGAGCCCTTGAATTTTTCGCCTGTATCTCGTATAATCTATAATATTCTCGTTTAAAGAATTTTTTCTTTATACGGCAGCGGACACAATGAGTTTAGGCTTCTTTGAAGAAGATAGCCCGCTTACTGTTGTATTCATGCGAAAGCTCCGGATGATTGAACAGGCTAGCCGTACAAAATTACATTACAAAGATTGTTTCTCCACCACAGATTAGAAAAGAGGGATCTATGAATGGGTATTCTGGAAATAGCGGGACATTTGGGTTCGTTTGTGACCTTAGTATCTGGAATCCGAGATGCAGTCCAGGCAGGGTTTAAATTCTATAAGCCTCACAAATTAAAAAAACTATGCGGAACCGTTGACTTCTCATCGCTCTCGGAAGAACTGGCGCCAATCGCAGATCAGGTGGAACGCTATCTTGCCGGAAAGAAATCAGACATTTTAGGGGATTCTCTGTTCTCATCTGAGGAAAAAGCGGAATTCATTGAGGAGTTCTTCATAGTGCATAGCGACACACTGCCCTATAGGAGCGATGTAGAACCGATACTTCTGGACTATATCACCCGATTAGAATCCTGCTTGCTCCAGCAAATGAGCGTAGGAGAAAAGGTAATCCACGGCGGCAATCAACGAATTGAAGAAAATACAAAGCAAATCCTGGCGAAAATAGACGCACTGGCTTCTTGCGGTTCATCACCCCCTTATGCTTTTCCGGATGCCGTTTTCAAAGTGTTCTATGACATACCAAGCGATTATATCCCGCGAAAGGTCATACCCCATGCGGTTGCAATGCTTGACATATTTGAACGAGCTTTTCAAGACTATGAACCACTTACACTGACAGATGCTTTATCGGAAAGCGATCACCTTCTGGTGCTAAGCGATGCGGGACACGGCAAGAGTATAGAGCTGCAAAACCTGGCCGGCGTTCTATACAAAACGTCCAAGTTCCCGTTTCTCTGCTCGTTGAATTTATACTGCGGGGAACCCATTTGTGCGCTTCTGCCGGAAGCTTATCGCACTTTGCCAGCAGAATATCTCGTGCTGCTTTTTGACGGGTATGATGAGATGCAGGAAGACGAACGCGATGAGTTTATGCGGAGACTTCAGTCGTTTATAAAGGACCATCCGTCTGTCAAAGTAGTCGTTTCCTCCCGTAGCAATTTTTGTAAGGCGGAGATTGAAAACCAGTCTCAAACCTTCCGGGACTTTCGGGTCTTTGATTTGGACGACTTGACGGACACCGATATCCAGGGATATTTATTCAGGCAGGCTGTCGATACAGATTGCTTTATGGCGGCTGTCAAACAGTCGGATACTGGATATCTTCTGCAAAATCCCTTCTATTTGGCGAGACTGGTCCGCCTCTATCAAGAGCACGGACAGCTACCTAGCAAAACGGAGGTCATGGACTATCTAATCACGGAGAGCTTCCAATTGGACGGCCAAAAATTTCAGGGGGACCTGGAAGAGCGGCGGCGGGATTTGTTCGTACTCTTAGAAAAAGCCGCGTTTTCCATGCAGCTGATGCAGACATCAGTCCTAGATGATGTCGGAGAGTATCAGGAGCTTTTCGGGTTGGAGGATCGTAAGCTGCTCAAATACAGCGGCCTGCTCCGAAAAGAGGGAACCCGCTGGCGTTTTTCTCACAATAACTTCAAGGAATATTTAGCCGCGAAATTTCTCTCCACCCTGCCGCGGGAAGACGCAATCCGTTATTTCAGCGACGGACAGGACATTAAAATGTCCTGGGTGAATACATTCGGATTTTTCGTCAGTATTGCGCGGGAATGGGATGTGAAATCCTGGGCCCTGGAACATATCCCCTCCGCGCTGGTGAAGTTTGAACCGGACCATTTGGAATTAGATGTTCGGGTGAGTATTTTCAAGACGATCTTTTTGGAGCGGGAGGAAAAGATGCTCTGGCTCAGCGACAGCCTGTTCAACCTGGAGCAATTGGCGGTGTTTGCCTGCTGTGAAGAGTCGTTGGAATTTCTGCTGGATAAGATCCGCCAACCAGTGCATAGAGTGTCTCAGATTTCAGCAATTCACCTGCTGAAATATTTCCCCCGTCTCTTTGGCCGTCAGAGTGAAACGGCTCAAGCTTTGCTGGTCTGCTGTACAGCTCCCGTCAACGGCAATGAAGGGCTTTGTTATAACGCTCTGGAAGCCCTGTCAAGCCTGAAACTGGTCACCTCAGAGATTGCGGCTGAATTGACCGCAAAATACACTGATTGTCCTAATTCTCAAGTCCGTTGGGGAATGTATCAACTGCTGACTCGCTCCGGCCAGCACAACGCGCATGTTCAATTTTTCCTGGATGGCATCCCTTTTACCCATGGAAACAATCGAATATCCAATGAAACGATTGCCTTAGTGGACGGGCTAAAGGCATTGACAGAGCCAGAGAGTATCCAGCAGGTCCTCCAGTATTTGTCTCAGATGAGACCGAAGTCCATATATGAAGAGGGCGAGATTTTTGAGGACCTTTGTGTGAAGGCGGCAGAGCAGTTTTCCGAAGGTCAAACGGAGTATTACCAAGTGCTCATCAATTGTTACATTTCTTTGGCAAAGCACTGTTCACAAAGGGAGATGCGCACTATTGCTCACTTTTTTGAAGCAACCGGTACTATCGAAAACGCTGTGGTTGAACTTTGCGGCGATGCGGAGCGCTATTATGATTTAGACGCTCTATTCTATCAACCGGAAAATCTGACATATGTGGCCAAAGCATACTGCGATGGGAAATTGAAAGAGCACACGTTGTTTCAGGAACTTGTGGCAAGACATACCGACGACGCTCAATACCAGGAATATAAAAACCTAATCCTGCAAATTGACGGCATCACCCTCCCGGAGAGAAAGCCTCATGTCGATTATGAGAGATTAGAACAAGCACGGAGACAGGAATATTTTGAACTTCTCTTTGACAAGGCAAAGGCAGAGCAGCTGCTTTTACGTTCCATTGAAAAGACGCAGTTTCCTAATCCCACAGTGAAAGACCTGATCCATTCGTTTGGAAAATATGAATTCGGCTCCCTGCTCATGAAGCTAAATTACGGTCTGCATCGTCATGTTCAAGAATCGACAAAGGCGAAAGACGCCATTCAATCACTTGACTGGAATCGGTTTGTAATATTGGAGGCATCTCTATCCATCCGGAATGCAAAAGACCTTCACATATCAAATGAACACAAATCGGTCTTGCGTCAAATGATCCAACCCTTATACGAACAGGGCCTTTTGGAAAATGCTGTCACATACAACGGGGCATCCCCTCAGGTTTCAGTCTTCATCGTCGCAGTGGTTTCCCTTACCGTATATTTAGAGCTTGTGCCGGGGGAACAGGCGCTCTTACGGATGACGGAACTCCCGTATTTCTGCTTTTCCGATGATGACGACATTCAAAAGTATACGTTTCTTAAAGCACATCTTCCAGAGAAAATGCTTCTGCAGCGCATCACAGAAAACATCAAGACGCAAAAAGTCCACGGAACTGTACTGCGAGATCATATCCAATACTGCATGAATTGTGGCTGCGAAGACATTCGACAAGCCACTGTTGACGTTGTAGAGGAAGATGAGTCAGCAAGAACAGCCGCCATAGAGTATTTATACAAGTTTTTTGGTACTTACTGTATCCAGGAAGAACTTCTTCCCTTCGCGGACGAAAACACATTACTGAATATGGAGCGGCTCTGCCCTGATCTTTCAAAAGAACATTTACGCATTGCAATGGAACGGCAATTCCAGGCCGCGCCTTCCACCGAGCTAATGGCGCATTTGATTACCCTTGGAAGCGAGATGGCGTTGCGTGAGTATATTAGATTAGCCGGAAAGAATCAGACAATTCCAGAGAAACGTAACGATTCTCTCAGTGGACCAACACAAGCAATTTCAACTCTGCGCAACTCCAGATTTCTCCCGCTGCTAGAAGAACTGATGAAAATTGCCCTATCTCCTGATTTTCAAGATGGGGAGTTCTGCTCATTGCGTACAAACCTAAGCAATGCTCTCGCAGTGTGCGGAGCTGCCGAACCTGAAGCTGTAATGACAATCCTGCAATCCCATCAAGGGACGCGGGAAGAAAATGAAGTCGCTTTCAGGTTCTGTTCCTATACAGCTGATGTATTAAAGGAAAAAAATCGCATGAGGCAGGATGCTCCTTGGAAGTTGAGCGATGTAAAGCGTACGCTGGAAGCCGTCTCTTGAGCTAAAATTTTAAAACCGTAATTCTCAGCAGGTATAGCTGTATCTAATTACATTTTGCAGGCAGAGTTCTCTCGACTTATCGGCTCAGATGTGATATACTTAGAAAAAGTAAGTTCAAGTCCAGCGAAAGAATGGCTCGGAAAGTGTCAGTATTTAAGACTCATGTTGACACTGGCCGAAAACAATCCGTACTACTGCCTCGAAAATATGTGAAGCTGTCAATCCATAATTGGTTGGAGCACCCTATGGAGGATGTTTATGAGGAAGCAGAAATAAGCATCCGTTCCAGTGCCGCCGAGTACCTCACCTTTGTGGCATCCACCGGTGATAGCGCGGAAAGTATAGAGATGCGCTACGAGGACGAGAACATCTGGCTTACTCAAAAGATGATGGCGGAGTTGTACAATGTAGACGTGCGAACCGTCAACTACCACATCAGCAAAGTATTTGAGGATTCCGAGTTAGAAAAAGAAGCAACCATCCGAAAATTTCGGATAGTTCAATCTGAGGGCCAGCGTCAGATCAGCCGCGAGGTAAATCACTATAATTTGCAGATGATTATTGCGGTGGGCTTCAAGGTAAACAATGAGCGGGCCGTTCAATTCCGCAAATGGGCCAACGCCATCGTCAAGGACTACACGATCAAGGGCTGGGTCATGGATGAGGAGCGGCTGAAAAACGGCGGCGCGGTTCTGACGGAGAAATATTTTGAGGAACAGCTGGAGAAAATTCGGGAGATCCGACTGTCTGAAAGGAAGTTTTATCAGAAAATTATGGACATATACGCCACGGCCCTTGACTACGACAGGACGGCGAAAACGACCAAGGAGTTTTTTGCCAAGGTCCAGAACAAGATGCACTTTGCGGTCCATGGGTACACCGTTGCCGAGTTGATCCATCACCGGGCTAATGCGGACCAGCCTCACATGGGGCTGACATCCTGGAAGGAAGCACCTCTCGGAAAAATCATGAAGAACGACGTCTCCATCGCAAAAAACTATCTGACAGAGGATGAGCTGTATTCCCTGGAACGTATCGTATCCGCATACCTCGACTTGGCGGAGGATCGGGCGCGGCGTCATATCCCCATGACGATGGAAGATGGGCCAAGCGGCTGGACATTTTCCTGATGGCAGATGATCGGGAGATGCTGACAAATACTGGAACGATTACGGCTGAGATTGCAAAGGCCCACGCAGAAAGTGAATTTGAACGATACCGGATCATTCAGGACCGATTGTACGAAAGCGACTATGACCGCTTCCTCGCGATGGAAGAGGGACTGACCGCTTCAGATGAGGTAGAGATTCAGCCAGTGTCAGAGGAAGCGGCGGCGGTTATTGAAGAGCCCGTAGGGCCAAATTAAGGGCCTACGATATGAGAAAAATATTGTTGCATTCGTAAATATTAAGGGTTGTTTGAAGTGTCACCCACAGAAGCAGCGGGGTTCGAAAGTGGGCGGGCAATTCAAGTTTCGTTGACAAACGAGATGCAAGCAAAAATCTCGCACTTCGGTGCGGGATTTTTGCTTATAAGGGCAAGATTTCTCCCAAAAGAGAAAACAAAAAGGAGGCATTGGGAAAAATCGGAAACGCAAAATAAAAATAACGCACCAAAGATACAAAAACGCCGATTTTGTAAGATTCCAGCAACCTACTGGAACCGAACTCCCTGTCTTTCCAAAAAAGAGAAAAACCACCTCTTCCCCTGGAGCTGGCCGATGGATTCGGCGGCCCCAGGGGAGGTTTTCGCTTCAAAGGGGCATTCCCCGCCCTTGTTGCTTCTGCTTCGTCTGTTCAGCGTTCTTCGGTGGTGTTGGTAATAGCTTTCTCAATGCTTTCCGGCTATACTGTCGTTACAACAAACGGGAAGGAGAACGGCAGCATGGAACAGAAAAAGAATCTCTGCGCTCAGGTGCCCCTCAGCCTCCACGCGCAAGTCTGCGAGGCCAGAGAGGCGGCGGGCCAGACCACCAAGACCGGCACCGTCTCCACCACCCGGACCTATCCGAATCTGTCGGAAGTAAATCACAGTTAAGGATATTACATGAGACAACCCACGCTTATATGACCAAGCTTTTGATTAATTCGGCACCCTTTGCCACCTTGCTATTACCACCTAATTCTTTATATTTGATAAACACATATTCTGCCGATTCAAGTATGCAAATTTTAGGAGCATCCCTTAGAGTCTGTTTGAAAACCGTCAAAGTAACCAGAGAAGGATACAGGCAAGGCAGACCACAGCCCGGAAATAAAGGGC
>JBCLRG010000019.1:0-53651 GCA_041223955.1 Oscillospiraceae bacterium 38-13 | reverse complement strand
GGAGAGCTGGAGGCGGCGGCCTACATCCTGCAATCCGGAGGAAACTACCGGATCTCCTACACCGCGTTTATCAAGCTATTCAACGAGGGCCATTTCCGGGCGGAAATTCTCCCCCTGATGGCCGGAGCGTTCTACGAACCCAACGTAAAACAGCTCCGCAGCCGCTACGAGCGGAACTGCAAGCTCCTGAAAAAATATTCATATTGCTTCCGAAAGGATTTCCCATCCTTCGAGGACCTTCCCATCTGCTTTTTTCCGTACGATGACAACGGCTATGTTCCCTTTGACACGGAAAAAGAGCGTTTTGGGGAATATATTAACTTCAAACATCCCGTCGTAAGCCGGAACTTTTTCCACGATCTGGAGAACCCGATTCTGGCGGAAGACGTTTATTCACAATATGAGCTGGAATATCTCCGGGACAACGTGCGCCGGAGCGAGGACGCGGGCCGGGAAAACCACCTGTACCTGCACTATTCCGACTGGAAAACCTTCTGTTCCTGCCTGCAATGCCTGAATCTCCGTCCAATTCTGGAGGAAGAAAAAATCGTCTTCCTCTTTGAAACGGAGAAAGAATTGTACCCCATCGACTTCAAAGAACGTTACGGCATAGATTACAGTCAGTATAAAGTAAAGCCCGTGGGCATCCGGGAAATCACCCGCCTGATCTGGCACACCCAGCTGTCCACCCACAACGGCGGCGACTTCTTCAACGAGGTCTTCGACTTCCACCCCAACCTCCTCAGCCTCCCCTCGGTGATGCTGAGCTCCGTCAAAGACGGCGTGCAGGAGCTGCGGGACGTAGTGGAAAAATCCCCCAGCCTCGGCGTGTGCATCGAGACGCTGAAGGAGTGGGGCAGTCCCCGAATTGTAGAAGAATTGTACCGCATGAAAGGCCGCACGGACCGGGATTACATGGTAGCCTTCTTCCTCCGGGACGAACTCGCAACCGCGGGCATGGACCCGAACTCCCGCATCGCCCCGGCGGTATTTTTCCAGCCCCACTTCCCCAACATCGTGTACAAGCTCCGGGTAAACGAGCGGAACCAGACGGTGCTGGAAGCGGAGAACTATGACGAGCTCCATGAGTCCCCGATCTTCCGAAACTTCAAGTATATCAAAACTTTCACGCCCATGCGGCGCTTCACTACCAGCCATGGAGCCACGGTGAAATTCATGCATTTCATGGCGGAGGCAGACGCGGCGGCCCGGGAGAAGGAGCCGCTGGCCCTGGACGAAAACACGAAGCCGATCACGGTAGTCAGCGACGCGATTTCGGAGCGCATTTTCAACCGCAGCTTCATGATGGACCCGGAGGACCGCCTGTACGCGGACAGCATCGTCGTGCGCTTCGAGGACGGAAAGCTGAACCCGGAAGCCACCTTCCGGGCCCTGGCGGCCTTCCTGGATTTGCCCTACACGGAGACCATGACCTACTGCTCCTCCGGAGGTGAGCACGACCCGAACATGGGCGGAGATTACTGCGTGGGCTTCAACACGGACACGGTCTACCGGACCTACGATCAATACGCCAACGACGGCGAACGGTACTTCATCGAATACTTCCTCCGGGACGCCTATGAATACTATGGGTATCATTTCCTGTATTACGACGGCGCGCCGGTAGACGAACAGCGTGCGGAGGAGCTGATCAGCGGCTTCACGACGCTGGACCATTATATCCGCATCAGCTGGACGCGGGTGTTCGCCTCAGCGAAAATCACCCGCAAGGACGAACCCCTGGAAGGGGAGGAAGCGGAGGAAATCCGGGCCCAGCTCCTGGAGAACTACATGGCGGCCTTCGACCGGAACCGCCGCGCAAACACAAAAATCCTGCTGGAGGGCCTGCGGTTCGTGAACCGGAACGGCCAGCCCCTGCGGATGATGCCCCTGCTGAAACCGGACCCGGCGCTGCTGGTCCAGCCGCTGTACCACTGACCCATGGAGGACATGGACGCCCTGGCGGAGGTGCAGTACCTGCTGGAGCGGATGCTGGACCTTGCGCTCCGGGCCTCAATGGAGGAGTGCGGAGACGAACAGCGGGCGCGGCTGCAAAAGGGGATTGCGTTCCTGCGGGCGCGGATTGAGCAGATTGAGAAAGACCACCAATGAGGAGGAAACGAAAGCGTGGGAAAAAAGGGAACGGTGTACTTTTTCACCGGCCTGGCCGGAGCGGGAAAGACCACCATCGGCGGGCTGTTCTACCAGCGCCTGAAGCAGCGCAGCCCGGACGCGGTGCTCTTTGACGGGGACCAGCTGCGGGGGGCGTCCGGGGATTTCTGCCCGGACACCGGCGCGATTCTGAAAGAGGACCGCTATACCACAGAGGCCCGGCGGGCGGGGGCGTATAACACCTTCCGGACCTGCAAGAGCCTGTCGGACCAGGGGAAGGACGTGGTGGTGTGCAGCATTTCCATGTATTCCGACGTCCGCCGGTGGAACCGGGAGAACATTGAGCAGTACCGGGAAATCTACGTCCGGGTGACGCGGGAGACCCTGTACCGCCGGGACCAGAAGAAGCTGTACTCCTCGGGTGCGAAGAACGTGGTGGGGGTGGACCTGCCCTATGACGAGCCGGAGCACTCCCACATTGTCATCCAGAACGACGGCGAAGAGACGCCGGAGGCCATCGTGGACCGGCTGGAGAAGGAACTGAGGCTGTAAGAGGGGCCGCTTATGAATATAGGCTTGATCATAGCCGGGGGCAAGGGCCACCGGATGGGGCAGGAGATACCCAAGCAGTTTCTCAACGTATACGACAAGCCGGTGATCGTCTACACGCTGGAGGGCTTTCAGCGCCACGCGGAGATCGACGCCATTGAGGTGGTCTGCCTGGAGGGCTGGAGCGAGATGCTCACGGCCTACGCGAAGCAGTTCGACATCGGCAAGCTCCGCTGGGTGACGCCCAGCGGGGAGACGGCGCAGGAGTCCATCCGCAACGGGGTTTTCGCCCTGCGGGAGGCCTGCGGCCCGGAGGACATCGTGGTGATACACGACGGCATCCGCCCGATGGTGGAGGACTTTGTCCTCACGGACGTCCTGGTAAAGTGCCGGGAGCACGGGAACGCGGTGACGTCCCTGCCCTATAACGAGCAGATTTTTGTCTCGGGAGACGGGATCTCCACCACCCAGTACATCCCCCGGGATACCCTCCGCCGGGTGTCGACGCCCCAGGCCTACCGCTATGGGAAGCTGCTGTGGGCCTATGAGAAGGCGTTTTCGGAGAACGTGGGAATCCAGGCCTCCACCTACGCCAATACGCTGATGGCGGACCTTGGCGAGCGGCTGTACTTCGCCGCCGGGTCGGAGAAGAATATCAAGCTGACCACAAAAGACGACTTCGAGCTGTTCAAGACCTACATGAAGATGGAGAAGGACGGCTGGCTGAAATAGGGGAGGACCGAATGGAGCTCTTGGAAAACCGGCAATACCAGGATATGCTGAGGGGCCTGGACCGCTTTCCCCGCTGGAGCCGCCTGGAGGGAAAAACCCTGTACCTCTCCGGCGGCTCAGGAATGCTGGGCAGCCTGCTGATTGACGCCGTCATGACCCGGAATCAAACGCTCCCCCCGGAGCGGCGGTGCCGGATTCTGGCGGCGGGCCGGAACCGTCCGGCGGCGGAGAGCCGGTTCCCCCGCTGGATGGGGGACGCCTCGTTTACTTTTGTGGAGCAGGACGTCAGCGAACCGCTGGCCCCCCTGCCGGAGGCGCCGGACTTCTGGATACACGCCGCCAGCACGACTCACCCGGTGGCCTATGCCACGGAGCCGGTGAATACGATCCTCGCCAATGTGCTGGGGACGCGGAATCTTTTGGAAGAGGCGGCGCGGGTACCCGGCAGCCGCCTTTTGTTGCTGTCCAGCGTGGAAATTTATGGAGAAAACCGGGGGGACACGGAGACCTTCTCCGAGACCTACTGCGGCTATCTGAACTGCAACACCCTCCGGGCGGGCTATCCGGAGGCCAAGCGGGCCGGGGAGGCCCTCTGCCAGGCCTACATCGCGGAGCGGCACGTGGACGCGGCCATCCTCCGCCTGCCCCGGTGCTACGGGCCCACCATGCGGATGAGCGATACCAAGGCGGTGGCCCAGTTCATCAAGAAGGCGGTCCGGGGGGAGGACATCGTCCTGAAAAGCGCGGGGAACCAGCTGTATTCTTACGCCCATGCCGCCGACGCGGTGCTGGGAATCCTCTGGGTCCTCCTGGCCGGAGCCGCCGGCGAGGCCTATAATCTGGCGGACGCGGGGTCGGACATCACCCTGAAGGAGCTGGCGGCCATCGCGGCGGACCACGCCGGGAAGCAAGTGGTCTTCGACCTGCCGGACGAGACGGAGCGGCGGGGGTATTCCACCGCCGGCAAGGCCCTGCTGAACGGGGAAAAGCTCCGGGCCCTGGGCTGGAGGGCCGCCTATGACATTGATACCGGCATCCGGGAGACCATCGACATCCTGCGGGCGCTGGACGGAGGCGAGGGAACATGAAGGCGGATCTGCACACCCACAGCACGGCCTCCGACGGGCAGTACGCCCCCAAAGAGCTGGTCCGCCTGGCGAAGGACCGGGGAATCGAGGTCCTGGCCCTGACGGACCACGACACCCTGGACGGCGTGGAGGAGGCGGTGAGCGCCGGGAAAACCCTGGGCCTCCGGGTGATCCGGGGGGTGGAGCTGGGGGCGGCGGAGTACGAACACCTCCACATCCTGGGCTATGGCGTCACCCCCGGCGCACCGGCCCTCCGGGAGCTCTGCGAACAGTTCCGGACCGGCCGGGACCGGCGGAAATACCGCATTCTGGACTACCTCCGGGAGAAGGGCTGCGGCCTGACCCTGGAGGAGGTGGAGGCGATGGCCGGGGGGAACATCATCGGGCGGCCTCACTTTGCCCAGGCCCTGGTCCGCCGGGGCTTTGTGAAGACCCCACGGGAGGCCTTTGACCGGTACCTGGACACGCCGGAGTACCACGAGAAGGTGAAGCGGTTCAAGGCCTCCGCCCGGACCTGCCTGGAGGCCATCCGCTCCGCCGGAGGCAAAGCCTCCCTGGCCCACCCCTATCAGGTGGGGCTGGAGGACGAAGCGCTGGAGTCCCTGGTCCGCAGCCTGAAGGCGGAGGGGCTGGATGCCATAGAGTGCTTCTATCCCCGGCACACGCCGGAGCAGACGGCCTTTTATCTCCGCCTGGCGGAGCGGTATGAGCTCCGCGTCACCGGCGGCAGCGACTTCCACGGGGAGCGGGTGAAGCCGGATGTCCCGCTGACGCCCTGGGAGCTGAGCTGGGTGCCGGAGGGGTGAAAACAGGAGGGCGTAATTTATGGAAACCATTTACGTGACCCGGTCCTCAATGCCCCCGTTTGAGGAGTATTGCCGGGAGATTCAGGACCTGTGGGACAGCCGCTGGCTGACGAACATGGGCGCGAAGCACCAGCGCCTCCTGGAGGAGCTGGCGGCGTTTCTGGACGCGCCCCGGATGGACCTTCTGACAAACGGGCACCTGTCCCTTGAGCTTTCGCTTCAGGCGCTAGAGCTTGAGGGAGAGGTGATTACCACGCCCTTCACATTTGCCTCCACCACCCAGGCCATTGTCCGCGCCGGGCTGACGCCGGTGTTCTGCGACGTGGACCCCGTTACCCTGACCATGGACCCGGCGAAGCTGGAGGAACGGATTACCCCCCGGACCTGCGCCGTCCTCCCCGTCCATGTCTATGGGAACTTCTGCGATGTGGAGGCGCTGGGAAACATCGCCGGAAGGCACGGCCTGAAGGTCCTCTATGACGCCGCCCACGTCTTCGGCGTCCGGTACAGGGGCCTGGGGGCGGGGGCCTTTGGCGACGTTTCCTGTTTCAGCTTTCACGCCACCAAGGTCTTCCACACCCTGGAGGGCGGCGGGGCGTGCTTCCGGGACCCGGCGGTGGGGGAGCGGCTGGCCCGGCTGAAGAATTTCGGCTTCAGCAGCCCGGAGACGGCGGAGAGCCTGGGGGGCAACGCCAAGCTGGACGAGTTCCGGGCGGCCATGGGCCTGTGCAACCTGCGGCACGTAAACGAGGAGATCGAGAAGCGGGGCCGGGTAGAGGCGGCGTACCGGCAGAGGCTGGAGGGAATTCCGGGCCTCCGCCTGAAGGCGGTCCAGCCGGAGGTGGAGCCGAACCACGCCTATTTCCCGGTGTTCTTTGACGGGGAAGCCTTTGGCGCGGACCGGGAGCAGGTCCGGCGGGCCCTGGCGGAGCGGGGAATCCTGGCCCGGAGGTATTTCTACCCGCTGACCAGCGGCTTCCCGTGCTACGGGGGGCGGTATGACCCGAAGGAAACGCCGGTGGCGCTGAGGGCCAGCCTTCAGGTGCTGTGCCTGCCGATGTACGGGGACATGACCCCGGAGACGGTGGAGCGGGTCTGCGGAGCGGTGCTGGACTGCCGGAGGGAAAAGAGGGAAGGAGGCCCGACATGAAGGGTATCATTCTGGCCGGAGGCTCCGGCACGCGGCTGTATCCGCTGACGGCGGTGGTGTCCAAGCAGCTGCTGCCGGTCTATGACAAGCCCATGATTTACTATCCCCTGTCCACCCTGATGCTGGCGGGCATTCGGGATATCCTGCTGATTTCCACGCCGGAGGACCTCCCCCGGTTTCAGACCCTGCTGGGAGACGGGAGTCATTTCGGCATCCGCCTGTCCTACGCCGGGCAGCCCCGCCCGGAGGGCCTTGCCCAGGCCTTTCTCATAGGCGAGGACTTCATCGGGGGGGAGCCCTGCGCCATGGTGCTGGGGGATAATATTTTTTATGGCGGATGGTTCCGCAAGGGCCTCCGGGCGGCGGTGGAGCATGCCCGGAATGGCCGCTCCACGATTTTCGGCTATTACGTCCGGGACCCGGAGCGTTTCGGGGTGGTGGAGTTTGACGGGAATTACCGAATCCTCTCCCTGGAGGAGAAGCCGAAGGCACCCAAGTCCAACTACTGCGTCACGGGCCTGTATTTCTATGACGGCCGGGCGGCGGAGATGGCGAAGCGTTTGACGCCCTCCGCCCGGGGGGAGCTGGAGATCACGGACCTGAACCGGCTCTATCTGGCGGAGGACCGTCTCCGGGTCCATGTGCTGGGCCGGGGGTTCGCGTGGATGGACACGGGAACGGTGGACAGCCTGATGCGGGCCTCGGTGTTTGTGGAGGCGGTGCAGAACCGGCAGGGGGTAGTCATCTCCGCGCCGGAGGAAATCGCCTATCAGGCGAAGTGGATTGGCCAGCGGGAGCTGCGGGAAGCGGCGGCGCTGTATGGGAAGTCCCCCTACGGAGAGCATCTTCTCCGGGTGGCGGAGAACAAATTTTCGTATTGAGCGGAGAGGGCGGCATATGACGGTTCTGGTAACGGGCGGCGCCGGATTCATCGGCGCGAACTTCATTTTTTATTGGCTGGATGCCCATCCGGAGGACCGGGTGGTGTGCGCGGACCGGCTGACCTATGCGGGGAATCTCTCCACCTTGTCGGGAGTGCTGGAGCGGGAAGCGTTCCGGTTTGTCCGGGCGGACATCTGCGACCGGGAGGCGATGGACCGCCTGTTTCAGGAGGAGCGCCCGGACGCGGTGATAAATTTCGCGGCGGAGAGCCACGTGGACCGTTCCATCGAGGACCCGGAGGTTTTCCTCCGGACCAACGTCATGGGCACGGCGGCGCTGCTGGATGCCTGCCGGAGATATGGCACACCCCGGTTCCATCAGGTGTCCACCGACGAGGTCTATGGGGACCTGCCCCTGGACCGCCCGGAGCTGCGCTTCACGGAGGAGACGCCCCTGAGCGCCAGTTCGCCCTATAGCGCCTCCAAGGCCTCGGCGGACCTGCTGACTCTGGCCTATTGCCGGACCTACGGTTTTCCGGGGACGGTGTCCCGGTGTTCCAATAACTACGGCCCGTGCCAGTTCCCGGAGAAGCTGATTCCGCTGATGATCGCCAATGCCCTGCAGGATAAACCGCTGCCGGTGTATGGCACGGGGAAGAACGTCCGGGACTGGCTGTATGTAGAGGACCACTGCCGGGCGATTGACGTGATCGTAAGGAAGGGCGTCCCCGGGGAGGTCTATAACATCGGCGGGAACCACGAGATGGAGAACATCGCCCTGGTAAAGCGCATCTGCCGGGAGCTGAAGAAGCCGGAGAGCCTGATTGCATACGTGGCGGACCGGAAGGGCCATGACCTGCGGTATGCCATAGATTCCGGGAAGCTCCAGCGGGAGCTGGGCTGGAAACCGGAGACGGACTTTGAGGAAGGCATCCGGAAGACCATCCGGTGGTATCTGGAAAACCGCCCCTGGTGGGAGGCAATCGTCTCGGGGGAATACCGGGACTATTATGAAAAGATGTACGGAAACTGGTAAGAGAACGAAAACAGGAAGGAACGGAAACATGTATCAAACTGACACAAAAGCTCTCCGGGAGGAGCTGGCCCAGGCCCTGCGCCGGAAATTCGACGACAGCCACGGAATCGCCGTCTACGGCGCGGGCGATACTGCGGAGCACTGGTTCGCCTCTTTCCTGGAAGGGGACGTTGTTCCGACCTGTTTTATAGATGATACCCCCGGCAAGGCAGGAACCCTTTTTTGCGGCAAGCCGGTAATCACACTGAAAGAAGCCCAGGAAACGTGCAAATCGTTTTTGATTCTGCTTTGCAGCTTCCTTCCCGAGACCAGAGAAAAAATGGCGGCTTCCCTGGAAAAGAGTCCCATTGAAAATGCGGAAATCTGTATGGAATGGGAGGAGTACATATTCAGCAAGCACGCTGAAGAGGTGCTGGCGGTATTTGATATGCTGGAGGACCCTGTGTCCAAAGCGACCTATTCCAACATGATTCAGGCCCGAATGGGAAAAGCGGAGCAGGACCAGACCCTTGTCTGCGGACAGCAATACTTTGCCGTGAGCGAATTTGCAAAGCTGAATATCGACGAGGTTTTTGTGGACTGCGGCGCTTATGTGGGCGACACGCTGGAACAGTATTTGATGGCTCACAGTGGGATGTTCAAAAAGGTGTATGCGTTTGAACCGATGGATGAGCTATACCGTGCCATGCAGTGCCGTGTTGAGCGCCTGAAGAATGAGTGGGCGGTTTCCGGGGATCGGATTCAGCTGATTCAAGCCGGGGTAGGAGAGCGGTCCTATCAGACGGAAGTAAAGCACTATGAAAAAGGCGGCGTGATGACAAATGGCCGAGCGCTTTCCGGAGAAAGCGCTCACGGGGATATCCCCGTGATTTCTATTGATGACTATTTTGCGGAGCAACCGATCACCTTCCTGAAAGCGGATATCGAGGGCTATGAATGGAAGATGCTCCATGGCGCGGAAAAGACGATCAAGAGGGACCGGCCCAAACTGGCGATCTGCATCTACCACATGCCTTTTGACATGTATCGGATAGCGCTTTGGATTAAATCAGTCTGCCCCGATTACAAGTTTGCTGTCCGGCAGCACTATTGTGACATCTGGGAGACGGTTCTTTACGCATACATTTGACAGTGCTGCCCACGGCAATAAAATGCGAAGGAGTAGCGTAAATGAAGGATATGAACACAAAAATCCTCCGGGAGGAGCTGGCCCAGGCCCTGAGCCGGAAATTCGACGACAGCCGGAAAATCGCCGTTTACGGTGCGGGCAACTCTGCGGAGCGCTGGTTTTCTGCGGATGTGGAAGAGAATGGGTGTTGGGGGGACATTGTCTGCTTCATTGATGACACTCCTTCCAAACAGGGTACATATTTTCACGGGAAGCCCATTGTAAATGCTAAAGAAGCGCACGAATTATGCAAAGGCTTCATCATTCTGATTTGCAGCGACGTAACGCGAACCCGCCGCATTATTGGGGAGTCCCTGCGCCGGAACCCAATCGAGGGAGCGGAAAATTTTACATCTTTGGACGAATATGTGTTCTGCCGCCATTCGGCGGAAGTTCTGGCCGTCTATGACATGTTGGAGGATGACTTATCAAAGCACACCTATGCCAATATGATCCTGCTTAGAATGATGCGCTGTGAACAGGACCAGACGCTTGTGCGGGACAGGTCCTATTATGCGGTGCAGGAATTCACAGCTGTGGATCCGGCAGAGGTTTATGTGGACTGCGGTGCCTACACTGGAGATACGCTGGACCAGTACTTGACGGAAAGACAGGGACAATTCGGCAGAATTTTTGCGTTTGAGCCCTCCGAGAGCAATTTCAGGGAATTAACCCGGCAAACGGCGGCCTTGAAACAGAAATGGAAGATTTCTTCCGGACAGATTGAACTGGTTCAGGCAGGGATTGGGGATAAGACTCAACACTTGAAACCGGCGCAGGCTGCGGACGGGATTGATATAGGATACAATTTGCGAGAAGGAGAGGACAGCACGGAAGGCGTTTGCGTATATTCTGTCGACGATTATTTTCGGGAGCAGACGATTTCGTTTCTCAAAGCGGATATTGAGGGCTTTGAATGTAAAATGCTGCGCGGAGCTAAACGGGTTCTTCAGCGGGATATGCCCAAAATGGCAATCTGTATCTATCACAGTGCCTTTGATATGTATCGCGTGGCGTTAAAGGTAAAAGAAATCAATCCCAAATACAAGCTGTCTGTCCGGCAGCATTCAAATGACATTTTGGACACCGTGCTGTACGCATATTTGTAAGGAGAAGTACGTGTAAGGGGGAATTCGAATGTCCCAGGAACAAATTGACGTCAGCGTCGTTATGCTGACCTTTTTCCACGAAAACTACATTGCCCAGGCACTGGACAGCGTCCTGTCTCAGGAGACGGACCTTCGCTATGAAATCCTGATTGGCGACGATGCCTCCTGGGACCGCACACCGGATATCATCCGGGAATACGCCGCCCGCTACCCGGACATCATCCGCCCGGTACTGCGGCCTAAAAATCTGGGCGCGAACCGAAACGGCTGGGACCTGAGCCACCGGGCGCGAGGCGCCTATCTCGCGTGCCTGGAGGGCGACGACTACTGGCTGGACCCCCGCAAGATGCAGAAGCAGTGGGAGTTTCTGGAGGCCCATCCCGAGTACAGCGGCTGCTGCAGCAAGTGCCTGATAGTAGACGAAAACGGCCGCCCGGACTATACCCGCGTACCCCAATTTGCATGGAGCAAGAAAGAGTTTACGCTGAACGATCTTATAGACAGCTGGGACATTCCCGCTCAGGCGGGGACGCTGATGTACCGCAACGCCTATCAAGGCGACGATACCATCTGCTACAAAGCCCACCGCAACGTCGGCGATAAAACCACATTCCTGTTCCTCCTCACCATGGGCCCCATCTATTGCAGCAACGAAATTCTCTCCTGCTACCGCTTTGTCAACCGGAAGGACGGGCACAACTACTTCTCCCAGCATTACTCAAATCCCTACCGGAACTACGACATGTTCATGTACCCCGTCCGCCTGGAGACCTGGGCCCGGAAGAACGGCATTCCCCTCCGCCGGGATCAGCATTTTGGCAAGCGGATAGGCTATCGTTTCTGCCGCTTTGTGGAGGAGTGCGTGAAGGACCCGTCGCCCACCCGCCTGAAATATCTGGCGGAGATGGTAACGCAGAGCCATGAGAAGGGAAAGTACTGCTGGTACATCCTGAAAACGCTGATTGAAATGGAGTAATAGAGCGATGAAATTTTGTCATAGACCTTTTACCAGTGTTTATCTGGCGCCGGAAGGCGAAGTGTGGCCCTGCAGCTGGATGCACTTTCTTATTGGAAATTTGTATGAACAGGATTTAGGAGAAATATGGGATGGGGAGGCGGCAAAGGCGGCCCGCCAATCGATTTTGGACGGTTCCTTTGCTTTCTGCCGGAAAACCTCCTGCCCATTTTTGGAGCGGGATGACCTGCCGGATTTGACCGAAGAGGAGCTGCAAAAATGTGCGGTAGCAGAGAAGACACCGCAGTTCATCAATATAGCAAACGACCGCATCTGCAATATTGCGTGCACAACATGCCGGGATTCCATTTATTGCCCCGAAGTGGGGGAGCGGGAAAAAATTGATGGCGCGCTGGAACGGCTGCTTCCTTATGCGGATCGGGCGAAGACTCTGAATATGAACGGGCAGGGGGAATTTCTGGCTAATCCCGCCTTTATCAGGCTCCTGGAAAAAATGAGACCGGAGCAAAAGAACGTCAGGCTTTCATTTGAGACAAATGGCGTACTGTTTGATGAAGCGCACTGGAAGCGTTTTTCCCATCTGGGAGAGCATAATATCAGCGTTACAGTGACATTAAACAGCCTTCAGCGGAAAGTTTACCAATACCTCAGCGGCGGGTATGACCATCTGGAAACCGTGTTGAAAAATCTTCGATTCCTCAGTGGACTGCGCAGAGAGGGGACAATCAACCAGCTGAATGTTGCGATGGTGGTGCAGGAAAGCAACTTCTGGGAAATCCCGGATTATGTGCATACACTGGCGCATTCAGGGGAGTTCGAGATAGACGGCATTACTCTTCGGCCGGTTTACAACTGGTTCAAAATGAACCCGGAGACCTACTGGTTCAAAAACATCCTGAACCCCCTGCATCCCTACCACAAAGCCTACCTGAAAATCCTGGCGGACGAGTGCTGGAACGACCCCAAGGTCTACGACTGGGGCTGCCACAACATCCGCCATGCCGCCCCCCATCCCCTCAGCCAGGAGAAGACCTACAACCGCCTGCTTCTGGACATCTACCAGAACGAGCAGGGCCTTACCCCGGCGGAATTCCTCCGGTCCCGCATGGCCCTAACCGGCGGAAAGCGGGTGGGCTATTACGGCAAAACCGGCTTCTCCAAAGCCATGGCAAAAATGCTGCTGGACGCCGGGATCGACCTGGCCTTCCAGCTCACCTGGGTGAAGGAGGAGGACGACGGCTTCCTCCCCAAAATCGCCAAGCAGGATTTCCGCCCAGATATGGCGGATGTGATGCTGATCATTGACTTCCACAAGGGCCACTACTGGTTCAAGGACCTGCCCGCCCTGGGCTTCCAGGGCCCTGTCCTCAGCATTGAGGAGTTCATTGAGGGGGCGAAAGCATGAAGAGAGCGGTTCTGGCGGCGGGGCTGGGAGCCCTGGCAGGGGGCGCGCTGGTGAAAAAGCTGTGGCGGGAGAAATACCGGGAGCAGAAAAAGGAACTGGCTCTCGCCGGCAAGGAACGGGACCTGCTCTATACTTGGCTTCTCCTGGAGCAGAAGGGGGCAAACCCCAGCGAATACTTTGCGGCCCATGGCTTCCATACCGTTGCGATTCTGGGCATGAACCGGGAGGGCCGCCGGTTTTACGACGCCCTGAAAGACCATGTGAACGTTGCCTACGCCGTGGAGCTGGACAATTTCAGCGCGGTCCACGAACACATGACGGTCTACCGCCTGGGAGACGATCCCCTGCCCCCGGCGGAGTGCATGGTGGTCTGCGACCTGAACGGCGTGCGGGAGAAGCTGGAAGCGGCCCGGGGGGAGTTCAAGGGCGAAATCGTGACGCTGACGGAGGTGCTGGCGTGGCTGGTGGAGGCCCACCAGCTCCAGCCGGGAGACGGGACCGTCAAGGGCTGGCCGCCGGAGGAGCGGTGAGGAGCGGAAGGCCGTGAAGAAGATCATTCTGTACGGAGTCCGGCATGTGGAGCTGCGCCGCAAGATCGAGTATTTTCTGGGAAGCGGCTATGAGATCAGCGGCTATTCCGACACATATTACCGGAGCGACGTACTGGACGGCAAACGGTTCATTCCCCCGGAGGAGCTTGCCGCCGCAGCTTTTGACTATATCCTCCCCCTTTCCTATAAAGAAGCCATTCTGGCGGATATGAAAGCGGGCCTGCTCACCCAGGGCGTTCCGCCGGAAAAAATCCTTCTGCCCACCATGTTCCTGCGTCAGGGAAAAGAGACCATGCAGGTGGACCTGATAGGCGATATCGAGACGCAGTATCAGGGGGAGGAAGGACTGCTGTTCGGTTTGTCCTACTCCCTCCGGGGAATCCATGAAAAGGGGCTGCGGCCTGTCTTTTATGATTGCTCCTGGCATGGTCTGGACCTCTACTATAACTATCGCATTTTCCAGTACATGCGCCGCCGGGGCCTCCTCAAAGCAGTCCGAACCGCGCTTCTGGTGTTCCCGTATTACTATTTCAGCTACGACATGTCCCGCTCCGCGTACCACTACCGGGAGGGCCAGATGTTTGCCCTCCGGGGCCTGGACGACTGGCACAACTACCGCCGGACTCCGGGGGCGGAGGACTATGTGGAGAACTACCGGATGTTCGGCGAAAAGGTGTCGGCGTTCTACCACTTCCACAGGTACGAGCAGCAGAACCGCGGGCGTTATCCGGGCGGCGCCGGCGAGGCGGATTTGAACGGCGCGTGGTATTACGACTATCCCGAGACGACGGAGGAAAACGCGGCGCTGTACGCGGCCTTCTGCCGGGAGCTGGCGGAGGAGAACATCACCCCGGCTGTGGTCGTTCCGCCTTATTATCTGGAGGGACTGACCCCGGCGTCGCTGGAGAGGGCCGGGAAGCTCCGGGAGGAATTTTATCGGATTGCGGAGCCCCATGGCCCGGTATTCGATTTTTTTGACCGGTTCGCGGACCGGCGGGAGCTTTTCGCGGACCTCACCCATCTGAATTCCGACGGCGCGGCGGAGTTTACGGAACAGATTAACCAAACAGTTTTACAGGGACGGAAGGAAGCAAAGCCATGAAACTCGCCATCTACGGCACCGGGAACTCCGGCCTGGAAATGCTGGAGCTGATCCGCTTCTGCGAGGAGCTCCAAAGCCAATGGGAAGAGCTGGTATTCATCGACGACACCAAGGAGCCCGGGGAATTCCAGGGCTGCCGGAGGTACCCCTTCTCCGCCTTCGCGGAGGCCTTCCGGCCGGAGGAAATCGAGGTCGTCATCGCGGTGGGAGAACCCGCCTCCCGGGAGGCCCTCTATCAAAAAGTCAGCGGCGGCGGCTTCCGCCTGGGCGTGGTGGTCCATCCCACCGCCGTGGTCAGCCCCACCGCCGTCCTGAAGCCCGGCGCGGTAATCAAGGACAGCGTCTCCATCTCCTCCGGCGCGGTGATCGGGGAAAACGTCTATGTCAACGGCATCACCCTCATCGGCCACGGCGCGGTAATCGGGGCCCACAGCCAGATTTCCAGCCACGTTGTGGTGGCGGGAAACACCACCATCGGCACCGGCGTCTACGTGGGCATCTCCGCGTGCGTCCGGGACCACATTGAGATCGGGGACCACGCGGTGATCGCCATGGGCGCGGTGGTGATGAAGAGCGTCCGCCCCCACCGGACCGCCATGGGCAACCCGGCCAGAGAAATTGCGGAAAGTACGCAGGTATTCAAATGACAGAAAAGACCATCATCATCACCGGGGCGAACCGGGGAATCGGGCGGGCCTCCGTCCGGGCCTTCGCGGAGAAGGGCTATGACATCTGGGCCTGCGCCCGGGCATACAGCGAGGCCTTTGAGGCGGACATGGCCGGAGAGGCCGCCCGGACTGGGGCGGGAATCACGCCGGTCTACTTCGACCTCCTGAAGGAGGACGAGGTCCGGAGCGGCGTCCAGCAAATCCTGAGCGGGAAGCGGGACGTGGACGTCCTCCTCAACTGCGCCGGGATTCCCTACAACGGCCTGCTGACCATGACTCCCCTGGACAAACTCCGGGAGGTCTATCAGGTCAACGTCTTCGCCCAGGTGCAGCTCATCCAGCTGATTGCCCGGCGGATGATGCGCCGGAAGCGGGGCTGCATCATCAACCTGTGCTCCGCCGGGGGCATTGAGGCCAGCCCCGGCTATCTGGCCTACGGGTCCAGCAAGGCGGCGATGATCTGGATTACCCGCTGCGCCGCCCGGGAGCTGGGCCGGTATCACATCCGGGTGAACGGCATCGCCCCGGGACTGATTGACACGGACATGGGGGCGTACAAGCCGGAGGAAGAGCGGGAGAAGCTGCTGGAGCGGACCTGCCTGGGCCGCCTGGGCCGCCCGGAGGAAATCGCGGCGGCGGCGGTCTACCTGGCGTCGGAGGACGCGGCCTTCATGACGGGGCAGATTATGGTTTTGGATGGTGGCAGAGTATGAGCGGACGTTCTGAAACGGTGCTTCGCCTCACGGAGCTGGCGAAGCGGATGCGGCTGGACGCGCTGGACATGGCGCTGGCGGCGGGGAGCGGCGGCTCCCACGTGGGTGGGAGCCTGTCCTGCATCGAGATTCTCGCGGTGCTCTACGGGGAGGTCCTGCGCTTCGACGTGAAGAACCCCCTGGACCCGAACCGGGACCGCTTCATCCCCAGCAAGAACCACTGCGTGCTGGCCCACATTCCGGCCCTGGCGGCGGCGGGCTTTTTCCCCCGGGAGGAAATTCTGGAGTTCCAGAAGGACGGCGGGCGGCTGACGGGCTATCCCCGGAGGCCGGAGATCGGCCTGGAGTACTCCGGGGGCAGCTTAGGCATGGCGCTGTCCGTGGGCGCGGGCATGGCTCTGGCGGCCCGGGAGCAGGGCCGTCCCTCCCGGATTTACATCCTCCTGGGGGACGGGGAGCTCCACGAGGGCAGCGTCTGGGAGGCCTTCATGTCCGCCGCCCACTACGGCTTGGACAACCTGACGGCCATCGTCGACCGGAACCACCTCTCCTACGACGGGGACACGGATGCGGTGATGGGCTTGGGGGACCTCCGGGCCAGGCTGGAGAGCTTCGGGTGGCACGTCTCCCCCTGTGACGGCCACGACGCCGGGGCCCTGCTGGAGGCCTTTGGGGACACGGCCCCGGGCCGTCCTCACGCCGTAATCGCGGAAACCGTGAAGGGCAAGGGGGTCTCCTTCGCCGAGAACCGGCCGGAGTGGCACCACCACCGCCTGTCCCGGGAGGAGTACGAACAGGCCCGGAGAGAAGTGTTGGGAGAAGCGCTATGAAGTATACACCGGCAAACATCAAAATGTGGGCCCGGATGGGCCAGCGGGGGGCGGTGTTCGGCGCCGCCCTGCCGGAGCTGGCCTCCGGGAGGGCGGATATCCGGCTGCTGACGGCGGACCTGGCCCTTCTCTCCGGCATGGAGCGGTTCGCGAAAAAGTACCCGGAGAAGTTTTTGAACCTGGGCATCGCGGAGCAGAATATGATCGGCGTGGCGGCGGGCCTGGCCATGGACGGCTGCTGCGTCTTCGCCTCCACCTACGCCTCCTTCATCGCCGTCCGGAGCCTGGAGCAGGTCCGGCAGAACCTGTCCCATATGCGGTGCAATGTGAAGCTCATCGGCTCCAGCGCCGGGACGGCGGCGGCCAAGTCCGGCATCTCCCACTGGGCCACCGAGGACCTGGCCTTTCTGCGGGCCCTGCCGGGCCTGACGGTTCTCTCCACGGCGGACAGCCTGGAGGCCGTCAAGGCGGTGGAGTGGGCGGCGGGCATGGAGGGCCCGGTGTATATCCGCCTCAGCGGCGGCCTGAGCTGCCCCATCGTTTATGAGAAGGACTATGCCTTCGTTCCGGGAAAGCTGGCGGAGCTGAGGGCGGGAACCGATATCGCCGTCATCGCCACGGGCCTGATGGTTCACGAGAGCCTGAAGGCCGCGGCGCTGCTGGAGGAGCGGGGCCTCTCCTGCGCCGTCTACAACATGCACACCATCAAGCCCCTGGACCGGGAGGGGCTGGCGGAGATTTTCGCCCGGTACCGCCTCCTGGTGACGGTGGAGGAGCACATGATCACCGGCGGCCTTGGCGGCGCGGTGGCGGAGTACAAGGCCACGCTGCCCCAGAGCCCCCGGCAGGTCTTCCTGGGCTTTCAGGACGCCTTCTGCGAGGCGGGGAGCCAGCGCTGGGTCTGGGAGCAGGCGGGCCTGACGGACAGCCGGATCGCGGCGCGGATTGCGGAGGAATGGGAAGCATGATAGAGGCGTTTCACCAGCTGAACCCCTACGCCCTGGCGGCGGAGGAGAAGAGCCGGATGCTCACGGAGGAGCTGAAGGCCCTGACCCGGCTCCACCGGGAGCGCTGCCCGGAGTACGCCCGCCTCCTGGAGACGCTGGGCTATGACGAGGCCGGGGTGAGGACCCCGGCGGACATCCCCTTTTTCCCGGTGCGGCTGTTCAAGGAGTTCGACCTCCTGAGCGTGGGCCGGGAGGAGGTGTTCAAAATCATGACCTCCTCCGGCACCACGGGCCAGCGGGCCTCCCGGATCTTCGCGGACCGGGAGACCGCCATGCTCCAGCAGAAGGTGATGCTCCGGATTCTGGGGGACTTCTGGGGGAAGGGCCGCCTGCCCATGCTGGTGGTGGACACCCCGGCGGTGCTGAAGGACCGCACCCGGTTTACCGCCCGGGGAGCGGCGGTGATGGGCCTCCAGTTCGCGGCCCGGGAGATGGTCTTCGTCCTGAACGGCGATATGACGCTGAACGTGGAGAAGCTCCGGGCGTTTGTGGAGAAATACCGGGGGAAGCCCTTCGTGATATTTGGCTTCACCTTCCTGGTCTGGCGGCACCTGTATCAGGAGCTTCTCCGCCTGGAGGAGCGCTTCGACTTCTCCGAGGCCTTCCTGATGACCGGCGGGGGCTGGAAGAAGCTGGAGTCCGAGGCGGTTTCCCAGGAGGAATTCAAGGCCCGCCTTCAGGCGGCCTGCGGCCTCCGCCGCTTCCTGGACCACTACGGCATGGTGGAGCAGACCGGCGCGATCTACGCCGAGTGCGAGTGCGGCCATCTCCACGCCAGCATCTATTCGGACGTCCTCATCCGGGATTACCGGACCTTCGCACCCCTCCCCATCGGGGAACCAGGCATTGTCCAGGTGGTGTCGGTGCTGCCCCGGTCCTACCCCGGCCACGCGCTGCTGACGGAGGATGAGGGCGTGGTCCTGGGGGAGGACGACTGCCCCTGCGGACGGAAGGGGAAATACATTCGGATTCTCGGGCGGATGAAGAGCGCGGAGCTAAGGGGGTGCAGCGATACCTATGCGGTTTGAACAGATGGAATTTCTGGTGGGCAGCCGGGAGGTTCTGGAGGCCATGCCCCGGACCCCGGCGCTTCCGGCGTTTTCGGAGCGGGCGGTGAACTTTCTTGCCCAGCTCTCCCGGGTACTGCTCCGGGACCGGAGGAGCGGCGTGGACGTGAAGGCCTATGCCTACTGGATACGCCGGGCCTCGCTGGAGTCCGCCGCCCGGAGCGGGTCGTGGGAGAACCGCCTGGGCCGGGGCGTGGCCCTTCACATCGCCCCCTCCAATGTGCCGGTGAATTTCGCGGTGTCCATGACCTCCTCCCTGCTGGCGGGGAACTGTACGGCCATCCGGGTTTCCAGCCGGCCCTTTCCCCAGGTGGACCTGATCTGCGGGGCTATCGGCGGCCTGCTGGAGGAGACGGGCATGGGGCCCTATCTGTGCGTCTTCCGCCATGAGCACAGCGGGGAGATCACCCAGGCCCTGTCCGCCCTGTGCGATCTCCGGGTCATCTGGGGCGGAGACGGGACCATCCGGACCATCCGGGAGGCGGCGCTGCCCCCCCGGGCGGTGGAGATGGCCTTCGCGGACCGGTACTCCATCGCCGTTATCCACGCGGACGCCTATCTGGAAACGGACCCGGAGGAGACGGCCCGGCGGTTCTATACGGACACCTATTACACGGACCAGAACGCGTGCAGCTCCCCCCGGCTGGTGGTCTGGCTGGGGGACGCCGTGGAGGAGGCCCGGAGCCGCTTCTGGGGAGCGCTGGAGGCGCTGGCCCGGCGGGAGTACGGCATGAAGCCCATTCAGGCGGTGGATAAATATTCCGCCGTGTGCATGCTGGGCATGAGCCGCCCCGGCGTCCGTCTTGTGCCGGGAGGGACCCTGGTCACCCGGGCGGAGGTGGACCGCCTGACGGAGGACGTGCTGGACTACAAGTGCGGCGGCGGGTGCTTCTTTGAGTACAGGGCCCGGGAGCTGAACGAGATCGTTCCGGTGCTGGGCAAGCGCTGCCAGACGGTAGCGGTGCTGGGCGTGGAGCGCGAGGAGGTCCGGAAGCTGGTGTTTTCCAGCGGCGTGCGGGGGGTGGACCGGATTGTTCCCCTGGGCGGGACCATGGAGCTGTCCTTCACCTGGGACGGCTACCAGATGATTGAGAGCATGAGCCGGTATGTTTACGGAGGTTGACAGGATGTTGCTGGAAGGAAAAACGGCGGTAGTCACGGGCTGTAACCGGGGCATAGGCAGGGCGGTTCTGGAGCGGATGACGGCGGAGGGCGCTTCGGTCTTCGCGGTGGTCCGGCGGGAGGACCCGGCCTTTGCGGAGCGCTGCGCCGCCCTGGCGGAGGCCCACGGCACGGAGATCGTGCCCGTGTACGGGGATTTCGAGCGGGAGGACGAGGTGGCGGCGGCGGCGAAGAGCATTCTGAAGACGAAGCGCCGGATCGACATCCTGGTGAATAACATCGGCATCGCCTTCCCCCAGCGGATGCTGGCCATGACCCCCATGGACGCGGTCCGGGCCTCCCTTCAGGTCAACGTGGTCTCCGGCCTGCTCTTCACCCAGCTCATCAGCCGGAGCATGATGCGGGCCCGGCAGGGCAGCATTGTCTTCCTGTCCTCCTCCGCCGCCTTTGACGGCGGGGCAAACATCGAGTATTCCGCCGGGAAGGCGGCCCTTCTAGGGGCGGTCCGGCGGCTGGCGGTGGAGCTTGGGGAGTTTGGAATCCGGGTGAACGCCATCGCCCCGGGCCTGACGGACACGGACATGGGCGGGATGACCAGCGAGGAGGTCCGGGCCCTGGCCCTGAGCCGGAACATCCTGAAGCGCATCGGCCGTCCGGAGGAAATCGCGGACGCGGCGGTGTTTCTGGCGTCGGACCTCTCCCGGTTCATGACGGGCCAGACGCTGCGGGTGGACGGCGGCCTGCTGTAACCGGCGGGACAGAGGAATGGAGGTGAAGCCGCGTGAATACCGAAGTAAGCCTTCTGGACTGCACCCTGCGGGACGGGGCGTACATTACCGGCGGGGATTTCGGCGAGCCCGTAATCCGGGGCATGATCAGCAAGCTCCAGGCCGCGGGCACGGATGTGATTGAGTGCGGGTGGCTGAAGAACGACCCGTGCCCCCCGGGCAGCGTCTATTACCATACGCCGGAGGACCTCCGGCGCTACCTGGCCCGGAAGAATCCCAACTGCACCTACACGGTGATGATCGACTGGGACCGCTACGACCTGACGAACCTGCCGCTTTACGACGGCACGTCGCTGGACGCCATCCGGGTGGTCTTCCCCCGGGGGAGGCACCGCCAGGGCATGGAGGTGGGCCGGGGCATCCGGGAGAAGGGCTACCGGGTCTTCTTTCAGGCGGCCAATACCATGGCCTATTCCGGCGAGGAGCTGGAGGAGCTGGCGGAGGCGGTGAACGGCGGGGAGGCGGAGTGCCTGTCCATCGTGGACACCTTCGGGGCCATGTACCCGGAGGACCTGGAGCGGATTGTCCATGCGCTGCACCGGCTTCTGAAGCCGGAGGTGAAGCTGGGCTTCCACTCCCACAACAACCAGCAGCTGTCCTTTGCCCTGACCATCCGGTTCATCCAGCTCTTGCGGGACACGGGGCGGAAGATCGTGGTGGACGCCAGCCTCTGCGGCATGGGCCGGGGGGCGGGGAACGCCACCACGGAGCTGGTTACCAGCTATCTGAACCGGAAGTGCCAGTGCCACTATGACATGGACGCCGTCATGGACGCCATCGACATCTACATGGAGTACTTCAAGGAAAACTACCACTGGGGCTACTCCACCCCCAACTTTATCGCCGGGCTGTATGGCTGCCATGTCAATAACATCGGCTATCTGCTGAAGAACCACCGGACCAGCGCCCGGGACATGCGGAATGTCATCGCCGCCCTCCCGGCGGAGGACCGGACGAAATACGACTATGACCTTTTAGAGCGGGTCTACCTTCAGAATCAAAGCCTCCAGGTGGACGACGGGGCGGCGGTGGCCCGTCTGAGGAAGGCCCTGCGGGGCCGGACGGTGTTCCTGATTACGCCGGGGAAATCGGCCCAGCGGGAGCGGGAGCGGATACAGGCCCGCATCCGGGAGGAGGACCCCGTGGTGATGGGGGTGAACGCCATCCTGCCGGGGTATGCCTACGACGCGCTGTTCTTCGTCAACGCCGCCCGGTATGAGTACGCCCGGGACGCCTATCCCCGGCAGTTCAGAGAGACCCGGCACATCCTTCTCTCCAGCGTGAAGAACCGCCCGGAGGGAGACGAGGTAATCCTGGGCTTCCACCGGGTGATCAAGCGGGGGTGGGAGTATTATGACAACGCGGCCATCTGTGCCCTGCGGCTGATGGAGCTGCTGGAGGTCAAGCGGGTGGTGGTAGCGGGCTTTGACCATTTCCAGGCCCGGTATAACGAGAGCTACGCGGACAGCTTCCTGCCGAGTCCCAACCCGGCGGAGAACCGCTGGGCGGAGCTGAACGGGGAGATTGCGGAGATGCTGGCGGACTTCCGGCGGAACGCCGTGTACAGCAGGGACATCGAGTTTATCACGCCCAGCGGCTTTGGAAGCTGAGGCGGGCGGAAGAGAGGAAACACAGTCATGATCCGAGTGGCAGATTATATCATAAAGCGGATTCACGAGGCCGGCGCCGGCCATGTCTTCTACGTCTCCGGCGGCCAGTGCGTCTATCTGACGGACGCGCTGCGGCGGAGCGAAGACGTGGAGGCCGTTGCCATGCACCACGAGCAGGCGGCGGCCATGGCCGCGCTGACCTACGCTCTCTATAACGACAATTTCGGCGCGTGCCTGGTTACAACAGGCTGTGCCGGTACCAATACCATGACCGGCCTGCTCCACGCGTGGCAGGACAGCATCCCCTGTATCTTTCTCTCCGGCCAGCAGAGCTATGACCAGACGGTGAAGGCCTCGGGCCTGCCCCTGCGCCAGGTGGGCGTGCAGGAGGCGGACACGGAGCGCATCGTGAAGCCGCTGACGAAGTTCGCGGTGACGGTGGAGAGCGCGGACCGGATTGCGTGGTATCTGGATCAGGCACTGTATTTGGCGAAGGCGGGCCGGAAGGGCCCCGTCTGGCTGGATGTTCCCCTGAATATCCAGAACGCCATGGTGAACGAGGAGCGCCTGGAGCGCTGGACTCCGGAGGGAGACGAAACGCCCCGGGCTTCGGAGGAGGATGTGCGCTGCGCGGCGGAGGCGCTGCGCCGGGCGGAGCGCCCGGTTATTTTAGCGGGGCACGGCGTCCGGAGCGCCGGGGCGGGAGCGGAGCTCCGGCGCTTGGCGGAGGCGCTGTCTATCCCGGTGGTGTTCACCCGGTTTGGCTATGACCTCTTCCCCTCGGAGGACCCGTTGAACATGGGCATTGTCAGCGGAGCCAATGGCGCGTGCCGCTACGGCAACTTCTGCATCCAGAATTCCGATTTGATTCTCAGCGTGGGGTGCCGCCTGTCCATTGAGACCACGGGCCCGGAGCGAGAGAAGTTCGCCCGGGCGGCGGAGCTGCTTGTGGTGGACGTGGACCCGGTGGAGCACGCCAAAAAGGGCGCGAAGATCGACCGCTTCATCCATGGAGACGCCCGGGACTTCCTGGCCCGTCTGGCGGCGGAGGAGCTGAGCCCGGTTTCCCAGTCCTGGCGGGACACCTGCCGCCACTGGAAGGAGATTTTCCGTTATCAGAGCGAGTGGAGCGAAGGGGAGCATCTGGTGGACCTGAAGGTCTTCATGGAGCGGCTGTCCGCCCGCCTGCCGGAGGGCAGCGTGCTGGTGTCGGACGCGGGCCTCACTGGCGCGGTGGCCGCGGCGGCCAGCCGGATCAAGGCGTCGGACAGGTCCCTGGTGTCCTATGCCCAGGGCGAGATGGGCTATTCCCTGCCGGGGGCCTGCGGGGCCGCCGTCCTGGCGGAGGGCCCGGTGATTTCCTACACCGGAGACGGTTCTTTCATGATGAACCTCCAGGAGCTCCAGACCGTGGTCCGGAACCGGTTCAACATCAAGATTGTCATAATGAACAACAACGGCTATTCCGGCGTCCGCCACGGCCAGCGGGCCCACTTCCGAGGGAAGACCATCGGCACGGACCCCAGCAACGGCCTGGATTTCCCGGATTACGGAAAGATTGCCGCCGCCTTCGGCATCCCCTATTGCAAGGCGGAGAACACTGCGGCCATCGACGGCGCGGTGGAGGAAATCCTCTGTTCCGAGGGCCCCTTCATCTGCGAGGTCCTGTGCGACCCGGACCAGTTCGACCTCCACAACGCCCTGGTGACGTACGGCAAGCGGAAATTCGGCTTCCGTCCCATAGAGGACCAGTCTCCCTTCATTGACCGGGAGACCTTCTTCCGGGAGATGATCGTGGAGCCCATGGAAGAGAGCTCCGGCACTCCGGTATAACGAAACAACGACAGGAAAAGGAAAAGTGAACGCCATGACAAATCTGGAAAAGTACAATCAGGCCTTTGTGGAGGCCCTGGAGATTACGGAGGAGCAGCTTCCCGGCCTGGAGTACCAGGGAACGGACCAGTGGGACTCCGTGGGCCACATGGGCCTGGTAGCCACCCTGGAGGACGCGTTTGACATCATGATGGACACGGACGACATCATCGATTTCAGCTCCTATGAGAAGGGAAAAGAAATCCTGACCAAGAACTACGGGATTGCGTTTTAACGCAAAGGGACCGGTTTGCCGGACAGAGTGGAGAGCGCCTATGATCTGGGACTTAAAAAAATACGGCGAACGAGCCGCCATACTGGACGAACACGGAACGGCTCTGACCTACGCCGCCCTGGCCCAAGAAGGCCAGCGCGTGGCGGAAGCGGCAGGCCGCCGCTGCCTGACCTTTCTCCTCTGCCGGAACGAGACCGGCGCGATAATCGGCTACACCGGCCTCCTGAACGCCGGAATCGTCCCCCTGCTGCTGAGCAGCCAGACGGACGGCGAAGCCCTGGCGGCCCTCCTGGAGGCCTACCGCCCCGCCTACCTGTGGGCCCCGGAGGACCTCCCGGATACAACGCCGGTCTTCCAGGCCTTCGGCTACCGCCTCCTGAAAACCCGCTTCCAGGACGATCCCCCCCTCCACCCGGACCTGGCCCTGCTGCTGACCACCTCCGGCTCCACCGGGAGCCCGAAATTCGTCCGGCAGAGCTATGGGAACATCCGCGCCAACGCGGAGTCCATCGCGTCCTATCTGGAGCTGAGCGGGGAGGAGCGCCCCATCACCACCCTGCCCATGAACTACACCTACGGCCTCTCCGTCATCAACAGCCACCTCCTCACCGGCGGGACGCTGCTGGTCACGGAGAAATCCCTGATGCAGCGGGAATTCTGGGACTTCTTCAAACAGGCCGGAGCCACCTCCCTGAGCGGCGTGCCCTATACCTATGAAATGCTGGACCGGATGCGCTTCCACCGGATGGACCTGCCCACCCTGCGGACCATGACCCAGGCGGGGGGCAAGCTCTCCCCTGCGCTGCACCGGAAGTTCGCGGAGGAGGCCCGGGCGTCGGACCGGCGCTTCGTGGTCATGTACGGCCAGTGCGAGGCCACCGCCCGGATGGGCTATCTGCCGCCGGAGAAGGCGGTGGAGAAATGCGGCTCCATGGGCATCGCCATCCCCGGCGGGTCCTTCCGCCTGCTCGACGGGGAGGACCGGCCCATCACCGCCCCCGGCGTCACCGGAGAGCTGATTTACGAGGGCCCGAATGTGGCCATGGGCTACGCGGAGCGGAAAGAGGACCTGAGCAGGGGAGACGAATGGGGCGGCGTCCTCCGCACCGGCGATATGGCAAAGTTCGACGAGGACGGGTATTACTACATCACCGGCCGGAAAAAACGCTTCCTGAAGATCTACGGCAACCGGGTGAACCTGGACGAGGTAGACGGTCTGCTCCGGGAGAAATTCCCCGGCCTGGACTGCGCCAGCACCGGCGTGGACGACCGCCTGTACGTGTTCGTCACAGACGGGACGCAAACAGAGGCCGTCAAAGCGTTTCTGGTCCGCCGGACCCATCTGAACCCGGCGGCCTTCCGGGTGAAGGCCATCGGCGAAATCCCGAAGAACGACGCGGGAAAGACGCTGTACCGGGAGCTGGAAGCGTACTGCACATAAACCGCCGGGAGGGAGAGGGCATGCAAATATTCTGTTTTCCCTGCGCCGGGGGAACGGCGGAGTTTTTCAGCCCGCTGGACCCCTGGTTCCAGACGTCCCCCCGGCTGGTGAAGCTGGAATACGCCGGGCATGGCCGCCGCCGCCGGGAGCCCTTGTACCGGGACTTTTCAGAGCTGGCGGAGGACCTGTACGCCCAGGTCAAAGCCCTGTACCGCCCCGGAGAGCCCTACGCCCTGTTCGGCTACAGCATGGGCTGCGCGGCGGCGGCGGAGGTGCTGGTCCGGATGCTCCGGGAGCTGCCTCCGCCGGAGCGGGTGTTTCTGGCGGCCCATGGCCCCTTTGTGAAGCGGGAGCTGCTGCGCTACCAGGGGGACGAGGCGGACGAATGGGTAAAGAGCCGGACCCTCTCTCTGGGAGGCGTCCCGGAAAAGCTCCGGGAGAACCGGACCTTCTGGCGGGTGTACCTGCCCCTGTACCGGGCGGACTACACGCTGATCACCCGCTATGATTTCGGCAGGCTGGCCCTTGCCTGCGACGTACCCCTGACCGGCCTCTACGGGAACCGGGACATTCCGCCGGAGGAGATGGCGGCGTGGCGGCGGTACTTTCGCGGCGAGTGCGAGTTTGTGGAATTTGAAGGGGACCACTTTTTCATCACCGGGCGCCGCCGGGAGGTGGCGGAGCTGATGCGAAGCCGCCTGAGAGGGGAGGAAGAACATGGAGTTTGACGCGTTCCTGGGGCAGGAGCCCTACGCGCTGGAGAAGCGGGAAAAGGAAGTCCTGCTGCTCCGGCGGATGGAGGAGCTGACCCGGCGGCACCGGGAGAACTGCCCGCCCTACGCCCGGATGCTGGACGGAGTCTTTCCGGACCGCCCCGGCCTGGAGGGGGCGCCCTTTCTCCCCGTGCGCCTGTTCAAGGAGATGGCGCTGCGGAGCGTCCCGGAGGAGGCGGTGGTGAAGACCATGACGTCCTCGGGCACCAGCGGCCAGGCGGTGTCGAGAATCGAGCTGGACCGGACCACCGCCGCCAACCAGCAGAAGGCGCTGGTAAAGATTGTCTCCAGCTTCACGGGCTCCGGCCGGATGCCCATGCTGATTTTGGACTGCCCGTCGGTGCTGAAGGACCGCCGCCTGTTCTCCGCCCGGGGGGCGGGGATATTGGGCTTCTCCATGTTCGGGTCCAAGCGGATGTACGCGCTGGATGACGGAATGCGGCTGAACGTGGAGGCGGTGCGGGAATTTCTGGAGGAGCACCGGGGAGAGACCATTTTCCTCTTCGGCTTCACCTTTATGGTCTGGCGGCACGTGTATCAGGAACTGGTCCGCCTGAAGGCGGAGGGCATAACGCTGGACCTGTCGAACGCCATCCTGATACACGGCGGCGGCTGGAAGAAGTTGCAAAGCGAGGCGGTGAGTCCGGCGGAGTTCCGGGCCCGTCTCCGGGAGGTGTGCGGCCTGCGCCGGGTGCATGACTATTACGGCATGGTGGAGCAGACCGGATGCATCTATATGGAGTGCGGGGAGGGCCATCTCCACGCCAGTGTGTTTTCCGATATACTGGTGCGCCGCCCGCTGGATTTCAGCGTGTGCGGCCCCGGGGAGCCGGGGATTTTGCAGGTTCTCTCGGTCATACCGGAGTCCTATCCGGGCCACTCCCTCTTGACGGAGGACGAAGGGGTGCTCCTGGGGGAGGACGATTGTCCCTGCGGCCGGAAGGGGAAGTATTTCAAGGTGCTGGGCAGATTGAAAAACGCGGAATTACGGGGGTGCAGCGATACCTATGGGGCAGATGATCGGTAAAACGGAACAGGCGGTGCTGGAGCGGCTGCGCTTTCTGACCGGTACTCCGGAGCTTCTGACAGGAATGGCGGCGCTGCCCGCCCGGCCCCCCTTTGACGGGAAGGTCCTGGAGTTTCTGAACGGCGTCTCGAAAGTGCTTCTGAACAGCCGGACGGCGTATCCGGACGTGGCGACATATGCCTTCTGGATACGGAAGGGGTCGGCGCAGAAGCTGAAGGAGCGCTTTGACCGGGAGGACGGGAATCTCCGCCTGGGCCGGGGCACGGCGTTTCATATTGCGCCGTCGAACGTGGCGGTGAATTACGCCTATTCGCTGGCGGCGGGGCTTCTGACCGGCAACGCCAATATTGTGCGCCTGCCCACAAAGAGCTTTCCCCAGGCGGAGGAGATCCATAAAGCCATCAATTTGACCCTAAAGGACTACCCAGCCCTGCGGCCTTATATATGCCTGATTCGATACGAGCGGGACCGGGAGATCAACGACCTGCTGTCCCGCCTGGCGGACACGCGGATTATCTGGGGCGGGGACGCCACGATAGCGGAGCTTCGGAAGTCGCCCTTAAAGCCCCGAGCGGGAGAGATCACCTTTGCGGACCGCTGTTCTCTGGCGGTGATTGACAGCGGGTGGTATCTGGAGAAAGCGGACCGCCGCCGGACAGCCCGGGACTTTTATAATGATACGTACCTGACGGACCAGAACGCGTGCACCAGTCCCCGGCTGATCGTTTGGCTGGGGGACCGCCGGGAGGAGGCGAAGGAAGCGTTCTGGGAAACGCTGTATAGCCAGATAAAAGAGAACTATGAACTTCAGGCTGTCCAGGGAGTGGATAAGCTGGTCCGCGTCTGCCGCCTGGCGGCGGAGCGGGAAGGCGTCCGAGTCCAGCCGGTTCAGGATAACCGGATTGTCCGGGTAACAGTGCCGGCGTTGGATAGGGGGCTGCTGGAGGAGACAGGGAATTCCGGCTATTTTCTGGAGTACGACTGCGGGGACATACTGGAGCTGAAGGAGCTGTGTGATGACCAGCGCTGCCAGACGGCGGCGTATCTGGGAGAAAAGGAGATGCTGATGCCGCTGCTGCGGGCAGGAATCCACGGAATCGACCGGGTAGTCCCGGTAGGGAAGACCATGGATTTCGATCTCCTCTGGGACGGCTATAACCTGTATGAGCGCCTGACGCGCGTAATTCAGGTGCGGGGATAACTGCCAAAATACGCGAAAACCCTGGAGGGGCCCCTCCAGGCGTTCTGTGGGATACACCCACAGAACGATAACAGATAGGAACATAGCGGCCGCATACGGCCTGAAGAGAAGGAGGAAGCGCTATGATGCTTCAATTAGAGCCGAGACTGATCGAGGACCTGATCGGCAGAGATTTGATTGCCTTTGGAACCGGTGGCTTAGGGAAGATCGTACTTCCCTATCTGGCGCAGGAGCCGGATATCAAGCTGCATGGCGTAACGAACAGCCGTGTGACCGCAGTGGACGCCGGGACATTTCTGGATACCGGCCTGCCTATCCGGAGTCTGGAAACCTGGGCAAAGCTGATGCCGGAAGCGACGATTCTGCTCTGTGTCGTGCGGAAGAACGAAGAAGCGGCGTGGGAAGCCTGTGAAGCCGCCGGATTCCGGAAGATCATGATTGTCCCCTTCTATCTGGTAGAGATGCTCCAGGATATTTATAATCCTATCCGGAGACCGGGCTCCAACCCATTTTTGCACGTTACCTGTGTTGCGAACGAATTGCGGGAGGTTCATAAGGCAACGTTTTCCGAGTTTAAAGGGTGTCATAGAGGTGAAACTGTCGCGGTTGTCATGTCAGGTCCGTCCTTGAACTATTACAAACAGATTGAAGGAATTCCACATATTGGCGCAAATGCCACTTTTTTAAAAAAGGACCTTCATCTTGACTATTATTTTTTGTTTCATTACCAGCCGGAGTGGACAGAAAAGTTGAAAGACTACCAGTTTGTAAAGTTTTTTGGTAGAAATGAGTGGGCACACAGAAATTATATACATGACAGGTTTCCGGAGTATGTTGTTGAGGAGAATCATGCAAGAAGATACTTTTCTGGTGAGCCATTAGATGAGATTTATACGGATATAACATCTTATCCACTAATGGGAGTTCATACGATTGCCTTTCATGCAATCCAGTTTGCCATATTTACGCGCCCCAAGCGCCTATTGCTGATTGGATGCGATTGTTCGTATGATGGGCATTTTGACGGTACGCCCCATCCCCCAACGGCGGGAAATCCGCTGCCGGTAGAATGGCTTGTTCCAGAGTGGATAAAGGGCTATAAAAGAATTAAGGTATTTGCTCAGCAATATTATCCGGATGTGGATATCATCTCCGTCAATCCAGGTGGCCTGAAGGGCTTGTACCATGATATGTATACCGAGAGCTACCTCGACGCCCATCCGGAGCTGGATAGGAGGACTGTCAAATTATTGACTTGAAAAAGGAAGCAACTAGTTTTTGAAGCATCGAAAATCATGGAATAAGCAGCTGATTTTGTTTGTCTGGAGGAGTGATTTCAGATAAAACTATTTTACTTAAAACGGACTTATTCATAGAAGGAAAAATAACATGTTTAATCTCAAAAAACTAAAAGGACTGTACCAAAAAAATGAAAATCTGATTGAATATATGAGAACCCAAAGTGGTGATAAGGAAAACACAACTGAACAGATTATGATTTCGTATGATTTTCAGGCGGGTACATATACGAACGAGTACTACCGAAACCCTGAGCCCCGTCTTCAGCGGGCGGCAGTCTTTGCGGAAATCATAAAAGAAAAGAATCTATCCGGAAGACTGATGGAGGCTGGAGTTGGAGAAGCCTCGCTACTGGTTCCTTTGCTCAATATGTTGAATGCGGAAGAACGGAAATTCGAGTCGGTTTATGGGTTCGATATTTCCTGGTCCAGAATTAAGGCTGCAAGAAAATTTGCAAGCGATCAGAACCAGAGCCAGATACAGTTTTTTACAGGGGACTTATTGAACATTCCTATCTGCGATGATTCATTTGATGTTGTCTGTACATGCCATGCTATTGAACCCAATGGAGGCAAGGAAAAAGAGATTCTTCAGGAGTTGTATCGCGTTTGCAGGAGATATCTGCTTTTAATGGAACCCTGCTATGAGTTCGCAAGCGAAAGAGCCAGAGTACGAATGAAAAAGCATGGATATGTTACAAAGTTGTACCAATCAGCGGTAGAACTTGGTTACAATATCGAAGAGTATGGATTAAAGGTATCTGGCCCTGATGACATCAATCCTTCCGGCTTAATGATTATCCGAAAGGGCAGTTCGGCGGTTAATGAAGAAAAAAGAAAGAGCCCTTTTATGTGTCCAATATCGAAAAGAAGAATGGAAGAATATGGAAATGCGGGGGGGGGGGCGAGTTTTACTGCCCCGAAAGTATGTTGGCCTATCCTGTGATTCAGGGAATACCCTGTCTGCTGCCGGAGAATGCTGTAGTTGCAACGAAATACTTGGAAAATTTTGATAAGGACAAATAAAAATGTTAAATGGAAAAACAATTTTAATTACTGGAGGCACAGGTTCCTTTGGGAACCACTTTGTCGATTATGTGCTGAAACGTTACCAGCCGAAAAAACTCATCATCTATTCCCGCGATGAGTTCAAGCAGTTTAACATGCAGAACCGCCTGATGGAGCACGACGCGGTTATGCGTTACTTTATCGGTGATGTACGGGACCTGGACCGGATGCGCCGGGCCTTTGACGGGGTAGACTACGTCATTCACGCCGCCGCCATGAAGCAGGTTCCTGCCTGTGAGTACAACCCCAACGAGGCGGTCAAAACCAACATTCATGGTGCGATGAATGTGATTGAAGCGGCGCTGGATGCTGGAGTCAGGCGGGTTGTAGCCCTGTCCACGGATAAGGCGGTGAACCCTGTCAACCTCTATGGAGGAACGAAGCTGGTGTCAGACAAGCTGTTTATCGCGGCCAACGCCTATTCCGGTTTTAAGGACACCCGCTTTTCGATTGTCCGCTATGGAAATGTTGCAGGAAGCCGCGGGTCTGTCATTCCCTTTTTCCGGAGTCTGGTAGAGTCTGGGGAAACGGAACTGCCCATCACGGACTTTGAGATGACGCGTTTCTGGATCAGCCTGGAGCAGGGAGTCGAGCTTGTAATCAAGGCTTTAGCGGAATCCAGAGGCGGCGAAACATTTATCGCAAAGATTCCCTCCTTTAAAATTACGGACCTGGCGAAAGCGATTCTTCCGAACTGCACCATGAGAGAGGTTGGCATTCGGGAGGGTGAAAAGCTCCATGAGGTCATGATTACAAAAGAGGATTCCCTGTATACTTATGAATATGAAAAGCACTTTATCATCTACCCGCACATGTCCTGGTGGAATGAGAAAGAAGCTGTACCGGGAGGAAAGCCTGTACAGCGTGGGTTTGAATATTCTTCCGGCACAAATGGTCAGTGGCTATCGGAAAAAGCCCTGAGGGAACGGTTGGGGAATGTAGGAGAGCATTAAATACGGAAAACTAGAAGCCAATAAATTGGCATAAAAGTTCAGAAAAAGGATAAATATAAGAATATGAACAGTGTTTTTGACAGTAAATATGCGGGGGGGGGGGGCACCTTGCACAGACAGTTTAAAAATTGCGGTTATCCCTGCCCGGGGAGGAAGTAAACGCATCCCCCGAAAGAATATCAGGGAATTTTGTGGAAAGCCAATTTTGGCCTATTCCATTGAAGCCGCGGAAGGCAGCGGGCTTTTTGATGAGATAATGGTTTCCACGGATGACACGGAAATCGCAGATGTATCAAAGCGATATGGGAACTATATACCGTTTCTGCGCAGTGCAGAGACCGCCGATGACGATGCAACGATTACAGATGTACTGACGGAGGTTTTGAAAGCCTATCAGAAACGTGGATGTGTATTTTCCATGCTTTGCTATATCTATCCGACAGCACCCTTTGTCACAGCGGACAAATTGCGAAGAGCATATCAAATGCTGGAGGAAAGCGGGGCGGATGCCCTGCTCCCTGTGACACCGTTTTCCTATCCGCCCCTGCGGGGGTTAGCTGTACAGGAAAACCGGATACGGATGAAATGGCCTGAAAACACCTTTACGCGGTCTCAGGATCTGGAGACAATTTATCATGACTGCGGACAGTTCGGATGGATTCGAACTGAAACGCTGCTGCGCGAGAGGAATATACTTTGTCAGAACATGATCCCCATGTTTTTATCCGGTCTGGAAGTACAGGACATTGACAGCGAAATAGATTGGGAGCTGGCGGAACAAAAGTACAGGCTGCTCAGAGAAAAAGGAAAGCTGTAATCGTCTCATCAAGGCAGGGAGAAAACGGGTTTGTAAGCATGAATGCCAATAAGGGTTTGGCATATCCATAAGAATTTGTTCGGACTGAAAGGGGGCTTGCGCGGCGGCGTATAATTTAAGAGGTGTAAAATATGGATTTGTGCCTTGGAACGGTTCAATTTGGCATGGACTATGGAATTCAGGGGAAGAAGAAGCCGCCCCTTTCCGATTGCCTGAATATGTTGGACTATGCGGTGCACAACGGTATCCGAACAATTGATACCGCTAACGCTTACGGAGAAGCAGAGGATGTGGTAGGAGCATACCTGGAGAAACATCCGGGAATGCGCCGGAATCTGCGGATTATTTCCAAGTTTCGGCCTAATTTGTTGGACGGATTGCCGGAAGAACAGTACTATCCGGTAATGAAAGCCAATTTGGAGGATTCTCTCCGACGCCTGCACACGGACTATTTGGACGGTTATTTGCTGCACAGCTCACGATATGTTTTTGTTGACAGCATTGTGGAGACGCTGGCACGCCTGCGGAATGAGGGGTATGTGGGAAAGGCCGGTGTATCTATCTATGAAGTAGAGGAAGCAAAGGCAGGAATCTTACAGGGTAATCTGGATTTTTTACAGGTTCCCTATAGTGTGCTGGATCAGCGGATGCTGCATGAAGGTGTGTTTTCTCTGGCGGCGGGAAAAGGTATCCCAATCCATTCCAGGAGCGCGTTTATTCAGGGACTGGTGCTGATGGCCCCGGATAAAGTGCCGGATTTCCTGCGGGAACGCGCCGCGCCGGTTCTTCAGAAGGCAGATCAAATATGCTGGGCAGCCGGTGTGTCAAGGGTACAGCTGGCAATTGGCTTTGTTAAGCGGCAGACTGCCATTTCTCATCTGGTATTTGGAGTGCGGAACCTGGAGCAGCTGCGGGAAAACATCTGTGTTTTTCAGCAGGACCTGCCCACCGGAGTGATGGAGGAATTGGAGAAGCAATTTGCCGCTGTAGACGCGGACATTGTAATACCAAGTCTTTGGAAGAAATAAGGAGGCTTTCATTATGCGTTTTGCAGCCATGATTCAGGCACGCTGTGGTTCGTCGCGGCTGCCGGGCAAAATTCTAATGGACTTGGAGGGGAAAACCATACTGCAGCGTGTGATCGAGCGGCTGCAGCGGTGCAAATACATTGATGAAACAGTCGTTGTGACTTCTGTGGGCAAGGAAAATCTGCCTGTTCTGCGTTTGTGCGCCGACTTGGGAATCCGTGTTTTTGCGGGAGCGGAAGAAGACGTCCTGGACCGGTTTTATCAGATGGCGAAGCTGATAAAACCAGAGTATATCATCCGCGTTACGGCGGATTGCCCTTGTTACGATTATAAACTTCTGGAATGTGCAATTGAGTCTCTGAAGCCTGAAATGGATTATCTTTGGGATGAGGGAGAAACGCTGCCGGATGGCTTAGACCTGGAAATTGTGAAATTCAGTGCATTAAAGCGTTCGTGGGAAGAAGCCAGGCTGACATCAGAACGGGAGCATGTAACGCAGTATATTCGTAAAAATCCCGAGATTTTCCGCATACAGAATTTTCCCTGTCCGGTAAAAGGTATCAGCCATTTGCGCTGGACGCTGGATGAACCGGAAGATTATGCATTGATAGAGGCAATTTATGGGTATTTTTTGTCCAAGGGAAATGAGTATTTTCTGATGGAAGATGTTTTGCGGTATCTGGCTGAAAATCCGGAGATCAGCAGGATAAACTCGAAATATACCAGAAATGAAGGACTGGAAAAGTCACTTCAGGAAGATAAGATTGCAGATCTATTATAATAATAAAAGAGGGGTTAGTATGGCGAAGGGACAAGCATTATATAATCGAGCAAAGGAAATGATTCCCGGAGGAACGCAGCTTCTCAGCAAGCGCCCGGAAATGTTTTTGCCAGATCAATGGCCGGCGTATTACAGCAGGGCAAAAGGCTGCGAGGTATGGGACTTAGATGGGCATCACTATTATGATATGAGCTTGATGGGCGTGGGCGCCAATGTGCTGGGTTATGCCTGTGACCCTGTAGATCAGGCGGCAAAAGAAGCCATTGACGGCGGAGGTATGTGTACATTAAACGCGCCAGAGGAAGTAACGCTGGCGGAGCTGCTGCTGGAGCTGCATCCATGGGCGGATATGGTGCGTTACGCAAAGACCGGGGGAGAATCCATGTCAATGGCAGTCCGGATTGCCCGGGCCTGCACCCGCAAAGATATCGTGTTGGTTTGTGGATACCATGGCTGGCATGACTGGTATTTGGCTGCGAATTTGGTAAAAGGCGATCCGCTTGCGGGGGTGCATTTGCAGGGATTGGAACCAGCTGGTGTGCCTAGAGAGCTTGCGGGCAGCAATTTGGTGTTTCACTATAACCGGCTGGATGAGTTTAAGGCTTTGATGGAGGAGAACCAGGGGGAAATTGCGGCTGTAGTTATGGAGCCGGTTCGCAACGATTATCCTAGAGACGGATTTTTGACGGAGATTCGGCGCATGACTGCGGAGGCAGGTATTCCTCTAATTTTTGATGAGGTTTCTTCGGGTTTTCGTCTTTGCTGCGGCGGAAGTCATTTAACGCTTGGAGTAGAGCCGGATATAGCTGTTTTCGCAAAGGCGATGACAAATGGATACCCTCTGGCTGCGGTAATTGGCAGAAAGGAAGTTATGTCGGCGGCAGAAGACACCTTTATCAGCAGCACGTATTGGACGGAACGCGTTTCCTTGGCCGCGACGGTGAAATCCATTCAGGAGTTCCGCAGATGCAATGCTAATGAACATTTGATATCAATGGGAAAAAAGGTTCAGGAAGGCTGGGGCGTCAAGGCAGATGCCGTTGGCCTGCGCATTAAAACCGGCGGAATTTATCCGATTAGCCATTTTGACTTTAAAACGCCCCAATTGCTGGCGTGCAAAACCTATTTTACACAGGAAATGCTAAAGTCTGGCTATTTGGCATCCACAGCATTCTATGCTTCCATGGCTCATACAGAGGAAATTGTAGCGGCATATTTAGAGGCATGCGGAGAGGTTTTCAAAAAGATTTCCGAGATTTTAGATGAGGGGAAGCAGGTTTCAGATTATATTCAGGGTCCTGTTTGTCATAGCGGTTTTCAGCGTTTGAATTAGATGGCTTATTGTGCAGAAATGATGGAAAAGTTTCATAAGAGCAGATGGCGTTTAAGGTTCGCTATAGCTGCATGGCAATAGGCTTGTTACCTTCTAAAGCAGTACAGGAAACAGCGTGGTTTATCGAGAATTTGCAAGAAAAAACCATGCTGAAGCGAATTGGACAGCCCGAGGACCTGAGCGGCGCGTTGATTCTGCTGGCCTCAGATGCCAGTGCTTTTATGACAGGAGCAAATATAAGTGTTGATGGCGGCTGGATTGCGTGGTGAACGGCTTCCATAGGGCTTGGTAATTGTAAGGGAAAACTATAATATGAAAATATTGGTAATTGGCGCGGGCGGTATGGTCGGATACACAATGTTTCACTACCTGCATGATCTGGGCTATTGTGTCACTGGGATTACAAAAACAAAGTTTTTTCCCAATATGCTGTGTATGGACGCAACAGATGAACAGGCTATGAGGCGTTTGCTGGAGCAGGAGGCTTTTGACGCCGTCATCAACTGTGCCGCCTTGCTGTTGAAACCCAGCGAGGAGCGGAAAAGTGAAGCCGTCAGACTCAACTCCTGGCTGCCTCACTTTTTGGACGCATATTGTGTGCGGAAAAACACGTATTTGATACAGGTAAGTACAGACGCGGTTTTTTCAGGACAGCGGGAAAACCGCATGGAAAACAGTCTCTGTGATGCTGACACGTTCTATGGAAAGAGCAAACTTTTGGGAGAGGTATCCAATGACCATGCTCTGACAGTTCGTTCCGGATTCTGGGGAGTAGATGTAAATTCAGAGGGGATGGGACTGCTTCAGTGGTTTTTACGGCAGAGCGGACGCGTTTCAGGATACTCAAGGGCAATTTTTAACGGGGTGTCCAATTTGGAATTTGCACGCTTTGCCGATGCTGCTATTCAAAACCGCTGGACGGGCGTGTATCATCTTCATGCCTCGGAGCCCATTTCGAAATATGAGTTTTTATGTTTGGCGAAACGTGTGTTTTCAAGTGAAACCGAAATTGTGGAGGATACATCCGTTTCCATAGATCGAAGCTTGCAAAGTATACGAACGGATATCCCATACAAGCAAAGGAGCTATGCGCAGATGATGGACGAGATGAAGAACTGGCAATCTATGCAGCATTGATCTTACATATTGGAAAGGACTGATAGCGGTGGCGGCTGCTTTGAAGATCGGTGGACGAACGGTTTCGAAAGAGGAAAAACCTTACTTTATTGCGGATATTGCGGCAAATCATGATGGAGACTTATCACGCGCATATAGACTGATTGAACTGGCGAAAGAGGCGGGAGCGGACGCAGCAAAATTTCAGAATTTTAAAGCCAGGCTGATTGTCAGCAAACATGGATTTGAGTCTCTGGGACAACAGCGCTCTCATCAGGCAACCTGGAAAAAGCCGGTGTTTGAGGTGTATCAGGATGCCAGCCTCTGCGATGAATGGTCGGAGCTTTTATATAGAAAATGCTGCGAAGTCGGCATTGAGTATATGACCAGTCCATACGATTTCGCTTCTGTGGATTTGGCGGACCGATATGTTACGGCTTTCAAAATCGGATCGGGAGATATCACCTGGCCCGAAATTTTGAAGTACATTACAGATAAGCAAAAACCGGTGCTGCTGGCAACTGGCGCGTCTGAATTGGCGGATGTAGACCGTGCGGTGGAGATCATTCGAAAGAGTCCCGCTGGATATGCGCTGTTTCAGTGCAATACAAACTACACAGCTTCCTCGGAAAACATGAGGCACATTAATCTTAATGTTTTGCGGCTGTATGAGAAGCGTTATCCGGATGCGGTTCTGGGATTGTCAGACCATACACACGGCGATGTTACCGTATTAGGAGCGATTGCCTTGGGAGCACGCATCATTGAAAAGCATTTTACAGACGATAATGACCGGACAGGCCCCGATCATGCCTTTTCCATGACGCCGGATTCCTGGCGGGAGATGGTACGGCACTCCCTGGAGCTGTTTGATGCGCTGGGCAGCGGAGAAAAGCGGGTGGAGGAAAATGAGAAAGAATCAGCAGTTATTCAGAGGCGCGCCCTTTTCACGGTGAGAGATATGCAGGCGGGAGAGAGCATAACGGAAAAGGATATTTTTCCTCTGCGGCCAATTCAGCCTGATGGTATTCCTCCATATGAGGCAGGCTCTGTTTTGGGGAAGAAGTTGACGCACAGTGTGAAACGGGACCAGTATCTGCGCAGAACGGATTTTGAATAAGAACGTTAAACTGGAACTTGCATGAGCGCATTCAAGGGGAACGATTATGATAGTTTTTCGTGCAGATGGAAATCCGCAAATTGGGACTGGACATATTATGCGATGTCTTTCTTTGGCCGACGCATTTCAAAAGAGGGGAGTTTGCAGCGTCTTTCTGGTCGCGGAGCCATATATGCAGCCGCTGATCCGGCAGAGGGGCTATGAGTGCTCTGTCCTGGGCACAGGGTATGACCATATGGAGAATGAGCTTCCTGCCCTGTTGCCTTTGCTTGAGCGGATGCAGCCTTCCTGTGTGATTCTGGACAGTTATTTTGTTTCGCAGAACTATATGAAAGCAGTGAGAAGCCGGGCGCCACTGGTCTATGTTGATGATTTGAACTTATTTGACTATCCGGCGGATGTGGTTGTGAACGTGACGCTTTATGGGAAGAAGATTTCGTATCCCGCTAATAAGACGTACCTTCTGGGCCCCCGATATATACCTCTGCGGAGGCAGTTTCAGGCGCTTGAGATGCGGATGCCAAAGGAGCAGATAAAGCAGGTGCTCATTTCTACTGGCGGTACGGACCAGTACCATGTTGCTCTGGGGTGTGTTTCATATTTACAGGAGCATCCGCCGACCTTCGAAATGATGTACCATGTAGTACTGGGTTCTATGAATCAGGATGTGGAAAAAATCTGGGAAAAAGCGGAGAAAGTGCCCTGCGTTAAACTCCATCAGCAGGTGACGGATATGTGCGGACTGATGCGGAAATGCGACATTGCGGTTTCTGCGGCGGGTACTACGCTGTATGAGCTCTGTGCCTGTGGTGTACCGGCGGTGACGTATGTTCTGGCGGATAATCAGATTGATGGAGCGGCCGCGTTTCAGGAGGCTGGGATTATGCCATGTGCGGGAGACGTGAGGGAAGAGCCGGAGTTTGTGAGGTGCATTTTTTCGGAGCTTCATCGGTTGATGGACGATTGGGAGGCCAGACGGGAGATATCAGCCCGTATGCAGAATCTGGTTGATGGAATGGGAGCGGAGCGGCTGGCGGCGGCCATTTCGGAAATGTTTATATTAAACATATGAAGCATTATTGGAAAGAAAGGATGTAATTATGGAGGCGATTCCTCATGATATGCTGGTGGAAGTTACAAACAGATGCAACCACGCATGTATATTCTGCGCACACAGAAAAATGAATAGTAAATATCTGAGCGGGGGGGGGGGAGATTGATCCGCTTTTGCTGAAAAGAATATTGGGCGAAGCATATGAGATGGGAGTCCGCCGAGTCGGACTGTATACAACGGGCGAAATGTTCCTCTGCAAAAATATTGCAACACATGTCCGCAACGCTAAGGAGCTGGGGTTTACATACATATACGCGGACACAAACGGAGCTCTGGCAACGAAAGAGAACATGCGGAAGGTTCTGCTGGCAGGATTGGACAGCATCAAGTTTTCCATCAATGCGGGAACAAGGGAGACATACCGGTATATCCATGGGAAGGATGATTTTGAGAAGGTCATGAAGAACCTTGTGGATTGCTATGCGCTGCGTGAGGAGCTTGGACTTTCGTTCAAAATCATGGTGTCCTTTGTTGTAACCAGTAAAAGCGAGGATGAAGTTGAGGATTTTCGCCAGCTGATTGCGCCTTACATAGACGAGCTGTGTATAATCGGAGCACGGATAACGTTCGCACAGGATCCGGAGGTGTTGTCGGAGCTGACTCCGGTTAAGTATGAACCTTATTCGCCGCTTAGTTTTTGCACGCCGTTATTCAATCGAATTCATGTAACCTATGATGGGTTTCTCACGGCCTGCTGTGTTGATTTTAATCATGATTTGCTTGTGGCGGATTTGAAGAAGGTCTCTTTGCAGGAGGCTTGGAACTGTGAAAATATGACGCGGCTTCGAGAACGTCATTTAAATAAGGACCTGGAAGGAACCATGTGCTATAACTGTCTGACAGGTGAGTATCATCCTTATAAGCCGCTGTCAGTCTGAAATTTTTTCACTAGCGCAAGTGAAAAATACAGCAGGCTTTACTAATCTGAAGTTTCAACGTGATTTGAAATTTGGCCGAGTGCCAAGAACAAAAATACTTTATTAAACAAGCAGAGGGGCCCCTCTGCTCATCCTGTGGGATATCCCACAGGATGAATATACCTGATCAATCAACAAAAAGATTTATTGATGGCGTATGGTTGTAGTGTAAGCATATGGAATACATATACGGAACCGCAAAAAATGCATTTGTGAGGAGGATATTGTGGCCTCTATCCGCAGAGAAAGCTGCTATTATTAAGGAGGTTTTGTTATGCATTTAAGCAACTATAAGGGACAGGACATGTACGCCCTGGCAGAGAAAATTTTCCCTTTTTGCAGGAGTATTACAGGACAGGGTGTCCGGGATACATTAAGAGATTTGAAAGAGTATATAGAGCGGAATGGCGGTCCAGAGCTTGTGGTTTATGGTATTCCTACAGGAACCTCTGTTTTTGATTGGGAGGTTCCTAAAGAATGGCGAATTCAGGATGCTTATATAGAGGATGAAAATGGGAATCGGATTGTGGATTTCCATGAAAATAACCTGTCGGTAATGGGATACTCCACTCCGGTTGACCGTTGGGTGGAATTGGATGAACTGAAAAAATGCATATACACGGAGCCGGAGCAACCTGAGGCAATTCCATATGTCACCTCTTATTATAAGGAGCGGTTTGGTTTTTGCATGTCCGAAAGACAGAAAAACACACTGCTCCCTGGAAAATACCATATGCGGATTGACAGTGAGCTAGTCGATGGTACTTTGAACTATGCGGAAATTGTGATTCCTGGAGAGTCGGAAAAAGAAGTGTTTTTTTCTACATATTTTTGCCATCCCTCTATGGCGAATAATGAGTGCTCCGGACCGGCTCTGTCTGCGGAGCTGGCCAGATTTGTGTCGTCTATGAAGAAAAGAAAATACACTTATCGCTTTCTCTATATTCCAGAGACCATTGGTTCTATCAGTTATATGAGTATAGATGGTCATTTGGAGCATATGAAAAGTCATATAATCGCTGGGTTTAATTTGTCCTGCGTTGGAGATGACCGAGACTATTCCATTGTGGAATCCCGATATGCGAATACGTTGGCGGATAAGGTTTTGAAAAATGTATTGAACAATTACACCGGTGGAAAATACAGTGTTTATTCTTTTTTGAATCGAGGCTCGGATGAGAGGCAATATAATGCGCCGGGGATTGAACTGCCTGTAGTATGCTATTGCCGCACAAAGTTTGGAGAATATTCGGAATACCATACCTCGGCAGATAACATGGGTCTGATCAGTCCGTCAGGCTTTCAGGGGAGCTATGAGGTCATGACTCAGGTTATTCAGGCGTTGGAGTATAATGCGAATTACCGGATTCTGGTGTATGGTGAGCCGCAGCTGGGAAAACGGGGACTGTATCCCACTATTAGTCGGAAGGGAAGCTATAACGCGGTTGCAGCGATGATGGATTTTATCGCGTATGCGGATGGAAAAAATGATTTGATTGATATCAGCAATCGAATCCATGTGCCGGTAAAGGAGCTGACAGCAATTGTAGATCAGTTGTTGGCCAACGGTTTGCTGGAGGGTTCCTAATAATGGAGTTGGATTATAAGGGCATGATTCAAATGCTGGATATCGCGGAAGGCGATGTCATTGACGTTGTATCAGATCTGATCAGTGTAAGCGCGTACTGCAAAAAAAGGGGACTGGATTTCGATCCGGATAAGCTGATTGACACGCTTATAGAGCAGGTCGGAAGCAACGGGACGATTTTGATTAGGACTTTTACGTGGGATTATTGCCGGGGCAAAACCTTCGACATCAGACATAGCCCAGGAAAAGTGGGGGTGCTGGGTAATGTTGCGATGCGCAGGGGAGATTTTCAAAGAACAAAGCACCCGTTGTACTCGTGGATGGTTTGGGGAGCGCAGCAAAGCGAATTATGCGCTATGGAAAACAAATCGTCGTTTGGGAAAAATACACCATTTGATTTTTTAAGCAGAAGCGATGCCAAGCAGGTGACAATAGGAAACTGTTCAACGGTTGGATGTACGCAGATTCATCATTGTGAGGCCATGGCAGAAGTGCCCTACCGCGCGGAAAAGGTATTTGAAGGAACTTATATCGACGCGGAAGGACAGGTGTTCCAACGGCGGTATAGTATGTTTGTGCGTCCGCTGAATCTGGATGTTTCTCACAGCGTGATTGAGTATCCGCTGTTTACACAGAGGATGAAAGAAGCAGGAATTTTGCGGATGGCCAGGTATGATGGAATGCTGGATTTGAAAACATATTCTCTGCGCATGATGACAGAGTATATGATACATCATTTAAGGGATGAAGATGGCAGCCTTATGGTTTCCATTAATGGATTGCCGGGATATAAGGCTGCAAATGTGGACTGGAGCGGACTTCGTTTTTAAGCCTAACATGGAGAAAGGAACACGGAAATGCAGACAAATGTTTTGGAGTGGCTGGATGAGACGTCCAGATTGTATCCGGATAAGCTGGCGCTTTGCGACGAGTTTGAGCAATATTCTTTTCGGGAATATCGTGAAAAGGCAATTGGTATTGCGGATTTGTTGATTTCCAGGAAGAAAGCAACAAAGATTCCAGTGGTTGTGTACTTAGAAAAAAGCGCAAAAGTTCTGGTGTCTTTTATGGGCACTGCATACGCAGGAAATTTTTATTCTCCGATTGACGTTCAAATGCCTGCCAGCCGTGTAAATAAGATCCTGGAGATTCTTCAGCCTGAAATCGTAATTACTTCCCGCAGCCTGAAAGATGAATTTGCAAAATTTCATTATTCCGGGGAATATATATTGTATGAGGATGTTTTGCCCATGAAACACAGCGAAAGGGTAAAAAACGTTCAGAAACACATTCTTGATACGGATTTGCTGTATGTTTTGTTTACCTCTGGCTCTACAGGTACACCGAAGGGAGTTTGCATTACACATAGGGGAATTATCAATCTTGCTGACTGGATGACAAAAGAATTCAATATTTCAAGTGAAGATTCCTTGGCAAATCAGGCTCCGTTCTATTTTGACGCATCAGTTCCTGATGTATATCTGACCATAAAAACAGGTGCATCTCTTTACATTACGCCAACTGCTCTTTTTTCTCAGCCGGTCCGACTGCTCAGATATCTTGCTGAAGCTAAAGTCAATACGCTTATTTGGGTGCCCTCCGCTTTGGTTGTGGTTGCAAGATTAAAGGCACTTAAAAGCGTGGATCTGGGCGCTGTACTGAAAAAGGTTATGTTTTGCGGAGAGGCAATGCCAAATAAGCAACTCAATGTTTGGAGAAAGTATTTGCCGAATGTGACATATGTGAACCTTTATGGTCCAACAGAAGCTACATATGCATGTACTTATTATGTCGTCGATAGAGCGTTTTCGGATAATGAACGGCTGCCAATTGGAACGGCGATGGACAATATGAATGTTCTGATTTTAGATGAACAGGACAGGCTGGTTACAGAGGCCAGTCAGGTGGGGGAGCTCTGTGTAAGGGGGACTGGCGTTGCCTTGGGGTACTATAACAATCCGGAGAAGACAAAGGCGGCATTTGTGCAGAATCCTCTGAATACGGCTTATGAGGAAAAGATATACCGGACTGGCGATCTGGTGCAGTATAATGACCGGCATGAGCTGATTTATCTCTCTAGAAAAGATTTCCAGATTAAGCATATGGGACACCGGATTGAACTTGGTGAAATCGAAACGGCGGTTTCCTCTTTGGAGGAAATTACTATGTGCTGTTGTCTGTATGATGAATCAAAGAGCAAAATTGTACTGTTTATAGATCAGAATATGGAAAGAAGTGAAATAAACGAGCGTCTTTCAGAGATGTTGCCTGAGTATATGCTTCCGGGGAAAGTCGTATATATGGCAACTCTTCCACTAAACAGTAACGGCAAGATCGACAGGGTGAGGTTAAAAGAATGGTTGTAAAAAATCAGACAGACTTCCAAAAAGTGATTGTAATTGGCTATGGGAGAATTGCATATGAGGTGCTTCAGCATGTGTTTGCGCTGCGGGAATCCTTCGGATATGAGGTGCAATACATTGAATATGAAGTTTATCCCTTTAATAGAGCAGTTCGTTTTGCTCAGGAGCATGATATATTTTTCCGGAATATACCAGAGAAAAGCGATTTAACGGATTTTTTGCTTTCACAGGACAAAAAAACTCTGATCATCAGTGCGCACAACACGTTTCTGTTTCCAAAGTCTGTGGTAGAGAAGCTTAATGTTACGATTATCAACTTTCACAATGCGCTGTTGCCGCACTATCCTGGCAGAAATGCACCCAGTTGGATGATTTACGAGAATGCGTCTGAAGCTGGTATTACCTGGCACTATGTTACAGCGGAGGTGGACGCCGGTAATATTATTATTCAAAAACGCTGTGACATTGAGCGGGAGATCAAAGCATATCAGTTGGCGGATCAGCTTATGGTATTGGGCTATGAAGGGTTTGAGGAGTGCATAGAAACCGTGCTGAAGGAAACAGTGAGGGCTGTGAGTCAGGAAATCCGCGCGGACCGCAGAATTTACAAATCCACAGATGTTCCAGGCGATGCCCATTTTACCGACATGGATGCTCCGGCGGATATATACCGGCTGCTCAGGGCGGTTGACTATGGGAAAAACAGAATTTTCCCGCAGGTTATGGCAACTTTGAAAGGACGGGAAGTGCGGATTGAACGCTACAGGAAAGTTGAAGCGGAAGATGTTCCGAATGGAGAGGATAGAATGTTTCTGCCATTGGATGACGGATATTTGATGCTGAAGTACAGCCTATTGAATATTTAAGGGAAAAATGTATTCGGAAGAAAGGAACAGAGTGGTGTTATATGGAAAAAAGAGTGTTGAAGATACTGGAGGACCTTGACAAAAATATTCCGGCATATAACGGGGAAAATCTGTTTGATGCGGGATTACTGGATTCATTTCAGGTAATTGATCTTGTTTCCGCTTTGGAGGATGCTTTTGAGATTGAAATTAATCCGGAGGAAGTGGTTGTAGAAAATTTTGCCACACCCAGGGCTATTGTCGCTTTCATGCGCAGGATTCTGGAGTGATGGTGGCTTGCGTGGGTATTCCCTGAGGATGAGCCGCTTTCCCTCGGGGAATCATGAACGTTTTTTGAATCTCCGGGGCTTGGTCTTTACTTCCGCTTTAAAATGTTCTATAATCGCACATAATACTCCGACATGCTCTGACAAGCGGAAAGGATGAACCTGCTATATGGATGTTAAACTGCGCGAATATGCCCGGCTGCTGGTCCGGGTGGGCCTCAATGTGGACCGGGGACAGAGAATGATCATCTCCTCTCCCGTGGAATGCGTCCATTTCGCCCGGCTTTGCGCTCAGGAGGCCTACGACGCCGGATGCCGGGAGGTGGTGATGAACTGGTCTGACGACGCTATGACCAGAATGAAATACCTCCACGCCGGGGAGGACGTGTTCGATCAGGTTCCCCTGTGGCGGCGGCACTTCTTTAACGACCACGCCCTGGAGGGCACGGCCTATCTGGCTATCTCCGCCTCCGACCCCGAAAACCTGAAGGGCGTGGCCTCGGACCGCATTATCCGGGCCCAGAGGGCCAGCGGCAAGGCCCTGAAGGACTTCGACCGCCTGCAAATGTGCGGCGGGTTCCCTTGGTGCATCGCCTCCATCCCCATCCCCTCCTGGGCCCGCAGGGTCTTCCCCGAGCTGGAGGAGGCCGCGGCGGTGGACGCCCTGTGGAACGCGATCTTCCAGGCCGTCCGCGTCTCCGGAGACGGCGGGGCCGTGGAGCGCTGGCGGAATCATCTGGACACCCTGGACCGCCGCCTGGAAAAGCTCAACGCCCTGAAGCTCCGTTCCCTCCACTACGTCAACAGCCTGGGCACGGACCTGACGGTGGAGCTGCCGGAGGGCCATATCTGGGAGAGCGGCGGGGACAGGACCCTGTCCGGGCGGAGCTATATCGCCAACATTCCCACCGAGGAAATCTTTACCTCCCCCTTGAAGACCGGCGCCAATGGCGTGGTCATGGGCTCCCTGCCCCTGGTTCACGACGGGAACGTGATCGACGGCATCCGCTTCGTGGTCAGGGACGGCAAAATCGTGGAGGCCCACGCCCGCCAGGGAGAAGAGACCCTTCAGGCCGCCGTCGCCGTGGACGAGGGGGCGGCGTATTTCGGAGAGGTGGCGCTGGTGCCCTATGACAGCCCGATCTCCAATCAAAGGCTTCTTTTCTACAACACCCTCTTTGATGAGAATGCCGCGTGCCATATCGCCTTTGGCGAGGCCTATCCCTGCCTCGAGGGCGGGCAGCGGATGACCAAGGACGAGCTTAAGGCCCGGGGCCTCAACGACTCCATCACCCACGTGGATTTCATGGTGGGGACGCCGGACCTCTCCATTACCGGCGTTGCCGGGGACGGCCGGGAGATTCCCATTTTCATCAACGGCAACTTTGCCCCGGAGTTCTCCTGAAAAAAATACCCTTACCCGGATTCGCTCCGGGTAAGGGTTGTTCTTTTGCCTTAGATGAGGAAGAGGTTCAGGTTCCGGCAAAGGTCCCTTGCCGCCAGATAGGTGGCGCCGCCCTCCTTGAGGCAGGGGGCCGAGAGGCCCATCTCTCCGTCCGGCATCTGGAGCACGTCCGAGCCGGGCTGGGCGGTGAAGACCGCTTCGCCGTCCCGGGTGATTACCACGCCGTCCGCCCAGCGGACCTCATAGCCCGCAGCTTCCGCTACCGCACGGATGGGTACCAGCCCGTCCTGACGGGCCTTGGCGGCCAGCGCTTCGCCGTTGAAATGGATGGTCCCGTCCTCCCCAAGGGAGACGTAGCCCTGATAGCCGTAGGGGAACAGCAGGACCTTTTCCGCCGTGCCCGCTTTGTCCTTCCACACCAGCACCCGCGAGCCGGGAACCAGGTCCTCCATTCGCACAATCTGGCGGGTCAGCCAGGGCGTGTAGGCCGTCTTGCCGTTTACCGTCAGGGTCTCGCCGCCGGTAAGGGCGAATTTCGTGACGCCTTCACCGGGGACCGCCGGGCCCGCAATCTCACAGTACTCCGGCGCGGCGGCACCGGCGGGGAGATTCCCCACCACTACCTCGGCGGAGGTCTGGGGCGGCAGGCTCATGGTCATATACGGCTTCACCCACGCGTAGAGGGTGCTGCCTTCCTTTACCTCCTTCAGGTCCATGGGAAGGCCTGTGGCTGCGTCTACTGCCAGGGCCTCGCCGGTGTGAATCACTACCTCGCTCAGGGAGTCCTCCGCGTTGCCGTTCTTCAGGTAAATCCCCTCCCCGTCCCAGGGGGAGACCGTCCCCCAGACCCGGATGAAGGCGGGCTCTGCGGCGGGTTCCGTTTCTGCAGCGGCGGCGGCGCAGAGGGTGGAGAGCACCGTCAGGGCCAGCAGCGCGGTGAGAAGTCGTTTCATAAACATTACCTCCAGTTTCTCGATATTCCGTGGGAACTGTTTTTTCCCTTACGCCCCTATAGACGGCCAGCGGGGGAAATTTGTTCCCGGTTTTTCCGAAATTTTTTTTCCGCCGTATGCCCGCCGCCTCCTCCGCATATACTAGGGGAACCAGGAATTATGAAAGGAGTCGCTATGGAAGCTCATTACCCCTTCTCTCTGCCGCCCCTGCCCTACGGCTATGACGCCCTGCTGCCGGAAATCGAGGAGCGGACCCTTCATTTCCATCACGACAAGCATTTCGCCGCGTATATCGACAACCTTAACGCCCTGCTGGAAAAACACCCCCACTGTCAGGACTGGCCGCTGGAACGCCTTATCCAGGAGTGCGCCGCCCTCCCGGAGGACATCCGCCAGGGCGTGCGGAACAACGCCGGGGGCGTTTACAACCACGACCTCTACTTTAAGACCATGGCCCCCGGGCCCGCCTCCTCGCCCTCCGGCGCGCTGGAGAGGGCGGTCATCCGGGATTTCGGCAGCCTGGAGAGCCTGAAGGCCGCCATGAAGGCCGCCGCCCTGGGGCAGTTCGGCTCCGGCTGGGCCTGGCTGGTTAGCGACGCCCAGGGGCAGCTGTCCGTTGTCAAAACCCCCAACCAGGACACCCCCCTGCCGCAGATTCCCCTCCTGCCGTGCGACGTGTGGGAACACGCCTACTACCTGGATTACCAGAACCGCCGGGGAGACTATTTCGAAAGCTGGTGGCGGCGGGTGAACTGGCCCGGCGTCTCCGAGGTTTACGCCGGGCTGACGGAAAACCAGCCTCTCCGGGGCTGAAAGCACGATATCGCATTTTTTTAAAAAACAAGCCCGTTTCGCTGCACGGCGGCGTGCAAGCCGGAGCGGTTTCGCGTCCTTTCATGAAACTCTTTTCAGGAAAGGACGCGATTTTTTTATGAGAAAAACCGAAACGTACCGCCTCAACCAGTGGGACCCCGACGACCGCATCCGCCGGGAGGATTTCAACGCCGACAACGCCGCCGTCGAGGCCGCGCTGAAGGCCCTGTCTACCACCTCGCTCCCGGAGTTTCTCTACGAGTTCACCGAGACGGATGTCTCGAAGTCCTGGAGCATGCCCCTGTCGGCTATCACGGACTGGAGCAAGTGGAACTATGTGATCGGAATGGTCCGGGTCAGACGGAGGACGCAGGCGAGCGCCTCGTCAAAGCAGACCTTCCTTGCCTTAAGCCGGGACCCGCAGTCTCCGGCTTACAAGCCGGGAGTGATCTCAATTCAGCAGGTTCCTCACTGCAACTGGGGGATTTATGTCCTGATGGTGGACCACGACCCGGACCGGCTGGTACAGGGCTTCTTCATTTCACCCACAATTTTGCAGAATATCAACAGTCCCTGTAGCTATCGGGAGTTCGGGGACACGATGGAGCTGGCGGTGTTTCAGAATGATTCGGACGCGAAGATGGATACCGCTTACTGGGCTTATGGAATAGAATGAGGTGGGAAAGGGCCCCCGGACGGATGTCCGGGGGCCCTTTCGGTATGGGGTTATGCTGGGATGATCTTAATCACTCAAGTGAGCAATCAGACGCTGAAGGTACCAGACACAAGGATCTCGGCGTCGACACCCGTGCCCTTGGTGATGGTCCAGGTGTAGGTGCCGGAAGACAGAGCCGTGCTGGTCATAGAGCCGCTTCCGCTGTTGTAGAAGTGCTTCTCGCCGGTGGTCAGATCGATGCTGTTCTTCATAGTCACCTGAGCGAAGAAGTACTGAGGACCAGACTTGTTGTTCATGGTCTCAGTCCACTTGGAAGTGCCATCTTCGTCGGTGATGGTGATCGTAACATTACCGGAAGTCTCGCCAGCGTCGAAGACGAAGAAGCGGCAGTCCTCGGGAGCAGCGTTGCCGATGGACAGAGAAGAGTTGGTGGCATAATCCTTCTCGTTCTCTTTGTCGCGCTTGGAGCAGACATCGGGAGCCACATACACGCCGGTGCCCAGAGCCTTGATTTCGGCAACGATAGCATTCTCAGCGGCAGTGCGGTTCTCGGAGGTGAAACCACCCTCGGGAACAGTGACCGTGGGGGCGGGAGCGTCAACACTGACGACGTCACCCTCGGCCTCGGGCATGGTGAAGCTGCCGCTCTGGATGGTCTTGGTCTGACCATTCATGGTCACGTCGATGGTGTAGGTGTGCGTAGAGCCGGGCTTGAACGCACCAGCGGAAGTCGCCAGAGTGCCCTTGCCCGCAGCGCTGTTCGCCCAAGTGTTGCCAGCGATGGGGTTCTGAACCTGAACGAAGAAGACGTAGGGAGAACCGGTCTCAACCGTGTTGTTCTGCTCATGCTTAGTGGTCTCGGTCCAAGCAGCACCATCGTCAATCTTGAAGGTGTAGGTCGCCGCAACACCCTTTGTATGGACGGTGTTGTACTTGAAGTAACGGACGTCCTTCGCACGGGTGCCAGCAGCGATGGCCAGGGGGCCGCTAGTGCCGGGATGCGTCGCAAGTTCATAGACGCCAGGCTCAGCCGCAACCAGCTGGGCCTTCTCAGCGTCGGCGTTATTGCCGGTCAGCTTATCAGAACCCTCAGTCTTGATCTCCTCAATGGTGGGGTTCTCATCGGCCACATACTGGATGGTGATGGTCTTGCCATCATCAGCCGCAGTCACAGTGTAGGTCTTCTGCTCGGAATAGTAACCGCGGACAACGGGGGCGTCCATGGTCTTGGGCAGCTCAGACTTGAGGACCTCAATCACTTCAGCGGCCTCAATCTCAACGCTGGTAGTCTTGTTGACCTTCTTCAGAGTGTAGGTGATCTTATCCTCAGTGGGCTCGACAACCTTCTCCACGATCTCAACGGACAGGTCGCCCTTGGGATCGTTCACGATGAAGGTGTTGGGCTCGCCGGGAACGGGAGTCAGGCCGGAACCGGCGCTCTTGATCTCGTAGCCGTCCTTCACGTTGAAGGTGATGCGGTCGTCCTTCTCCAGCTTCTTGTCGAAGGGCTGCGCAACGCCGTTGACGATCATGGAGTCCATGGTCTCGCCGAGGTTCGCCCCGCCGAAGTCAACGGTGCCGTTGCCCTCAACGGGAGGAGTGACGGTGCCGTTGGAGCCAGCCTTGTACTCGTCGTTCAGGACGATCAGGTAGGACACGCGGAAGTCATCGCTGCTGGGGCTCTCGTTGAAGAGGATGGTCACCTTGAAGGTGCGGTCATCACTGGTGCCCAGCTTCTCGTCCTCACCGGCCATCCAGTCCAGCATGTCCTCGACGTCGTCGATCTTGTCGAGGGCCTTGTTGTCGGAGCCGTTGATGATGTGAGCGCTGTTGGCCCAGATGATGCCCTTGCCGGACTGCCACTTGGTGTCCACGATATCGTGGCTGCGCCAGTCGCTCAGGACGTAGGACTCGTCCTTCTCAACCGCGCCGGTGCCGTCGTCACCGCGATCGCCAATCAGAACAGCGCCGGTGGGCTGACCAGCCTCGTCGATGCGCTTGGTGAACTCCAGATCCAGCTGAAGCAGGTACTTGGAATACTTGCCGCTGAGGCCGGTGCCGGTCACGTCATCCACCAGCTTCACGGGAGCAACGCTGTTGGAGTACAGGACGGCGGGGTTGGTGTTGTGGCGGGTGAAGTTCTTGACGTGGTAGTAGTGCTCAACTTCCTTGCCGTTGATGGTGGTCGCGCCGGTGTCGCTGTAGGTGGCGAAAGCACCGATGGCAAGGTTCTTGTCGATGATCATCTCGACCTCGTCGACGTAGGAGCCATCCGCGTTGAAGCGGGCAGCCAGCACGCCGATGCCGGTCCGGCCGGTCTCACGGTCATACTCGTTGAAGCCGGTGTAGTTGATCACGTACAGCATGCGGTTCAGGCTGGCGTCAGAGCTCTCGCGCTTGATGACGACAGAGGTGATCTTGTCGCCGTCAACGGAAGCCTGAGCAGAGAACAGGAAGTTGCCGGGGAGCTTGGAAGTCAGCTCGCTGAAGGTAGCGTTCTGACGGCCGCTCTTGAACTCAACACTGTCAACCTCGTCCTCGCCGTTGGTGTAGTTCACATAGATGAACTTCACGTTGTCGGCGAAGGTGTAACGGGTGTAGAGGTCAGAATCGGGAATGTTGGCGCCATCCAGCTTGGCCTTGATATCCGCAAGGATAACATCGGGGTTGCTGAAGTGGGCATCATCCCGGGGAGCCACGTTATCGTTGGCGGAGGGCCACTCGGAAGAGGGAGTCGTGCCGCTGTAGGTAATAGCGGCGCTGTTGGAAACGGGGAGCCGGAGGTTGTTGGTCTTCACCTCGAAGTTGGGGGTGTTGCCAACGTTGCCGTTGTCGGCGGGCAGGTCGATCTTGCCCTGGCCGTCAACGTGAACGACCACGCCGTCCTGGAGATAGGGGAACACGCTGTCAACATCGTCATGGGTCAGAGCATAGTCGGCATCGCCGGTAACGCCCTTGCTGGTGTAAGTCACCAGCTCGCCCAGCTCATGGCCGTAGCCAATGGTAGCGCCGTGCTGCTGGAACTTGACGTTGCTGCCGAGATTCAGGTCCAGCTCAGTGCCGGAGATATCCCAGCCGTGAACGAAGGTGCAGACCTTGTTGTTCACGATGGACTGATAGTAGTTGCCGATGACCATGAAGCCGGAGGTATCGCCGATGCCCTTGGCCTTCATGGCGTTGCCATACTTATCCATCAGCAGGGTCACGTCCTTGCGGGTGGCCTTGATGTTGGTCTCGTCCTGATCGTACATCTTGGCATTCCAGTCGGCAATCTTGTACTCAGTACCGCCAACGGTGATGGAAATGGCGCTTCTCTTGGAGACGTTGTCAACCAGCTTGCCGTAGGTATCCACGCGGGTCCAGGTGCCGGACACAGTCTCGGGCACGTAGACCTCAGCGGCATCATAGGTCTTGCCGCCGTCGGTAGTCACGGGAACCACAGCGACCTCGTCGCCGGCCTTCAGGTCCTTGAGGGTGGCGTAGCACTCCTCGTTGTTGTCCTTGACGTCCTCGATCTCGACGTCAATAGCAGCCTGGTTGTAACCAACATAGGGCTTGCCGTCAAGACGGTCGGTGGGAGTGGCGCTCTTCTCAATGTCGGGATCCTGCTGCTTGAGGGCGATGTAGTCGGAAGCGACCTTATCAACCTCCATCAGCTGGGTCTGGATAACGACAACGTCGGTAATCCAGTCGGCGTCGACATAGGAAACATACACCTCGACGAGGGTGCCGTTGTCGGTGAAGTCCGCGATGTCGGCAACCTTGTGCGCGTACTTGCTGCTGTCGGAGCCGTCCTTGGTCTTGAAGTATTCATCCTTCTCCAGGCCGTTCAGCCAGAGAGTGGTGAAGCCATCGTTGTAGATGCTGGGACGGTTGTTGCTGTCCCACCAGGGATTGGCGTTGCCATTCCAATAGGAATAGCCGCCGTCGGCAATCAGGTCATAGTTGCGCAGGCCCAGAGCCTTCTCCTTGGCGCCGTCGGTCTCCTCGACGTGAGCGACCTGGGTGGTGTAGGTGAAGTCGGCGGGCAGGGGGAAGGTGCCGATGGTGACCTTCTTGTAGCTCCACTCGTTGGAGGGGCGGCCGAACTCGTCGTGAGCGGGGTCATACTTGTCGTGCTCCAGACGGAGGTCCTTGAAGTGCTCCTCACCGAACTC
>JBCLRG010000018.1:38282-58350 GCA_041223955.1 Oscillospiraceae bacterium 38-13 | reverse complement strand
CATGCTGAATATTTGTATCGTGTTCGCACAGTTGGAACGGGAAACGATACAGAAGCGGGTGACGGACGCTTACTATTCCCGTAGCCAGCGGGGCTTCAAGATGGGCGGGAAAGCCCCCTACGGCTTCCATACGGAGCCAATCAAGATGGACGGTATCAACACAAAGCGGCTGGTGGTAAACCCGGAGGAAGTGGCCAATGTGCGGCTGATGTTTGAGATGTACGCCGAGCCGACAACCTCCTATGGGGACATTACCCGGTACTTTGCGGAACAGGGCATTTTATTTAATGGCCGGGAACTGATACGCCCTACGCTGGCGCAGATGTTACGCAACCCTGTCTATGTGCAGGCGGACTTGGATGTGTACGAGTTTTTCAAGAGCCAGGGGACGGTGCTTGTCAATGACGCCGCCGACTTCACGGGCATGAACGGGTGTTATCTCTATCAAGGCCGGGATGTGAAGCCGGGCAAGGCCCAAAGCCTGAAAGACCAAATGCTGGTGCTTGCGCCCCATGAGGGGATTGTCCCCTCGGATATATGGCTGACCTGCCGCAAGAAGCTGATGAACAACATGAAAATCCAGTCCGCCCGGAAAGCCACCCATACATGGCTGGCGGGGAAAATCAAGTGCGGGAACTGCGGGTACGCCCTTATGAGTATCTTCAATCCCTCCGGCAGACAGTACCTCCGCTGTACGAAACGGCTGGATAACAAAAGCTGCCCCGGCTGTGGGAAAATCATCACGGCAGAACTGGAAGCGGTTGTGTATCAGCAGATGGTGAAAAAGCTGGACAGCTACAAGACGCTGACGAGCAGGAAAAAGGCGGCAAAGGCCAATCCCAAAATCACCGCCCTGCAAGTGGAACTTGCCCATGTGGACAGCGAGATTGAAAAGCTGGTGGACAGCCTGACGGGTGCAAACAATGTGCTGCTCTCCTATGTAAATGTGAAGATAGCCGAACTGGACGGACGCAAACAGGAACTTTTGGCGAAGATAGCGGAGTTGACGGTGGAAGCCATCAGCCCGGAACAGGTCAGCCAGATTTCCGGCTACCTCGACACATGGGACAGCGTATCCTTTGACGACAAGCGGCGGGTGGTGGATTTAATGATTACCACCGTTGCCGCCACAAGCGACAGCTTGAACATCACATAGAAAATCTGACGGGCATATCAGCGCCCGTCAGACCGTTACCCTGTGTAGTCTCTTGTAAACTGTACTTTGAAGAAATATTGACAACATAATCAGCCAGCTGGATCAGATTATTACTATGTGAGCGTTGCTCTTTAACATGGATAGAAGTGAGCTTCCTAAGTTTGAGGTGCTTACGTAGTTCCGCATAAAGATGCGGATTCGAGTCCATTTCGATTTTTAGCCCTGTTAGCTCCTGCGCAAGTATTTCGCGTATCAAGAGTTCCGTAATCCGGGCGTATGAAGCGTGCTTTTTCATTTTGCTTTTGCGAATGGCCACAGTAATAAATCTAAAGTCCAGACCACGCAGCAATTTACCAAACTCTCTCTGTGAGGGCGGAGAATTACTGCTGCGATGAAACTCATAGCTGGGTGTTTTCCCCAGCCGCTTACGTAATCGGTCTATCGCCGCTGAACAGTTCTCCATTGTTTCTTTATTAGAAAACAGCACCAAACTCACCACGAGAAAGTCATTGTAGCTTGTTGCAGCACCAGGCGCACCGGATTCATCCATGAAACCATACATGTGTATAATTATAACACGATTTTCGGTTTAGTTAGTTAAGGCCCCGTGTTATCGTGATTCACTCAAAAATCCCGCAGTGTGTTTTTCAGAACAACTCCAACCCCAAATACGCCTTGTCCAAATCGTCCTGTTCGATTCCGAGGTAGCGCTGGGTAATGAGGAAGCTGCTGTGATTATAGATATGCATGATGACCGCCGGAGGGACGGCCCCGCTCCGACAGGCGTGGTAGCCCCAAGTCTTGCGGAGGCTGTGGCAGGCCACCTTTCCGATGATCCCGACTGCCTCCACCGCCGCATGGATAATGCGCCAAGCCTGGACCCGGCTGATGGCTTTGCCACTCTTGCGGTTGCTGGCAAAAATAAACTCGCTACGCCTGTGCGGAAGATACAGACGCAGCGCATTTATTACCTGTCTACCCAGGGCGACGGTTTTGGTTTTCCCGGTTTTCTTCTCTGTGATCGTAACATGTGGGCAGAATTCATCGCTTTTCTCGTCATATACATCTGTCCACCTGAGTCGGAGTAGGTCGCTGATCCTGAGCACTGTGCTCACGCCCAGCACGACCAGCACATAGTTGCGTAGTTGCCCACGCTTCAAAAAGTAGTCGCCGAGGGCCTTTAGTTGCTACCTGTTTCTGATTGGTTCGGTTGCTGCCATAATGGTTTTGTCCCCCTTGTTCATAATGCGTTACAGTATAGCGCATCTCCGAGCGAGGTGGATATGTAACTTTTTAGATGTATTGTTGCCTATTCTACCATCAAAACGGCTAATATTCAACAGATTTCTTCGGTGATAAAGAAAAACTTTTGGCGCTGACACTATACTACAGAACGCACCTCAAAATAATTACCCGCCCAGATGTAACACCTCATCTAGTCTGTTACATCCGGGCGGTTTTCTTCATTTTTGTAGTCAATATGCCACATATTGTAGTTGTAAAACCACCTGTGTTTGCGCAATTTCACCAAATAAAGTAAACTTATATTGTGGCCGCCTGTTTGCGCAAGGTTAATTCCACAGTAACCATGGAAAAGCCGGAGTATCGAATGTCGTTCGCAGAAACCAAGTAGTTTAAAAGGAGGAATGATTATGAATAGCCCTACTGAAAGAGTTGTTTTTGTGGTTCTCCTGGTGTTTATCGCGATTGTTGCAATGGCCGAAAGGAAAAACATCAAAGGTTGGTGGGAACGCAGAAAATACGGCTTTTTAGGATGATTTGGGCATGAATGCCCCCATTGTCATGCAAGATATTTACACAAAAGAGACATGGAGAACTGCCGCCATGACAGATGGGACGGCAAGGGCGTCAAGTCACAGCGTTGGTATGAGAACTCAAGTTGGCCAAGAGGTCTATAATTATCGGATTAGATACTTTTGTGAGGCTGTCTCGTAGCTAGTCAAATATGCTGGGAGTAAATAAACTCCAAAGTCTGGCATTTAGCTACGAATATCGGTTTATGAGTTGCGCCAAGTAGTCAACACAGCGCAAACTCGCGCACTCCTCGTTGATTTTGAGTATGTATGGAAATCCAGTTACTTCCATCTACTCACCCAAAAGTTTATGACCGCTCTGCCTTGAAGGGCGGTCATTTTCTACCCAAGATGCGACATATTAGACTGTGCCGTTGTCTATATCGACCTGGTTGTTGTGTCGTTCAATTTGCTCAGCTTTGACAATTTCCGCAGCATTGAGCTGGCGACCCGCAATCATACCGCCATCATACCATTTGCCATCTGTTCCGCGCGCCCATCCAGCTGGCATAGCGACTTTCTGGCGCGTATTGCGCGTAATTTTGAGAGTCGGCGTACCTGTGAACTCATCCACAACGGCGTGCGTCGATGAGTCTACAAAGCCCTTGCTTTTTGCGATTGAAAGAGCCTGTTTAAGTTGCTGTACGCTTTCTGATGTATGCATATCGGTATTGAGCGAGTCGTGGATATTGGAAACGAGCTGTCCATACCGCGTTTGTTCGGCGGCACTCAAGCTGCTCCAGTTTTGCGCCCCTTGAATCGAGTTTAATATCCCGTTGATCGCATTCAAATCGGCCCGCCCAATTGCCATAGCCCCCGTAGTCCTTGTGCCGCCAGTTGGAAGATGCCCGCTGGAAAGTGCAGCATTTCGAATTCGCTCAATATAGGCCTTCGAGTCTGCATCTGCCGCAAATTGTTCAGGGTGGCTCAGCATTTCGTCAGCAACATGAGCAATATCTAGTGCGTTGCTGCCTTTTATATCTCCATGCTCAATACCGTCAAGAATATTACTAAGATGATGCGGCTTCATCTTACTGAGATCCTCTGGGTTAATTCCGGACAAACCAGAACCGCTATAGAATGATGAGGCAAAATGTTGAACACGATTTCCACTGTGATCTACTTTGAAGCTACCATCATTTTCAAGTTCATCAACTAATCTGAATGTGCTTGCTCGACTAAACTCCCCTTTTGAAATATCGCCAAACAAAGCCGCCGCTCCTGGACTATTTTTCTTATAATCCTTCCCAAACTTACGCATGGTCCGAGCGCCTAAACTGCCGAAAGTTTTTGCCAATGTTGTTTTCTTATCTCCGGTCGCAGAGATTAATGCCCCCTGTTTATTATGCATTGCTCGTGCAAAGCTATTTTCGACACGCCCCATTGTGCTACCCTTTCCGGTTGCGCTGAGGGTATCCATAATAGCTTGGGCGTTTTTCACATCGTCTTCAAGTTCAGCTTCTGTTTTACCGCTGTTGGCTCCATCAATGATTCGCTCTAGGTATCCGTCAAGCTCAGCAATCATGCCGTCCTCATCATTTCCACTCACTGTGCCGCCGCCAGGCAACTTGCTGGACATAGCACCATTTTTAAGAAGTTCTTGACGACCTGCGACATCTTCCTCAAACTGCTTTGATATTTGCCCTTGTTCAAGAGCTTCATACATAGCTGTGCCTGGTTTTATTCTGGTAGCTGCTCCACCTGCACGAATATCTTCATAAGAATAGCGATTATACATTGTATTGAAACGACCAAGTCTCTTTTTATTCCGTTCACGGAGGGGTTTAATCTTACCAGCAAGTCCTTTTTGACTTCTTTCAATTTTTGAAGCCGCTCTATCGGCATAATTCATATTTGCACGCCGTTGGATATCTCTCCCCACTTCCGAGTTTCGAATTCCTCTCGTGATACCACCACCGATTCTGCTTCCGAAGTTAGAGATTCTCATCCCTAAATTACCCATAGCGGTCATCGAGCTCCGCAAAATCGATGGTATCATGAAGAATGGAACGACATTCATCAACATTGCAACAATCACAAAGAAACCGCTGGCGTCACTATCATGAGCTACAGATAGTAAAAGTGTTGATGCAAATGTTCCGCCGCCCATCAAAAGTCCACAAATCGGGTAGACCAATAACAGCGCTGTGAACATTTTCTTCCATCGATCAAAGAATGACTTGGTATTGGGGAGCGCATAACAAACAATTGCGACTGGGGCCAACGTCACGAGCACTACAACTCCAGCCTGGCGTACACCAAGCAGAATGAAGAAGAAAAACACACCCACAAGGCAGCCCAGAATCGTCAGCATAATTGGGAATAGCCAAAGCTCAAACGGAATCGTGATAGCGAGCACTGCTGTAATCGCAACGGCGCCTCCTACGGCTACGGTTGTTCCTGCCAGACCACCCACAACTGTGCCATGGTTGAACGGAACCCCGCCAGCACCTTCGGCGACAGTCTTAGAAAACCCATCGAAAGTCGCTTTAAGGCTTGAACCCAAAATGTTAGAGACATCAACAGCGAGCTGGCATAATATAAACGAGATGTTCACTAAAATAACCACCACAATTAAGCGTGGGAGGACTTTCTTAACTCCATAGTTGCTGATGCCGATGCCCGTTACTTGAGAAAGAATAACTACTATGAAAACGATTGCGAAAATAATGTTGGCAAAGTCGCGGAAGATACCCCAGCCGCTTCGTATCCCTTCAGCACCCATGAGATCAGAACCAATAACCAAGCTGTTCTCGACAAACTTATATAGAGTTTCGGTAATGCCGCTCATCACTTCTAATACGGGGCAAGCTATCCATCCAAGGACCCCGGCGCTATCAAAGCACGCCGTGATAGAAGATACCTCGCCACCACTGGGATCGGTGCTTGGGTCATTCGTATCTGCTCCTCCATTTATCACGCCGCCTTCCAATTCACCAATGTCTACTCCGGCTTCCTCAAGCCGGTCGTAATTGAGAGACATAAGCTCGTTCACGACATCTTTGAAGGTCCCCGCTACCAACTTATTGTTCAGACGGTTTTCAATAATGTTATAACTGCCGCCACTCTCGACGCCGTGTAAAGCACACCATTGCGCACCGTTACGAACGGCGTAGCCAGTCGCGCTCTTCGCCGCATCCAAAGTCGACGCACATTCCGATCCGCTACCCATGATGACGCTAGAATTATTTCGAAGCTCTTGATTCAAGTAGGCCGTGTAAAGTGCATACTTATCCTCGGTCAAGAAACTATACGTCGTAAAGGTGGCGTTAGGCTCTCCGCTAAAGAAATGTAGGGCATCTTGGGCCGCATTACTGCTACGAATTGCTTCAGAAAAAGTCTCGCCGCCCGTTGTGCTAGCAGGCACAGACTGAACACGATAATGGTACCCGCCTTGGTCATACTCACCATCCCAATTATAATCGCCTACAAATTGATTTTTGATGGTTGTCTCAAACTCACTCCAAGTTGGCGTTTGATATGGTGACAAAGAAACATAGTTCAGTTCATAGAGGCTCTCCGTGCTCATTAACGACAGTTTGTAATTTACCGGGTCATAGTAAATATACATAGGGTCGGTAAAATCGTTGGTATAGGTCAGGCCTTCAGCGGAATACCCTACATCGATTTTTCCATCAGTTAACTTAATACAAATCTGGTTCGTAGAAATTGGGTTGGTATACTGAGAGTCTTGTGCAGTCTGATACGACACCGAGAGGCAGCCCGTGTCGACCGAACTCTCTATCTGGTTAACGTAATACCCAAGATTTTTTAGTAATGCGATTTTTTGCGCTTCGCTGGAAACGCTGCTACTTTTCCCAAAAAGTGAGAATAGCCCAGAAATTCTCCCGCCCGCACCGCTATAGCCGGCAAATAGCTGTTGGCAAGAAATATCTGCATCATTTAGAGTATTGCCGACATTGTTTGGTACGCGGATGGTGCCATCGGAATCCCCCTTCGTCCCGAAACCGCTAGTGAATAGACTACCGGGAGAGACAAAATCTGCTGGAATAATAGAAGACTTCATGTAAGTATCGTTATAGCAGGTTTGTATTCCGTTCAGTAATGTTTTCTTCAAAATTATATCGGCATTTGACGGCGAAGCGAACGCTGCATACGAAAGGTTGAGAATTGTGGCACATGCGCTGAACACTAACGCAAATGCCACTATACTTACTTTAACAATAGCGAAGCGCCGTTTACTCATTCTCCTCCTTTAGGGCTTTCTGGATGTTCTCAGTATTTTGCTGGAAAGTTATAGTTACTGCTCTAGCTGAACTTTCTAACATACGCAAGGCGGCATCTTGCTGTCGTAGAATATCGTAATGAGCCTGGTTATCATTCAGAGCGGTTTCGCATGCAGAATCCATAACTCCGTCGACTATACACCCTTCTGTTTGATAAACCTCCAACAAGGAAAGACCGGTCGACAAAAGTCGATCCAAAGCAGAGAAAATAGAAATTGCTAAAGTACTTTGCGAGTCAAAATTAGTAACCGATTGTATATAGGTATATGCCACCTCCGAACCGTTCTGTATATATTCTTGCGTCAGCTGCGATACATATATGTCTATTGATGGCGCCGTAAGAGCAAGAGTTAAAATTTGCCCATAGCTGTTGAGCTGCTCGCAAATTTGGCCACTACAAGCATTTTTGAATTCAGCATATTTATTTTTTAGCTCTGCGATATAGGCTTCTTGTTCGTCGACTGTCAATTCGCTTTCTGGAAGACGGAATAAAAACCATACTTGGCTCGGGGTCGTGTTTTCTTCCGCTGCCGTAGATGACTGCTCGGGTCCAACTACCAGATAATTTTTATAATCTTCAAAAAGCTGCGACGGAGTTTTTTGCCCGTTGGTCGGTGGTTTCCCTATCACCAGCCAAGCTACCACTCCACTAACCGCAGCAAGAATAACTAGTGCGGCGAGGACGAGCGGCCACTTGCTTTTCTTCTTGACACCGGGGATGCGGATGTCGCCGGTCGCGGTCGAGGCGGTCGAATTGCTGTTGCTCCCAAAGCCGCCAGCGGGAATGACAGTGCCAGAGACGGCGTCCTGCCCGGCCATTTGTTCAGAAAGCTGATCATGCTTTTGAGTGGCGTCAGTCTGGGCGAACGCCGAGGCGATGCGCAACTTATTCTCTTCGCTGAGCTCGGGCTTAATTTCTTCCAAGTTCTCGGAGTTAACGGAAAGCTCCGAGGAACTGAAAATCCCTTTCTGCTCGGCTGGCAAGTCGTTACCAGAATCCTTGTTGCCCTCACTTTCCATAATCCTATCTTACCATGGAATTTATATAAGGACAAGCGTGATTTAGTGGCACTATTTTCCGACATTTTCCGTGATGGCTATACTAGTATTTATCCGAACAACTCCAGCCCTAAATACGCCCTGTCCAAATCATCCTGCGCCACGCCGAGATATCGCCTTTACGCCATGAAACCACTCACGCTAAGTTTTCGTGTAAAAACGTATATATTTGTGTAGATACCAGCCAAGGTTATGCCTCTCCTTGGTGCAGGCTGGTGCAAAATTGGAGTTTCGTGTAAAACCAGCAGAAAAAGCAAAAAGCGGGAAGCAGTCTCAGTATACTACTCAAGCTGCTTCCCGCCGTCATATCTTGCTTTAGAATAGCAAAAACCCCCTAGAATTAGGGGGTTTTTGCTCGTCACCTTTGAGCGAGTTTGTATCAAACGTGACGTCTTAATCTGGTGGAGCGGCCGCAACCAACGCTGAACACTCCGCATGACTTGAAACCGCTACCTCAAAGTGTTCCTCTATCTCGTCCAGCAGAATATCGTCAATGGTGATCGGCCTGTCTCCGCCATTGAGGATCAGCGTCATTCTGTCGTCATAGAGATAGATGGCCCGGAGGAAGATATTCACCATCCCCCGGCGGTTGTTCTCATCGTTGATATCTCCCCGCTTCAGCGAGTAGAGAAACGCTTTGATCTGCGGTGCGGTGAATGTGACCTGTTTCCCTATCTCAATGGCAAGCTGGCCTTGCAATTCGTCTTTTTCCCGCTTACGCTTCTCGATGCGCTCGGTAATCATATCCACCGCCTGCCCACGCTCCAAGGTTTTCCAGAGGTTTTCTATGGCAGTATCCGCCTCCTGTATCGCCGCCTTGATGCGCTTGATGGCGGAGCTGTCATAGTCAGCCTCACAAGCGGCGGCAACCGCAAGGGCAATTTTCTCAATGTTGCTGTCCGTCAACAGCTTGCGGCACTCTAAAACTACCCTGTCCTCAATTTTCTGCTTGTTGACAACTTTCTTTCGGCAAGCCTTTTTCTTGGCGCTTTTGCAGGCGTAATAGCGATAGGCCGTCCCGGACTTTCCTGTACCGCCGTAGCCGGTCATCATCTCCCGGCAGTAGCCGCAGAACAGTTTTGTTGTCAGAAGATATTCCTCCCTGCCTCTGGAACGGGCGGGGGCTTTTTTGTTTCGGTCAAGAATATGCTGTACCCGCTGGAAAAGCTCGTCCTCAATGATACGGGGCATACCGCCCAGCGTTTCGGTGTCCTTGTAGATATAATAGCCGATGTATCGTTTGTTCCTCAAAAGGCGGTGCAGGCTGTTCTTGTTGAACTCTTTGCCCTGGGAGGTTTTGACCTGCTTCGCGTTGAGATATTTTGTAATTTCAGCGACGGTTTTCCCGCTGGCGTACATCTCAAAAATCTCCCGGACAACAGCGGCCCCATCTGGGTCAACATGAAAGCGGCGTTCCTCGTCCACATAATAGCCAAGGCCCGGATTGCTTCCGTTGCTCAAACACTTTTCAGCATTGATGTCCATACCCCGCCGTATCTTTTGGGACAGCTCCGCCGAATAATACTCGGCCATGCTCTCCAACACGCCCTCCACCAAAATACCGCTGGCGTCGTCGCTGATATTTTCCCTTGCGGAGATCACCCGGACGCCGTTCTTTTTCAGCTTGGCCTTGTTGATGGCGCTGTCATAGCGGTTCCGGGCAAAGCGATCAAGCTGATAAACAAGAACGCCCTCAAAAATGTGCTTGTCGCTGTCGGCAATCATGCGCTGGAACTCGGCCCGACTATCTGTTGTGCCACTCTGCGCCCGGTCGATGTATTCGCCAATCACGATATGTCCATTGTTCTTGGCGAACTCATAGCAGGTCTGGAGCTGGCCCTCAATGGATTGCTCCGTCTGACTGTGGCTAGAATATCGGGCGTAAATGACGATGTTCACTCTTTCACCCCCTCCAACATTTCAACGATGGCCTTTTTCAAGCGGTCATTCATGGGCGAGGCGGGGTCAAAGCACATATCCACAAACCGCCTCATGTCTTTATCTTCCTCCAGAATTTTCGGTTTGAACTCGTACAGCCTGCCCTGGGGCTTTTCAGTGCGGCAACAGATATAATCCATCGACACATCGAAGTAATCCGCATACCAAATCAGCACTTTAATGGGAGCGGCGGAGTAGCCCGTTTCGTAGCGGTTGATGGTAGCTTGGGGGATGCCGGCGATTTTTCCGAACTTGGCCTGGGACAGACCGATGCCCTCCCGAAGTGTTCTCAATCTTGCGCCTATATCGCTCAATATGTTCACCCCCTGTCGTACTGTTATTGTAACAGAAAGTGATACCTCTGTCAATTCAAATTATGAATTACCTTGAAAGGAGATGTGAATACTATGACAGTATTCCATGTTGCGAAGAACACAAATTACACAGTCATGTCCAACCACCATCTGCGGAACCGGGAGTTGTCCCTAAAGGCCAAGGGCCTGCTGTCGCAGATGCTTAGTCTCCCGGAAAAGTGGGACTACACCCTGCAAGGGCTGGCCTATATCAATCGGGAGCAGATTGACGCCATCCGTCAAACTGTCCATGAGTTGGAGGGGGCCGGATATATCGTGCGGACGAGAGAACGGGACAGCCGGGGACAGCTGCGGGGAACGGAGTACACCATCTACGAAGAACCGCAGTTATCGTCTGATTTACCGGCGTTGGAAAAACCGTTGTCGGGAAATCCAATGTTGGAAGACCCTACGTTGGATAATCCAACGCAATAAAATAAAGATATAAGTAAATAAAGATTTTATCAAGTAAAGACTTATCAATTACCCATTCCTTTCCTATCCTTTCCCCTACCCCCTCCCGTGGAGGACAAGCGGCAGAGCCGCCGGAAAGGAATGGAACGGAAGCGAGAAGCAGAGCGGTCATATAGCAGCAGGGGCTATCATGGCCGTTATCTGACCCGCTGGAAGCGTACAGACGCGAAGCGGGTGTACGCTTCCAGCGGGTGCCGCAAGAGGGCCGCGGCCCTCTTGCGTGACAGCACAGTTTCACAGATCAGAAAAAGCCAGGACAGGAGCGCCGGGGTGTCGGCCTCCTGTCCTGGCTTTTTGCCTTTTTGTACGCCGTTAGAGGCCCGTTTTGACAGGTTCAAGTCAAATTGTATTGCCCCCCTATCGACCATAACCGGAAAACCTTGCAATAACAGGGCCGTTTTGCCCCTAAAGCGTTACATACCGGCCCCATATTTGCCATAGGATTTTTTCCTCCTGTTTCTACGCAGTTAGAAGCCCATTTTCGAGGGTGCAGGTCAATCGTATTGCCCCCTATGTGACTGCGGCTTGAAGACCCTGAAAACAGGCCACTGAACAGGCCCTAAATGCGTAAGGCTAATGGGCTGATTTGGGACTGTCAGGGGCCTATGTAGAAAGAGTTTTCCCTATTTTCGGGGGGACAGATATAAACACCCTGCCCCTCCCCGACACCTACGAAAAAAGCCTGTGTTTTCGACGCCTCCGAAAGTTGCCTTTTCTATACCAATACGATTATATCCCAAGTTTATCAAATAATATTTTGTTCCTTTTATTTGCATCATTCACAATTTTATCGTATGACAGAATTTCAATATAGGCATTTAGCTTTTCGTTATATCTATAATATCCCATGTTATCAGGTGTCCGTGTAAAGTCATAAAAATCTAAAATTGGTAAGAGCGAACTCGTGATGTCACACACAGCATATAAATAGAATTGAGTATTTTCGCCTGCTTTAATGGGTCTACCATATTTATCTCGTGCTGTACCACTTTTGAGCTTTTTGACATAGCCATATAACTGCGTAATTGGATTATCTCCATCTGTATAATTATTTCGCATTGGGCGCTTTAATTCAAATAAAATGATAGATTCATACTCTCGTCCAGTATTTTCTTCATCAGATACCGCAACTGGCTGGTCTAAAATCATAATATCTGTACGCTCTTGGTTTGGAGCATTATCAAAAGGTATATCAGAAGAAATATAACTACAATAAGCCAATTTTTCATCAATAAGCCATAAGTTGTGGTTGCTGTAAGGAGTATCATCAGATGTTGCCCGCATTGGATAAATCAAATTATGCAGAAAACTCTCCTTTTGAAACTTTCCATCTTCCTTTCTGCGTATTGCAAATTCCATTAAATCAAGAATTACTCTACGATGTGCAACATATTCAGCGAGTGCCGCACCATTTGCACTATTGATCTTTTCCACTTGCAAGCTAAATCGTTCAATGTAATCCGAAGATGATATAACCCCCTCATTTAATTCTTTAAGCATTTCATTGTTTTCATCTCTGGTACGCCGATCAAATTTGCGCTTGATACGGTGAAGCTCATCATCCAATTTATCATCACTTAAATTTGGCTTTATCTCTATTATATCTTCTGACATATATTTGAGAAGATGCCTAAATTGGGGAGCCTGACAAGTTACATAATCTTGGATGCGTTTTATTTTGTTTGTAGATATAGGTGTCAGGTAGTCCTGCAAAAACAGCTCAATTTCAGAAACTACACCTTTCATAATTTGATCCATAGTAATCATATTAGCCATACTATCAAGGGGGCCACCATCAGGAATATCAAATGCGGTTCTTGCTGTATTTACGGCCTCATCTAAATATTGGCTGCTCAAAACCCCGACATACCAAAAGCCACATTTATCAAAGATTTCTCGGTCTAAATCAGTAATATATTTTTCAAGTTCTTTTGTTTCAACTAACCGATTATTAGCACATAGATATAGCTTATTCCCGTTAACTGATGTTTCCTCTACTTTTACATGAAGCAAGTCAAATATCTCATTGCCAATATGAATTGTGACATGATTATCCTCTGTCCTGATTTTTTCCTTAAAGATATTATTTAGATTGAGGCTTCCATCAATATCTTCCAGAACAATATCAGGGCAATTTTCGGATATAAAATAAATCAAACAATGCTGTATAATCCGCATAGCTATGGTTTGCGCTCTTTTGGGAATATTATTGGAATAGGGAGCCATGCAGTTCAATAATTTGATGGTTGTCTTATTATCTTTCTGGGTTTCACAATCCTCAAGTGAATCGTTTATCTCGGATTGCTCAGGGGAAAACTCAAATGCACGTCGCACATATCCTGTTTGTTCATGATATATGCTTTCAATTTCTGCTTTCTGGAATGCAACTAACCAAGAAAAACGACCAACGCCTTTCCCTCCCAAAGCCTCCTTGTATGTGGAATCAGATTCCATAAAGGATTGTAAGTTAGGTTCATTAAATCCAATACCATTATCCACTATTTCAAATGATGTAATGGACGGCAACTCTCCATAACCAACTATTGTTGTCTGTTCTTCTCGAATGATTCTTATTACTATTTTTCCTGCAAATGTCTCACCTAATTGATGGCGTTCATTAACTGCATGAATAGAATTTACAATAGCCTCAAATAAAGGAATAAGGGGTTGATTCTTTGGAAGATGGAAATTTTTGAGGCGTCCTTGGATATTTATTGAAAATCCTCTCATAGTCCATTCACCTTTCAGCATTAAAGTTAAGCTGTCGTGATTAGTTTATCAGATTAAGCAAGATTTCGCAATCAGGTTTTCTAAAAATCTCAACTTTGGGTTTGGGACTATCCCAACAAGCAAAAACGGACACGGCCCGGCAGGGCCAAAAGGGGCCGTTTTTCGGGAGTGTGGCCACACTCCCTAAGATTGCGTTTTATTAGGAAAACACACTGTCAAAAGGATTTCATGCTTTGGCGGGGGTCAGCCCGCCTCGGCGGTGTCAGTGGTATTGATTTCAATGTACTCGGCAATCCGGCGGAACTCGTCCGCAAACTTAAAGTGAACACTGATATTGCCGTTTTCGTAAACCTTGATATGGTCTACCAGCTCAATCAGAATTTCGCGGGTCAGCTTTTCGATGTTCTGATATTTTGCAAAAGCTACCAGTGCGGGATGCTGCTGGTCAACGCCGTTTGAGAGCTCTTTCCGTTCAGCCGTCAGCCGGGCCAGCAAATCCGAGAGCCCGGCGGCCTGCCGTTCATAATCGGCTTTCATTTCCCGGTATTCCTGCTGGGAGATTTCCCCGTCTTTCCAGTCTTGATACAGTGACTGCTTGTAGCGGGTGATTTTCGTCAATTCCTTTTCCTTTGCGGCAATCTGGTCGTTAAGGCGGTGGGATTGACTTTTTTTCAGTGGAGCCGCATTGATATGGGCTACTATTTCCGAATAGGAAACGGCGGTACTCACTTGATACTGGATAGCGAACAGAACGGCGGCCTCCAGACGGTTGTGCTTGATAGAGTGCATGGTGCAGGCTGTACGGGAGCGTTTCTTGTAAGTGGAGCAGGAATAATAAACATTCTTCCCGCTCTGGCTCCGGGTCACGGCCTTGCCGCAGTCAGCGCACCTCAGAAAGCCGCTGAATAAATGGAGCTCCCGCTTTTTAGGGGCCGTCCGGGTGTCACGTTTCAGAAGTTCCTGCACCCGGTCAAAGGTTTCGTGGGTGATGATGGCCTCGTGGGTATCGGGGACGCGCACCCATTCATCCTCCGGCACAGCCTCAATCTGGTGTACCTTGTAGCTTTTCACCCGGCGGCGGCCCTGTACTAAATCCCCGGTGTAAATAGGATTTCTGAGAATATCCGTTATAATCTTGTTCCCCCACATGGGAGCGTCCGATATAGCCGGGGAGTAGGGCAGGCCCTTTAGCTTTCTGTATGCCGTGGGGCTGGGTATGCCGTGGTCATTCAGATACATCACAATTTGAAGTTTGGCCGTACCTTGCAGGCACATCTCGTATATCTTTTTGACGGTTTCAGCGGCCTCCGGGTCAACGATTAGCTGGTGCTTGTCTTTGGGGTCTTTTATGTAGCCGTAGGGAGCAAAAGAGCCTATGTACTGGCCGTTGCGCCGCTTATAATCAAAAACCTGCCGGATTTTCTTTGAGGTCTGATAACAATACTGGTCATTCATCACGTTTGTTATCGGAACGATGATGCTGTTCACGCTGTCCGGGTTTAGGTAGCTATCCACGCCCTCGGCCAAGCTGATAAAGCGGACGCCCATCTGCACAAAAAGGTTATCAATCAGACTTCCAGCATCGCTATAATTCCGGGCGAAACGGGAAAGGTCTTTCACCACAACGCAGTTGATTTTCCCGCTCATCACATCCCCCAAGAGCCGCTGGAAACTTTCGCGCTCCGTATCGGTTCCCGTGTGGCCGTCATCCACATACTCGGTGTAGCTTTCAAATTCTTCCGCATGGTTGAAGTGAAAATCATTGAGAATGTCGCGCTGGTTTTTCACGCTGTTGCTATCGTCAAGCCCCCGGTTGATTTTCTGTAAATCCTCTCGGGAAAGCCGGATGTAGCCGCCCATTTTCCAGAGCCGGGCCGTATAGGTAGGGGCCAAAGTCTGCTGATACCCTCTGTTTTTTGTTCGTGCCATTGTTCCTCCTTCCCTATCACATTACACTTATATTATACCTCTGCCCGGGGCAATCAACAAGGATGTCGATGCTTTGGGACAGTTTGTCTCGAAGTAGGAACGGGCCGCAACAGCAGTTACAGCCCGCTCTTTTGCCGGATAAGAAAGGCCGTCAGCGTCTCTTGGAGGGAGGGGCCGCCCTCGGCAAATTCGATTTTCACGCCCACGCCGCCCACGCTAAAGCAGTAGGGATTGACGGCCCGTTTCACGAACCGGGCCAGCCGCTCCTCCCGGGAGAGGGTGCGGTCAAAGGCCATACCGCTCACGTCAGCCAGCGCATCCGCGCTCACCGAGCCGATGTTCACGCTTTTCATTTGTTCCAGCTCTTGTGTGGTCAGTTTCACGGCAAAACCTCCTTTTGCGTTTTGGGTTGTGGGGAAACGCGAAAGGACAGCACCGCGAAAGTGCTGCCCTTTCGCCTGTCCCCACCTCGGGACAAATTGTCTCAAACTTGTTTGAAAGAGGAAACGCCGGGCCCGTATGTTCGGCCCGTCAAAAGACAGCAGTTAGCGGCCCGGCGTTCCCTTGTTTTGTGCGGCGGCCCCGAGCGGCAAGCGGCCAGCTTGTCCCTCGCGGATCGTGGCCGTGGGGCTGGCAGGTTCCCCACTCGCGGCGGTGGTGTTGGTCGCTCGTCCTCCCGTGGGAGAAGTCACAGCGCACCCGCCGCCCGGCTCCCCGCGTTCACCCGGGGCCGCCCGCTATTCAGTTGTAGAGAAGAAAAAACTTCCTCTCATATACCACCAGAAAAATGGAGCAAATGGAGACGGCAATCACGGATTTTTTCTCAAATATTTTTTCATCTGTGCGATGCCGCTGAGAACGGAGCGCCGCACCGCGCTCTTATCCACGCCCTCGGCTTTGGCAATCTCCCGGTAGGTCATGCCGAGGATAAAGTGAGCATCCACCCTCCGGCCTTGGGTTTCCGGCAGGCTGTTCAGCGCGTTCCACAGACGGCAGAACCGCTCCTTGAGCTCCAGAACCTCGTCCGGGGTGAGCTCGTGCAGGCAGGCGGAATACTCGATGCCGTCATCCGCATCCAAGGAATAGTACGCCTTGTTGTAGCGGGCCCGCTCGGTATAGGCCGCCTCATAGCGGACACTGGCCCGGAGCGCCTCGGCCACATCGTCAGAAACTTCCATATATTCATCCTGGGTGTACCAGTAGTAAAAGTCGCGCAAGTTGATGATAGTCATTGTATGTACCTCCATATCGTTTTTGTGGTTGGGTTGCCGGGAAACGATATGGAGGGCGGCGGGGAGCGACACCCGGGGGAGCCGTTCCTCACCTTGGGACTGTTTGTCCCAAAGCTGGGCATATAAAAAACGCTTGCGCGGCAAAATACCACGCAAGCGCACAAGGCGAGGGGATAACCTAAATTATAACAATTTTCGCATTGTATAGCGGAATATCCTTGTCCGGGGCCCGGGCTTTTTTTGATAAATCAAGGGAGCGGACAATATAGAAAGACACGGCGTAACCTCCTTTTGCCGCCGTGTCAATAAAAAACGGCGGTCTTGAAATCCGTTGTTTCAAAACCGCCGTTTGGTGTTCGTTTTCGTTTGGGGCGCGTGAATAGAACAGCCGCCCATCCAACGGTTTTTTTATATGCCGTTTCCGTTGGCGGCTGGGTGACTTATAAGATTAGGAGCCTTACCCGTCCTTCACAAAAATTGAAATTGCCCTGCTGAAATTATTTATAGTGTATGCAAATCATCAAGTGAAACAATATATCCGTTTCCTTTTTTCAGAAATTCAACTTGAAGTGTTAAATCGTTTATCTCACCATCAGTTGTTAAACCATAATCCATACTGTATCCACTGCCGTCATTAAAGGCAAACAAATCTATTTCTTGATTTTTGGGTTTCTTCACCAGTGCCGGGTCATCAATTTTCAATACCGACCGGGTTTCATCCAAATATTGAAGTGCAAAAATCAACTCTTGTTCCGTCAATATTCTGCTTTTATCAAACGCGGCTAAAAAATCACTGTACTTCTTTTTAGCCAACATTCCTAAAGCCTTTTCTACAAAATCAATAAAACACTCCTGTTCCTTTCCTTTTTCTGCGTAAATCATCAAATATAACCTCCTGCAATCACGATTTATTGTTCTCTTTGATTGCAAGGCCGAACAATCCCAAACAAAACTGTCCGCCATAGCCCGCCCCGCCTCGTCTGCGCTTTTGGCTCACTCGTCCCGGGTGGGGAAGTCGTGTTCTGAAATGACCTCGCCGCTGTCAGCATCTTTCACGGTCACATGGACGGCCCATTCATCGCCGGGAACGCCACAGAAGATTTGATATTGTCCTAAATAGGTTGCGGGCCAGACTGTCGCATATAGAGAAGTGATTGGCTGGCTCGCCTCATAGTCCGCTTTATCCACAAAAGTGACTACTGCCCACGGTATTCCATCACCATCAATTTCTGTGTACTCCGCCCCTTGAATGGATGGGAACTCTCCAAAAGCATATTGAAAGCGTCCAGAGTCGAATAGCTGGGTTTTATATGTTTCAAACTGCTCCGGCAGGAAAATGTAATTGACTGAACCATCTGCGTTGGCCGTAATATCTGTTATGCGTTCCATAGGGGCAACCTCGCCTTCGTGATTGTACTGTTCACTATTTTGAAATTCCGCAATTACATCTTCCGCGCTGTTACCGCCCATAAGCGTGATGGGTATTTCAACAACAATATAGCCGTCCTCATTTACCGGGGGCGTGTATGTATTTGTCGGCCCGTCTGCGCCGGACGCATCCTCCTGCGGCTTGCCCCCACAGCCTGCCAGCGAACCGAGCAGGAGCAAAAGCGACAGGGTAAGCGCGGCCCTCTTTCGTAATTGCCTTTTCTGTCTCACCATACCTGCGAACCTCTCTTTGCTTTTTTCACCAATATCAAAATGAACCACGCCGCCGCATACAGTATCACATAGGCCCCCGCCAGCACAAGGGCGGTGATGTACTTTTGCCGAAGTCCGGCGGTGTAGCTTTCGGCGGTCTGGCCCAGCTCCACGGTGATATAGGAGCGGTCAGCGGGGACGGACAGCACCCGCCGCTCCACAGCGGCCCCCGCGTCCACGATCTCCTGGCCCCGCTCGCGGGTGAGGGCCTGCTGGCTCCACTGATAGCCGCTCCCGCTGGTGTCCCGGTAGTACACCATGTAGGCGGTTTTGGTGGGGTTCATGCGGCGGTCGCGTCCGCTGGCCCCCGTGTTCTGCACCTGGACGGGCAGGACTTGATAGGGGGAAAAGGTATAAACGCCTTTGTCCTCGTAGCTGTCGGCGGGGAGGATAGCGGCCAGATACTTGATGGAGAGATAGCCCACCGCCGCCGCTAAAATCAGCAGCATCACCCCCGCCACAAAGACGATTGATTTTAGTTTTGCCATACGCACCTCCGGGGACTGTCAGCCGCCCACTTCGGGACATTTTGTCCCAAAGACAAACAAGGCCGCCGTTGTCGGTTGCTTATCAGCCCGTCACTTCCGGGAAACGCTGGCGCAGAATGTTCATCACTTTTTTACAGCTTTCCGCATCGCCCACGTTAATGCGGCCTTGTTCTCTGCCATGCCCCACAAACTGGACAATATAGGAAGTATAGCTCTGTCGCCTTGAAATTATCAAAAAGAAAACCTTGGTGACTATGGGGACATTTGTGGTAAAGCTGCTAACGCGGATTGCTTCCGTTCCGTCCAGCTTAACTATGTAAGGGCCGAAGTTCGCGCCGCCCGTTAAACAAGCATAGTTTTCGCTAAGTGTAAACTGTGCGGGCATATGGTCGTCTCCAAATCCAGTTATCACAAGAGCCACGTTACTGGCGGAATTGCGCTGGGCCGCCAGTTGCTCCTGGGCGAATTGTTCACGCTGGGCATCGCTAAAGCCTTGTTGCCGAATTGCCCGGTTGATTTTTTTGGCGTATCTGCCTTTCAAAAATCCGGGGAGCATACTGAAAAACAAAATCAGCGTAATCAAAGGAACCACAAACATAACTACTGCCAGAGCAATCACACCTGCCTCCGTGTCCGAGCTGGCATCCAGCAGAAAGCCGATAAAACCGACCACCACGGCAATAATCACAGCGATAGCCATACATTTCCAGAAAACCTTTTGTTTCCGTTTGCGAACTCCTTTTGCACATTCCATCTCAGCCTCTACCCAAGACTGATACTTAGAAAAATTCTCCACCTGCATAATGCGGCCTCCTCTATAAATGTTTCAATACAAAAAGGCACTCCCCGCCGCGCAGTTTCCTGCGGGCATAAGAGCGCCACTTTTGACAGTATAAAATTGAGCATGACAAAACTGCGGGGCTACATAGTTATAGCACCGCTCCGCT
>JBCLRG010000018.1:0-38182 GCA_041223955.1 Oscillospiraceae bacterium 38-13 | reverse complement strand
TGCTTGCTTGCTTGCTTGCTTGCTTGCTTGCTTGCTTGCTTGCTTGCTTGCTTGCTTGCTTGCTTGCTTGCTTGCTTGCTTTAGGATGGCAGAAGTTATCATGTTTGTCAAGCCCTTTCTCCGAAATTTTTGAAAAAATACACCAACGCAATTATAACAGAAAATCCCGCGCCATGCAAGGGGTGGAAACGGTCTAATTTTAGCGATTTATAGGGAGCGCACAAACGGCAAGCAATTCGGGTGTGGCCACACTCCGAAATTTTTGCTGGGCCGCAGGCCCGCAAAAATGCTTGTTGGGGAGCCTCCCCAAACCCGGCTCTTTGGGACAAAATGTCCCAAAGAGGTTGGCTGCGTCACCGCCGCTATCGCGTCTGTTCCTTATCGGTGCGCCCGTCCGTAAGGCCGAGCAGATGGTCGATGTTGGCCTTGACCGCCACGGCCTCCCGCATATCCCGCTGGGCCTGCCGGTACTCGGCATAGAGGGCCTTTTTCTTATCCGCCAGCTCCCGCCGCTGTTTTTTCAGCGCGTCCATTTTGGGGAGCTTTTCACCGCCCAGCAATTCATTCATAGCGGCCCGGGCCGCCCGGTAGGTGGCAAGCTCCGCCTCGTGCTCGGCAAGGTACTTTTTCGAGTACCGGGCCGCCTTGTAGCCGTCAAACACGGGCCGGGCCTTGGCATAGTCCACCACGGCCCCCATCAGCCCGGAGACTTTGGAGAGGGCGGCCTCGGTGGTCTGGAGCTCCCCGGCCAGCGCGTGGGCCCGGTCAACCGCCGCCGTGGTCTTTGCCGCCAGCGCGTCATAGTCGGTGAGGTTGTTCTCCTGCAGGAACTGGAGGGCGGCGGCCATCTGCTTCAGGTTGTAGACTTTCGCCCAGCGTTCATAAGCCGGGCCCTTGCCCTCGGCCATGCGCTGTTGAATGTCAATGATAAGCCCCACCTGCCGGATCGGGGGCGGCGCGTCTTTGGGGAGCTCCGGGAGGGGCCGCTCCCCGGCGATCACCGCCCGGATGTCCTCGGGGTCAAAGCCGGGGCCGAGGGTGGATGCCCGGAGCCGGGTGTACTTGTCCTGCCCCGGAGCAAGGAACGACACCACGCCGCCCCGCCCGCGCTTGACGGCAAAGCCGGACTCTTCCATCAGCCGGAGGAACGCGGCAAAGTCGGCGGGCTTTTTTTCAAGGGCCGCGATGATTGCCAGCCGCACCCGCTGTTGCGCGGAGGGCGGCTTGTCGCCTATCCACTGGCCATAGTGGAGGAAACGTCCCTTGCTGTGCTGTTTGGGATTTTGTATCACGGACAAATCATGCTCCAGACATACCCGGTCAGACAGCCGCCGGAGGGCAAAGCTGGAGCCGAGGAAATTATGGAATTTCCGGGAGCAGTCAAAGGCCGTGGAGTTGAAATAGATGTGGTTGTGCAGATGGCCCTTGTCGGTATGGGTGCAGACGAAAAACTGGTACTTGCCTTTCGTCCAGCGCATCGCCGTTTCAAAGCCCAGCTTGTTTGCCTCCTCCGCCGTCACCTCGCCAGGCGGGAACGCCTGCCGTATCTGGAAGAACAGCGCCCCGCGCTCCACGGGCCGGGCCGTGGCCGCCTGGTATTCGCTTTTCACCAGCAGGAACTCGGCGGCGGCTGTGGCCGGGTCGCAAAGGTGGGAGGACACGGCCCCCAGCTTTTGGGGATTGAGCCCGTAGGCAAACCGCTCCTCCATCGTCTGGACGGCGCTCAGTCCCGCCGCCTGCTTGTAGGGCCGGATGTAGGTCGTGGCCGTGGTAGCACCTCCTCTCGCCGTGAAAAAAGACAGCAGGCAAAGCGCCCACTGTCTGTTCTATTTTCAATATACACATCTATTGTAAAATGTCATTGGTTATACTTTGCAAAATGCAATTCAAATCATTTATATATTTCTGTCGTGCATCATCAAGCTCCGCCTCTCGTTGCGCTACCTTTATAGGTTCCTTATCGTAGTTTAATCCGGCGTATTTTCTTTGGACTTTATGATATTCTTCCTCAAATTCTTGTCGGCGCTTAATGGTTGCTTTTTGCGTGTCGATATATTTTAACAGGAAAAATTCAATCCTTGCCTCATTCACGCTTAAATAATTTGCGCCCCCTGCATAGTTGTGGTTATCAGCTTGTACCCCATCATTTTCCCAGCCACAAATCGGACAAATATCAAAAGAATTTTCTCCTGGAAATTCATGTTTTCCACACACAGGACATTTCACCAAATCGTCTCCTTTGTACTCCAAAAGTTTTTCCTTGATATTATAACTTCTTATTTAGGACTTTACAAGTACCTTTATCATTTGAGAAAATTATATTTAGTAGCTTTGGGACAAAATGTCCCGAAGTACGAAAAAAGGCGGGGAGCGGCACAGCACCGCTCCCCAGCAAATCACAGCTCTACCAGCGCGGCAAGCTGTTTTAGCAAATCAGACAAAGGCCCCCACAAAGCGGAGTAGTCCCGTTGCAGGGCCGATATTTCCTCGGGGTAAATCCCCCCGTAGGTGTTGGCATGGATAGCCACTTGATTGAGATTGTTTGAGCACCGCCGCTGGAGGGACACCAGCTCCCGGACGGGGGCAAGGTCAACTTGGAGCACATAGCCGCAGAGGGCCATCCGGCGCATATAGGCCCCCATGTTGCGGATGCCCGCCTGGGCCATGCGTTCCTGGATAAGCGCCTGCTCCTCCTCGGACACCATCACATGGAGATGGACGGGGCGGCGGCGCTTCTTTGCGGCCACGCTACCTGCCGCCCCGGTCGGGCGCGTTCCGTTTGGGCGCCGCGGGGGCCTGCCGTTCCCCGGCCAGCCTTGCCGCCTCTTTCATCTGCTCGGCAATCGGACGGGGCCTGCCCTCCCGCAGTAGGCCGGACACCTCCGGGGCGGGCCGGAGCTCATAGTCCGCCGCCTGCTTTTCCGTCAAAGGTTTTGTGTAGGTCAGATGCCCCCACGCAAGGAACGCGCCGCCCTCCACGAGTACGCGCTTGTCGTAGTTTTCGATCTCGTCCGGCTCGTTGCCCGCAGGCTTGGGAAACGTGCCGATGTCAACGGGCCGCTGGGTGGAATAATACTTGTAAAGGCCGGGGGCCTCAATGTGCGCCACCTTGACGGAGAACTGCTGCTGGTAGTTTTCCACCCGCTCCAGCAAGTCCTGCTCCAGCGCGGCCCGGTCACTGCCATAATGCCCCCACTCATACTGCCTTGCGCCGTGTTCGTCATCGTAGCAGGCCCACGTCACAAAGGGGGACGGGGCCCGGGGATGCTCCCCCAGCGCAAAGCCCCGGCCATTCTCCAGCATGACGGCCTTTAAGATTGTATAACCTTGATTTTTGTCCATAGGAACCTCCTCTCGAAATGTTAGCATCATCCGGGGAAATCGGGGCAGGACGTGTAAAAGTACGCCCCGCCCCAAAAGCGGCCCCGGAAAGCCTTGAAAACAGCGGGCTTTTATACCCCCAAATGCTCACGCCTCACCCCCGGTATTTCCGCATATATCCCCGCTGTTTTTTCTGCCTCGCGGCCTTGGAGCAGGCCACGGAGCAGTAGCGCCGCCGCCCGTCTGGGAGAAAGGGCCGCCCGCAGACAGGACAGGGCCGGGTTTCCGGGGCGGGCCCCTCGGTATTGAGGGCGGCCTCCAGCACCGGGTTCAGCGGCAGGACGGCCTCCCGGAAGTATCTGCAATAGGCCCCCGTCCAGCACTTCCCCAGCATATAGCACTCACAGTCCAAAGGCAAGCATCCCATTTCCCGGTCATAGTTGGCGCACCATTTCACTACAAGGGAGCGGATAGCCGCCTTTTCCTCACGGGTCAGCTCGCGCAAAGTATCACCTCCCGCCCGGTTTTTTCAAAAGGCTCTGAAAGCAGGAGCCGCAGGGGATGCCGCGCCAGTAGGGACAGCCACAGCACCGGGAGCCCTCCCGGGGCTGTTCCGGGCGGGGAGCCCGGGGCCGGGGGCGGCGTTTCATTTCCCGTTCCAAAGGGTTCGATGTGAAATTCATTCTCCGTCCTCCTTTTCTTCTTCCTCATCCCACGGGGGGAGGTCGTCATACTCACCGCCGCCATAGTCCTCGCCGTATTCCACGGCCTCTTCAAAATCCTCGCTGGGAGCGGCGGCCTGCTGTTTGGGGCGGTAAATCTTGAAGTACCACCCGGCCCCGCCGCCGAGGGCCAGCACCGCCAGCACCAGCAGGAGCGTCCCCGCCCCGCCGGATTTTTCCGGCTCCGGCTCCGGCTCGGTAGCAGGTTCGGGCTCCGGCTCCGGGAGCGGTTCGGGGAGAGCCTCCGGGGAGGGCTCCGCAAGGGCCATTAAATCGGCCACGGTGACGGCGTTCAGGAAGTACACATTTTCCGTCTCCCGCTGGCGGTCAATCACCAGATAGAACACGGACTCGTCCGCCGCCATGATGGTGAAAAATTCCTTGCCGTCCTGGTCGGTGGCGTTATCCACCATCGTCCCCTGCCCGTCCGGGGTAAAGGGGTTGGGCTCGGGTTCCGGCTCCGGCGCAGGCGTGGGCTCCACGGGGTCAAGCCCCTCCCACTCCGGGCCGCCCGTACCGTCCTCCCATTCCTCGCCGCCCCCGGCGTAGGCCGTGGTGGTGATGCCGCACAGCAAAAAAGCGGCGCACAGAGCCGCCGCCACTACACGATATTTTTTCAGTTTCATTCCGCGTCCTCCTTTTCCGGCCCGGCGGACTTCGGGACATTTTGTCCCAAAGCGTCCCCGGCCTTGATGCGCTGGAGCACCAGCGGGAGCTCCTCAAGGGAAATGCTCATGCCCCGCACGATGTCCACGATTTCCTCGTTCTCGGCCTCCTTGTGTTTCTGTTCCAGCTCTTTCAGCCGGGCCTGCTGGTCGCTGATTTTGGCCTTGACCTTTTCTATCTCGGCCATGATTTTTGCGCTCTTGCTAATCGCCATTGAAAACCTCCTTTTCATGGTAAACGCCCGTAGGCGTAGAAGTGGGCCTGCCAGTAGCTGCTGTTTAAGTTGGCGTAGCTGATAGGGTCGCCAGCTTGCCCTGGGGCTCAATGGGCCGCACCGACACCTCGATGGGGATGACAGCCTCCTGCAGAACAGCGTCCGTCCGCATCTTCACCGCTTCGTCAATGGTAACGCCCTTGACCTCGGCCAGCTCCGCGATGGGAGACTCGAACAGCCAGCGGCGCTCCTCGGCGGCAATCTGCTCCGGGGTAAGTAATACGTCGTTGCTCAAATCTTCTTCCTCCTTTCCGGGCCGGGGGATGACCGCCCCGCCCATATAGTCGTAGCCTGCCGCGTGTATCGCGGACAGGGTTTCCGCTGATACCGCCCCTTGCAGTTGCAGGTCGGTTTCAGCCATAGGTGGTGTCGGTATCACTGATGATGAAGAACGCCGCCGTCCGTCTGTCCCCCAGCTTATCAAGCTCCATTTCGTCATAGCTCATAATCTCCCGCAGTTGCGGGATGTCAAAGGGGGCCAGCCTCGCGCCACAGCTAATAAGTATGGAGCGGGCGGTCTTGCCGCTGGCCAGCTTGTACTTTTTGTACTGCTTGACCGCGAAACAGTCCGGCTTGCGCTTTTCCAGCCCGGCGAACATATAGTCCACCGCGTTCATAAAGTCGTCATCGTCCTCCTTGACCTCCATGCCGGAAATCATGTCTACAAGGGTATTCATGTTTTTATCCTCGTCCGGGCCCTCGAAGATGATATAGGCGATAAGGGCGCAGTATAGGAGCGTTTCTGATTTCGTCCAGAACGGGTCGCCCTCCTTGCCCTCGCCTTTGGTGTTGGCTATTAAGGTATTGACGAATTTCAAAATGTCGGCCTCGTTGCGGATATACGCTAACGGGTTGTAGTGCATGGAGCGGGAAAAATCAATGCTGTTAAAAACCTTGATTTTATATCCCTTTTTCTTTTGCAGGAAATACCCCGCCTGCTCCAGCACCCCGCCTTTTGGGTCTACCACCACATAGGAGGAATGGGCCTGCAGAAGCTGGGGCGTGAGCCAGAACCGGGTCTTGCCGGAGCCGGAGGAACCGACAACACAGCAATTCAAATTCCGGGCGTTGGCGGGGACGGCGGGCCGGGTGTTGGTGGTGAGAAACTCCGTCCCGGTCAGAATGATGTTGTTCTCAAACCTGGGGTCGGTGAACGGCTTGATGTCTTTTTCCGTTCCCCAGCGGGCCGAACCATACTCTTCATCCCGGCGATATTTTTGGGCTTTCTTGCTTTTCTGATAGATAACCAGCCGGATCGCCACAGCCCCCGCGATGCCAGTGAGCCAGTCAAAAGGAGCAAGCCCCGGCGCGAAGTCGGCAAAGGCCGGGCCGAGGGCCGCCACCATCCCCACCAGCTTGTGGGCCAAATCCGCCCCCGCCGCCAGACGGTAGGCCGTCCCCACTTTCAGGCAGGCCCACGCGATGAACAGATAGGGGAGGTTGGGCAAAAGGTACTTTTTCAGCTTATCTGTCCTCATGGGCGGCCTCCTTTACGCGGTCTTTCCTTTGGGGCGCGGGCTGGCGCAGTATCTCGGCGGCGGCCCGTCTGAGCTGTTCCCGGATGGGTACGCGGTCAGTCTTTGCCTTATCCAGCACCCGGCGGGAGTATTCCGAAAAACAAGCGGTGATTGCGTCCGCCTGCCCGCTCTTGAAGAACAGCAGATACTTATCCGGCCCGGTCTTGTAAAAGGCATAGTCAACATTCCACTTCCGGGCCACCCGGTCAAATTCTTTTGGGGCCCCGGTGAGCTCGATGCTGTTCGTGGCCGCGCCGTGGGCCATGAGCTTTTTCACGGACTGCCTGCCGTGGGGCGTCTGGTGGGCCCGGTGCTCCTTTTGTATCTTCCGGCCAGCCGCCCGGAGCGCATAGGCCAGCACCCGGGCCGTCAGCTTTCCCGTCCGCATGGATAGCGCGATAGTGCGCCGGGAAACATCCTCGTCAATCAATCAGAACCGCCTCCTTTCATGGGGGATAGCCCTCCGGCCTTTGGGACAAAATGTCTCGAAGTCACCGCTCCTCCCGCCCCGGCTCCGGGCGGGCCCGGTCAGCCGCAGAGGGAAAGCGGTCAATCACTTCCTTGTAGGCGGCCATCTGCTCCCGGATGGAGAGCTGGGGGAGGGCAAAAATCTTGTGCTCTTTGGGAATGTCCTCTGTCCCGTGGTAGATTTCTTTGAGGGTATCAGTCTGGATAATATAGCCGCCGTGGGAAAAGTGGCCGTTTTCGTTGGTGGATATGTCCCGCCCGTATGACTCATAGTCAACATAGTCTTTCAGCTCGGCGGGGATTGGCAAGTCCTCCGCATAATAGCGGCCCAAATCGTCCTCGCTTTCAATATCCGGGTAAAATTCAAAATACTCCAGATTTTCCGCAAGATTGATGATGTCCGCCAAGCTGGAGGTATGCGTTCCCATGCTGAGGGCCGCGCCGAATTTTTCAAAATCGTCCGGGGCCATTTCCGAGAGCAGGCAGGCCAGATGGTTCAGCTCGTCCAGACTTTCGTATTCACCGAGATGCTCCGAAAGCTCCGGCAGGATGCCGCCGAAGTCATAGCTGGCAATAAAAATTTCCTCGTAGCGTATGCCGTCCACGCCGATGTCCTTTAAGAGCGCCTGCACCGCCTGGGGGCTGGCGGGGAACGAAAGCGGCTCCCCGACCAGCACTCCCTCGTTGTATTTCCCAAGGTTGGTGACGTGCGCCTCGAACAGCCCGGCCATGTCAGCGGCGGCCCTGGCCCTTGACGGTCAAAATGCCCTCAAGGGTGGTGGCGGTGATGCCCAGCCGCTGGGCCACGGCGATGTCGTTCTTCATGGACTCGGTGACGGTATGCCCGCACACCACCAGCACCCGGGAGCGGCGGAGCAGGTCGCGGCCAAGGATGGCCTCATCGTCCGTCATGTTGCGGACGATACACGGCATATTTGCAAACCCGGCCAGCTCACTGGCCCTCTGGCGGCGGTGGCCCGCGATGATTTCATAGCCGCCGCCCTCCCGGGGACGCACCAGCGCGGGCTGGTGTACGCCGTTGTCCTTGACGGACTCCACAAGCCCTTTCATTTCCGCATCGTCCCGCACCCCAAAGGGATGGTCTTTGAACGGGAACAGCTCCGAAAGTTTGAGATAGACAATCTCTTCTTTTTCAGCGCGGGTCGCGTCACGGGGCTGGGGCGGCGGCTCCGGCGCAGGAGCGGCAGGGGCTTCTTCCCTGCCCTTTACCGTGGCGGCCTTGGCCTCCTTGCTTTGGGACATTTTGTCTCGAGGTGGGGACGGGGGCCTGTCCGGGGCCGCCTTGTCAGCCTTGGCCGGGCGGCCACGGCGGGCCCCCGTCCCTCCCGGTTCACCGGGCCCCGCTTTTTCTTCTTTGGGCTTGCGGCCTCGCCTGCCCTTGGACTTATCCGGCTCGGGCGTTTTCTCTTTGGCGGCCTTTCCCTTTTTCTCGGGCTCCTTTTCCCCGGCGGCCTTATCCTCCGGGGCCGGGGTGGGCGGCTGTTCCGGTTCGGGTGGCTCGTTCTTTTCCACCTCCGCACGTTCCGCCGCCCGCCGCTCCGCCATCAGCTTTTCAATCTGGTCAGCGGAGACACTCACCTCGCCGGGAGCACCCGCCGGGGCATCCTGGGCGGGTGGTTCGCCGCCAGTCTGCTCGGGGGCGTTCTCCGGGGCCGGGGGCTCCGGGGTGGGAGCGTCCTGGGCAGGAGCACCCGCCGGGCCGGCATCGAACAAGCTGGGCTGGGGATTTTCCTCCGGGCTCACGTTTAATTTTTCGTCTGCCATTCCTTACCTCCTTTTTTAATTTCGTGAATGTTGCACAAATCTTGCACTAAAACTTTGTTACTATTTTTTCGCCTCCCTCCCGGCTATCCACGCAAAAAAGCCGCCCGTTTTTTCATGCCGGACGGCTTTCTGCGTAATGTGATAGCTCAAATAATATTTTTTTGTGGGTGTAGGCTCCGAAAAGCCTTGATATTACAGTGTTCCTATTAAAACTCATTCATATGCTTGCTCTGATAGCGTTCCCTCTTGGATAACATCAGGTAAGTTGTGATCTCCCCACTGTTTCATATAGTCAATTACATCAATGAAACTTTTACCTAAATCGGATAGAGTGTATTCTACTCTCGGCGGAATCACCTTGAAGTCATGCCGGATTAAAAATCCATCGGCTTCTAATTCCCGAAGCTGTTTCGTCAGGGATGACTCCGTAATTTCACCAAGCTGGCGGCGCAGCTCTCCAAATCTATGGATGTCATTGAAGGCGATATAGTAGAGTATTTCAAGTTTCCACTTACCCCCCAAGATTTTTTGGAGCGTTGACATAGTTTTACACCGCTGGATTGCCGTTTCGGTTTTCCTCATGTTCCATAACCTCCTGATGGTATTATATCGCCCTTACGCTCAAAAAGCAAGGTACTACAAAAAAGTACCGTACTTTTATTTTCTCTGTACCATGATATAATGGCAAAAAAACAAGGAGGTTCTACTATGCACTACACTGGAACGATATGGAGGCCACCTTATGAGGCTTCCTCGCTGTTACTTGAAGTAACAGCAGGCTGTACCCATCATAAATGCAAATTCTGTACGCTCTATAATGATTTGCCGTTCAAATTCAGAATGTCCCCCCTGGAAGATGTAGAGAGTGACTTGCAGGAGGCGCAGCTTTGGAGTACAGACCCTATTGCGATGCTGACTGCCCGCTTGCAGGGAATACCCAGGCCGCAGCGCATCCAGAGGGCTTTTCTGACCGGGGCGAATCCTTTTGTACTGAAATGTGAACGGCTTATGGCAATCGCTGACTTAATCCGGCAATATGTTCCCTCCATCAAAACGATTGGATGCTTTGCCAGGATCACAGATGTTACGCTGAAATCGGACGAGGAATTGGCGTCCCTCCATCGGGCCGGATATGACGGACTGACAATCGGAATTGAAACCGGCGATGATGAAGCCCTGAAATTTATGAATAAGGGTTATGCCGCTGCTGATATTGTGAAACAATGCCAGCGGTTAGACCGGGCCGGTATTCATTATAGCTTCTTCTATTTGGTAAGCATCTCCGGCGCTGGACGTGGTGAGATCGGAGCAAAGGCCACCGCTGGCGTTTGTAATCAACTTCATCCGACACTCATTGGCGTCAATATGCTGACCATTTACCCGGACTCGGAGCTTTACCAGGAAATCCAGCGCGGCAACTGGAAAGAGGAAAGCGAGATTGAAAAATACAAGGAAATCCGCACTTTGCTTGAAAGCCTGGAAATACCCACCCAATTTGCCGCTTTAGGTGCATCAAACGCATTTCAATTTCAAGGAACGCTGCCAGAGGATAAAGAGGCTCTTGCTGCGGCACTTGATAAAATCATCGAAACCGTAAAAGAAGATGATTTGCGCGAGTATCGTGTTAATTTGAGGCATCTGTAATCTTTTTGATCTCACGCTGATAAAAGGCAATCTTTTCATCCAGCATGGCCTCATGCTCTTGCAACTGCCTGATCTGCTCATTCAGAGATTGGCGGTGCTGTATCAGCATTTCCATACGTTCTGAAAGGGTAGCATCTCCCTTGGCCCGCAGCGCCGCATATTTCTTAATTTCTTTTATTGGCATCCCTGTTGCTTTCAGCCGCTTGATAAAAGCAATCCAGGCAATATCTTTTTTCGAATAGCGGCGGCGGTTGTTGGCGTTCCGTAACGGGATAATTAGGTTTTCATGCTCATAGTAGCGCAGGGTGTGTATTCCCAGCCCCGTGACCTTTGAAAATTCTCCAATGGAGTAATCCAAAAAATCCCCCCATCCTCTTGACATAGAGTTTACTCTACATTGTATGCTCTCATTATACCTGATGAATGGAGGAATTTCAAATGGAGCAGACAAAAAATACACAGTCATTACCGGGGCAAGTTCCGGGATTGGCAGGGAAACCGCAAAAACCTTTGCAAATCGGGGCAAGAACCTGATTGTCGCTGCCCGCCGTACAGAGAATCTCGAAGCCTTGAAGCGTGAAATCGCAGAGCAACACCCCTCGCTGGATGTTGTGATTAGGACGGTTGACCTGTCTGTGCTGGAAAATGTATATCAGTTCTACTCCAGCCTAAAGGACTTCCAGCTGGAAACATGGGTCAACAACGCGGGTTTTGGAAACTATGACAGCGTGGCACAGCAGGACTTGGAGAAGATCGACACAATGCTCCGGCTGAATGTTGAGGCCCTAACCATCCTTTCCTCGCTGTTCGTCCGTGACTATAAGGACGTTCCGGGAACACAGCTTATCAACCTGTCCTCCTGCGGTGGCTATACTATTGTCCCTACGGCTGTTACCTACTGCGCGACAAAATTCTATGTCAGCACCTTTACCGAGGGGCTAGCCTGGGAGCTAATTGAGAGCGGAGCAAAGATGCGGGCCAAGGTGCTAGCTCCGGCAGCGACACAAACGGAGTTCGGTAAAAAGGCGAATAACGTGGAACAGTATGATTATGATAGGGCTTTTGGTACTTATCACACAAGCCAGCAGATGGCTGAATTTCTACTGCAACTATACGACAGCAATTTCACCCTTGGCATCGTAGACCGTGAGACTTTCCAATTTAAGCTGCGATCCCTAATGTTCCCCTATGCAAACAGCTCTACCCATAATCAACAACCAAACAAATAAAGCAAGTAAAAAACTGCCGCACGACGGCAAAAGAAAAAAGCCGTCGTGCAGTAGTCCATAGTTATGCCCATTTGGAGAACGGTGGCTTTTGAAATCAAAGCCACCGTTCTTTTATCCTCAAAGGGAACGACGCGGTAACTCTGGCAGATGCGGTGGCTGACAGGAGGCAGCCGCCATGAAGTACATCGCTACTCGACACAATCTGACAGTCCTTGACTTGTCAAAAAAAGCCCGTCCCCCACTGAGGGGAATTGCGGCTATGAAGTTATACTATACGATGCAGGTATAGCAAACTATACAGTGCAAATCGCCCGGTGGGTCTATGACCTGCCGGGCGGTTTTTGTCGTTTCCTGCGGCCCGGAAATTTTTCTTTGATTTTTTCTCTGCGGAAAGCGGTTTTGCGCGCAAAACCTGTGCCGCTGAACGCTCTGTTAGCGGAAAGGGAGAGTACCACCACCATCCCCAAACGAAAGGGGGTGAGAAGATGGAAACCAACCCCCGCGACTATGGCGAACGGTGCAGGTTTGACGCCTTTTGCAAGACCGTGTTGAAGCATGAGGCAATCGACTACATCCGGAAAATGAAGCGGCGGGCCAGCCGGGAAACGTCCTTGGAGCGTCTGCCGCAAGCGGCGATGGACAAGCTGTGTTCCGTAGACGATTACCCCAGCGACAGCTACGTGTTTTCGTACTGTGGCTATGACCTGCCACTCAGCAACGAACGGGTTGCCGATGCCTTTGCCAGTCTGCCGGAGCAGGAGCAAAGCATTTTGATTTTGCGCCTGGTTCTGGACTTGACAGACAGCGAGATTGGCAATGCCTTGGGACTGTCCCGGAGTGCCGTCCAGCGGCGCAGAACAAAATCGTTAAAAGACCTGCGGACAAAATTGACAGCGAGGAAAGGAGGTTAGCGCCATGAAGCGCCGTAACTACAAAGGCCGTGAACTGCTGCCGCTGGCGGTGAGCAATGCGGCCCGTGCCGGGGACGCCGATGCCGTGGAGCAGGTCTTGCGGTACTACGAGGGCTACATAAACAAGCTCTGCACCCGGACAGTCTATGACGAAAGCGGCTGTCCCCATACCTGCCTGGACGAGTACATGAAAAGCCGTCTGGAAAACAAACTTATCCGCGCCATTCTCGGCGTGAACTGATAACCAGCCCCGGTGGGAGGAACAGCTTACCCTTTCCCTGTTTCTCCCGCCTGCGGGCCTTGTCTTGCGTTATGGAAAGGGGAAATGTCTTTGCCAAAAGAGCAGCCCAATAAAACAGACCGTGAAATTGAACTTCCACAAGCCATTATAGAAACCTTTGCCCGCTTTCTTGTTCCAGAGATACGAAAATACTATGACAGCGAACAAGACCAGCGGGAGTTTGCGGAGCGGCAGGAAACACAAGGCAAAATCGAATAAGTGGATAGAAACAGCGGAGGCCAAGGTTTTTACACCTTGACCTCCGCTGTTCGTTTTGACATCAAAGCCACACCATCACGGCAAAGCCGCCCTTAAAATAATAGGTGTTCGTCCAATGTCCATCTGGTGGAGGTGGCGGGAGTTGAACCCGCGTCCGAAAGCACTTTAACGGGACTTTCTCCGGGCGCAGACGGTTATTGCGGAGGTCTTGCTCCTCCCGTTCCCCTTGAAGACGGCAAGCCGTCACGCCGTACTTCTCAGGTCAGCTTCATCATGTGTGGCACGGGCAAAGCTTACCGTACGCACATTTACCGCTATACGACGCCCTTCCCGGCTCGCGGTCCTTCCGGGTCGGACGGCTGCCTTTACTTAGGCAGCAACAGCAACAGTGTTGTTGTTATTTGATTTATAATTTGCCCGTTTTTTGGCGGTCAGGCCCCGCCGCCCGCTGGTCCCGCCTCCATACCCCCGTCGAAACCCTTACACCCCCCCGTCGTCGGGGCGAAATCCGCTCCGTTCCGTTCCCGCCAGCAGCCTCCGGCTGATGGCGAGAACTGCACTCCGCTCCTTTGCCCCTCCTCTTCAAGGGGGAGCAGGCTCCCCCTTGATAATCCCCCACCCCCCTGCGAGGGGGACGAGAGACGGGGGATTCCGTGCGGAAGCCGGTTTGGTCTTCTAGTGGCTGTTGGCAGAATTACTTTGTTAGTATAGCACAGGTTTCCTTTTGTGTGTGTTACGATTCTGTGACATTTGGAGCGGCCTCGTTTCCTCCCTTGCGGGGATTTTATGGGGCCGCTCCGTTTAGTTTACTCAGGTTTTTACAAATTTAACCAGGAGCTGGGAGGGAATTGCTTTGGCGAGGAGACGGTAGAATTTATAGAAGAGCTTGGGGGTATATATCGTTCGGCCCGCTTTGGCCGCGCGGAGAGCACCGCCCGCTACCTTTACTTGATCGCAGTAGGGTAGGAATTCGAAGGTGCTGGAATGGCCCGTGATGCCCGCCAGGGGCAGGAATTCCGTGGCCATGGGCCCGGGACACACCGCTGTGACGCTGATCTTCCGGCGGCGCAGCTCCTCGTTGAGGCCTACGGTGAAATGGGAGACGTAGGCTTTGGTGGAGGAGTAGACGGTCATACGGGGGTTGGGGCAGAAGGAGGCGATGGAGGAGACGTTCAGGATATGGCTGTTTTCCGGCATATAGGGGAGGACGAGGTTGGTTACGGCAGTCAATGCGCGGACATTCAGGTCTACCATGCGGGTTTGTGTGGCGGTATCCATTTCGCCCACGCGGCCCAGATAGCCGCAGCCCGCGCAGTTCACCAGAAGGGAGATCTCCGGTTTTTCGGTGGATAGGCGGTCCTTGAGGGATATAAAGCTCATGGGGTCGCAGAGGTCCAGGGCGATACAGGCTGTATGGCGGCCCGGCAGGCTGATGGAAAGGCTTTCCAGCCGGTCCTCCCGGCGGGCGATGAGCCAATAACATTCAATTTCCGGGAAGACTTCCTCGATCTGGCGGGCCAGCTCCCGGCCTAGGCCGGAGGACGCGCCGGTTATGATGGCGGTTTTCATGGCTTCCTCCTTCTTCCGGTTTTTTTCAGCAGGTCTCCGGCTCCGGGTACTCCACGCCCTTGGTGTCTATGCGGATGGTTTGGATAACGGCCGGCTTTTTGGGCTTATCGTCCATCATACTGCGGGGAACTCGAGAGATGGCGATGGCATCGTCCATTCCCTCAATGATCTGGCCGAACGCCGCGTAGTCCCCGTCCAGGTGCTCCGCAGGCGCTACCATGATGAAGAACTGACTGCCCGCTGAGTCCGGAATCATGGTCCGCGCCATGGAGAGCATGCCGGTGGCGTGCTTCAGGTCGTTCTGAGGGAAGCCGTTAGAGGCGAATTCACCCTTGATCTCATAGCCGGGACCTCCCATGCCCGTGCCGTCGGGACAGCCCCCCTGTATCATGAAGCCGGGAATGACCCGGTGGAAGGTCAGGCCGTCGTAAAAGCCTTTGTTTGCCAGGGAGATGAAATTATGGACCGTATTGGGGGCTTTGTCGGGGTAGAGCTCGGCAGTCATTTTTTTGCCGTCCTCCATGAGGATGGTGGCTAAAGGATGATTGGACATGTCGGTCAATTCCTTTCTCGGTGTTTATTGGCGAAGCCGGATATTATGGTCTGTCAGGAAGTTCAGAAACTGAGGGCCGAAGGTGTCCCGGGTACTGAACTTTGCCAGGGTTTTCTCCTGTTTATCGTAAAGAATGTAGCATTCGTCGGAACGGTCATAGCGGAGGCCCCCGATGTCCGTCAGGAGAATTTCCCGGAGGGGAAAGAAGTCCTTGTCCAGCCAGATGTGTCCGCTTTCCACGGACAGCTTGGGCGTGAACAGCTCGCCCACCGCTGCCGCCAGGACCCAGGGGCCGCCGGTGAGCCCGAAGAAGAGGATCATCATAATCTTCAGCTTCAGGTCCTCCCAGGGGCCGCCGCAGATGGCGATGACGGGGAAGCCTACGAAGAACACCGCCAGGCCCAGGGCCAGCCCTGCGGCAATCCAGACGCCGACGGGCTTGGTGCGCCGGAGCTCCAGTGTGAAGTCCTGGGAGACCCAGCGGGAGAGGTCTGTGTGGGTGATTTCCGGCGGGGCTTCAGGTTCCTGAGTGGTTTTATGCGGAGCGACGGGGGGCGGCGGGGGAACTAGGGGGCCTTTACGGGGGAGCTGGTTCAGGGAATGGAAGGGGACGCCCCGGTCCCGGAGATACCGGGCAAACAGCGCGCCGTTTTTCTCGCCGGTACGGAACCACGCCAGAGCCTGGAATTGGGAATCATAGAGGACGTTACAGGAGGGACCGGAAACCACCCCTGCCGTGTCCTGAACGGAAAAGGTCCGTCCCCTGCGGAGGCGGGGCTCCACGTGGATGGTATCCCCTTGAATCCGGAGCACCCTGCCGCCCCCGCCCTCGTTGACCGCGAAGGCGGCGGGAACCAGCAGTCCGGCTCCGGTCTCGGGGCCGCAGCGGTTGGGGCTCCGGCCTCCGCCATACCGGGCGGCGATGCGCCGGGGGTCCTGATACCAGGATAGGTCGATATAGCGCAGAAAGCTTTCCCGCCCCAGAAAGCGGGACGCGAATAGGCATACCGCGCTGGCGATACAGGCACTAAGCCAGCCCGATGGGGTTTTCGGACGCATGGCCAGAGGCAGCGCCAGAAAGGCGCAAAGCCACACGGCGGCATAGGCGAACCGTCTCCGCCGCAGTCCCTGGAAGCACCAATAGCCCAGGTATGCGGCGGGACAGGCCAGCAGGGCGGCCAGAATCGTCAGAGAGATTCCGAACGAAAGGGTCCACAGGAACAGCCGGGCCGCCAGATACGCCCCCAGCACCGCTCCGGATATGCCCCGGACCGCCGCGAACAGCCGTCTCATCGAACCTTCATGGCCCGGTCGATTTCCCGCTTGGCATCCCGCTGGGCGGCGGCGTCCCGCTTGTCGTAGTTCTTTTTGCCCTTGCAGAGGCCTACTTCTACCTTGACCCGGGAGTCCTTGAAATACACGGACAGGGGAACCAGGGTGTAGCCGTCCTGCTTGACCAGGGCGTGGAGCTTTCGGATTTCCCGCTTGTGCATCAGCAGACGGCGGACGCGGACCGGGTCTTTGTTGAAAATATTGCCTTTTTCATAGGGGGAGATGTGCATGCCGTGGACAAAGAGCTCCCCGCCCTTTACGGAGCAGTAAGCGTCCTTCAGGTTCAGCGTTCCGGCCCGGACGGATTTCACTTCCGTCCCCGCCAGCTCGATGCCCGCTTCGTATTTTTCCTCTACGTAGTAGTCGTGATGGGCCTTCCGGTTCTGGGCGGCGATTTTTACGCCCTTTTTTTCCATTTCGCTCACCTCCTGTGGGAAGGATGCCCGGTTTTGCCAGAACTTAGTATAGCACGGTTTTCCGCTCCAGGCAAGGGGCAGTTCGAGGGGGGAAGTGTCCGCTTGCGCGTTTTCTCAGGTGGTGGTATTGCGGGCTGGGGCATATCCCCTGCTTGAAATCTTGGAATGGGACTCACCCGTTCCATAACCCCCAGCATGACGGCGGCCCCGGCGGAAACCGGGGCCGCCGCCTGGAGGGGGCGTTTATGCCGCAGGGATAATCAGTACTTGCCCAATCCGAATGGATGCGGGGTCCTTAATCACAGCCCGGTTGGCGTTGTAGATGACGCTCCATTTCACGCCGGTTCCGTAGGTCTTCTGGGCGATGGTCCAGAGGCAGTCGCCGGACTGGACGGTATATTCACCCTCAGCAGCGGGAGACGGCTCGGGCTTCGGAGCGGGTTCCGGGGCGGGCTTGGGCTCCGGAGCCGGTTTAGATTCCGGCGTAGGCTTGGGCTCCGGCGCGGGCTCGGGAGCGGGCTCCGGGGCGGGCTCTTCCTCGTCCAGCGCGGGAAGTACTCCCGCGGCCCGGAGGGCGGGGCCGTTCAGAGAGGCGATATTGGGCGTGCGTCCGTCCTCGGAGGTGGGAATCTCAATCTCGCCGGAGAGAACCTTTTCATAGATCAGCTCCTTCTGGGGGTCCTCCAGCTCCGCGCCGACTATCTTCCAGTTATGGTCCACTTCGGGCATCAGCGGGCCGTCCAGGGATTCCACATACTCCGTAATCATATCCCGGACCGCGCCGCCCTCGTACACCACGTCCTCCTCGTTGAGAAGGCCTGCGGAAACCAGGCCGCCGTAGCGGTAGTTATTCAGCGCCAGAATCATGGTGTCCGTGTCCTTCAGAGGCTGGCCCTTATAGACCACATTCTGAATGCGGGAGCCCACGGGCTTGGAGATATCAATCTCATAATCCAGGCCCGCGAACATGTCGTAATTATACAGGCGGATGTTGGGATTGAAGCTGATGGTCACATCGCCGGGCTGGTACTGGTTGAAGAAGCCTCCGGCCTTCTCCTCCATGATGGCCTTCATCTGCTTCCCCGTCACCTTGACGCCGTACAGCGTATTGTCATACTTATAAATCTTCACGCTGTCCCGGTGGAGGAAGGGTCCCGCCTGAAGATTGCTGGTGGAGTCAAACAGCGCGGCCAGGGACACGTCGGCCCCGGCGTTCAGCATCTGAACCTTATTCACAAGGTCGGTGACGGCATCGTCCTCCAGCACCGCCGTGGGGATGCCGGGGAGAAACTCCAGCGGGTCAATGAAGGTCTCGCCTACAGTGCCCACCTCCCGGGAGGCCAGCTCCAGGCTCTTCTGGTGCAGGCCCTTGAACTCCGTCAGGAAGGCGGAATCCGGGGTGACGATGGAGCAGTCCAGCAGCTCGCCCTCGGCGGACTCCACCGCCCAGCCGCCGTCCTCGGGCTTCAGGGTCAGCGTGACCTTGCTGACGAATTCACCGTTGCTGCCGGGCTCCAGAACCGGAATGCCGCCAATGGTCTCGTTGACCTCGGCATGGGCGTGGCCGATAAAGAGGGCGTCCATCCGGCTGCCGTAGGCCTCGGCTACCTCCCGCATGCCGGCGGAACCGTATTCACCCTCCAGGCCGTAGTGGACGGAGCCGATGATGACGTCGGCCTTCCCCTCCAGCTCGTCCAGAATCCTGCCGATTTCCTCCATGGGGTCGGTGATCTTCATGTTGTTGTAATGGCCGGGGTCGGACTTCTCCCACTGGGGAATGTGGGGCGCGTCCACGCCGAAGACGGCCACCTTCACGCCGTCCACCTCGAAGATCTCATAGGCGTCCAGCCAGCGGGTGCCGTCGGCCTTATAGAAGTTTCCGCCCAGGGCCGTGCCCTCGAATTCGTCAATCTCCTTGACGGTGTACTTGAAGTCGAAGTTGAACTCATGGTTGCCCAGCGTCCAGGCGTCATACTCCAGGTAGTTCAGGGCATGAATCATGGGGTTGGGCTCTTCGTCCAGGAAGGACTGGATGTAGTTGGCCTGGGTGGTATCGCCGGTGTCCAGAAGGAGCAGGTCCGGGTCCGCCTCCCGCTCCGCCTTGATGATGGCGGCGGCGTGGGCCATGCTGGCGGCGGTCTCCTTGTTGGAGGCATAGTCAAAGGGATTGACCATGCCGTGCAGGTCGCTGGTCTGGAGGATGGTGACGGTTTTGCCCTCCTCCGCCGCCGCAGCAGGGACGGACAGCCCGGCCAGCACCGCCACGGCCAGCACTAGGGCCAAGAGTTTCCTACGAGTATTTCGCTGCATAATAGAACCTCCCATTTTTCCTTTTTCGTTTCGCGGGGATGTTGTATCTGCTATTATACGATATCCCCCGGCACTTTGCAACAGAAATCGCGAAATTTTTCCGAACACTTTGGAGAATAGGCACAAAATTGCTTCCAGTTTCAGGAATAGATGGAATTTGTCCCCGGAAATTGTGCCGCCGCCCCTGGGGTTTTTGTTCTCGGATTTGTGAAAAATGACGATTGACTTTATCTCTTTAAAGCTGTATAGTACAAAAGCATTAAAGCTCAGGGCCGCTGCCGGCCGGAGAGGAGAACCCCCATGCGCAATTGTATCTCTTCCATTCAGGGCGTCTATTTCCGCTTTACCAAGGTCCGCTGCGCGGGCCGTTTTGAGCGTGGATGCAGGACGTGAGCAGCGGCATTTCCCGTATGGAAAGCGGCTCTGTCCTCGGACAGGGCCGCTTTTTATAGTGCGCTTCCCTACCGTACATCATTTTGAAGGAGATTGGTTATCATGAAAAAGAAACTTCTTGCAGCACTCCTGTCCCTGACGCTGGCCTTGAGCCTTGCCGCTTGCGGCGGCAACTCCGGCAGCTCCGGTGACTCCGGCAATTCCGGCGGGTCCTCCGACACGCCTCCCGCAGAATCTCAGGAACCCGCCTCCTCCGGCGAGACGCAGAGCTACCGCATCGGCATCTGCCAGCTGCTCCCTCATCCGGCGCTGGACGCCGCCACCGAGGGATTCCAGGCCGCCCTGACCGAGGCCTTCGGTGAGAATGTCTCCTTCGACCTTCAGAACGCCTCCGGCGACAGCACCACCTGTGCCACCATCGTCAACGGCTTCGTGTCCGACAATGTGGACCTGATTCTCGCCAACGCCACCGACGCCCTGCAGGCCGCCGCCTCCGCCACCGCCGATATCCCCATCCTGGGCACCTCCATCACGGAGTACGGCGTGGCCCTGGGCATTGACAACTTCTCCGGCACCGTGGGCACCAACATCTCCGGCACCTCCGACCTGGCTCCCCTGGACCAGCAGGCCGCCATGGTGAAGGAGTGGTTCCCCGACGCCCAGAACGTGGGCCTGATCTTCTGCTCCGCTGAGAAGAACAGCCAGTATCAGGTGGACAACGTGCAGGCCTACCTGGAGGGCATGGGCCTCACCTGCACCCAGTATCCCTTCTCCGACACCAACGACATGGCCTCCGTGGTCCAGAACGCCGCCGACAACAGCGACGTGCTCTATATCCCCACCGACAACACCTGCGCCGACAACACCGGCGTGATCGACAACATCTGCCGCCCCATGAAGAAGCCCATTATCGTCGGCGAGGAGGGCATCTGCTCCGGCTGCGGCGTGGCCACCCTGTCCATCAGCTATTTCGACATCGGCTACAAGGCCGGTCAGATGGCCGTCAGCGTCCTCACCGGCGAGGCCGATATCGCCGAAATGCCAATCGAGTACGCTCCCCAGTTCACCAAGAAGTACAACGAGGCCATCTGCGCCGACTTGGGCCTCACGCCGCTGGAGGGCTACGAGGTCATTTCCTGAGCTTTGCCCCTTCCATCCAAAATTCCGGACTCCTAATTTCGAATTCCGAAAGGGTTTTATCATGCTGAGTTTTCTCAACGCCCTGCCGGGGGCCGTGTCTCAGGGACTGATCTGGGGCATCATGGCCATCGGCGTCTATATCACCTACAAGCTGCTGGACATCGCGGACCTGACGGTGGACGGCTCCTTCTGCACCGGGGCCGCCGTCTTCGTCATGCTCTTCACCGGCGGCGTCCCCCTTCCGGCGGCGATGCTGGCGGCGGTGCTGGCGGGCATGGCTGCGGGCCTCGTCACCGGGCTGCTCCACACCTTCTGCGGCATCCCCGCGATTCTGGCCGGTATCCTGACCCAGCTGGGCCTGTGGTCCGCCAACCTCGCCATTATGGGCATGAAATCCACTGTTGCCATCAACGTCACCACCAACGAGATGCTGGACAAGCTGCTGGTGTCCCTCCGCTTTGTCCAGGATGTGGCCAAGGGGACCCGGCCCTTCTACCGGCACCCCGTCCTGGTGGTGGGCGTCTTCACCCTGGCCTTGATCGGCGTACTCTACTGGTTCTTCGGCACCGAGCTGGGCGCGTCCCTCCGGGCCACCGGGTCCAACCCCAGCATGGCCCGGGCTCAGGGCATCAACACGGATTTCACCAAGGTTCTGGGCCTGATGATCTCCAACGGGCTGGTGGCCCTCTCCGGGGCCCTGCTGGCCCAGTTCAACAGCGCCAGCGAGATCAACATGGGCCGGGGGGCCATCGTCATCGGCCTCGCCGCCGTCATCATCGGGCAGGTGCTGTTCGGGAAGATCTTCCACAACTTCGGCCTGAAGATGCTGTCCGTGTCCATCGGGGCGATCCTCTATTACATCGTCATTCAGGCAGTGCTGGCTATGGGCCTCAACGCCAACTACCTGAAGCTCCTCTCCGCCGTGGTGGTGGCCGTCTTCCTCTCCATCCCCTACTGGAAGGGCCGCTATTTCCACGCCAGAGTCAAGACAGGAGGGACCCAGCATGCTTGAGATCAAGGACATCTGGAAGGTCTTCAACGCCGGGACCGTCAACGAGAAACAGGCCCTTCGGGGCGTGAGCCTGACCCTGGAGGACGGGGATTTCTGCACCGTCATCGGCGGCAACGGCGCGGGCAAGAGCACCATGCTCAACGCCGTGGCCGGAACCTGGTCCGTGGACAGCGGGTCCATCTCCATCGGCGGCGCGGACGTGACCCACATGCCGGACTACCGGCGGGCGTCCTATATCGGGCGGGTGTTTCAGGACCCCATGCTGGGCACCGCGCCCACCATGCAGATTCTGGAAAATCTGGCCCTGGCCGCCCGCCGGGGCCAGCGCCGGGGGCTCCGCTGGGGCGTCGGCCGGGGGGAGAAGGAGCGGTATTATGAGCTCCTCCGGGGCCTGGACCTGGGCCTGGAGGACCGGCTGACCAGCAAGGTGGGCCTCCTCTCCGGCGGGCAGCGCCAGGCGCTGACGCTGCTGATGGCCTCCCTGAGAAAGCCCCGGCTGCTGCTGCTGGACGAGCACACCGCCGCCCTGGACCCCAAAACGGCGGCCAAGGTGCTGGAGCTGTCGGACCGCATCGTGGCGGAGAACCATCTCACCACCATGATGGTCACTCACAACATGCGGGACGCCATTCAGCACGGAAACCGGCTAATTATGATGTACGACGGGAAGATCGTCATCGACGTCTCCGGCGAGGAGAAGAAGCGGCTGACCGTGCCTCAGCTGCTGGAGCTGTTCAACAAGGTCAGCGGAAGCGACGAGGCGGACGACAAATTGCTGCTGTCGTGAGAGCAGGCGGCGGAGCCGGAGGGCTTCGCCGCCTGTTTTGCGGGGGAAAACAGGCGTTGCAAATTCCCGGCGGGTGCTTTACAATCAGAGTCAGGTATTCTTTTTGAGAGGAGTGATTGGATGAAGCTGGTGACATGTCTTTACGGAGGCGAGGAGCGCGTGGGGCTGCTGGCGTCCTTCGGCACGCTGGAGAATCCCAGGAACTGCGTGGTCTTCCTGCCCTATCCGGACATGAACGCCCTGATAGAGGACGTCGCGGCGGAGTGGAAGGGAAGCATCTGGAACAGTCTGCACGAATACTTTTATCACGACAAAAACGCCGTTCCCCTGGAGGAGGTCACGCGCCTGGCCCCCATCCCCCAGCCCCGGCAGGACGTGATCTGCCTGGGAATGAACTACCGGGATCACGAGAAGGAGGCGGCAAAGTACGACGCGGAGGCCTTTGCCAAGGACCGGCCCGCCGCCGTGTACTTCTCCAAGCGGGTCAGCCGGGCCGGGGACCCCGACGGGGTGATTCCCTGCTATAAGGGGCTGGTGAAGCGGCTGGACTATGAGGCGGAGCTGGCGGTGATCATCGGGAAAACCGCGAAAAACGTGAAGGCGGAGGAGGCCGGGGCCTATATTTTCGGGTACACGGTTCTCAACGATGTCTCCGCCCGGGACCTTCAGACCGGGCACAAGCAATGGTACTTCGGGAAGAGCCTGGACGGCTTCACCCCCATGGGGCCCTGCATTCTCACCGGCGACGCCGTCCCCTTCCCCCCGGCCTTGGACATCTCCTGCGCCGTCAACGGGGAGGAGCGCCAGCGGTCCAACACCTCGCTGCTCATTCACGGCATTCCGGAAATCATCGAGGAGCTTTCCGCCGGCATGACCCTGCTGCCGGGGACCATCCTCGCCACCGGCACCCCCGCCGGGGTGGGCATGGGCATGGACCCGCCGGAATTTCTGCGGTACGGCGATGTGGTGGAATGCACCATCCAAGGCATCGGGACCCTGCGGAGCACGGTCCGCTGAACCAGTCGGGAGGCTTACGAAGGCCGGACGGCACGCGCCGTCCGGCCTCAGTTTCTGCCTGGACTTCCAGAACCTGTTCCTTGCCCCGGCGGCGGATTCCGGGTAAAATAGGGAAGTACTTTTGTGAACGGAGACGGGAGGTCTGCATGATGTGGAAATTGCGCCGTTTGATTCCGCCGGTCCTGGCGCTGGTCCTGCTGCTGGCCCTGACGGGGCCGGTTTCCGCCGCCGGGGACGGGGGAATCGTGGCGGGTTATTACGCCTCCTGGGCCTCCGGGATGGGCTATCCGCCGGAGCGCCTTCCGGCGGAGCGGTTCACCCATATCCAATACGCCTTCGCCGCAATTCAGGACGGCAGGCTGGCCCTGGAAAACCCGGCCCGGGACCGGGAGAACCTGAAGGGCCTGACGGCCCTGCGGAAACGGAACCCCGATTTGAAAATCCTGCTCTCCGTGGGGGGCTGGGACGGGTCCGCCCACTTCTCCGACACGGCCTCCACCGCCTCCCGGCGGGAGGTCTTCGCCAACAGCTGCGCGGAGCTGCTGGCGGCCCACGGCCTGGACGGCGTGGACCTGGATTGGGAATATCCCGTCTCCGGCGGGGCCCCCGGCGTGATACACCGCCAGGAGGACCGGGAGAACTTCACCCTCCTGCTTCAGGCCATCCGGAAGGCGCTGGACCGCCAGGGAAACCGGGACGGGAAGGACTACGTCCTCAGCATCGCCGGGGCGGCGGGCTCCGGTTATCTGAACAACATCGAGCCGCAGGCGGTGGCGAAGACGGTGGACCACATTTTTCTCATGGCCTATGATTTCCACGGCCCATGGGACGCCTACACCGGCTTCAACGCCCCCCTCTATGCCCCCTCCGGCGGGCCGTCCCGCTACCGGAGCAGCGTGGACGGCGGGATTTCCGCCTGGCTGGGCCGGGGCGTCCCGGCGGAGAAGCTGGTTTTGGGGATGCCGCTGTACGGGTACATATACCAGGGGGTGTCCTCCGCAAACCAGGGGCTCTACAGCCGGTACGACACTGCGAAATCCGTCTCGTGGGACACCATAAAGTCCAGCTATCTGAGCAGCGCTTCCTACCGCCAGTACCGCCACGAGGAGGCCCAGACCCCCTGGCTCTACGGAAACCGGAGCTTCCTCTCCTATGACGGTCCGGCCTCCATCGCCGCCAAAGCGGAGCTGGCCCGCCGCCGGGGCCTGGGGGGCATCGGCTTCTGGGAGCTGTCCCAGGACCGGTCGGGGGATTTGACGGAAAGCGCCTGCTCCGCCTGGAGCGGGCAGCGGTTTCAGGACGTGCCCCCGGACGCGTGGTACGCCGGGGCCGTGGAGCGGGTCAGTGCCGCCGGGCTGATGCAGGGCGTGGGGAACGGGCTGTTCTCCCCCGGCGGGACGGTGACGCGGGGGCAGATCGCCGCGATTCTTCACCGCATGGCCGGGTCCCCCGCCGTCTACGGGTCCTCCTTTTCCGACGTCGCTTCCTCGGCCTATTATGGCGGGGCGGTGGCCTGGGCCTCCCGCCGGGGTATCGTGGAGGGGTATTCCGATGGGACCTTCCGCCCGGACCTGCCGGTGAGCCGCCAGCAGCTGGCGGCAATCCTCTGGCGCTACGCCCGGATGAACCGGGCCGACGGCGGGAAGCGGACCCCGCTGGACTCCTTCTCCGACGCCGGGCTTGTGGCGGCTTACGCCCGGGAGCCGCTGGCCTGGGCGCTGGCGGAGGGGATTTTGCAGGGAACCGGAGACGGGATGCTGCTGCCCCAGGGCCGCGCCGCCAGAGGACAGGCCGCCGTGATGCTGGACCGGTTCCGGGCGCTGGTGGAGGCTTAGGTGGCCTTAAATACCCAAACGAAAAAACGGGAGAGGCCCCGGCGGGCTTCTCCCGTTTTCCAGCTTACTCCCAGAGGGGAATCTCCACACCGCAGACCAGCAGGCTCTCCACCTGCTCCAGGTCCAGCGGCATGTGAAACTCCTTCTGCACGTCCATGTGGGTATTGGTAGAACTCACGCCGGTGGAGCCGTGGAGCTCCAGAACCTCCCCGCCCTTCACCCGGATGGACAGGTCCGGAAGCCAGTGGGAACGCGGTTCCCCGCCCTCCTCCCGGTGGAGGGTCAGGCTCAGGGCCAGAGGCGAGAGGGTCACGCCGTCCAGAAGCCACTCCACCCCGTTCACCCGGCACACCGCGCCGGGCTCCAGCCGCAGGAGCTCCGTGGGCCGGAGGGTGACGGACAGGGTCCACTCCCCGGACAGCAGCACCTCCTGCTCCTCGCCGAAGCCGCTTACCAGATCCCGGAGCTGAATGCCGCACCGTCCCCCGGCGTTCAGGGCCTCGTCGCTGATGGAAAAGACCAGGGAATACTGGCCCTCCTCCAGCTCTTCCTCCATGCCCCCGGCCTCCCGCGAGGTGACGGACCAGCTCCAGGAATTCACATCCCGACCGTTTTCCAGGAGGATTCCCGTGTCCCCGAAGTTGGGGGCCTTCTCCCGGGCCCGCTCCTGAACGGCCGGGTCCAGAAGGGTCATCCGGAGCTCCATCATGGCCCGCTGGCCGTCGAACACCGCGTCCAGCATCTCAAACCGGAGGCCGCCGGACTCCAGAAGGGCGGTGCCCATTTCCGCCCCCATGTCCAGAAGCTGCTCCGTGTCCGCCGCGCCGCCGTAGTAGCCCGCAGCGTCCTCCTCGAACATCCGCTGGAAGCGCTCTCCGCTTCCCAGCGCCAGCCCCGCCGCCGCCGCGCCGGTGAGCAGCGCCGCCGCCACCACCGCCGCCAGCCAGCGGGCGGGATTCCGGGAGCGCCGCTCCGTCCGGGCGTCCGCCAGCAGGCGGCGCATCCGCCGCCTCTGCCGCCGGGAGGGCCGGGGCGGGGCGGGACTCTCTTCCAGGTCCCGGCGGATGGCCTCCTCCAGCGCGTTTTTCAGCATGGCGTCAAACACAGGACCGTCCATCCAGATAGCCCTCCTTTCTCAATGTGTCGATCAGCAGCTTCCGGCCCCGGAAGATCCGGCTTTTCACCGCGCCCTCCGTCAGGCCCAGCTCCCCGGCGATGTCCGCCAGGCTGTACTCCGCCACGAACCGGAGCTCCAGTACCCGGCGGTACTCCTCCGGCATGGCGCGGATCAGGGCCACCAGCGCCTCAAATTCCCCCTGGTCCGGGGGCACGGCTGGCTCCTGAAACTGGGGCTCCAGCTCCGTCTCCCGGCTGTCCCGGCGGAGGGCGTCCACCGCCGTGTTCCGGAGGACCGCCAGCAGCCAGCGCTCCAGCTGGGCATCGGAGCGGGTGCGGAGCTGGTCGAAGTTCTGAATGAGCTTGACAAAGGCGTCGTGCACCGCGTCCTCGGCCTTGGGGCCGGGGCCGAGAAACCGGGCCGCCAGGCGGTGGAGCCGGTCCTGATTCTGCTGGTAGAGCCGGGTGAACCGGTCTCCCTCCTTCTGGGTGCGGCGCGGCATGGCGGACGCCTCCTTTCCTTCTGTGAGCGCGGGTTTCCACAGCTTGGGTTCCTCTATAGATAGAACGTTTGGGAGCGCCAAAAGGTTTCCCGTTTTCAAAATTTTTTTGCCGGGAATAGCCGGGGCGGAAACGGCGGATACTCCTAATGTCTGCCGGAAGCCCGGACGCCGGAAAACTGTTCCAGAGGGAGAACGCGCCTATGATGACCGCCTTTGCCCGCACCGTCATTCTCTATTTTCTCATTATGACCGGCCTCCGCCTCATGGGCAAGCGGCAGATCGGGGAGCTGGAGCCCGGCGAGCTGGTGCTGACCATGATGATCTCGGACCTGGCCACGGTGCCCATGCAGGATTTCGGCATTCCTCTTCTGGCGGGCGTCATTCCGATTCTGACTCTGCTGGCCCTGTCCATGCTGCTGAGCCAGCTGTCCCTCTCCAGCCTTCGGATACGGGCGCTGCTCTGCGGCACGCCCTCGGTCCTCATCCGGGACGGGGAGCTCCAGCAGGAGGCGATGCGGAAAAACCGCTATACGCTGGACGAGCTGCTGGAGGAGCTCCGGGGGCAAGGCTGTTCCAGCATCCGGGACGTGAAATACGCCGTCCTGGAGAACTCGGGCCGCCTCTCCGTCCTCCCCTGGACCCGGCAGCAACCCCCCACCGCCGCCCAGCTGAAGCTGGAGGTGGAGGAGGACGCGGCCCTGCCGGTGATTCTGGTCAACGACGGCCGCCTCCTCCGGCGGAACCTGGAGGCCCAGGGGCTGGACGAGGCGTGGCTTCGGGAGACGCTGCGGAAGGAGGGGCTGTCCTCCCACCGGGAGGCGTTCCTGCTGTCTGTGGATGAGGCGGGGCGAATTACCTGCGTGCGGAAGAGGCCGCTTTCGTGAGGAGGATGCGTTTGGAGGGACTGGCATGAAGAAGGGACTGCTGATTCCCGCCGCAGTGCTGGCGGCGGTGCTGGGGTTCTGCGTGTGGAACAGCGCGGCCATGACGGCCCGCACCGCCCGCTGGCGGGCCCAGCTGGAAGAGGCGGAGCGCCTGGCGCTGGCTGGAGACTGGGCGGGGACTGCCGCCGTGATTCAGGAGGGCTATGACGACTGGTCGGCCCGGCAGACCTACCTCCATATCGTGACGAACCACGATGCCGTGGACGGCGCGGAGGCCATGTTCCACCGGGCGCTGGCCTTCGCGGCCAGTGAGGAGGACAGCGAGCTCCGGGCGGAGCTGGCGGACCTCCGGGACCAGCTGCGGCTGCTGGCGGAGATGGAGGAGTTTTCCCTGAAGAATGTGCTGTAGGGGCCGCCTCTTGCACCTTTTCCTTGGAGTGGGGGCGCGAGGGTATATCCCCGCCGGAAAAGGTCTTGCGGAGAGGGACGGAAGGCTTTATACTGGTACAATCAAATTAAATGGGGGTACCAGATCATGAACACAGCAGTGCACCTGAGCATCGACGGCATGGGGATTGCCTTCTATTCGGCGGAAACCATGAAGCATGTAACGCCGGAGTCCGATTTCCTGTCGGAAGAATTCACCGCCCCGGACCAGATCGCGGAGCACATCCGGCGGGGAGACATCACCGCTTTCTGCACAGGCACAAGCGGCGATTTTGACCTCCGCTTCCTGTCCGGGTATCCATCGGACGACACCCTGAAGGAGTACCCCGTCTCCATCCGGCTGGGGCTGGAGGTCCGGGGCGGTTCGGTTCAGTTCTGCGACATCTTCTGGCTGAGCCGCTGGAACCCGGCCCTTCCGCAGGACCAGACCGTCCCCATGGAAGACGGCTTTTACGACGTGACGGCCTGCACCCGGCGGCCGGAATCGGGCTGCTGGGGCGATGAGCAGACCATCCTGCTGTATTTCAGCCGGGTGGACGCCATACCGGAGCTGACATGGACCGGCGTGCCCTATTTGTTCACCGGGGACTGACCGCCGCCTATGGAAACCATCATCCGTCCGGCGTCCCTGGAGGACGCGGAGGCGCTTCTGGACATTTACGCCTACTACGTCGAGAACACCGCCATCACCTTTGAGTACACAACACCGTCCCTGGAGGAGTTCCGGCGGCGCATCGCCGGGACCCTGCAAAAGTATCCCTACCTCTGCGCCGTCCGGGACGGGCAGGTTCTGGGCTATGCCTGCGCCGGGCCCTTCGCCAGCCGGGCCGCCTACGGCTGGGCGGCGGAGACTACCATCTACCTCCGCCGGGACGTCCGGGGCAGCGGCCTGGGCCGAAGGCTCTGCACGGCTCTGGAGGAGGCGCTGAAGGCCATGGGCGTCCTCAATCTCTACGCCCGGATTGCCGCCCCTCCCGAGGAGGAGGACGAGTACCTCACCCGTAACAGCACCGGGTTCCACGCCCACATGGGCTACCGGACGGCGGGGCGGTTCTCCCGCTGCGGCTGCAAGTTCGGCCGCTGGTACGACATGGTCTGCATGGAGAAGTTCCTGGGGGACCACCGGGAGCATCCCGCGCCCGTCAGGCCCTATTCAGAGACGAGAAGGCCGGAGTGACGTTCACTCCGGCCTTCCTGGGTTTTTAGAGCCTGTATCCACAGCCGTTGGACGCTGTCTTGGCGGTCTTTTCCCCGGCATACTGCGTCGGTTCCCCTTGCAATCCGTCAGGATTGCAAGGGAAACCTCCTTGTCTGCCGGGAAAAATCCTCGCCAATCCAGCATCCCCCAGCTATGAATACAGGTTCTTACTTCTTCACGATCTCCGCCGTGTCCATGGCGATCATAAGCTCCTCGTTGGTGGGGATCAGCAGGATCTTCACCTTGGAATCGGGGGTGGAGAGGACGGTTTCCTTGCCCCGGACGTCGTTGGCGGCGGCGTCCAGCTTCACGCCCATATACTCCAGGCCCTCGCAGACCTTGGCCCGGATGATCTTGTCGTTCTCGCCCACTCCGGCGGTGAAGATCACGGCATCCACTCCGCCCATGGCGGCGGCGTACGCGCCCACGTACTTCTTGACCTCATAGGCAAACTTCTCCTGGGCCAGGGCGGCCTTGGCGTCTCCCTTCCCGGCGGCGTTCTCCAGGTCCCGGAAGTCGGAGCTTACGCAGCTCAGGCCCTCCACGCCGGACTTCTTGTTCAAGGCGTTCAGCATCTCGTCAATGCCCATCCCCCGCTTGTTCATCTCATACTGAAGAATGCCCGCGTCCAGGTCCCCGGACCGGGTGCCCATGGGGACGCCGGCCAGAGGCGTGAAGCCCATGGAGGTGTCCACGCTCTTCCCGCCGTCCACGGCGGTGATGGAGGAGCCGTTGCCCAGGTGGCAGGAGATCAGCTTGACCTCCTCGGGCTTCTTTCCCAGCATGGCGGCGGCGCGGCCCGCCACGTACTTGTGGCTGGTGCCGTGGAAGCCGTAGCGCCGGACCTTGTCCTCCTCATACCAGGCGTAGGGCAGGGCGTACATATAGGCCCGGGGGGGCATGGTCTGGTGGAAGGCGGTGTCGAACACGGCCACCATGGGCACGCCGGGCATGACCTTCTGGCAGGCCCGGATGCCCGTCAGGTTGGCGGGGTTGTGGAGGGGGGCCAGGGGGATGCAGTCCTCGATGGCCTTCAGCACCGCGCCGTCAATCAGCACGGACTTGTTGAACGCCTCGCCGCCGTGAACCACCCGGTGGCCCACCGCGCCGATCTCGCTCATGGAGGCAATCACGCCGTTCTCCTTGTCCGCCACCGCGTCCAGCACAGCCTGAATGGCCTCGGAATGGGTGGGCATGGGGATGTCGATGGCGTCCAGGGTCTTCTTCCCCTCGGCCTTGTAGGTGAACTTGCCGTCGATGCCGATGCGCTCACACAGGCCCTTGGCCAGCAGTACGCCGCTCTCCGGGTCCAGAAGCTGATACTTCAGGGAAGAACTGCCTGCGTTGATGACCAGAATGTTCATGATAACCGTCTCCTCTTCTTTTCGAGAAGGCCTTGCGGCTTCCTCAGATTTCATATAATATAGAGCGGCGGGGAGCGGCGGAGGTCCCGTCCTCCCCGTTGTTCCCCTCCATTATACCAGACTTTCCTGCGGTTACAACCGCTTTTTTACCAAACTGTCACTTTTTTGTCACCACTTCAAGGGGGAATTTTATGCCCGTCGCTGGTATCATAACAGAGTACAATCCCCTCCACTATGGACACGTCCACCTGCTGGAGGAGACCCGCCGCCGCCTGGGGGCCGGTACCCCCATCGTCTGCGTCATGAGCGGGAATTTCGTCCAGCGGGGAGACTTCGCCTTGGTGGACAAGCGGGCCAGGGCCGCCGCCGCCGTCCGGAGCGGAGCCGACCTGGTGCTGGAACTGCCCTTGCCCTGGACCCTCAGCTCGGCGGAGGGCTTCGCCCGGGGAGGCGTGGAGGCCCTCCAGGCCCTGGGCTGCGTCACCCATCTGGCCTTCGGCAGCGAGGGCGGGGACGCCGGGCCCCTGGTCCGTCTGGCGGAGGTCCTTTGCGCCGGGGACTTCCCGGAGGCCCTGCGAAGGGAGCTGTCCAAGGGGGACAGCTTCCCCGCCGCCCGGCAGAGAGCCGCCGCCGGCCTCCTCTCTCCCGAGGAGGCCGCGCCGCTGGGACGGCCCAACGACCTTCTGGCTGTGGAGTACTGCAAGGCCCTCCGGGGCTCCGGGATTCAGCCGCTGGCCGTCCTCCGGAAGGGCGACGGCCACGACGCCCCCGTCTCCGGCGGCTATTCCGCCTCCGCGATTCGGGAACTGCTCCGCCAGGGAGAGGAAGCCGCCGCCCTGGAGCGCATGGCCCCCGCCATGGCGGAAGCCTTCCGGGCGGAGGCTTCCGCCGGACGGGCTCCGGTTTTTGGGGAGAACTGCGAACAGGCCGTTCTGGCCCGGCTCCGGTTTATGGAGGAGCCGGACTTCGCCGCCCTGGACCACGGGCGGGAGGGCTTATACCGCCGCCTCTTCCGGGCCAGCCGCCAGGCCGCCGGGCTCTCCGGGCTTCTGGCGGAGGCCAAGACCCGGCGCTATCCCATGGCCCGCCTGCGGCGGATGGTGCTCTGGGCCTTTCTGGGGCTGGACGGGCGGACGCCGGAGGCCCTGCCCTATCTCCGCCTGCTGGCGGCCAACAACCGGGGACGGGCCGTACTGGCCCAGGCCCGGTCCGCCCTGCCGGTGCTGGCCAAGCCCGCCGGAGTCCGGCGCCTAGGGCCCAAGGCCCAGAGCCTGTTTCAGCTGGAGGCCCGGGCGGGACGGCTGTATGCCCTGGCCTGTCCCAATCCCGCCGCCGCCGCGGACGAGTGGCGGGCGGGACCTGTGATCGTTAATCAGGAGGAATTTCCATGAGTACCATGATTGCTTTGCTGCTGGTTCTGAGCGCCCTGGCCGGGTGCTCCGGGGAGACGCTGACCAATGTGAAAAACGCCTTTCCCCCGCCCGAAAAGGCTCCGGACCCGATTTCCTACACCGTGGAAATCGAGGAGTTCGAGGAGCATTTTCAGGACTCGGAGGGCCGGGAGCTGGCGGTGTGCACCTACGCGCTTCCGGTGCTCCGGGGCGTGGATGAGGAGGGCCGGACCCTGGCGGAGGACCAGCTGAGCGAGGAGCAGAGGGCCCTGCTTCAGCGCTTCCGCCAGCCCTTTGACTCCTGGGAGGCCAATGCCCAGGCCTTCGCCGGACACGCCGGGGAGGACCGGGAGGCCTTTGGCAGCGAGATGGTTTACAGCGACGATTTGCAGTGCTCCGTTTATCAGACGGAGCGGCTGATCAGTATCTCCGGCACCTACTGTACCTATACCGGCGGGGCGCATTACAACACGATTCTGCTGAGCTGGAACTTTGATCTGGAAACCGGAGAGTTTTTTGACCCGGGACTGCTGGATGAGGAAACCGGGCTTCAGGAGGCGGTACGGGAAGAACTGACCCGGCAGGTGCGGGAGCGGGCCCGGGAGGCGGACCAGCCGGATTTCTTCTGGAGCGATTACCCCGACACCCTGGAGAACTGGAGCAGCTATGCCGTCAGCTTCGGCCCGGAGGGAATGACGGTGGGCTTTTCGCCTTATGAGCTGGCCTGTTATGCCGCCGGGCCTCAGGTGTTTTTGATCTCTTATGACCAGCTGGAGCCCCATCTGGGCAGTCATGGCCGGGCGCTGCTTGGGCTTGATTGAGGGTTGACAGATGTGGTATAATGAGGTAAATTAGAAGTGTTGAGTAGTCTGTGATGGAAAGGGAGGTGAATGCTTTGTTGGATGAAAAGGATTTACAGGCCATTGCACAGTTGATCGCGCCTCTTCGAGCGGATATCTCGGAGATAAAGGAAGACCTTAAGGGCGTCCATGTAGAGCTCACGGAAGTGAAGGAAGACCTTAAGGGCGTCCATGAGGAGCTTGCAGGGATTCATAAGCGGATGGACAAGATGCAGACCCAGATGGACGGGATGCAGACCCAGATGGACGGGATGCAGGTCCAGATAGACGGGCTTCATAAGCGGATGGACAAGATGCAGACCCAGATGGACGGGATGCAGACCCAGATGGACGGGATGCAGGTCCAGATGGACGGGATGCAGACCCAGATGGACGGGATGCAGGTCCAGATGGACGGGATGCAGGTCCAGATGGACGGGATGCAGACCCACATGGACGGGATGCAGGTCCAGATAGACGGGATTCACAAGCGGATGGACGGAATGCAGGAAGAGCTCTCGGAGGTGCACGAAATCGCGACCAAGGTTGCCGTCACGCAGGAGGCTGTGGTCATTGTTCACCTGGGCGCTCTCGCCGACGGACACAAGCACCTGGCCGATACCCTGGCCCCCAAAAGCCGGGTGGATGCGCTGGAGGAAGAAGTTGCTTTTGTGAAATCCGCTCTCCACATAGTGTCGCAGGATGTCAACGAACTGAAAAGGGCTCAATGAGCATACATATATTATGGTGGGAACGGCCTTGGGCTGTTCCCATTTTGCTGTTCTTCTGAGAGGATTGGGGGAACCCCTTTGGAAATGGCCTGATCAGGGGATCAGGCCCCGCAGGGGGAGCCCCCGGCGCCTCCCCGGAACCCAGCGTGAATGCGCCCCGATTTCCGGCAGACTGGAGGGGCCGGGAACAGGGCAAGGCCCCCGGACATCCGTCCGGGGGCCTTGTTTTGCTTATGCCGGAGGCAGAAGCGGGTTGCTTAGGAAGTGATCAGGGAGAAGTCGAAGTCACAAGGGAGACGGTGACGTCCTTGCCATCAATGGTCCAGATGCCGAACGCCTTGACGGAGGAAGAACCGGGGATAACCTCAGCCAGCTTGTCAGTGACTTCCTCGCTACTGGAGCCATCGGTAACAACCTTGAGGTTCTTTTCCTCAGCGTTCGAAGCCTCGAGATTGACCTTAGTACCAACCTTGACATACTGTCCAGTAGTGACATCGCGGAGTGTACCGTTGATATTGTACTTCGCAGTCATGGCACTGAAGGAAAGTTTGGAAGCGGCAGAGAGCTCAATGTCAGCGTTAACCGCGCCATTGAAGGCCGCAGCCGCAACCGTACCAGCGATAACAGCAGTGCCATCGGTGGTCGTCAGGTTGGTCAGGTTCTCGTTCTTGGCAACATAGAAGCTCTCGGTGAAGGTCTTGCCGTCGGCGGTGACAGAAACACCATCGTTCAGGGTAACAACGACGGCTTCTCTGACAGTTACCGGAGTAGTGCCGACGGTGAAGGGCACGCTGCCCAGATCACCCAGGGCGGCCTTCTCGTTCACCAGGATACCAGAGATCTCGTTCCGGTCAGCGTAACGCATGAGCGTAGCGCCGGGAACGACATAGACAGTGGTGTTGCCGGAACTCCAAGCGGGGTTATTGAACCCAACAAAGCCAGGGTTAATGCTATCGATCGTGACCTTGGTCGCGGCGTAGATGGTCACATCCTTGTCAATGACAGCGCCGAGCTCAATCTTCTGAGCGGTACCCGCATTCGCAGGAGCCTGAGTAACGTTTTTGCCAGCAGCCATGGACTCGGTCGGAATAGCGGTAGCGGCAGCAAAGGCATACTCAGCAGAGGAGGTGGTGACGTAGACGTCGACAACCTGCATCTCCTCGGTCACGTACCAGGTGTTACCGACATGCTCAACGTCCGCGAGGGGGATATCCACAGCACCGGAACCCTTCCAGCCAGCGAACTTGGTGGGAGTGACGCCATCCTGGAAGGTGATCGCGTAGGTCTTGGACGCAGCCACAAAGTCAGCGAAGTCCAGAGTCTTGTTGGCGTCCATGACAACCGTGATGATGTTGTCCTTCACGGCGTAAGACGTACCGTCGCTCGTGCGATAGGTGCCATCGGTGATAGCAGCCGCGCTCTTGACCTTGAGGACGGGAGCGGGAGTGTTCTCCTCAACCTTGACAGACCAGCCCTTGCCAGCGATGGTGGAGGCATCGGTCAGGTCCAGCTTGGTCGCGCCGTCGTTAGCCCAGACCTCGGGATCGGTAGTACCGTTGTTCCAAGCGCCCTTCAGGGTCAGGGTGTAGTACTCGACAACCTTATCCTTCACCGTGTTGATGGTCAGGTTGCCCTTGGGATCGATGACCTCGAAGGTGATGGACTTGCTGTCCTTATCGCCGGTCACGATCTTCAGGCCGGAGCCGTGGATGGGATCAGCCCAGCTGTAGCCGTCGGCCAGAGTCGCGGTGAACTGGGTGCCGAGGACGACGCTCTTGGGCAGATCAGCGGCGTTGGCGATACCGGCGGAAGAGCTGGCGCCGTCAACGGTGATGTTGATGCTGCCGGAAGCACCGGCCTTCTTGGAAATCTGGTTGATGACAATCAGATACGCAACACGGAAGTCGTTGGACTCGGGATTCTCGTTGAACAGCACCGTGACGTTGACGTCGTTGTCGGCGGTGTACTTGTTCAGCTCCTTCGTGCTGGTGATCTTGTCATACTCCTTAACGCCGGTCATGTTCAGCCACTGGGCGTCGGAGGTCCAGATGATGCCGTGGGCGTCCACAAAGTCGTCGACATAGTCGCCGTGGCTGCGCCAGGTGCTCATCACATAGGACTCCTTGGCGTCAATGGCGCCGCGGCCGTCGTCAAGGGGATCGGGATCCAGATAGGGGTTGTTGACAGCGGTGGTGGCGTTCACGGCCTTGCCGTCCGCGTTGATGGTGCGGACATTCTGGAGCTGGAGCAGGTAATCCGTGGTCTTGCCCTCACCGTTCTCAAAGTAGGTGACGGGGTTCACATAATCCGCGCGCAGGACAGCGGGGTTGCTGTTGTGGCGGGTGAAGGGAGTGACGCGATAGTAGTGATCGACGGTCTTGCCATTGATGGTCGCCTCGCCCAGATCGGTGTAGCTGGCGAAAGCGCCGATGGCCAGATTCTTGTTGACAACGATGTCAATCTCGTCCTCATACTTGCCGCCCTCGGTGAAGCGGGCAACGGTGACGCCCACGCCGGTCTTGCCGGTCTCGCGGTCATACTCGTTGAAGCCCCAGTACTTGGTGACATAGAGGATGTGGTTCAGGGTCGCGTCGGCGCTCTCGCGCTTGATGACAACGGCCTTCACCTCGCCGTTGGAGTCAACAGCGGCCTGAGAGGCATAGATGAAGTTGGCGTCGTTGTTGTCGCACTTGCTGGCCAGCTCGTCGGTGGTGGCGTTCTGACGGCCAGTCTTGAACTCGACGCTCTCGATCTCCTTGTTCGTCTTGTCATAGTTGACATAGATGAACTTGACATCGCTGCGGTCAGCGAAGCTGTGCCGCTTGTAGAGGGTGCTGCCGTCGTTGCCGGCGGCCAGGTCGGCGGTGATAGCGGCCTTGACGGTCTTGTCGTCGCAGAAGTGGTTGGAGGCGTTGTCATCCACAGCCAGGGGGATGCGGACGTCGTTGGTCTTGGTCTGGAAGTTGTAGCCGTCATTCACCACATTGCCGTCCTTCATCTCATAGAAGACGCTGTGGACGTCGGTGTGGTTCAGCGCGTAATCAGCATCGCCGGTGGCTTCCTTGCTGCTGTAGCGGACCAGCTCGCCCAGCTCGTGGTCGAGGGCAAGGCCCACGTCGTTGTGGCTGTTGAACTTGATGGTGCTGCCCAGGTTCAGGTCCAGCTCGGTGCCGCCGATGTCCCAGCCGTGGACATGGGTGCAGAGCTTGCCGTTCACCAGGGACTGATAGAAGTTGCCGATGACCATGAAGCCGGAGGTATCGCCGATACCCTTGGCCTTCAGGGCGTTGCCGTACTTATCCATCAGCAGGGTGACATCCTTGCGGGTGGCCTTGATCTCCTCGTTGGTCTTGTCGAACATCTTGGAGTTCCAGTCGGCAATCTTGTACTCGGTGCCGCCGACGGTGATGGAAATGGCGCTCTTGGAAACCTCGTCGACAATGCGGTCGCCGTAGGTATCCACGCGGGTCCAGACACCGGAAACGGTCTCGGGCACGTAGACCTCAGCGGCCTCATAGGTCTTGCCGTCGTCAGTGGTCACGGGAACCACCGCGACCTCGTCGCCGGACTTCAGCTCCTTCAGGACCTTGTAGCTGTCCTCAAGGTTGTCCTTGACATCGTCGATCTCGACGTCAATGGCGGCGAAGTTGTAGCCGATGTTGGGCTCGCCGTTGGGAACGACGTTGGGGGAAGCGGCGGTCTTCACGTCGGGCTTCACGCGGTCGAGGGAGACGTAGTCAGAAGCGACCTTGTCAACCTCCATCAGCTGGGTCTGGATAACGACGACGTCGGTAATCCAGTCAGCGTCCACGTGAGAGACGTACACCTCAACGAGGGTGCCGTTATCGGTGAAATCAGCGATGTTGGCGACCTTCTTGTTGGTGGTGCTGTCCTTCACCTGGGCGAAGTAGGTCTGCTCGTCCTTGGTGTTCTTGCCGTTCAGCCAGAGGTTGGTGATACCATCGTTCTGGATGTAGCTGGGAGTCTTGTTGCTGTCCCAGCCGATGCCGGTCCAATAGGAGTAGCCGCCGTCGGCCTCGAGGTCATAGTTGCGCAGGCCCAGAGCCTTCTCCTTGTTGGCGTCGGTCTCCTCGATGTGAGCGACCTGGGTGGTGTAAGTGAAGTCGGGCTCCAGGGGGAAGGTGCCGATGGTGACCTTCTTGTAGCTCCACTCGTTGGAGGGGCGGCCGAACTGGTCGTGAGCGGGATCATAACGATCGTGCTCCAGACGCAGGTCCTTGAAGTGCTCCTCACCGAACTCGAGAGTCAGGTAGTCGGAACCCTGGTTGTTGCCGCCGTACCAGTCCTT
>JBCLRG010000017.1:0-60645 GCA_041223955.1 Oscillospiraceae bacterium 38-13 | reverse complement strand
TTGCGCTCCGCTCAAAAGCCTCCTGCATAACCGGCAGAGGGGATAGGGCGGTCAGCCGGTCATAGATGCCGGTATAGTCCGCCACATCGCCGCTCAACTCGGAAACGCCGATTTGTGGCAGCTCCCGGCCCTCGGTCTGGCTCAGATCGAAAACATGGGCAATCTTAGCTTAACTGTTCAATACTCCCGCCCTCGTTCATTCCACTTGTAAATTTTACAAACCGCCCATTGACGCCCTGGTATAATTACGATAGGATACCCGTACGGGGCAGCCTCCCCGGCGCGCAGTCCCACATTCTATCACGAGAGGAACGGTGAGAACGCATGGAACCGTCTTGGGAAAAGCTTGAGAACTATCAAAAGAACCTGCGGTGCCTCCAGGAGGCGGAGGATGAGCTCCTGGAGCACATGAAAGGGCACGACTGGTCCTTCCGGCAGGCCATCACAGACAAAAAGGAAAAACCCAGCCAGGAGAAGCTCCAAGCCCTGGTAACAGAGATGCTGGAGACCTGGGCGGCGAGGGTCCGGGAACGCACGGACGCCAACCCGGACACCGGGGAAAGTCTGGCGGAACCCTGGCTCCGGGAGCGGCAGGAGCTGTGCGGCCTGTATCTCTACCTGGTCATGCGGTGCAGCCTGGAAAAGGGAGGATACCGCGCCGCCCGGAAGGGCCAGGAGCTGAAGGAGCGGACCGACTTCGCTTTTTTGCTGGAACAGGCCAGGCGGCTCTCCCGGGACTGGTGCGTCCTGTCCGAGCCGGACGGAAGCCGCCACAGCGAGCCGTACTGGGGATTTGACACGCACTTCGGCTTCCATCTCTACTACGCCCTCCAGGACCCCGGCGTCCTCCAGGGCTGCGTCTGCACAGGGAACGATTATTCCCTGACCCCCGACTGGAGCCGGGCCTGTGACCGGCTCAACTCTCCGCTGACCAATGAGGGCAATTTTAAGCGCATCCACATCAGGCACTCCGGGTTTCACTTCAGGAAAGCAAAAAAATCTCTGACGGAGGAAGAACCGCAGGCGGAAGAAAATCCTCAGACAGAAGAGGAACCCCTGGTCGAAGAACCGGAAGAACCGGAGACGCCGGACGAGGAAGAAGATTACGACCTGAGTGCCTACGACGACTGCAATTGGGTGGAGGAGGATGAGGACTGGTACTTCCCCTTCCCCAGCGCGGAGGCCTACCAGGAGTTTCATATGAACGAGTTGGAACAGCTTTCGGAAGAAGGCAGCAGGGCGATGGAGCTGACGTTCCTGGCCGCAGGCTTTGAGAACTCGGGGGAGTATTGTTCCGCCTGTCAGCGCTTCGCGAAGCTCTTTCGGGCGGCGAGTCCGGAGGTTCTGCGGGATTTCTGTCAGAACCTGGAGGAGATCGTGGACCTGTATCTGGCCGTGAAGGGAATTGCCCCCCTGGCGGACACGGACAAGGCGATGGACGTGTACAGCCGCATCTTTGACGGGGCTCTCCGGCAGGCGAAGCGCTATGGGAGGGGCATTCAGTGGAACGATCTGTAGGAGGACTCCGCGACCGCTTCTACCGGGATCTGACCGAGGATTACCTGGAACGGCAGACCCAATCCTCCCTGTACCGGTTCTTTTGGCGGGAGAGCATGGAGGAGCTGCTGAAAGAGAGCCTTCCCTGCCTTTTGTCCCAAAGCCCCGTTCCCGGAGAGGACCTTTCGGAGCTGCTGGCCCGGGATTTCCCGGACTTCCTGGGGGAGGAGAACCTGTATCCCAAGCACGGTGCGCAGGTCATAAAACAGTTGAGCGGGGAGATGAAAAAGCACCCGCCGGAGGCTGAGCGCCTGCTGCTGTGGTCCCAGAGCGGGAAAAAACGCTGGGACTTCTGGGAAAAGCTCCAGCTGAACGACGCCGGTTATCAGGCGGGATTGATCACGGACACGGAGTATTACCTGTGGCTGATTGACTACCTGGCGGCCCATGGCATCTATTATAAGGATACCATCAAGGGCGCCGGTGAGAAGAAAGAGAACCTGAATGGGCACCGGTGGCTGCTCCCGCTGCTGAGCAAGGCCCCTCCCCGGCTGGACGAAAAGACGGGAGAGCCCATCGCCCCGGGCTGGAAGAGCCGGGCGGAAATTCCCGTCTTTGCGGTGGCTCAGGTTGAGAGAGACCTGAAGCGTATGGCGGCCCTGCTCCGGGAGGAGCGGGCGGCGGAAAAAACGGAAATCGCCAACCGGCTCCACAATCTGAAAATCCGACACAAAAGCCCGGGGGGAGGGGACCGGTCCGTGGAGTACCTGCCCTGGCTGACCCGGCGTTTGAAGCGGATGGCGCTCCACGTTACCATTAAAAACTGGCTCCAGTACAGCGGATACCCGCTCATTGTATATGATGAAGTAGAGCGGCGGAAGGAGAAGAAGAAAGAGCGGAAGAGCGACTTCTCTATGCGGCTTTTCGAGGCATTCTGCGACAGCCCGACGGGCTATAGCTTCCAAAGAAAGCAGCCGGGGGGAGCGGAGAACTGGCAGACGGACGAAAATGGCTTCTGCCTGCTGGCTCCGGATCAGATTGACCCTCTTTTGGAGTGCTTGCGGCAGAGCGGGAGAACCTATTTTTACATTCCCCTGGCGGTGGACCTGTACAGCGGCTGTACCTTTTTCGCGGCGGGGAAGGAGAACTACGAGGAGGCGTACGAGAACGCCGGAAAAGAGGCGCGGGCGGCGTATCGGGCGGCGGAGGAACTTTTCTGCTTCGACTATCTGCGCCTGGAACCGTATCCCGCAAACCTGGGCGGGGCGTTCCGGCTGAGCGCCGCCTTCCACGAAAACGCCGGGAAGTCCTTCCAGGCGGTTCTGAGCGCCTTCAAGCGCTACTGCGTGGCGGAACAGGACGGTCCCCGGCGGATGCTCCAGCGGCTCAACGAGGACGAGCCCGCCGGAATTCCGGCTCCCTTCCGCAAAGCCTTTGAGTAACAGCGGTCTCGCCGCCGGGCGGAAAACAGGCGGCATATCGATCTCCAGCGGGCGCTGCCCGCTGGAGATTTTTTGCGCGCATATCACCTGTATAAAAAGCGCTTCGCGGTACGCGGGATATGGAACCCAAAGCGCTTTGTAAAAATTACATCTTAACTTTTCGGTCCCGGTATACTTATAACCAAAGCACCTTGAAAACTGAACCCCCGCCGGAAGGCATATCCCCTGAGCGAAGCGCCGCCAGGACCCCCTTGCGGGGCGAGCGTGCCAACGGGGTGATACGCGTGAAATCGGGGCACAAGTACCTTTCAACATATACGCGCGACGAAAAGGAGACGATTATGTACAGCTTAAACGACGCCAGCATTATCAAGGAATCCACCTATGGCTACCACCTCATTCCCATCCAGGACGAGATGCTCTCCCACCGGGAGGTGGAGCTGGTGGGAGAAGTAACCCCGGAGGCGGTGAACGCCCTGATCCGCCAGCTGCGCTACCTCCAGCAGCAGGACCCGGCGGGGGAGATTACCCTGTACATCAACTCCCCCGGCGGCAGCGTGGACAGCGGCATGGCCCTCTACGACGTGATGCAGGCGGTGAGCTGTCCTGTCCGCACGGTGTGCGTGGGGCTGGCGGCCTCTATGGCGGCCCTGCTCTTCGTCTCGGGCGCCCGGCGGGATATGCTCCCCCACAGCCGCCTGATGATCCACGACCCGCTCATCCTCCAGACCGGAGGCAGCGCCCTGAAGCTGAAGGCGGTGAGCGACGACCTGATGGAGACCCGGCAGATCATCGCCAAAGTCATCGCCGGTCACTCCGGCAAGTCCATGGAGGAGGTGCTGGCCAAAACCGCCACCGACAGCTACTTCCGGGCGGAGGAAGCCGTGGAGTTCGGTCTGGCGGACCAGATCATCACCAGCCTGTCCTGAAACGGCAGCCCTATTCCCGCCCCTGAAGCGGGCAGATAAAAAAGGAGGAATACAGAATGTATAACCAAGTCAACACCAAGCGCATCCTGGCGGAGGACATCTTTGCCAGCAACGACACCTGGACCACCGGCCTGAACAACAACGACCTGCTGGTGGGGCCCTCCGGCGCGGGGAAGACCCGGGGCTATGTGATTCCCAACCTCCTCCACGCCGGGGAGAGCCTGATCGTGGCCGATACCAAGGGGAACCTGCGCCGCCTGTACGGGAATCACCTGGAGAAGCGGGGCTACACGGTGATGCACCTGGACTTCACCGACGTGGCCGCCACCCCCTGGGGCTACAATCCCCTGGCCTATATCCGGCCCTGCCGGGACCCCGAGAGCAACCGGGACGGGGACTGGTACAGCGAGCAGGACGTGAAGAAGGTGGCCCAGGCCATCTGCCCCTGCCAGGATTTCAAGGATCCCTACTGGGACCTGGCTGCCCAGATGTATCTGGAGGCCATCCTCCTCTTCATCCTGAACCAGCTGCCCCAGGAGCAGCACAGCCTGTATGATGCCTTCACCTTCCTGTCCAAACTGGGGACTCCGGAGCTGGAGGACATGATGGAGGAGGAGCGGATTACCCACCCCAACAGCGCCTTTGCCCGGAAGATGGGGCTGATCCGGCAGAACGCCAGGGCGGAGAAGATGGACGCCAGCATCAAGGGCATCCTGGCCCGGCACCTGGACGTGCTGGCCAACTCCAGCACCCGGCGGATGTTCCGCATGGAGCGGCAGATGGACCTGGGGGCCTTCCTCCGGGGGAAGACGGCCCTGTTCCTCTCCGTCAGCGACTCTGACCGCAGCCAGGACGCCCTGATCAACCTCTTCTACACCCAGGCCTTGCAGTACCTCATGTCCGCCGCCGACCGCCAGCCGGACAGCCGCCTGCCCATCCCGGTGCGCTTTATCCTGGACGATTTCAGCACCAACACCGTCATCCCCGACTTTGACAAGATCATCTCGGTGATCCGCTCCCGGGAGATTTATGTCAGCCTCATCGTCCAGAGCCTGTCCCAGCTGGAGTCCCTTTACGGCTCCGCGAAATCCCAGACCATCATCAACAACTGCGACCACTGCCTGTACCTGGGCGGGACGGACACCCAGACGGCCCGGTACTTCGCGGAGAAGTTCAACTGCCAGGTGTCCACGGTGCTGAACCTCCCCCTGGACAGCGCCTTCCTCTTCACCCGAGGCAGCCGGCCCCAGCGGGTCCGGAAGTATGAGCTGAATCAGGACCGCGCCTACCGCTCCCTGGCGGAAGCGCTGGAGCGGCACCGGGCGGGACTCGCCGCCGGAAAGGAGCGCGGAGTATGACAAACAACGAACGGAAGAAGCTGACCCTGGAAGAGCGGCTGGAGCAGGCGGCAAAGTCTCAGGCGGTGTCGCCTGAGGCCGCCGTCCAGCAGGTGCGGCAGCTTGCTCAGACCCACATGGCGCTGGTCTTCACAGGGCAGGACGATCTCAAACTTATGGATGAGCTGATCGGGGAGGCCTTGAACGCCCTGGAGGAGGATGTGATGCACTACGGCGGCTTCTGCCGCAGCTTTGTGCTGGCGATGGAGAGCGGCGGGCCGGAGGATTCGAAGCCCTTCCGGCCGGTCCTGGGCACGCGGGACAGCAGCGCCGTGGTTCTGCTGGGGCTGATGCTGATGGACCACGCCAGGGGCAGGAAGCGGAACAAATCCGTCTACCACTGCACCCGGATGACCCTGGGGCAGTATGTGGACGCGCTGAGCACGTTTTTCCCGGGAAACGATCCGGCGGACCGGAAGTTCCGGGACTGGCGGGACGCCTTTTTGAAGTGTCATGACCTCTCCGCCCCCCTGGCGGAGTCCCTGGAGGCCATCTTGCGGCAGTACATCGCCGGGTGGCGGGTGCTGAAACGGCTGGACCACATCCTCTGCTGCATGGAGGGCCTCGCCCATTATCAGGAGCGAGAGATGACGGCGAAGATGGACCGGGTCTTTCGGGAGGCCATGCGCCAGTCCATCGCCGAGATGGGCGTGAGCGGCGTGGAGGTGATGGAGGAAGAAGACGAGTACGAAACCTACCCGGACCCCCACGGGCACTATTACGCCCTCGCTTGTGAGCATCCCGAGGACGTGCCGGACCCCGGCGGGAAAGAGGTCCTTCGGGCTCAGATTTTCCTGCCCGGTCGGGACTTCAGCCCCCGGGCCCTGGAGGAGATAGAAGCACCCTCCCCGGAGTTTCAGGCCCTTCTGGAGGAGAGCATGGACCCGGAGCGGCTGGCCGCCATGGCGGAGGTCAACACGGCGGTGAACGACCTGTTCATGCTGTGGGCGGCGCCCCATATCCGCGGATGAAAGCCGCCATCAATCGGAAACGATCTTGCGCCCGGTGAAAAACCGTGATAAAATTAAATCACGTATATCCATATAAAAAATGGAACACAAGGAGAAAGAGAGCTATGAAGAGAAAATGCGTGTCTTTGCTGCTGGCGCTGGTAATGTGCCTGTCCCTGCTGCCAACTGCGGCGTTGGCAGCCCAGAGCGGCGGACTCGACGTTTCCTTTGAGACCGCCATCTTTTCCATTTCCAAGGAAGCCTTTGTCCGCAAGCTGCCCGAACCCGCCTCCCAGAGCGAGTGCGGCCCGGATGAGTATGCCACGGTACGCGTCAATGTAAAAAATACATCGGACGCGGCTGTGACGCTCCGGGGTATCTATATCCGCGTTGACGGCGGGGAGGAACTGCGCTGGGCAAAGGATATCACCTTGGAGCCGGGGAAATCGGCCCAGCTCCACGTGTACCACAGCAACAAGAAGTATCTCACACCCGGCCTGCACACAGTGGAGCTCTATGCGGAAAAAGCGCTGCTGGCCTCCGGCCATTTCAGCATCGGCCGGGACTGGTCAAAGGTTTTCAAATTCCCCTCGAAGGAACAAATTGCCGCCCGGCCCGCCGACAGGCGCTCGCCTTATTTGTCCACGTGGCTCTCTGTAGACAAGGATGTTCGGTATGATGCCTACTGCGTGGATTTCAAGTCGGACCATATCCCCTATGGCACCTACAGCGCCGTGTTCAACGGGTATCTGGATTTTTCCAGCCTGAAAGGTCAATATGCGTCGGTTGACAGCGACGGACACGTCAACCTGTACGCAGGCTTGCAGCAGGGGGCCGAAGGGAAAGAGAGCAACTCCATTTTGACCATGTGGGACATTTACTGCACCGACAAAAATGGCAAAAAGACCATTATCCACCCGAAGAGAACTTATACAGCGGAGAAAACCGACATAGACAAACTGATCGGCGGTGCTGAGGGAGAAGGCTCACAAACCCTCCTTCCCTACAACTGGCAGGCGGGCCGCTGGTATCGGATGCTGCTGCGGTGCGGCACCTCGAAGACTACCGGCAACACCACCATGGAGCAGTGGTTCCAGGACCTGACTACAGGAGTCTGGACCCATATGTGTACCTACGATATCGGTGTGAAGAACGTCTGCTTTAAGGGCAGCATGGCGCTTTTCTCGGAAAACTTTCTGGAGCAGTACGCCGGCGGGGTGCGCTCCCTGGAATTTACCAATGTCCGTATCCACACCAGCGAGGGCTGGCGGGATGTGACCAGTACAGGTTATATCCGCTCACGGGTGGATAAGACCGGTGTTCTCGCAGATATCTACGGCAGCTGGGAGGCCGGAGCGGACGGCAATACGTTCTATATGATCTCCACCGGCGTTTCCGGCTGGGGCCGCACAAAGGACACGGGGAAGCTCACGGTCCAAAACCGGGAGAGCGGCGACCCCCTGAACGGGAAGACGCTGAAGTAAACCATCCGTTCAACGATGTGTCTGCCAGTGCCCGCTACTATGACACAGTACAGTGGGTGTGGCCAAGGGCGTCACCTCCCTTTACCGGGCGCTGGCAGGATAACGGGCGAACCGCCGGGGGCAGCCTTTGTCACGAGGACGCCGCTCCCGGCGGCCCCGGCTGAGAAAACAAACTTGTTTTTCATGCACAAAACGAAATACAAAGAGATTGGAAGTTATGAAGAAAAAAATCGCGTCCCTCCTGCTGGCGCTGGTAATGTGCCTGTCCCTGCTGCCGGTCCCCGCCTCGGCGGCGGAGGCCAGCCTCCCGGACTGGTATTTCCTGTTCGCCATCTTCAAAAACGTAGATGCCGTCTGCAAGGACCGAGACGGCAAGACGGTACGTGCAAAATACACCATGACCCAAGACGAAGTGGACTTTGCCCGGGAGGACGCCCGAGATTTCGAGGAATACATGAACGGGGTGGGTGTGATTCGGGCCCATGTGGAGGTGGTGGAGATTGACACGCCCATCACGGAGCTGGCGGATTACCCTAACGGAGGATACCTCTCTTCCAAGGAGGCCGCCCCACTCCTGACGGGCAAGGTAGATCTGAACCGGTATGACCATGTAACCTGCATCTACAGTTTGAATGTTAAAACGGACTATCTGGGGCGGGGCAGCTCGTCTTATGAGAGCGGCGCAGGTCACGCCGGAATCAACCTTAGAAATCGGGAGTATTGCCTAGAAGTTTTGCGTATTACGGAAAAGCTGTTCCCAGTCAGCATGTATGTTCATGAATTTCTGCACTTTATGGAGAATCAGAACAAGAAATGGGGGGCGGAATTTGGTCTGCACGACATCCGGATCAACCATTACACCCCGGATGACGACAACGGGAAGGCCTGCTACACCGATATTATCTGGAACCGGGCCAGAGGAACCGCCGGAACGGGCGTACACCCCGCCGCCTGGCAGCATTCGCCCCGTGTGCTGCGGACGATGACGGAATTGAAGGTACCTTCCGGCGTCACCAGCCTTGGGCGCGGGGCGTTCGAAGTTCGCACCAACCTGACCAAGGCGACCATTCCGGGCACTGTGACCAGCATCGGATACGCGGCGTTCTACGATTGTACCGGCTTGACCGAAGTGACCATTTCTTCCGGCGTCACTACCATTGAGGATTTCGCCTTTCGGGGCTGCTCCAATCTGACCAGAGTATCCATCCCCGCCAGCGTGACCAGCATCGGAAAGGTCGGGTTCGGAAACACCGGCAGCAAGATGGACATCTACTACGGCGGGACCGAGGCCCAGTGGAAAGCCATCCAGATTGGCGAGGACAATGGGAAGCTGACCAACGCCAACGTCCACTATAACCACCTGATGGCGGACGTGAAAACCACCGATTACTTTGCCCGGCCTGTGACGTGGGCGCTGGAGGAGGGAATCACCGCCGGAACCGGAGACGGGAAGTTCTCCCCCAGCACCGGCTGCACCCAGGCCCAGATCCTGACCTTCCTCTGGCGGGCCAACGGCAGCCCGAAGCCCGCCGGGGCTGTAAGCGGCGACAAGTATTACGCCTCCGCCGCCCAGTGGGCGAAGGAACAGGGACTCTTGGACGGGACCTTCTCCGCCGATTCTCCCTGCACCCGGGCCATGGCCGTGACCTACCTGTGGAAGCTGGCGGGGAGTCCCCAGGCGGGCGCTTCCGGCTTCAAGGACGTGGCGGCGGACGCGCCCTATGCACAGGCGGCGGCCTGGGCGGTGAGCAAGGGCGTCACCTCCGGCACCAACGCGAACACCTTCAATCCGGATTCCCCCTGCACAAGGGGACAGATCGTCACGTTCCTTTACCGGGCGCTGGCAGGATAACGGGCAGACTGCCGGGAGCGGCCTCCGTCATGGGGACGCCGTTCCCGGCGTTTCCGGCTGAGAAAAAATTTATAAGGAATGGAGCTGTTTTATATGCCGGCAAGCAGAACCTGTCCCAAATGCCACACGGGGAAAATGTACACAACCGGCGGCGGATGCAACTACCGCTGTGAGCTGTGCGGCTATACTTATTATGAAGCGCCTCCCCGGGTCCGCGTCTCCCACGACTCCTCCGACCGGATGCGGGAGGCCACCCGCGAGATCAATCAGACATGCAGAGAATTTGATGCCACCATGCGGGAACTGAAAGAAGCGAGCCGGGAACTGGACCGGGCGCGCAAGGCGGAAAAGCAGCAGCGCAAGGCCCAAAAGAAGCAGGAGAAAAAGGGCGTCAGCCTCGGAACGGTCATTGGCGTGCTTTTCTTCCTGTGGCTCCTTTCACAGTTCCTGTCGTAGTACAGGCCCCGGCGGGGCCGGGGAGTCCCGCGCCGCAGGCCGTCATGCGGCAGAAGAATTTCAACTAACTGGAGGAAGGTTTCATGAGGGGAATCTTAGACGTATACAGCGACCTGTCCTTTGCGGGCGGGCTTCAGGCGCCTTTTATTGGAAAAGGAAATATTTGGATTGAAAATGCCTACCAGCCGGATGACCTCCGGCTGGCTCAGTGCGTTCTCCACGAGGCATTGACAAAGACGGCGCCGGGACAGCTGTCCGTCTGGGGATATGACAGCAACCTCTCCGGAATCTTCGCCCCCTTTGCCGCCCTGTCGGCGGGGGAGTCCCGTCTGCTGGACCTGATCGGCAGCCAGAAGGACCTTGTGGACCGTCTGGACTACACCCGCCAGCAGATTCAGACCGTGCAGAACGTAATCCAAGGCCGCGCCGGTTCCCTTCTGGACTTCCGGGCCTCCGCAGGCAGGCCGGTGGAAAGCTATAAGCTGATTGTGCTCTCCATGGACATGGGCGTGCTGGCCCCGGACCTGCTGGCAAAGCTCTCCCTGCTTATGCGGGTGGGGCCCCGGTATGGATTCTCCTTTTTAATCATTTCCACCACCCAGATGGATGTGGAAATTCCCGGCAGGGGGACGATGCGCCGCCCTGTGAAATCCATCGCTCCCAACATCACCGTCCTGGAGGCCGGAGAGAACCAGGTGCGCATACAGGGCGGCCCCTATACCTCCTATTGCCCGCCGGAGCCCCAGGAGATCATCCGGCGGTGCGAGGCCTTTCTTGAGAAAAAAGAATCCGCAGAGCCGCCGGTGGTAACATTCGCCGAGCTTCACGAGGAAGAGGAGCCGTGGAGCCGGAGCAGCGTCAGCGGCCTGACCTTCTCCGTGGGCTTGTCCGGCGTCAACAGCATGGAAATCACCATAGGCGACGAAGTGAACCAGCGGCACAACGCCGTAATCACCGGCGCGGTGGGCCAGGGAAAATCCAACCTGATTTCCGTGATTATCCACAGCCTCTGCTGGCGGTACTCCCCCAGGGAGTTACAGCTCTACCTCCTGGATTTCAAGGAGGGCGTGACCTTCAAGCCCTTCTCCAATATCGGCCAGGAGGCCTATCTCCCCCACGCCCGGGCCTTGGGCCTGGAGAGCGACACGGCCTTTGGCATCGCCGTGCTGGAGTCCTTGTATCAGGAGTACCTGCGCCGGATGAAGCTTTTGAAGGAGCAGAGCGTGAAGAGCTTGCGGGAGCTGCGGGAGCGGTATCCCGAGAAGACCCTGCCCAGAATTGTGACCATCATCGACGAGTTTCAGATGATGTTTGGGGAGGATATGCAGACCGGGCAGAAGGCGGCGGAGCTGCTGGAAAAATCCGTGCGCCTCTTCCGGGCGGCGGGCATCCACTTCATCCTGGCCTCCCAGACCCTCAGCGGGAATGTGTTTTTGTCCCAGCGCCGGGAGAGCATTTTCGGTCAGATTCCCATCCGGATCGCCCTGAAGAACTCCGTCTCCGAGTCCTTGCAGACCCTGGGAATCAACAACCCGGCGGCGGCTTTCCTCAAACCCCGGGAGGCCGTGGTGAATCTGGACTATGGCGAAGCTTCCCAGAACCGGACTACCATGATCGCGTTTGCGGACGAGGAGGTTTTGCGGTCCTGGCGGGAGAACTGGTGGAAAAAAGCCCGCTGGGAGTTTCCGGCGCCGTATGCCTTCGAGAGTGACCGGAGGATTACCATTTCCAGCAGCCTGGAGCGCTTGAGGTTGCAGCAGTGGGAGATGGGAGCCCCTGTCGCCTTTGCGGGGGACAAGATCTCGGTGGATGGAGAACAGATCCTGCTGCCGCTGTCGAACGACCCCGGGCGGAACATCGCCGTCATCGGCACGCCGGACGCGGATTGCAACCAGGCGGTGGGCATTTTGCAGAGCATCGCCGTCTCCCTTGCGGCACAGGAGCAAAAGGCCCGGTTCCTCTTTTGTGACTTCCAGGGGACCTATACTCCACAGTTCTGGCCCGATTTCGACCAGCTGATGGGAATGTTGGGATGTCCCGCCGAGGACATCCGGCCGGAGGAGTTTGAGAGCCGGCTGGCAAAGCTCCTGGAGCAGGCGGATTTGGAGACGCCGGTCTATGTCTTCGGCTTCGCCATGGACCGCTGGAGCTTTACCCCGGACTTCCCCGGACAGGACTCGGTTTTAAAGACGTTTGTGGAAAAGGGGCCCTCCAAGGGGCTGCACTTTATCGGCTGGTGGGTCAAGGCCTCCAGCTTCACGCAACAGACGGCGGGCTACGGAAGCAGCGACGCCTTCAACTCCAAGCTGTTCCTTCGCATCGACGAGCGGGCCGTGCAGTCCCTGACCGGGCCGTTTGTAAAGTGGACCGCCCGGAGCAACCGCGCCCTGGTCAGCGACTCGGTGGAGTTCGCGGAGGAAATGGCGTTTATCCCCTACGCTCCCGTCACCTGGAGGGATGTTGAAAACTTTGCCGCTTTCTTGCGAGAGGAGGACGGCGATTTCGAAAGGAGTACTTAAAGATGTCCATGTTGCAGCAGCTAATCATGGCGGTAACCAGTGCGGAACGGCGGATTGACGAGCAAATCGGGCAGCTTTCCGCCTATGTCACCGAGCTGGACAACGTGACCGGCAGGGTCAGCAGCGCCCTGGCCGGAAGCACCCAGGAGCACGAGCGGCAGATGCTCCAGCAGCTGTCCTCCACCAGGGCGGAGGTAAACCGCTCCATTGAGCAGCTGCAAGCCGCAAAAACGATGCTGGCCTATGTCCGTAGGATTTGAGGAGGGAAGGAAAGATGCTGTCCATAGATGAACTGATCCAGGAGATCTCCTCCGTCAAGCAGCAGTCCCAACAACTGGCCCTGGCAGTGGGGGCCGCGAATCAAGAGCTGGGAAGGCACGGCGCCCAGATTGCCGGACTGGTCCGGGGAAGCCGGACGGGCCAGGATGCCGTGGGGGCACTGCAGTCGGCCTCACAGGCCTTGGCAAAAGCGGGAATGTCCATAACGGCCCTGGACCGGAGCTGCGACGCGTGCATACAGAATTTGAGAAAGTAGGAAGAGCGTATGAACGTAGTTTTCGTCGAAGACTCCAAAAAGAAACACGCCCGGAACTATGCCCTTGGACAGACGCAATTCACCCTGGAGAAGGTTTCCCAGCTTCAGGAAGAGCTGCGTAATTTGCTCGGCCTGCTGGACTATGCCGTGGGCGGCAAAATGCCGGTCGAGTGCTGCCAGCGAGTGATATCGGAGCTCTCCGCCGCCCAGAGCAGCCTGCGCTATGCGGTCGAAGAAATCAGCGCCCTGGAGCCCGGCGAATGGGTGCCGGAAGAGGCTGTGAAAGGAGGGTGGAGATGATTTCTGTGGAGGCGGTCATACAAGAACTCCGCCGTGCGGACGCAGAGGCTTCAGAGTGCACCTGGCAGTGCGGGTTGTGCTGCAGCGAAGTGGAGGGCATTATGAACAGCCTGAGCGTTTTTGGCAGGGAGGGTCAAATGGGATTGAGTGCCGCGGCGAACTATTTGAACCAGGCTCAAAGTGCGCTGGACCAGCTGCGGAGCAGCATTGCGTCAACCATCTCAAATCTCAGCAAATAGAGGATTCGAAAAGGGACGGTGTCTTATGAACAATTACTACAAGGAGTTTTCAGAAATCCGCCAGGACATGAGCGCGGAGGAAATCCGGCAGGAGCTGAACCGTCAGAACGCTGTGCTTGGGAACCGGTTCGACGCGAAGAGCCTGGAGACGCAGGAGGTAATCCAGGCGGCTCTGGAGGTTTTCCGGGACGAGGAGAGCAAGCGGGCCTATGACCAGGCGCTGGAGGGGGGCGCGCCGCCGGAGGCGGACCCTGCGCGGGAGCGGCGGGCAAAACAGGCGGAGCTGCTTCAGCGGGCTCAGGACTTTTATGATAAAGAAGAATATGACTTGGCAAAAACCGCCATGGACCGGGCGCTGGAACAGGACAAGGACCTCCCCACCAGCAGCGCGTACTTCTTGGCCGCCTGCATTTACAATACGACTGACGAATATGGGCGTGCACTCCAGTATATCAACGAGGCCCTGCTGCTGGAGCCTGAATGTGTGGGACACATCGCGCAAAAGGGGCTCATTTATGGCCGCAAAGCCCGGAAACTGGCAAAGGACAGCCGGATTTCGTCTTCTCCGGAGCTACAGGCGGAATATCAGGAACTCCGGGCAAAGGAGCTGGAGCAGTACCGGAAGGCCTATGCACAGGCACACAGCGAGAAAGAGCAGCGCCGTATGTTGGAGCAATGGGGCTGGGCCGAATATACACGAGCAAATTTAATTGACGCAGAGCAGGCGGAGAAGGATCGGAAGGCGGGGGCACAGCATCTGCGCGAAGCCGAAAAACTGGGCCCTCTCGACAGCAGCTCCCAGAAGATTCTGAAGGAGTTTGAAGCCAGGTGCGAGAGAAGGAAGCAAAACGCCGAGCGGGTTAAGACGCTGATGGCGAGCGCCAACGATCACCTGGAAGAGCGGAAATACGACCAAGCCAGGGCGGACATAGAAGACGCCCTGAAATTGGATATGGAACCGAACAGCCTCTTGTATGGGATGGCCGCCGACATTTACTGCTGGTGCGGCGACTGCGATGCCGCCTCCCTGTACATAGGCAAGGCTCTGGCGCTGGAGCCTGAACACCCCTTCTTGATTGCGGTGAAGGGACATCTTTGCGGCACGAAAGCCTGGGAGCTGGCGGAAGACGACCAGTTTTCCTCCACTTCGCATCTGCGGTCGGAGTATCAGACGCTTCGGAAGCAGGAGCTGGCGCTGCTGAATGACGCGCTGAAGAATGTGCGGAAGTGGGCAGACATCCTCAAGTCGGAGGATAGACTTGAGGATGGACTTTCGGCTGCGCTGATTCCGGACGATGACGTGGATGAGGAAGGACTTCTATACACTATGGTGCTGGAGAGGCTGGCTTGGGCGGAGTATTTCCGGCCCGACCGGATTGACCCGGCACAGGCGAAGGCGGACCAGTGCAGCGGGCTGGAGCGTGCGCTGTCCTTTAAAATGAACTATTCCGACAGCTTCGAGAGCGCGGCCCTCGAGGCCATTAAGCGTGATTACAATTTCCTGACCTCACAGGCCAAGAAACTCTACGAAAAAGGAGAATACGCACAGGCCAAGGCGTGGATTGAAAAGGCCCTGCGTATGGGTGAAACAGGCCTTCGCTGCTGGTCGGATTTGTATCGGTATGCCGCCCGGATTTACTTGAAAAATCATGATATTAATTCCGCCCTCTTTTATATAGATAAAGAGCAGAAGCGAAGCCCCAAGAATATCTACAATCTGTGCAGCACAGGAGAATTTTGTGGAGGGGAAGCCTTGGCTTTGGCGGAAGACAGCCAGTTCCGGTCCTCTGCGGCGCTGCAGGAGATGTATCAAAAGGTTCGTGCGAAGGAGCTGGAGGTGCACCAGGAGGCCTGCAGAGTGGCACGCCTTGACAACGACCCTTGTAAAATCGCCTACGCGTTGGGGAATCTGGCCTGGGCGGAATATCTTAGGCCGAATCAAATCAACACGGCACAGGCGGAGAGAGAACGGCACGCCGGGGTGGAGCACGCGAATGAAGCGGAAAGGGTGTGCCGGGGCCATAGCAAGTCGGCCATAGAGGTCCTGAAGAGGTATAACGAGAGCCTGAAGAAATATAACGAACAATTGGAAGCGTGGACAAAGCAGGCCAGAAGCCACCATGACAAGAATGAGTATGATCAGGCCAAAAACGTCATTGAGAAAGTGCTGAACGCGAAAGGAAATACCGGAGAAGGGTATTTGTATTGGCTGGCCGCCAGAATTTATTTAAGAACCCACGAGCTTGATACCGCTCTCCACTACATTGACATAGCCCTTTCGAAAATCCCAAAGGATGTCTACTGTCTCACTACAAAAGGAGAGATTTATGGACAGAAGGCTGGGCGAATCCGCAATAACAAAAGCTTTCTAAGTTCTCCCGAACGCCAAAAGGACTACGACGTCCTTCTGGCCGAAGAGCTGGCGCTGATGGAAAAGGCAGTGGCCGTGGCAAAGGAAAGCGGCGACAAGCAAAAGCAGGCGGACGCGTTGGGGCACTTGGCCTGGGTGTTGTATTTCTGCTTTAGGCCTGATCGGAACCGGGCATGCCAGCTGGCCCGCCAGGCTCTGGAGCTGGGCGAAAACTGGCGCGCAAAGGAGGTTTTGACAGACGATAAGAAATATAATGAACAATTGGAAGCGTGGACAAAGCAGGCCAGAAGCCACCATGACAAGAATGAGTATGATCAGGCCAAAAACGTCATTGAGAAAGTGCTGAACGCGAAAGGAAATACCGGAGAAGGGTATTTGTATTGGCTGGCCGCCAGAATTTATTTAAGAACCCACGAGCTTGATACCGCTCTCCGCTACATTGACATAGCCCTTTCGAAAAACCCAAAGGCTGTCTACTGTCTCACTACAAAAGGAGAGATTTATGGACAGAAGGCTGGGCGAATCCGCAATAACAAAAGCTTTCTAAGTTCTCCCGAACGCCAAAAGGACTACGACGTCCTTCTGGCCGAAGAGCTGGCGCTGATGGAAAAGGCAGTGGACGCGGCAAAGGAAATCGGCGACAAGCAAAAGCAGGCGGACGCGTTGGGGCACTTGGCCTGGGTGTTGTATTTCTGCTTTAGGCCTGATCGGAACCGGGCATGCCAGCTGGCCCGCCAGGCTCTGGAGCTGGGTGAAAACTGGCGCGCAAAGGAGATTTTGGTAGACGCTGAAATATCGGAAAGAGCTCATCAGGCAAATCTGCGAGAGGCAGCACGTATGAAGGCCGAATTGAAGCGTATGAAGCGGGAAACGAGCTTTTGGCGCCGCTTTTTCTGAGGAGGAAACAGATGGCTCCGGTGTTCCGGCAGACCCGGGCCGCCCCGCCCGCGGTATTCGCCGCCATAGCGGGAGACGCTCCAGCCTGCTGCGCTGTTCTTTCAAAAGAACGATTCCGACATCTGCGAGTTTGCGAGTTTGAGAGCGCTGCCATCGAGGCCATTTGGGGTGATTACCAGGCCCTGCCTCTGGATGAAATGAGCCTTCGCGCATGTCCAGCCCTGTATAAGGATGCCGCCCGGATTTGTTTGAAAAATCATGCGATTGATTCCGCTCTCTGGCACATAGATGAAGAGCAGAAGCGAAGCCCCAAGGATGTATGGCCTGATTGTTTTTGGCGGGGAGGGTCAGTGGGGATTGAGCGCCGCGGCAAACCCATTTGAGCCAAGCCTAAAGTGCGCCGGCCCAGCGCAGCATTTCGGCAACCATCTCCATTCTCAGCAAATAAAGAATTCGAAAAGGGACGGGGTTTTATGAACAATTACTACAAGAAGTTTCCGGAGATCCGCCAGGACATGAGCGCTGAGGAAATCCGGCAGGAACTGAACAAACTAAGCGCCGTGATCGGGAATCGGTTTGACGCGAAGAGCCTGGAGACGCAGGAGGTAATCCAAGCGGCTCTGGAGGTTTTCCGGGACGAGGAGAGCAAGCGGGCCTATGACCAGACGCTGACGGCGGAGAGCGCACCTCCAAAGGCGGACCCTGCGAAAGAGCGGCAGATGAAACAGGCGGAGCTGCTTCAGCGGGCTAAGGACTTTTATCATAAAAAAGAATATGACTTGGCAAAAACCGCCATGGACCGGGCGCTGGAACAGGACAAGGACCTCCCCAACAACAACCTGTACCAATTGGCCGCCCTCATTTACATGAACGTTGGCGAATACAGGTGTGCGCTCCAGTATATCAATGAGGCCCTGCTGCTGGCTCCTGAATGTATCGCCCACATAGCGAACAAGGGGTACATTTACGGCAGATATGCCCGGGAACTGGCAAAGGACAGCCGGTTTTCCTCCTCTCCGGAGCTACAGGCGGAATATCAGGAACTCCGGACGAAGGAACTGGAGCAGTTCCGGAACGCCAACGCACAGGCAAGCGGCGAGAAAGAGCGGGGCAGTACACTGGAGCACCTGGGCTGGGCCGAGTATAACCGGGCAAACTTAATCGACGAGAAACAGGCGGAGAAGGACCGGGAGGCGGGGGTGCAGCATCTGCGCGAAGCCGAAAAACTGGGCCCTCTCGACAGCAGGTCCCAGAAGATTTTGAAGGAGTTCACCGCCCGCCGCGAGAGAAGGAAGCAAAACGCCGAGCGGATGGGAAAGTTGACAATCAACGCCATGAGACAAGTGCAAGAAAAGCAATTGGAGCAGGCTAGGGCGGAGATAGAGGAGGCCCTGAAATTGGATGCGGAACCGGACGAATTTCTATACGTGACGGCCGCCGAAATTTACTCCTTGTGCGGCGATTACGATACCGCTGCTTTGTATATGGACAAGGCTCTGGCGCAGGGGCCTGAAGATGACTACGTGATTTCGGTGAAGGGACAGCTTTGTGGCTTGAAAGCCTGGGAGTTGACAACGGACAGCCGGTTTTCCGCCTCTATTCAGCTGCGCTCGGAGTATCAAACGCTTCGGAAGCAGGAGCTGGCGCTGCTGGGTGACGCGCTGAGGCGGGCAGAACTAACAGAAGATGATGAACAGACTAGAATTGCTTCGTGCTTTTTAGTGCAGAAGAGGCTGGCCTGGGCGGAGTATTTCCGGCCGAATCAAATCGACGAAGAGCGGGCAAAGAAAGACCGGCGGGCCGGGCTGAAGGATACGGAGGCCATTTTCGAACTCGCGCGGCAATTCTCTTCTGCTCTGCTTTCTACATGGAACGCCGCCGGGGAGGATATTAAAAAGGATTATGAGAAGCTGTATTTCAGCGCCCAAAAATGCTATGAAAACGGAGAATACGGTGCGGCCGAGGTCTGGATTGAGAAGTATCTGGAATTGTATAATGGGAGTTCGTTCTTCCAGGACCCGTATGAACTGGCGGCCCAAATTTCTTTAAAAAATAATAAGATTAATTTCGCCCTCTGGTACATAGAAAAAGAACGGGAGAAATGTCCCGAAAGTGTCTACCATCTGCGCAATGTAGGAGAGTTTTGTGGAAGGGAAGCCTTGGCTTTGGCGGAAGACAGCCGGTTTGAGTCCTCTCCGGCGCTGCGGAAGATGTATAAAAAGGTCCATGCGAAGGAGCTGGAACTGTACCAGGAAGGCTGCAAAGTGGCGCGCCTTAAAAACGACCCTCGTGAAATCGCCTACGCGTTGGGGAAACTGGCCTGGGCTGAGTATTGCCGGTGGGATCAAATCGACACGGCACAGGCGGAGAGAGAACGGCGCGCCGGGGTGGAGCACGCGAGTGAAGCGGAGAGGGTGTGCCTGGGCCATAGCGATTCGGCCATAAAGGTCCTGAAGAAGCATAGAGAAAGAATGGAAGAGTGGACAACGCAGGCCAGAAGCCACTATGACAAAAAGGAGTATGTTCAGGCCAAAAACGTCATAGCGAAAGCGCTGGCTGAGAAAGGAGATACCGGCGGGCAGTATTTGTATTGGCTGGCTGCCGAAATTTATCTGGAAAACAAAGAGCTTAATGCGGCTCTTAGGTACATTGACATTGCCCTTGCGAAAGCCCCGAAGAACGTTTACAATATCACTGTAAAAGGGGAGATTTATGGGAGAAAAGCTCTCGGCATCATGAGAAACAGCAGTTTTCAAACCTCTCCGGAACTCAAAAAGGAGTATCACACCTTTCTGGCCCAGGATTGGGCACAGATGGAAAAGGCGGTGGCCGTGGCACGGGAAAGCGGCAACAGGGAAGAGCAGGCGTACACGTTGGGATATCTGGCCTGGGTGGCGTATTTCCGATATGATGTGACCAAAGAAAATGAAAGGTCGGATCATCATCGTGACCAAGGGTGCGCACTGGCCCGTCAGGCGTTGGAACTGGGTGAAAGCCGGCTTGCGAAAGATGTTTTGCAAGCCGAAGAAAAAATGCAAGAGGAAGAGAGAAAAGAATATGAGAAATGGAAAAGAGAGAATGATGCAATACTAGCTGAATTACAGAGTCTTGCGGACGAATATAAGCGTAATAAGTGGAAAAATAGCTTTTTTGGCCGCTTTTTCTGAGGAGGAAGACAGGAGGCTCCGGCGTTCCGGCAGGCCCGGGCCACCCCGCCAGGGTGTGCGCCGCCATAGCAGGAGACGCTCCGGCAAAAAGAACACGCCTTCCCCGGGGCGCCGGCTCGACCGGCTCCGGGGAAGGCGTGGTTTTCTCTTTTGGGAGCGGGGGAGCCAGCACAAGCTAATCCGCCCTTACACTCCAAAACAAAACGGCAAGGTGGAATGCAGTCACAGGGCAGATTAGAAGCATTTTCTTTAATAAATCTGTAAATTCTCCGAAGAAGGGGTTTAAAGCCGGAAAAAAGTTAGTCTTGCATTTTCGCCGGAATTCGCATATCATAAAACAAGCCCCGGCGAGAACCGGGGAACCAGGCAGAGTAGGGACGCGCGTGTAAAAGTGCCGGAAAGACGGGGAGTTGCTTTCCGGACGAAGGGAATCCCCCCCGCAGTGCGCGCCCCGCATCCCGCTGCCGCATATGGGAACGGGCTTCCTCTGTGCGGCATACTGCCGCAATTTTTGAGGAGGTATTTTTATGTCCAAAACAAGAAGAATGTGCTACACCGCCCTGCTGGCCGCCATGTACGTGCCGCTGTCGCTGTACGTAGCGGTGCAGGTGGGGAACGTGCGGATTTCCTTTGGCTCCCTGCCGGTGGTGACGGCGGCGCTGCTTTTCGGCCCGGTGGAGGCAGTGGTCACGGCTCTGGTGGGTGAGCTGTTCAAGCAGCTCCTGACCTACGGCGTCAGCTATACCACCGTGCTGTACCTGATTCCCCCGGCCCTTCGGGGGCTGGTGGTGGGACTGGCGGCCTTTGCGCTGGCGGTTCGCCGGGGGCGGCGCCTGGAGGAACGGCGGACGCTGTGCTATGCCGTCTGCATCGTCGCGGCTCTCTGCACCACTATTGGAAATACCCTTGTAAACTGGCTGGACAGCGTGCTGATGGGCTACTATTTCCCCGGCCTGATTTTAGGCGATCTGGTCTGGCGGCTCATTGTGGGCATGCTCAACGCTGTGGTCATGGCCTCTCTGGCCATCCCGCTGGTGAAGACTCTGCGGCGGCGGAACGCCGTCTCCGGTCTGTAAGGGAGGAGGCGGCATGACGGGAGAAGAGGCCTATATCCATTCCCATGGCTGGGAGTCCCACGCTCCGGGACTCCACCGCGTCCAGGAGCTGCTTCAGCGCCTGGGGAATCCCCAGGACGGCCTGCGGTTTATTCACGTGGCGGGGACCAACGGCAAGGGCAGTGTCTGCGCCTGTCTTGCCTCGGTTCTGGAAACGGCGGGATACCGGGTGGGGCTGAATACCTCGCCGCATCTGGAGCGCTTTCATGAGCGCATCCGGGTGAATGGGGAGGAAATCCCGGACCGAGCCCTGGGTGCGGTGATGAAGCGGGTCCGTCCCGCCGCGGAGGCAATGACGGAACACCCCACGGAGTTCGAGCTGATCACCGCCGCCGCCTTTCTGCATTTTCTGGAACGGCGCTGTGATATCGTGATTCTGGAAACCGGCCTGGGCGGAGCCTTGGATGCCTCCAACGTCATCGATGTGCCGGAGCTGGCGGTGCTCACCGCCATGGGCATGGACCACGCCGCCCTTCTGGGCCCCACCCTCCGGGACATAGCCGCCGCTAAGGCGGGAATCGTCAAGCCCGGCGGAGCGGTGGTGAGCCGGGGAGGCTGTCCCGAGGCGGATGCGGTGTTCCGCCGGGTCTGCGGGGAGCGGGGGGCGGAGCTGACGGAGCTGGACCTCTCCCGGCTCACGGTCCGGCGGCTGGGCCTGGAGGGCGCGGTGTTTTCCTTTGCCCCCTGGGAAAACCTAACCATCCCCCTGGCGGGAGCTTATCAGACGGAGAACGCCGCCCTGGCGCTGACGGCGCTGGAGTGTCTCCGTGAAAAGGGCTGGCATATCCCGGAGGAGGCCATACGCCGTGGACTGGCCTCTGTCCGCTGGCCGGGACGCTTTGAGGTCTTGGGAAGAGACCCCGTCTTCCTGCTGGACGGCGCGCATAACGCCCACGGCATGCGGGCCGCTGTGGAGAGTCTTCGGACTCTTTTCCCCGGACAGCGGCTGACGGTGCTTCTGGGAATTATGGCGGATAAGGATGTGGAGGAAATGGTGGACCTGCTGGCCCCGCTGGCGGAGCGGGCGTTTGTCCTCCGGCCCGACAGCCCGCGGGCTATGGACCCGGCGGCGCTGTGCGCTCTGCTGGCGACGCGGGGAGTGGAAGCCCGGCCTTGTGTCTCGGCGGAGGAAGGCGTGGAAGCCGCTCTGGCGGCGGCGGGGCCGGAGGGCGTGGTCTGTGCCCTGGGGTCCCTGTATCTCTGCGGCGCGGTCCGGACGGCGTGGCGGAAGCTCCGGAAATAAGAAGTGGAGGAATTCCCTCTTCCGATTGATATAAGAAAGCCTCCGGCTGAGCCGGGGGCTTTTTGTAAGCTTATATGATACCAGCGGGGGGCTCTTTTCACCGGTGTTTACCGCCGTTTTTCCATACGGATGCAGCCCTCCTCGTCGGGGACAGCGGAGCCATCCGCGTATGTATAGCCCAGCTTTTTGTAGAACATATGGGCGGTGATGGAGGAGTGGATGACAATCCGGCTGGCGCGGAGAAAATACTCGTCCTGCTCCAAGGTTTCCATGATGAGCCGTCCCACGCCTTTCCCCTGATATTCCGGAAGGAGGAAAACTGTCACCAGAATGCTCTCAGTAGGATTTCCCATGTATTCGGCAATTCCGCCGCAGCCGATGATGGCCTCCCGGTCACAGATGACATAGAAGTGGGATGTTTCAGCGCGTTCCAGTACTCCATCCCGGGAGTACAGGGTTATCATCTCCTGAATATCTGCGTCGGAATAGTCCGGGCGGTTGCTGATCAGGAGGGTTTTTTCAATAATGCCTGCGGTTTCCGCCGCGTCGGTGTTCTGAAAACGTCTGATGGTAAAGCTCATGACCGCACCTCGCTTTGTGTTTTTTGCCATTATAGCAAAAGAGCGGCGGAAACGCAAGGCGCCCAATCTGAAATGATTGGGCGCCTTGCAGAGAAAAGAAGTATGTAAAAATGACCGGATGAAAACTATATGGCTTTTAAAAGTTCTCTACAAGGGAAAACGGTCTCCAAGTGGATCGCTATAGTCCCGGAGATCACCGCAGCCCAGCAGCAAAAACGGGAAAAGCTGTCAAGGGTGCGTAGCACAAAGGTGCCCTTGACAGCGTTACATTGTTAATCTCAGTTGTTCCAGAGGCGTTAGAAAAGGTTTTTGCAGACCGAATGGCTCACATATTCCACATTACCCTTTGTGGTGCAGGTAGCAGCCGCGGCTTGATGGTGAGCCAAAGTATACCTCCAAGCGCTGCCGTAAGTAAAGGTTTTGCTGTCGTTGGTATTAAGTTTGCCGTAAGCGTAGCTCTTGCAATAGGTCACTGGTTTTTTGCGGTTAGCCATAGATTTCATAACATACGTCTTAAGCGTTTCCTTGTTATAAACGAGGTTGACTCTATTTTCTGTCCGATTAGACGTTGAATATGCTTTCCGATATTCAGCCCCATTGAGTTCCCATGATTTCCTAATCTACAAAGTTGTGATTTTCCTGTGAAATTGATGCCGTTGCTGACAGTGAACGTGGCGTTATTCGCCAAAATGAGATGGGCATTGACGGTGACGAGGCCGAAAATGGTCACATCGCCGCATCGGCCCCAACCTGCCCGGTCAGCGCTACAGAACCGCTACAATGTCCTGATAACGCAAAACATGACTGCATGGCCTCCTCGTCCGTTAGGTCCGTGAATCGTCAATGGCAACAAGCTAGGCCTCTGCTCCAGCGCAGTTGTCGACAATGATCTTCTCTGGAACCGAGAAGGCACCAATCATGGCTTACACCGGACAGATTCGACAGACATACCACAGAGCTGGCTCCCCCACAGTCCTGTGTAGCTGCAGACTTCATACTTTGACTCCTAGCTGCCTTAATCTCTTGCGCCTCACAGCCTATCTTCCTGCAGAGGGAGCTTTTGTCTATTGTGCATATTTGACAGAGCAGTTCATAAGGCAGGGGCGTTCCATTTTACCCGTCAGATGTACAAGGCCCTCAGCTCAGCCCGTCCGGGGCATTCCAGCCATCCCAGTGGGACTGCTGGGGCTCGGTCCCCTCCCCGATGCCGGAGGTGCGCTTCGCGGTCTCGAAATACGCCAACCGGACGCAGGTGTTGTGAGGCAGGTAGAAGAGGCACACCACCATCTGCCAGAGGCCGAAAAGGAGGTCCAGAGCAAGAATGGGGAGGCCGAAATAGGTCTCGGGCACCGGCGTGCCGTAGAGCAGAGCCATAGTAACGTCCCGGTTCACCAGGGAGACCAGCACAAGAGAGGGCAGCGCGGCCAGCAGGGCCCAGCCCAAATAGCTCAGATCCAGAGTAAACAGCTGGAGCTTGTAGCCGTAGGTCTGCCGCTTGCTCATATCCAGCGCCTCCATGACGCCGATGCCGGGATTCTCATACAGGTTGAACATGGCGAAATGATAGCGGTAGGCGGCGATGATGCCGGGGATAAAGAAGAGCATGGACCAAAGCAGGATGAAAAAGCTGGTAATCAGGTTCAGCAGAATGATCTTCCCCACAAAGGAAAAACCGTCAAACAGGGTCAGATACTCAGCCCGTTCCCGCCGCCGGACGGCCATGCAGTACAGGACGAAGCCCGCCCCCAGGACCGTAGCCAGCAGCTCGGTAAAGATGGAGATGAATATCTGAAGAAATCCGCCGGTGCTGAGGGAGGAAACCAGATTCAAGGCCAGCACCAGCAGCATGTAAAGCGCGGTCATCCCCTTGGGAGACACCTGTGCGTCCCGCAGCAGCTCCGCCGCCTCACATTTGCGCTGGACGCGGTCAATATGTTCGTACATGATTATTCGGCCCCTTTATAAGTCATAGAAATCATCGGAGAACGGAGCGCCAGAACCCGGAGCGCCTCCGGGGAGAACCGGCGTCCGGTCCTGCGGTGTATCTACAGTGTAACACACCTTCGGACAATTTGCAATCCGGAAAGAGCCGCAGAGTTTTTCCAGCGCTACGCCAGCTCCCCCAGCGGGGCGTCCAGCAGCTCCAGCTCCTGGAAAATCCGGGCCTCCAGCTCCTCGTAGGCCGCAGGCCCCCGGGACCGGCGCATCCGGCCCCCCAGGCGCTCGCCGCCGTCGAACAGGTGGATGAGGTAAAACCAGACCTCCTTCATCCGCTGGGAGGCCGGAGCCGCCTGACTGTCGGGAGCGGCCTGGCGGTAAAACTCCTGATACGCCCGGTACAGCGCGGCGGTAAAGCGCTGAAGCTCCTCCTTTGAGGCAGGCGGCCCGCCCCGGAGCCGCCGGAACAGCGCCGGGTCCGCCACGGCCCCCCGGCCGATCATGGCGGCCTCCAGCTCCGGGAACCGCTCCTCTAAAGCCCGGACGCCCGCCACAGAGGTCAGATCGCCATTGTAGCACACGGGATTCCGGCTCTCCGCCAGCGCCTGCGCGAAGGCCTCCATGTGCACCGCCCCCCGGTACTTCTCCGGCCGGACCCGGGGGTGAATGGTGAGGCAGTGGATGGGATAGCGGTTGAAAATCTCCAGCAGCCGGGGGAACTCCTCCGGCGTCTGATAGCCCAGCCGGGTTTTCACGGAGACCGGGACCTTCGCGGCGGAGAACACCCCGTCGAAGAACCGGTCCAGCCCGTCGGGGTCCATCAGCAGGCCGGAGCCCTTTCCCTTGGCGGTGACGGTGCCGGAGGGACAGCCCAGATTCAGGTTGACCTCCGGATAGCCCATGTCCGCCAGCAGCTCCGCCGCCCAGACGAAATCCTCCGCCCGCTTTGCCATCACCTGGGGCACCTGGGGAAGGCCCTCCGGGTTCTCCAGCTCCCGCCGGTCCCGGGGGGTGAGGATGTGCTGGTCCGTGGGGGAGAGGAAGGGGATGAAATACCGGTCCGCTCCGCCGAAGCATTCGTGCCACACCCGGCGGAACACCCGCTTGGTGATGCCGTCCAGCGGGGCGAGGTCGAAGCGCCGTATCATCTCTCCTCCCACTCCGCGGGCCGGAAGCCCGTGAGGACAAACCCGTCCCCCACCAGAATGGGCCGCTTCACCAGCATTCCGTCCGTGGCGAGGAGGGCCAGCTGCTCCTCCTCGCTCATGCCGGGAAGCCGGTCCTTCAGGTTCAGGGCCTTGTACTGAAGGCCGCTGGTGTTGAAAAAGCGCTTCAGGGGCAGACCGCTGATGGTCCACCATTGGCGGAGCTCCTCCGCCGTGGGATTCTCTTCCTTGATGTCCCGGAGCTCAAAGCCGGGGTGTTTTTCCTCCAGCCACTCCTTGGCCTTCCGGCAGGTGGAGCATTTGGGGTACCAGAGCATAAGCATAAGCGTTCCTCCCTTCTTACAGTACCATCAGTTCCTTAGGGGCCTTGGTCAGGTTCCGGCGCCCCTCCGCCGTGATCAGGATGACGTCCTCAATGCGGACGCCCAGCCTTCCGGGAATGTAAATCCCCGGCTCCGCCGAAATGACGGCCCCGGCGGGGAGGGGCGCTTCGCTGGCGGCGGAGGCGTTGGGGGCCTCGTGGATTTCCACGCCCACGCCGTGGCCGAAGCTGTGGGTGAAGTACTCCCCATAGCCCGCCTCCTGAATGACGGCCCTGGCGGCGGCGTCCACGTCCTTACCAGGGACCCCGGCCCCGGCGGCGGCGATGCCCGCCCCCTGAGCGGCCAGGACGGTTTTGTAAACCCGCTCCATCTCCCCCGTCACGGACCCCACCGCCACGGTCCGGGTCATGTCGGAGCAGTAGCCTTCATAGACGCACCCAAAGTCCATGGTGACAAACTCCCCGGCCTGAATCTCCTTTTCCGAGGGCACGCCGTGGGGCAGGCTCCCGTTGGGCCCGGAGACCACAATGGGGTCGAAGGACATGTCCGACGCACCGTAATGGAGCATGAGGTACTGGAGCCTGGCGGCGATCTCCTTCTCCGTCACGCCGGGGCGGATTTCCTTCAGGATGTCCTCCAGCGCCCGCTCGGCGATGCCCTGAGCGGCCTCCATGGCCTCCAGCTCCCAGGCGTCCTTGGTCTGCCGGAGCTTCAGGACCGGCCCCGACGCGGGGACCAGCTGGATCTCCGCCATGGCCTTTTCCAGCCGCCGGAAGGACTGGACCGTCATGGCCCCGTCCTCAAATCCCAAACGGCGGATGCCCTTTGAAAGCACCTGTTCCCGGAGCTGGTCCATCAGGCCCTTTCCGGGCCCCACCTCCCGGAGCTCCGCCCCGTCCAGGCGCCGGGCGGCGGCCTCGGTGTACCGGGCGTCGGTGAAAAACAGGGCGTCCTTCCGGGTGACGAGGGCGGCGGCGTCGGCGCCGGGGGTGAAGAAGCCGGAGGCGTAAAAGCGGTTGGCCTCCCCGGTGAGGAGGACGGCGTCCAGGTTTTCCGCCTCCAGGGCGGCGGAGATTGCAGCGTAATGATTCACAGGCAGACATTCCCTTCCGGTTTTTGGGGCAAGGCCGCTGGAACGGCCCTGCCCTCTGGTTCAGCCCATGGAACCCTCGCCGCCCATGAGGGCGGTCATTTCCTCAATCCGTTCCAGCGGAAAGGGAGGGGCGCACAGGGGCTTCATGGCGATGCTCATCAGCTTCATGGGGTTGTCGTCCGCCGCCACCCGGTTGGAGCTCAGGGCTCCGCAGCGGCGGCAGCGGTGGACCAGGGCCCACTCGCCGCCCTTCCGGACCCACACGGCGATGGGATCCATGACGCTGCCGCAGTCTGCGGCCCGGTCTCCGGGCTCGATGTCCAGGTGGGCGCTGGAAAGGCAGTTGGGGCAGTGGTTCCGGTGGTCCGCCCCCGCGCCGCTGGGTGTGACCAGACGGCCGCAGACCCGGCAGGTGAAGGGGTCGGTGCAGGGGTGGGTTTTGTAATAGCCTTTTTCGTATTGCTTCCGTTTATTCTCGCGGTTCATAGGTTCCTCCTGAAGATGTTCGGTATCTTCCGGGAGGAATGGCGGAGTGTGAATTTGCCAGCCTCCCGGTCAGCGAACACTCTCCGCAGCAAAGAATTTCAGTTTCATAGGGGACTCCTTTTTTGTAAGTTCAGCGCCTACCAGTCATGGCGGAGGGAGGAGAGGCCGTTTCGCTCAACCGCCCGCAGGATCGCCTCGATCCGGTGAAAGCAGCTTGGGTCGTCCAGGGTTTTATCGTCCAGGATAGATAGAATATCCTCCAGTGTCTGCATGGCCTGGAATTCCGCTCCCGCAATGATTTCCTCGCCGGTTCCCTCTTCTTTCAGGTATCGCATGACGGTGGTGCCGATGGACAAGGCCACCATCTGTTCTTTCGCGTTCAATTTCATACATAAAACCTCCTCTTGACCTTTGGTGAATGTCAGATGCTGCCATATTTTATCATAAAATAAAAGAAGCAGTCGAAGGACAATTACTGAATGTCAGGACGGATTTTTATGTATAAAAACCGGGCCCCGAATGGACGATACAATCTTTGTGGAAGTGGGGTTGCCGCTTTGCGCAAGGCAAAAAGGCCCAAACTGTCCCAGCGAGGGTTGGCGGACATGCTCCAGCTCAGCGGCCTGGATGTGGACAAAAACGCGGTCCAGCGCATCGAAAGCGGGCAGCGGTTCGTGACGGACATTGAGCTGAAGGCCCTGGCCCAGGCATTGGGCGTGACGGTAGAGGAATTGTTGGAACCGTAGGAGCTCCGGGAAGCCGGAGCTCCTTGTTTTTCCCTCAGCCCTGGAACCGCTCCAGCCGGGCGAGGATAGCCTCCCGGTACTCCGCGTGATGAGGCATCCCCTTCCCCAGGCCGCCCCGCTTGGGCATCTGGAGCTTGAGGAACCTGCCGTCCCGGAAGGTGATGGAGCAGTTGACTGCCCCCATCATGGCCTTTTTAATCTCGCAGCTCTGGATATTCGAAAAGGGGAAGACCGCGCCCACGTCCTCGGCCACGGTTTTCCGCAGATCGGGGAGCAGGGGATAGGCCGCCGTCAGGTGTTTGCGCTCCTCGCACTCGGCTGCCAGAAGGTAATGTTCGGTGATGCCGATGTACACGTCGAAATAGGAGGTTTTTTTCTGGTTCACCTGAAGAGTGATGCCGTGGATGCCCGCAAGGAGGCTCTCGCCCTCGGGGAGGCAGGCCCCCAGGACCTGCCTCATGTTGGCCTCGTCAAAGATGCCCGCCATGGCTCAGCTCTTTTCCGCCGCGGCCTTCACGAACCCGTAGAACAGGGGATGAGGCCGGTCAGGGCGGCTCTTGAATTCGGGGTGGAACTGAACGCCCACGAACCAGGGGTGGTCGGGCAGCTCCACGATTTCCACCAGATGACCGCTGGGGGACAGGCCCGCCAGGACCAAGCCCTGGGCCTCCATCTCGGCCCGGAAATCGTTGTTGAACTCGAAGCGGTGCCGGTGGCGCTCGGAGATTTCCGCCGCGCCGTAGAGGCGGCGGCTCTCCGTGCCCTCCTTCAGCGCGCAGGGGTAGCGGCCCAGGCGCATGGTGCCGCCCTTGTCGGTGACGTTCACCTGATCCGGCATCAGGGCGATGACAGGGTGCCGGGTGGTCTCGGAAAACTCGGAGGAATGGGCGTCCGGGTATTCCAGGACATACCGGGCGAACTCGATGACGGCCATCTGCATCCCGAGGCACACGCCGAAGTAGGGAATGCGGTTCACCCGGGCGTAGTGCACGGCTTGAATCATGCCCTCGACGCCCCGGTCGCCGAAGCCGCCGGGCACCAGAATACCGGCGCAGCCTCCGAGTTCGGATTCAATGTTCTGTTCGCTGAGGGTCTCGGAATTCACCCAGCGGATTTCCACGACCACGTCGTTGGCGGTGCCCGCGTGGTTCAGGGATTCTACCACGGAGAGGTAGGCGTCGTGAAGCTGGACGTATTTTCCCACCAAGGCGATTTCGACTTTTTTGCTGGCCCGTTTCTCCCGCTGGACCATGGCGGTCCACTCCCGGAGGTCCGGCTGATGGGTGAGAAGGCCCAGCTTCCGGCAGACCACCTCGTCCAGGCCCTCCTTGGCCATGAGGAGGGGGACTTCATACAGGGTCTCGGCGGTGGCGTTCTGAATGACGCAGTCCGGCTCCACGTTGCAGAAGAGGGCGATTTTCCGCCGCACGTCGGCGGTGATAGGGGTATCGCAGCGGCAGACCAGAATGTCCGGCTGGATGCCCAGGGAAAGGAGCTCTTTTACGGAGTGCTGTGTAGGCTTGGACTTCAGCTCACCGGAGCCGGGGATTTCCACAATCAGGGGCACATGAATGAACAGCACGTCGCCCTGAGGCCGCTCGGCCCGGACCTGGCGGATTGCCTCCAGGAAGGGCTGGGACTCGATGTCGCCTACGGTGCCGCCGATTTCGGTGATGACTACGTCCACGTTTTCACCGGCCATGGCGTATACGCGGCTTTTGATTTCGTTGGTGATGTGGGGGATGATCTGGACGGTAGCTCCCAGGTAATCACCCCGGCGTTCCCGGTTGAGGACAGACCAGTAGATTTTGCCGGAAGAGATGGAGCTGTTGCCGGAAAGGTCCTCGTCCACGAAGCGCTCATAGTGGCCCAGGTCCAGATCGGTTTCAGCGCCGTCCTCGGTGACGAAGACCTCGCCGTGCTGATAGGGGCTCATGGTGCCGGGATCGACGTTGATATAGGGGTCGAATTTCTGGTTTCGCACCCGGACTCCCCGCTGCTTCAGCAGTCTTCCGAGGGAGGCCGCGCAGATGCCCTTGCCGAGGCCGGAAACCACGCCGCCGGTGACAAATACATATTTTGTTGCCATACCGCTCTCCTTATCTTGAGTAGTCCGCCCGGCGGGCCCGCCGCCGGACCTCATATATTAATTCATATTAACATTTGGGCCCCCGCTTGTCAACGGCACGGGCTGCGTGGGGAGTGTCCAAATACGCCGTTAAAGGAAGTCAAAAAGAGAAAAGGGTACAGTAGTCCCCGGGCGACAGGAGCGACAGAGGTTTTTCTGGAAATCGAATCGGTTGTAGGCCTGAACGAAAACAGTAAGAACAGCCTGAAGGTTCTCCAGCTTCCTGGGAAAACATCTGCTTCGACGGGCCGGAGCAGGGATATAATGGCGCAGATCAGCATTGACGCCCTCCACGGTGAAGGTGTCATTTTTGTTGTGAATATTGAAGATATGTCTCCCTGGAAAAACGACATCCAGATATCCAGAGTAACCGTCTGTGCAATAACGTTCCACATCAGGGGCTGCGTCTATCATCTTCTGAATCGTTCTGGAGTTCTTATCACGGCTCACAACATGGCCTATGATCTGTCACGGTTCCCGGCTTACCATCGTCATGATGCAGATATTCCCCCGTGTTTCTGTGCAGGACTTATACTCCGGAAACCAGTACAGTCTATCAAATTCCACAGTTTTTACCCTGATTATGGATATCGCTTCAGTTCTCTCGGTCTAAACGGTCTTTTTTATTCAATTCATTACTTTGGACTTGTTCATTCCAAGAATTTTCCTATTCCTCGGCCGCTGACTCCCCCCCCGTAGTACATTTTGATTACCAGTTCTTTGGTTCTTCAGGATACTCATGGCGTTTGGGCTCGATGGTGTAATATATGCCGAACTCCTTACACTTGCAGCGTTGGCTCTCCGAGCTGTTGTGCCCTACCTTCACTTGATTTTCAATCTTTCCGCATTTCCGATATCTCTTCCTTGTCTCCACCGTTTGTATTCTCATAATTCCTTAGTGTATTTGACAAGGGCATAATAACACAACACCTAAAGAATGGAACTAATCTACGCCAAACCGCCGCTTTTGAGGAAACTCAAAGCGGCGGTTTTTCTGCGATATGGCCGGAGTCCACTGGAGGCCGGCCTGTTTTTGTTATCATGGCAGCCCCCAGTAGACCCCGGCCATTCCACCATGCACACCTGGATCAGCCGGTACCTCACGGAGGGTACTTCGGTGCTCTCTGAGAATGGAAACGCCCGGAGACGGAGATACAGTGAGGAAATCCGGCAAAAGGCTGTGGAGGAATACCTGTCCGGCCAGGGCAGCGCCATGGCCATCGCGGAAAAATACAAACTGCGCTCCGGGAACCTTGTGTTGGACTGGGTAAAGGAGTATCATCGTCATAGAAATTCTGTTGAAGAGGCAGGAGGGGTATCTATGACGAGGCGGAAGCACACCCTTGGAGGAGTGAGTCCAAGCGGTCTGAAAACACCTGGAGAACAGAAAGAGCTATTCTGAACTCTCAGAAAGATACGGTACAACAACCCAGGTGATACGAAACTGGGTAAAGCGATATCAGGAGATAGGAGCAGCGGGACTGGAGGGCCGGCGAGGGAAACGTTTTGCGTGCCAGTCGCCCCGGACACCGGAAGAGGCGTTGCGGATCGAAAACGCCCGCCTGGAACGGGAAAACTATCGATTGAAGATGGAGCTGGACCTGTAGAAAAAGTGAAAGAGCTGGAGAGGGGGGATTACTGAGACAGTTTCGTCAGGAGCGTCAGTATGAGGCGGTGCGCTATGCTGCGGAGGAACAGAGGTATTCTGTGACTGAAGCGTGCCGTGCGCTGCATATTTCCCGTGCCGGATATTACCAGTGGCGTTCCGGCAGAGCTGGTGCCCGCACGATGGAAAACGGGCGGCTGGCCGGATTGGTGAAGAAGATCCACTCTGAGAACCCGGATAAGGGCTACCGGCGTATCCGGGACGATCTGGCGCGTTATTACGGCGCGCTAATAAACGACCAGCGGGCGCTACGCATCTGCCGTAGTCTGGGTGTCCGCTCCACCATCAAATACACCCGGCATAGTTATATCCAGCGGGCTTCAGGCCCACAGTGCCTGGCGGAAAATGTGCTGAACCGCCGGTTTTATGCGGAAAAGCCCAACGAAAAGTGGCTGACGGATGTGACGGAGTTCAAATACTATGTGGGTCCAAGTGTGCATAAGCTCTACCTCAGCGCCATCCTGGATCTTTGTGACCGGCGGATCGTCTCTTTTGTCCTCCGGGTCGCCAACGACAGAGACTTTCAATATACAACCAGGGCGTTCCACGACAAGCTGGCCGCAGCCGGGATGACGCAGAGTATGTCCCGGGTGGGCAAATGTATTGACAACGGGCCTATGGAGGGCTTCTAGGGTATCCTCAAGTGGGAGCGCTACTATGGCAGGAAATTCACTAGCCGGGAGATGCTATGCCAAATAATCCGGGAATTTATTGCCTACTACAATTTCAGCCGCCTCCAGCGCCGCTTGGGCGTCCATACACCGATGGAGGTCTTCTCCCAATACAGAGCAGCCTGAAAAATTTTGCACCTTATTTCACTGTCTACTTGACAGGGGGCAGTTCAGTGGCATTCGAGCTTCATCCCTCTCTAAAACAAGCCTTCTCCGGCATACCGCACTCTTTTTCACAGCAGCGCCGGCGGATGGAGCCGCCCTGTCCCGTCAACAGTAAACCGCACTGCTGTCCGGGAAGGGCTATCTCCCGAATGAGGCAGCACCACAGCATCTGTAAAAAGCAGCGTCCGCCCCTCTAACATCTGTGGAAGACCGGCACTAGGGCAGTCATCCGTCCTCTCATTAGACACGGAAACCACCACATATTTCGGGTCCGTCTTTTGGAACAGTTCCGCATTGAAGGCGTCCCGATGGCCGTGGTGCGGCAGCTTGACGATATCACAGCTCTCAGGAAGCGGGTGCTCCTTCCAAAAGCTGAGGCCTGCGTCTCCCGGCAAAAGGACCCGTTTCCCCTTATAACGCAGCAGAGATACAATGCTGAGATTATTGATACAGCCGTCAAGCCAGTTTATATCTCCTTCCGCTGGAGGGATAATGTCCTGATACAGCGCATCCAGAATCTGCTCCTGCCAGATAGTGAAGTCCTTCCAGCCCTGGACGCAGTCCAGAGAAAGCGAGTCCGTCAGCCGCAATGTCTCGGAGGCATTTTGCAGAAGCTGCCGCCGGGTTCCAAACCGCTCCATGCCTCGAAGCGCATCCAGATAAATCCCTGCCGCTTCCGCCAGCGCTCTAGCTCCCCCCTGATAGCCGTCCACCCTTGTCCACGGAGATCTCGCGCTTCGGGGAGGGTAATAGCCGCTTACAATGCGCTGAATCGGACAGACTTCCGCAATCTGCGGGAGACCGCCTATGTGGTCTTTATGTAGATGCGTAAGCAGCAATGTGTCAATCTGCCGGACTCCTGTCTTTTTCAGATAGTCGCAGGTGCGGATACGCTGCCGCTCATAACCGGCAGCCTCCTCTGTATCGCCACAATCCATCAGCAAGGTATAGACCGTTTTTCCCCCCTGAATTTCCTGAACCAGAATGCTGTCTCCATATCCCACATTAATAAAGTCCAGCAATAACATGCCTCTCCCCCTTTGCAGCGTCCCTTCTCTATAAACACACAGTCCAATTAAGGATTGTACCCCTTCTCCCGAAGATAAAGATTCATATCCAGTGTCCAGTCCGTTTGCAGGGCGTTGAATCCCCGCTCTACCAGCCAGCCCCAGCCCAGATCCGGATCTCGAAGAAGCGCGGTGTCATCGTCGTGACCTCCGGAGAGGAGAATATTTCCATCCAGCACGGCTCCTTTCATCCTCGAATTTCCCCATTTTTGAAATTCCGCCTCCACATCCGCCAGCGGATTCGCCAGGGTCAGCGTACTGATCAGGCGCACAAGTCCCTTCTGCCGCAGGCCCTCCAGAAACGCGGACTCCATGATGGGCGCGTCCTCCCGATAGCCGATCACTTCCACTGCCACCATGTTCAGCTCATAGCGTTCCGCCATAGCCACCTCTTCCGGATACCAGACTACCGGCATGTACATGAAGGGCTCTTTCTGCTCCGCCATCTGGCGGAGGTATTTCTCCTCCGGCGGGCTTTTGAACAGAATCTGATCCGCCATATTGTGCCGCAGTACGGCCTTGAAAACCGGCTCCCAACAGACCCAGCCTCGATCTACGTTAATCAGGCAGCGCCCCTTCAGGTGCTCCAGAACCTCGTCAAAGGTATTGACAGGATGATCAATACGGGTGTTGTTCTTGTTGCGGTAGCGGAGCTTCCGCACCTCTGCGGTGCGCATATGAATGATGCTCTCCTGCTGGCCCAGCACCATGGGCTCCATGCCGTCGTGCAGGACAAAGAGGTCCCCATCCAGGGTGGAGCATACGTCTACCTCCACGATATCCGCCCCGTGGCGGATCGCAACATCATAGCTCTCAATGGTATTGTCCACAATATTCGCTCCCGAGACACCCCGGTGGGCCATTACCAACACGTTTTTCGCTTCCAGGGCTCCCCGCAGCCGTTCATTATACTGATTGCCTCTCATAAATTTCTCCGCCTTCCTGTGCTCAGCCTTTAACTGAGCCGGAGGTCAAGCCTCCGATAATATGTTTTTGCGCCGCGATAAAGAAAATGATAGTTGGGATTAAAATCAAGACAAGCCCCGCCAGTGCAACATCCCACATGGTGAAATACTCCATAAACATAGACCGCATGTTCAATTGAAGCGTATAGAGCATCCGGTTCCGCCCCAGCATCAGCTGCGGCATCAGGTAGTCATTCCAAAACCAGAAGGTATTCATGATGGTAAATGTGACCACAATGGGCCGGAGCAGGGGAAACACAATCTGCCAGAAGAGCCGCAGACGCCCACAGCCGTCGATTCTGGCGGATTCCTCCAGCTCATGGGGAATGTTCAAAACCGCGCCATAGGTCAAAAACACCACCGTGGACGCACCCAGCCCCCAATAGCAAATCCCCATGCCCGTCAGGCTTCCATTCAGATGGAAGAGGTTTGTTACCCGCATGACCGGAATCATACAGGCCTCAAAGGGAATGGCCATGGCCGCCAGAAACAGAAGGTAGAGCGCCCGGTTCAGCCGGATCCGGTGCCGCGCCAGCCAATATCCCGTCATCGTTCCAAAGATGATCAGACCAGCGTTGCCCAGGAGCGTAACGACCAGCGTATTGAAAAATGAGTGGGGAAACTCCAGAATATCCCACGCCCGGAGGTAATTGTCAACTCCCCACTGGTCGGGCATGCCAAGAATGTTCTGGGCGATCTCCAGCAGGGACTTAAAGGAATTGAGCAGAATAATTCCAAACGGAAGCAGCACTACCGCCAGCAGCAAGAGAAATATCACCGTGAGCACGTTTGCCTTCCGTCTTTCTCGTCTGGTTCCCATTATGTTTCAGCCTCCCCTCTTCCGGTCAAAAAGAGCTGTAGTCCGGTAAACGCCACAACAAACAGGGTGAATACCAGGGACTTCGCTGAGCCGTAGCCCATACGGTTTTCCGTAAACGCCGTCTTGTAGATGTTCATGGCAATCCCCTCGGAGGAGCCCCAGGGGCCTCCCTCGGTCAGCGCCAGATTTACCGTATAAATCTTAAAGCTGTTCACAATGCTCAAAAACAAACAGCGGGTAAAGGTAGGCCGCATCAGCGGAAGGATAATGGAAACCAGGGTCTGCACCGGACCGGCTCCATCTACCCGCGCCGACTCCAGGCACTCATTCGGAAGCGCCGTAAAACCGGCGATATACAGCAGCATGAAATAACCGATGGTGGACCATGCCTGGACAATGCACAGGCCCCAGAACGCCGTGGCAGGGGTGCCCAGCCACAGAAGATTAAACAGGTGAATTCCCGTGAGCTGCCCAAGAGCGGGGAAAACCTTCAAAAAGATAAACTGCCAAATATAGCCCAGAACCAGCCCGCCAATGACATTGGGCAGATAAAAGCCCGCCCGCATCAGTCCCCGCGCTTTCAGCGGCTTTACCAGAAAGTAGGCCAGCGCAAAACCAATCAGGTTCGTTGAAACCACCGCCACCAAACACTGCCCGATGGTGAATTTCAGAGAATACCAGAACTGGCTGTCCCGCGCCAGCCTGCTGAAGTTCTCCAGACCGTTGGCGTTTACCGTGCCGGACACGCCGTTCCAATCGGTAAAGGCGTACCCAATGCTCAGGAAAAACGGGATGATTTTCATCAGCAGAAACATCACAACCAGAATGCCGCAGAAAATCAGCTCATATCCCCAGAAGCTCCACTGCCGCCGCGACAGTGACCGTCTCTTGTGCTCCATAAAGCGTTTCCTCCATCAAAGTCCATCCTGCCGCAAAGAAGCCCCTTCCGGAGCCCCCCTTTCCCCAAGGCTCCGGCGGCGGAAATTCCCGGCCATTTCCGCCGCCGGGACGGCTGTTACCCGTTCTGGATATGGCCCTCCATTTCCTGGAAGAAGGCCTCCCGGCCGGCAACTCCGGCGATATATTTCTGTATGCTGTCGGCGCAGTTGAGAATCACCGCGTCGGAGATATAACGGAAGTTATTCGCTCCCCGGCCCGCCTCGCTCAGCTCCCGGCCCTGAACGGCCAGCGCGCCGACGTCTGCGGCATCCATCTCGTAATCTGTGCGCAGGATGACGGTATTGCATTCCTTGACCAGAATGTCACAGCCCTCGTCAGACCCCAGCAGCCAGTCCACGAAGACCTTCGCGGCTTCTACGTTTTCCGTGTTCATGATGCTCAGGCTCTGGGTGCTGACGCCGATCTTATTCTCGGAGGCGTCGTTGGAATAGGGATACACGCCCAGCTGGAGATTTCCCTCCATGTCAGGGTTCGTGGCCCGCAGGGCGGGCGTTACCCAGGAGCCGTCATGGGCGTACCAGGCGTATTCGCCCACATACATGGCATTTCTCTCGGTGGTATTGTCGGTGTTCAGCGCGTCGCTGTTACCATACTCCCGGACAGCGTCCATATAATCCAGGAACATGTTCCACTCCCGGTCTCCCGCCAGCTTCCGGGTGCCGGACTCAATTTCCCGGTAATAAGACAGGCTGTCGCTTTGAGCGCCGAAAACAGGGGCACTCATATGGGCAATGATGGCAGACGCACCCTTCCAGGGCGCGATGCCCGTGGGTTCTCCGGCGGCAGCCAGGGTCTCATTCATGGCTTTGAACTCGTCCAGGGTATCCGGGACCTTGGTGATTCCCGCCGCCTTCAGGCGGGCCATGTTGTAGATAACACCGTGATACTCCGCGAACAGCGGAACACCATAGTATGCGCCGTCCATCTGGTATTCGGCGGCAATCTCCGGCGCCATCTTTCCAAAGGCCTCCAGGTCTCCGATATCCACCAGGTATTCCTTCCAAAGCTCAATGGTGGAGCCGGGAATGGTCTGGATGACATCGGGCAAATCCCCGGTTGTGACATACGTCTTCAGGAGGTTGTAATAGTCTGTGGCCTCGGTGATTTCAACATTGAGGGTATACCCCTCATGGGAGGCCTCAAAGGCTTCTTTAATGCGGTCCCAGTTCCACTCCCGCTTTTTGGTAAAGACGTTCACCGTCTTGCCCTGGCCCGCTCCGCCGGTGTCCTGCTGCCCGGTTTGTCCGCCCTGGCCGGACTGGCCGCTTTGACCAGGCTGTCCGCAGGCGGTCAGGCCCGCCAATAGGACCAATGTTAACATTACAGCAAAAAGTCTTTTCATCGTGATGTCTCCTTTCTTCCTCTTCGAACGGTTTGTAGGGGTTCCCAGGCGGTGCACAGGTCTCCGAAGTCCCTCCCATGCACCGCTTAAAACTTGCACACGTTTGCAAGTTTTGGACAAGAAAAAATTTGTTCAAGCTGTTCAAATCACCTCGCTTTCTTCCAACTCAAGGTACATATACCGCTCCAAGCCCAGCCGGAAAAGTCAGCCGGTAGCGCGTTTTACCATTTTCGAGGAAACGATAACAGCTTTCCGCTCCGCCTCCGGCTCCTTTTGCCGCCGAAGAATCAGATCCACCGCCACCCGTCCCAATTCCTCTTTTGAAGGCGTGATCGTTGTCAGGCTGATCTGAGGAAGGGCGGAAATCTGCAAATCATCAAAGCTGACCACTAGGACATCCCTGCCTACTGCATAGCCGCAAGAGATAATTCCTTCCATCACGCTGAAGGCCAGCTGATCGTTGAAGACAATCAACCCATCCGGGCGGGGAACCTGCGTCAGAAGACGCTTTGTCTCCGCATAGCCCCCCGGGAATTCCAGGCTGTCGGCACTGCCCACTATGGCTCTTAATCCGTGCTCCTTCATGGCCCGCAGGAAACCTTCCATCCGGTCCCGTGAGGAGTAGTTGGATATCTTACGGCCAATGTACGCCAGCGTTTGGCATCCCCGGCCAATCAGATATTCCGTGGCATCCATCGTAGCCTGAACATTGTCCATCACCACATAATCAATATGTTTTTCCTCTGTTCTGGTTCCCAGAAATACGAGAGGGACATCCAGGGAACGGAAGATCAGATGGCTCCGGTCGCAGACCGGCATCACAATAATTCCGGCCACGTTTTTAGTTAACAGAGAATCCCGCGCTGCGGACTCCTTCACCAAGTCCCAATCTGTGTTCGAAATCAACACCTGATACCCGAGCCAGTTTGCGTAATCCTGCACACTTTTTGTGATTTCGGAATAATGGGGGTTGGAAACGTCCGGAATAATCATGCCGATGGTGTCGCTCTCCTTGGTTACCAGCTGCCGCGCGATATTATGGGGCTTGTATCCAAGCGCCTTTGCCGTGGCCAATATCCAGTCGTTCTTGGCATTCTGCCGGACATTTTTTCCATTTAAGACCCGTGAAACCGTTGAATACGAGACGTCACAGACCTTTGCAATGTCCTTGATCGTAACTGACATAAGAGCTCCTTTCGACAGGGAGGATTTCCATATCGATATTTTCATTATACTCGAAATCTCAGCGAAAACAACCGGGCTTTGCTGTTTTTTTCACCTCCGCCGGTTTCTTGGCGAATTATGCAGAAGGACCGGTATACTTTGTGCAAAAGGGCCGACGTTCCGCCTTCAAATTTGCAAACGTTTGCAAATTCAGCCGTGGAAATTCACAACCCCCTGATTGCTTTTGAGTGAACTCCAGGTGCCTCTTCTTCACTTCAAAGCCGGTTTATTGCAGGGCGGTGTCTTTTTAAAGGAGTCAATTTTGTACTGAATGAACTGAGATGACCAGGGAAATGGGGCTTTAAAGGTCTACAATAAAAAAACACCTTCACAACAGAAGGTGTTTTCCGAGAAAGCTGGAGAATCTTCAGACCTGTTCTTGCGTTCCCGCTATGCGGAGGATTCGGTATCCTCTTCCCGCTCCGGCTTCCTTTAACTCTGCGTTTAGACACTCCTTTGGGAACCATGATAAATAGGTAGCTACGGGGACCTGCCCCTGTAAATCATTCCTGTTATAAATTGCGCGTATAAACACTCCCAAATTATTCAGCGCCTTGCAGTCTGCTGGAGACCATGGTAAAATAGCAGAATAATCCCATCGCTTACTTTCCCGGAAGGAGTATGTGGTCCATGATCTTGACGGAACAGTTCATTCAACTCCAGGCTCCCAATCCCGCGGCCCTGGAGAACGGGCGGAAGCTGTCAAAAAAGGGCGGCTTCTCCGCCCACTGCCGGACCGGGGACAATACCCTGTACTGGGCCCAGTGCGCCGGAAGCGGCAAAACGCCCTACAGGGTCTCCATCGACTGGTCGGTCCCCGACGCTCCGGTGTGCCGGTGCTCCTGCCCCAGCCGGCAATTCCCCTGCAAGCACGCTCTGGGCCTAATGTTTGAGCAGCTGTCCGGCCGGGAGTTTGAACCGGCGGACATCCCCCCGGACATCGCTGAAAAACGGGCCAAACAGGCCGCTCGGGCCTCTAAAAAGGAGACCGCCCCTCCCGCCGCCCCCAAAAAGCCCAACACCGCCGCCCAGAAGAAAAAGCTCATCCGCCAGCTGGAGGGCCTGGACATGGCGGAGAACATGGTGAACGACCTGGTCTCCGCCGGGGTAGGCACCCTCTCGGGCAGCTCCGCCCAGACCTATGACAAGCTGGCTCGGGACCTGGGAAGCTGCTATCTCACGGGGCTTCAGACCGCCTTTATCCGCATCGCCCTGACGGTCCGCACTGTACAGAAGGACCCGGAACAGGCGGAGCGGGCCTGCGCGGAGGCCCTGCGCATCCTGACGGCTCTGCGTGCCACCATCAAAAAATCCCGGGTCTTCCTCCAGAACCGGCTGGAGGCCAACTGCTTCTCCCCGGAGGACTCCACCCTTTTCGAGGCCCTGGGCGGGGTGTGGAAGCTGGAGGACCTGCGGGCCATCGGCGCTTATCAGGAAAATGCCCGGCTGGTTCAGCTGTCCTTTGATGTGAGCTTTGACGCGGCGAAAAGGGAGTTTGTGGAGCGGGGCTGGTGGGTGGACCCGGACAGCGGGAACCTCTTCCAGACCCTGAACCTGCGCCCCCTGAAGGCCCTGAAATACGTGCGGGGAGACGACAGCCGCTTCGGACTTCTGGAAATCCCCGCCCTGTACATCTACCCCGGCGAGGGAGACCGGCGGGTCCGCTGGGAAAACGCCTCCTCCCGGCCCCTGACGGCGGAGGAGCAGGCCGCCCTCCCCGCCCTGGCGGAGCCGGAGCTGGCGGCGGCGGTGAAGCGGACCAGAGGCGTCATCAAAAACACCTTGGCCCCCAAGTTCCTGGCGGCGCTGGTTTCCATCGGGCGGCTGGGTGCCGTCGGGGACGCCTTCGTACTGGAGGACCCCTCCGGCGGGCGAATCGTCCTGCGGGACCGGCCCGGAGACGGGAATCCCTCCACCGCGCGGCTGGTCATGCTTCCGGAGGAAATCCCGGCGGGCAGCGCTCTGTTCGGTCTGCTGTTTTATGACGAGGGGGATCGTGCGCTCCGGATGCATCCCTACAGCGTCGTGACCCGGTCGGAGATCATCCGGCTGCAATTTTAAGGAGGGCGGCGTCGATGAATTTACAGCCTCTTTATGATGTGAAGGAGCGGCTGGAACAGGCTGCCGTGGCCGGAGCCGGACTGCTGGAAGAGGATTTCCGCCTCCGGCGGGCGGCGGAGAACCTGAAGCCCCTGGCCTCCGCCAGCCCCGTATTCGGAAAAATCTCCAAGGGTCTGGACACTCTCCTCTCCGCTCCGGCGGCGGAGCGCCCCGGCTTGCTGCTGGACCTGCTGGCCCTGGTGGACGCGGTGGCCTACACCCAGGGGGCCACCGGCCTGGAGGGAGAGCTGACGCCCCTGCCCACGGGGCGCGGGAAGTATCTGGAGCTGAGTTACGGCCAGCTCCATCCCCTGCTGGAGGCCCTGACCACCACCGGCGGCGGGCGGATGGAAATTATTCAGTCCGCCTGGGAGCACCATCCGGAGATGTTTCAGGACTACCGGGTCCTCCCCGCCGTGGTGAAGGGTCTGGGGGACGGTTATGGGGAAATCGGGGACCTCAACGTCTCGATTTTGAAGCAGTGCGGCCCCGCCGTCCTGCCGCTTTTAAAGGAGGGCTTCGACCCCGCCGGGAACCGGGCGATGGCCCGCCGGGTGGAGGTCGCCGCCGCCATGGAGGACGCCGGGCCCTGGCTCCGGGAAATTCTGCCCGCAGCGAAAAAGGACGTGCGGGCGGCGGTCCTCACCGCTCTGGGCGGCGACCCGGACAATGGTCCCCTGCTGCTGGAACTGGTCCAGACCGAACGGGGCGGATGCCGGGACGCGGTGCTTCAGTCCCTGGCCCTTCAGGAGGGAGAGGCCGTCCGGGCCTTCTGGGAAACAGAGCTGGCAAAGCGGAGCGGGTCCGTAAAATTTCTGAATTCCTCTCAAACGGAATGGTCCGCCGAAGTGGTATCCGTCGGGCTGAGGCGGCGGCTGGAAGACTTTTTCCAGCGGACGCCCACACGGGAGGAGTGCGACGAGACCCGCCGGTGGTACAACGCCATCGGGCGGAAGGACTCCCCCGCGATGCTGGACTTCTGGCGCTGGACGGAGGAGCACACAGAGGCCATCGACGGGATTCAGGGGGAACAGGACTTCCTGCCCTTCTTCGGCGTAAGACTGGACGAGTGCCTTCAGGAGGTAATGCGCCACACCGGCCCCGGTCCCCTGCGGGACTACTGTCTGGGTCTCTGGGAGCGGAGGCCCCAGCGGCCCTGCTGTCTCTTTACCAGCTTTCAGGCCGCTCTGCTGTCCCTTCCGGCGGCGGAGGTCTATGAGCGGTATGCACCTTATATTCAGACGGAGCTGCCCAGAGAGGATACGGAGCACAAGAAGACACTCCACATTGTTCTCCTCCGGGCTCTGGGGGATGTCTGGTGGAACCCGCAGCGGGGCGGATACGTTCTCTATGGCGGCCAGAACACTGCCGGTCCCCTGGACCCAAGGTGGTTGGAGCGGCTTACGCACGCCGTGTGGAAAGATGTGCCCCGGAGAGGCGGGGCCGCCCCTGTTGTATATTGGGAAAATGCGGAGGAATTTGACCTTACCCTGATGCGCCTGGTCAACCCGGCGGACGAGGAGGCCCGAAAGGTGCTGGTCCCCTATCTCCGGAACCGGATGCGTCTGAAAGGCTGTGCTTATACCTACAGTCACTGGCTGTTCCAGCTGAGGGGCAGTCCCCTGGGCGTACTGGGGAAGGCCCTGGCGAAAAACCCCGGCGCAAACCGCACCGGCACGGTGTGGACGCTGATGCACGAGGCGGCGGAGGTACTTCCCACTGCGGAGGTCATCGCCCTGCTGAACGAAATTCTGGCGGAGGGAGCTTTCCACAAGCAGGCCCTGCCTCACCTTCAGAAGGTTATCCCCTGGACCATCCAGCAGCTTCGGGCGGGCAAGCCCTTCCCATCCAGCGCCGAGTGGTCCTGATTTGAAACGGAGGGAATCAAAATGTCTGAGCAGAACGTGCAGCGCCTCCCGGCGGAGGAGCTGTTTCAAAGAGAACTGGACGCTCTCACCGCGGCGGAGACGGAGCGCGTCCCCGCCGGGTGGCGGATGTCCCCCAGGTCCGTCCTCACCTATATCACCGGCGGAAAGACGGTGAAGGGGGTGGACATCACTCCCAAATACATGGGAAACCGGCGGCTGGTGGAAATCGCCATCGCCACCTTGGTCACAGACCGGGCCCTCCTCCTCACCGGCGAGCCGGGGACCGCCAAGTCCTGGCTCAGCGAGCACCTGGCCGCCGCCGTCAACGGCGACTCCACCAAGGTGGTCCAGGGCACGGCGGGCACCACTGAGGAGCAGATTCGCTACTCCTGGAACTACGCCATGCTCATCGCCAGAGGCCCCTGTCCGGAGGCCATGGTGAAGAGCCCGGTATACCGGGCCATGGAGACCGGTACCATCGCCCGGATGGAGGAAATTTCCCGCTGCGCCAGCGAGGTGCAGGACGCCCTGATCTCCATCCTCTCGGAAAAGCGGCTCAGCGTCCCGGAGCTGGGGCTGGAGGTTCCCGCCGCCAGAGGTTTTTCCATCATCGCCACCGCCAATACCCGGGACAAGGGCGTCAACGACATGTCCGCCGCCCTGAAACGGCGCTTCAACATCGTGGTCCTGCCCACGCCCTCGGATATGGAGACGGAGATGGACATCGTGCGCACCCGGGTGGCCCAGCTGTCCGCCGGGCTGGACCTGAACGCCCGCCAGCCGGAGGCGGACACCGTGGAAAAGGTGGTCACCATCTTCCGGGAGCTCCGGTCCGGGGCCACGCTGGACGGCAAGCAGAAGCTGAAAACCACCTCCGGCGTGCTCTCCACCGCCGAGGCCATCTCCCTTCTCGCCAACTCCATGGCCCTGGCGGGCGGGTTCGGAACCGGCGCCATCAGCCCGGCGGATCTGGCCGCCGCCCTTCAGGGGGCGGTGGTCAAGGATGAGGACAAGGATATGGTCAGCTGGAAAGAGTATCTGGAGAACGTGATGAAGAAGCGGGACTCCGGCTGGCTTCCCCTCTACCGGGCCTGCCGGGAGCTGAACCGGTGATGGGAGCGCCCGTGTTTTTCGGCGTGCGCCACCTGTCCCCGGCGGCGGCGGTTCAGCTGCGCCGGACGCTGGACCGGGTCCGGCCCCGGCTGGTGCTGGTGGAGGGCCCCAGCGATTTCAGCGGCGAGATGAAATGGCTCTGCCATCCGGAAACCCGGTTTCCCGCCGCCATGCTGGCCTATACCCGCCAGCCGCCGGTGCGCACGATTCTGTATCCCCTGGCCGTCTACTCCCCGGAGCTTCAGGCCATCCGGTGGGCCCATGAGCACGGGGTGGAATGCCGCTTTATGGACCTGCCATCCTCCGTGTTCCTGGCCCTCCCGGCGGGCGGGGAGGAGGAAGACCCACTGTCCACCGAGAGCGTTTATCAGCGCTTGGAGACGCTGACCGGCGAGGACCACGACTCCTTCTGGGAACGGAACTTCGAGCAGCTGGAGCCGGACCGCTATCAGGCCGCCGTCAACGCCTTCGGCCGGGAGCTGCGGGCGGCCTCCCCCTTCCGGACGGCGGAAACGCTGGTGCGGGAAGCCTACATGAAGCGGGTGGTCCGGCAGGCGGTGGAGTCCGGCATTCCGGAGGAGGAAATTTTCTGCGTCTGCGGGGCCTTCCACGTGGCGGGACTGGAGGAAAACGAGCCCATGACCGACGCGGAGGAAGCGGCCCTGCCCCGGGCGGATGCCCTGACCACCCTGATGCCCTACTCCTACTACCGCCTCTCCTCCCGCTCCGGCTACGGCGCGGGAAACCGGGCCCCGGCCTACTTTGAACTGCTGTGGGACGCTCCTGGCAGGCCGGAGGAGGTCCCCCTCCGCTACCTCACCCGGCTGGCCGCCGCCCACCGGAAGGCGGGTAATCTGGTGTCCTCCGCCGAGGTCATTGAGGCGGCGCGGCTGGCGAACGTCCTGGCGGGAATGCGGGGGAGCCGCTTCCCTGTTCTGGCAGACCTCCGGGACGCCGCCGTCGCCACGATGGGGCACGGGCAGTTCTCCCAGCTGGCCCTGGCGGCGGCGGATACCGAGACCGGCAAAACCATCGGCTATCTCCCGGCGGGAGTCAGCCGCACCAGCGTCCAGGAGGATTTTTACCGCCAGCTCCGGGACCTGCGGCTGGAGAAGTTCCGGGCCGCAGAGCTCCAGCGGCTGGACCTGGACCTGCGGGAAAAGCTGAACGTGAAGTCGGAGGCGGCGGCTCTGATGGACCTCCGGCGGTCCTTCTTCCTCCACCGCCTGCGGGTGCTGGGCATCCATTTCGCCGGCCTCCTCCCCTCCCGGCAGGAGGGGGCCAACTGGGGGGAGTACTGGGAGCTGCGCTGGACCCCGGAGGCCGAAATCGAAATCGTGGAAGCCGCTCTGCTGGGGGACACCATCGAGGACGCCGCCGCCGCTGCCCTGGGGGAACGGGGGACGGAAAGCACCTCCATCGCGCAGGCCGCCGCGATTTTTGAGGACGCCTTCCTCTGCGGAATGCCCGCCGCCGCCAGCCACGCCCTGTCCGTCTTGCAGGGGCTGAGCGTGGACGCCGCCGCTGTCACCGACGTGGCGGAGACGGCCTCCCGGCTGTCCCTGGCGGCGCGCTACGGCGATCTGCGCCGCTTCGACCCCGCGCCGGTGATTCCTCTGATTCAGCAGCTGTACCTGCGGGCCTGTCTGACTCTGCCGGACGCCTGCGTCTGCGACGCCCAGGCCGCCCCGGCTATAACCCGGGCCATGGACCAGCTCAACGCCCTCCAGCTTCATCACGACTTCCTGGACGGGGACCGCTGGCTCAGCCTTCTGGCGGACATCTCCGACCGGGACGACGGGAACACCCGGTGCTCCGGCTTCGCCATGGCCATTCTGCTGGAGCGGGGCCAGGCGGACGAGGCGCTTTTGTCCCGGGAGGTATCCCGGCGGCTGTCCCCTGGTGTTCCCGCCAGCCTGGGGGCGGGATGGTTCGAGGGGCTGGCCTCCAGAAACCGGCGGGCCCTCATCGTCCGGCTGTCCCTGTGGCGGTACCTGGACAGCTACCTCTCCGGACTGGACGAGGCGGCCTTCCGCAGGGCGCTGGTCTTTCTCCGGCGGGCCTTCGCGGACTTCTCCCCCAGTGAGAAAAACGACATCGCGGAGAACCTGGGGGAAATCTGGGGCCTCAATTCCCAACAGGCGGCGGAGGCTCTGATGGAGGACACGACCGGAGCCGAGCAGGAACTGCTGGACAGCCTGGAGGACTTCGACTTTGACGACATCTGAACGGAAGTGCACGCCGGTGCGTTTTGCACGGTCCTTCCGGACGCAAGGGGGAACATGACCATGTCACAAACCGAACAGCTCTCCCGCTGGCGGCTGATTTTGGGCAGCGAAACCCAGGACTCCTTTTCCAATATGGGCGGCGGGGACCTGTCCCAGGAGGAGGCCCTGATGGACGCGGCGCTCTCGGCCATTTACGGCGGACCGGGCAAGGGCGGCGGAAAGAACGTCCCGGTGCTCTCCAAATGGCTGGGGGACCTGCGGTCCCTCTTCGACCCGGAGACGGTGGCGGTGGTGCAGAACGACGCCATTGAGCGCAAGGGCCTCAAGCAGCTGCTGCTGGAGCCCGAGCTGCTGGACAGCCTGAAACCGGACCTGAATCTCGCCTCCACCCTGCTGATGCTGAAGGACCAGATTCCCAAAAAATCCAAGGAAGCCGCCCGGAACTTCATCCGCAAAATCGTGGAGGAAATCAACCGGATGCTGGAGAACGACGTGCGCCGGGCGGTGACGGCGGCCCTGAACCGCCGGGCCCACTCTCCCCTGCCCTCCGCCGCCGCTCTGGATTTTCCCTATACCATCCGGCGGAATCTGAAGAACTATCGCCCGGAGCTGGGGGTGATCATCCCGGAGAAGGTCTGGTTTTTCGACCGCTCCAGCCGGGTCAACCGGTGGCATGTCATTCTGGACATCGACCAGAGCGGGTCCATGGGGCAGTCCATTCTCTACTCCTCGGTGATGGCCTGTGTGCTGGCCTCCATATCCGCCGTCAAAACCAGCGTGGTGGCCTTCGACACGCAGATCATGGACCTCACCCCCCTGTGCGCCGACCCGGTGGACCTGCTTTTCGGCTTCCAGATGGGCGGCGGGACGGACATCGCCAAATCCATCGCCTACTGTCAGGGGCTGGTGGAATCCCCCTCCAAGACGCTGCTTTTCCTCATCTCCGATCTGGAGGAGGGCGGCAACCGGGCAGCGCTCCTGCGGCGGCTGGAGGAGCTGAAGGCCTCCGGCGTGACGGTGGTGGTCCTGCTGGCCATCGCCGACGGGGGCAAGCCCTATTACGACGCCCAGACCGCCCAGAGGGTCGCCGCCATGGACATTCCCTGCTTCGCCTGCGCCCCGGAGAAGCTGCCCGAGCTGCTGGAGCAGGCGCTCACCGGGAGACTTCAGGGCCCTCCGCCAAAGCCGCCCCATTGAAACCCCTTTCCATCCAAAACAGGCGCTCCCGCCCCGGCACGGTGTGTTGTGCCGGAAACGGGAACGCCTGTTTTCATCGGGGGACTCCGGAGCGTTTACGCCTCTCTCCACCGCTTCAGAGTGGGGAACCAGCTCCGCATCATCTTCTCCGCCTCCTCCCGGGGGCCAAAGGGGAAGCCGTTCTCCTCGTTGAATTTCAGGTTCAGGGCAATGATGCCGTCCATGGCGGCCTCCGGGTCGGTAAAGGCCCCGTCCTGGTAGCAATAACGGCAGTAGTCCCCGCTGAGGGAGCCGTCCGCCTCGGTGCCCGCGTCCTCGGGCCGGTCCAGGGGCATGCCGCAGCTCTGGCAAAATTTTCGTTCTTCCATAGGGTATTCCTCCTTCTGTTGAGCGGGCTGTTCTCCCCCGCCTCTGCTGTCAGAATACGCCTTCAAACCTGACAGGGTCTGTCCGGTTTCATAAACCGCCAAACTTTTTTTCAGCTCCCCGGTGAGAATTTCCCGCCAGTACACCGGCGAAAGCACCTCCAGCCGGCTGCCAAAGGACAGGAGGAAGGACAGCAGCCACGTGTCCCCCGGGAAGACGCAGTCCACCCGCAGACAGCCATCCGGCTCCGGCGTGATCTGGTTGGGGTGGAAGCAGTCCCGCACCCTCCACGCGGCGGAGGGATGAAACCGCAGCCGCAGGCTTACGCCCGGGTCCCCGCCGGGCGGAGGACTCTCCTCCAGCCGCTCCGGGGGATTGCGGGGCGGGCAGGTTCCCTCCTCCAGCACCGGCGCCTCCATCCGCACCAGGCGGAAGATTCGCCAGTCCCGCCGGGTCCGGCAGTAGGCCGACAGGTACCAGTATCCGCCCTTGAACACCAGCCGGGCGGGCTCCACGGTCCGGCGGCTCCGTTCCCCGGCGGAGCTGTAGTAGGTGAAGGTCAGCGGAGCGCGGGCCAGAATCGACCGCTTCACCAGCGCGAAGTTCTCCCGCTCCGCCGCGCCGCTGCCCCAGCTGGTGAAATCCACCTCCAGCCACTCCCCGCCCTTCCGGCGAAACAGGGCGGACAGCCGGGACAGCGTGTCCTCCTCCGTTCCGCCGCCGGTGGCCCGGATGGCCTGAAGGGCAAAGAGGATTTCGTCCTGCTCCTCCTGGGACAGCAGCGCCCGGTCCAGAACAAACTGGTCCATCAGCCGGATGCCGCCCCCCTGCCCCTTCTGGGTGAACACCGGGATTCCGGCGGCGGACAGGGCGTCCACGTCCCGGTAGATGGTCCGCTCCGATACCTCCAGCCGCTCCGCCAGCTCCCCGGCGGTAACGGCCCGTTTCTCCACCAGAAGGTACAGGATTTCAAACAGGCGGCTGTTCTTCATGTCAGCTCACCTTATAGAGCTTCATGGACAGGGGGATGGAAACCGCCGTCAGCACAGCCGCCGCCACAGGCAGAAGCACCAGCGCGGGCGCAGGAAGACGGACCATCTCCTCCCCCAGCATCCCCGAAGCCGCGCCGCCAACCAGCGCCACGCCGAACAGGACAATCATGAAGCCCAGGCGTCCCCGCTCCACGCCGAAACGGAGCACCATGGGAAGGGTGAAGGCCAGCGCGATCATCCCGGCGAAAAAGCTGATGGCCAGAGAGGACAGGCTGGGCCCCACATGGGTGAAGGGGGCGCTCACCGCCTGAATCGCCGCCAGCAGAACCGCCGCCACGCTCATGCTCAGCCAGCCCAGCACGTATTTGCTCAAAACGAGGTCCCGCCGGGAATAGGGCATCATAGCCGCCAGCTCGCCCCAGTGGCTCCGCTCGTCATAGGCTATGGCGGTATAAGGAAGCATGGAGCACCAGATTACCACGAACACGTTGCTGAATGCCATAGGGACCACCGACATCACCAGGATGAGCAGCACAAAAATCCGCATCTGCCTCCACAGCACGTAAAAATCCTTCCTCAACAGTGCTTTCATTTCCTAGCTCCTTTCACCATAAAGAGAATGATGTCCTCAATATTGGCCCGCTCCAGCTCCAGCCCCGCCGGGACCTCCTCCCGCCGGACCAGAGCCCGGACTCCGCCGTACCCTCCGGCCTCCCGGCCCACGACGGCCTCCTCCCGCAGGCTCTCCATCTGCTCCGCCGTCCCGGAGAAGACGCCGTAGGTCTCCAGGAGCCGGTCCTTTTCGTCGCAGAACAGCAGCGTGCCCCGGTGCAGGAAGGCGATGTAATCGCAGAGCTTTTCCAGATCGCTGATGATGTGGGAGGAGATCAGAATGGAGTGCCTCTCGTCCCGGGTAAACTCGTTGAAAATCTCCAGCACCTCATCCCGGATGATGGGGTCCAGGCCGCTGGTGGCCTCGTCCAGAATCAGAAGCCTGGGCTGGTGGCTCAGGGCCACGGCGATGGCCAGCTTCATCTTCATGCCCCGGGAGAAATCCTTGAAGGGCTTTTTCCCCGGCAGGTCGAACCGGCGGAGGAAGGCGTCATAGGTCTCCTTCTCCCAGCGGCGGTAGGTCGCCGCCATGACCTTCCCCACCTGAACGGCGGTGAGGGTTTCGGGATAATAGGCCTCGTCCAGAACGACGCCCACGTCCTCCTTGACCTCCTGGAACTCCGGGCTTGTCACGTCCACCCCCAGGACTCTGGCGGTTCCACTGTCGGGGCGGAGGGCGTTCATCAGAAGACGGATGGTGGTGGACTTGCCCGCGCCGTTCTCGCCCACCAGACCGCAGATGGTGCCGCTGGGCACGGTCAGGCACAGGTCCTGAATGGCAAAGCCGGGGAAGCGCTTGTGGATGTGGTTCAGTTCAATGGCGTTCATAGGTTCTCCTCCTCCAACAGGATGCGCAGCATACCGGTGATCTCCTCCTCCGTCAGGCCGCAGGATTTCGCCAGGGCGGCGGCGGCGGTCAGGTGGTTCTCCAGCTCCCTGAGCTGCTGTTCACGAATCAGGTCCAGGTTCTTTTCCGCCACAAAGCAGCCCTTTCCGGCCACGGTGTAGAGGAAGCCCTCGGCCTCCAGCTCGTCATAGGCCCGCTTTGTGGTGATGACGGAAATTTTCAGGTCCTTCGCCAGCGCCCGGATGGAAGGCAGGGCCTCCCCCGGCGTCAGCGCGCCGGCGATGATCTGGGCCTTGAGCTGGGTGTAAATCTGCTCATAGATGGGTTGGTTGGCGGTGTTGCGGATGATGATTTCCATGGGGTCTCCTCCGTTTCACTGTTCATATACAGTATACACAGAATAAACAGTTTGTCAAGAGGGTCCGGCAAAAAAATTTTGTCTGGGAAATCGCCGCCGGTTGTGGTATACTACCCCTGAAAACCAGAGGAATGGAGGCGGGTATCATGGAGACCGTCAGCGGCGCGAGCAATTGGAATCTGATGATTCGCCGGGAGAGCCGGGGCATCGCCATTCTTCGGGCCGGAACTCCCGACCGGAGGGCCGCCCTGCCGGAGCGGCTGTTCGGCCTGCCGGTGACATCCCTGGAAGACCGGGCCCTGACCCCGGAGCGGCAGACGGAGCTGCCCGGAGCGGAGGCGGTCCGAATCACCTGCGGCCCTGCCGGGGAAGAGGCGTGGGACAACCGGGGGCTCCAGGACCTGACTCTGCCGGAGACATTGACGGGCCTGGGGGATTACGCTCTGTTGAACTGCTCCGCCTTAAAGACCCTTCGTATACACGACGGCATCACCCGCTTCGGCGGCGGCGCGCTGATGAACTGCCGCAGTCTGGATACCCTGCACTTGACCCGAAGAGGCCCGGACCAGGGAGAGGCCCTGGCCTGGTTCAGCGGGGAGCTGTCCCGAGAGCTGGACGTGACCATCTATGGCCCCGAGGGAAACCCGTTTGCCCGACTGCTGTTTCCGGAGTACACGGAGCTCTATGAGGAGAACTGCCCCGCCCACCATTTCGATTACTTCATCTCCGGCGCGGGCTATCCCTATCACCACTGCTTCCGGCAAAAGCGCCTGTCCCTCAAGGACTACGACGCCCTCTGGCGGGACTTTCTCGCCATGGAGCATGAGGAAACCGCCGCCCTCCGGATGGCCTGGAGACGCCTCCGCCACCCCGGAGAGCTGGGAGATTCAGCGGCGGCGGACTACCGCTCTTATTTAAAAGCCCACGCCGGAGAAGCCCTCCGCCTCCTGCTGGAGGAGGACAGCGAAGCCCTTCCTCTCCTGCTGAAGCTGGCGGAGCCGGACCGGGAAGCCCTTTCCGCCACCTGTGCCCTGGCCCGGGAGCGGGGGGCCACGGCGGCCCTGGCGGTGCTGCTGGAGGAGCGGCGCCGGCGCTTTCCCGCCGGACTGGAAAAATCCTTTACACTGTAGCGAGGCCGGAGCTTATGGAAGAAAAAGACTTTGCCGGGATTGGCGGGGATATCCTCTTTGCCTCCCGAAACGAGCTGTATATGAGCCTCCCCTATCTGGATGCGGCCCTGTGCGCCCTGGCCTTCACCCCCGGCGGCGGAGTAACGGTGTCTCTGGCGACGGACGGCGAGACGCTGTACTACGACGGGTCCTGGCTGGCGGAGCGCTACCTCCGGAGTCCCGTGTGGACCTGCCGGGCCTATCTCCACGTAATCCTCCACTGTATGCTCCGGCACCTGGCAAAAAAGCGGGGCAAGGTCCCGGAGCTGTGGGACCTCGCCTGTGACGCGGCGGTGGAGAGCATCCTGGACGAGCTGGATTACCCCTGCCTGAACGGCGGCGTCTTCCCGCAGAAGCGGAAATTCTACGGTGAATGCCGCCGGGAGATGCCGGTGCTGACGGCGGAGGGTATATACCGCCGCCTTCTCCGGCTGAATCTGCCGGAATATGAAGCCGCCCAGCTCCAGCGGGCCTTTCTGGTGGATGACCACGGTCTTTGGGACCCGGAGCGCCAGGACGGCAATGAACAGAATCGCCGTCAGGACCAAAAATGGCAGGACCTCTCCGGCAAAGCACAAACAGGCCTGGAAACCGTCCTCTCCGACCGGGGCTCCGGCGGGGAGGCCGTCCTGGAGCAGGTCCGTGCGGCGGTCCGGGATGATGTGGATTACCGGGCCTTTCTCCGGCGCTTCGCCGCCCCCCGGGAGGTGGCGGAGGTAGACGGGGATGCCTTTGACTACGGCTTTTACTCCTACGGCCTCCGGCTCTATGGAAACATGCCTCTGGTAGAGCCCCCGGAGACCCGGGAGGAAAAGCGGATTGAGGACTTTGTCATCGCCCTGGATACCTCCATGTCCACCTCGGGCCAGCGGGTCCGGCAGTTTCTGGCCTGTACCTACGCCATCCTGCGGAGCACCGGGACCTTTACCCGAACCGTCAATATCCGCGTCCTCCAATGCGACGACCAGCTGCGGCGGGACGATGAAATCCATGATCTGGAGGAGCTCCGGGAATATATGGAGCATTTCCAGCTCACTGGCGGCAGCTCCACGGACTTTCGCCCGGTGTTCGAGCACGTGGCAAAACTCCAGGAGGCAGGGGTCTTTGCCAGCCTCCGGGGGCTGCTGTACTTTACGGATGGAATGGGGATTTACCCGGAGAGGCGGACGCCTTATGAAACGGCGTTTATTTTGCTGGGGGAACCGCCTCTGTCAGTGAAAATACCGCCGTGGGCCATCCGGCTGGTGCTGGAAGCCCCGGATCTGGACCGGGTGGCGGAAGAACTTCCGGAGGAGATGGACCTGAGCGAGCTGCCGGAACTGTAAAGGAGAAACCATGCTTTCTGAAATTGTAAACCGGCGGAGTATCCGCGCCTATCTGCCTAAAGCAGTTTCCAAAGAGGACCTTGAAACGGTGCTGCGGGCGGGAACTCTGGCTCCCTCATCAAAGAACCGCCAGCCCTGGCGCTTCACCGTAACCCTTGGGAAGGGAAAATCGGAAGCACTGGCCGTCATGGCCCGAGGGCTGGAGGAGGAGAAAAGCCGTCCTCTCCTGACGGAGAGCGGGCAGCATCTCAGCTGGGCATTCCGAACGCTGTCCATCATGGAACAAGCCCCGGCGGTCATCTTCGTTATAAACCCCCTGGGCCGGGACCCGAGACAAGCACTCAACGCCGACGAACAAATCTCCGAGCTCTGCAACGCCCAATCTCTAGGAGCCTGTCTGGAAAACATGGCACTGCAAGCGGAGGCATTAGGCCTGGGCAGTCTCTGGATTTGCGACACCTATTTCGCCTATGACGCGCTGAACGCCTGGCTGGGCGGCCCCGGGGTCTTAGCGGCGGCGATGGCTTTGGGATATGCCGCTGAGAATCCGCCGTCCCGCCCCAGAAAAGGTCTAAAAGAATTAGTAGAATGGCGAGAATGACAGCCGAAACAATTGCGGTTTTCCCGCCGCACCTAAATCGGCGCTGGCCGATTCGATGATATCCAACCCCCCGCCCGCACTACGCCGCGGGCAGGGACATGCCTGGTTTATTCCAGACTTCCCACCGCGCCCCCGTAAACCGCATCCCCTTGTTTTTCTCTTTTGGACCGTGCACGGCCCGTTTTCTCTTTTTATTCCGGGAATAAAAAGAGAAAATGGGGGGTGCATTGGACCAGCCCTCAAAGGGCTGAAATCCTCCCCCGCCCGCAAGGGCGAGTATACGCCCCCCTCTCAGGGGAAAACAGAAAGGACCCCCTATGAACATCAAACAAGCCAAACAGGAAATTGCAAATACCCTAAAAGCCTACCTGGCCAAGGACCCCCTTGGCAACTACCTCATCCCCCCGGTCCGCCAGCGGCCCATCCTCCTGATGGGCCCCCCTGGGGTGGGCAAAACCCAAATCATGGAGCAAATCGCCGCCGAAACCGGCGTAGGCCTCGTCTCCTATACCATCACCCACCACACCCGCCAGAGCGCCGTAGGCCTGCCCTTCATCGAAAAGCGCACCTACGGCGGCCGGGAGTTCTCCGTCACCGAGTACACCATGAGCGAAATCCTGGCCTCCGTCTATGACCTCATGGAGCACACCGGCCTCCGGGAGGGCATCCTTTTCCTGGACGAGATCAACTGCGTCTCCGAAACCCTAGCCCCCATGATGCTCCAGTTTCTCCAGTGCAAGACCTTCGGCAACCAGCGCCTGCCGGAGGGCTGGCTCATCGCCGCCGCCGGAAACCCTCCGGAATACAACCGCTCCGTCCGGGACTTCGACGTCGTTACCCTGGACCGGGTAAAACGCATCGACGTTCAGGAGGATTTCTCCGTCTGGAAGGAGTACGCCCGCCAAAAGGGCCTCCACGGTGCGGTGGTGTCCTACCTGGACATCAAAAAAGAAAACTTCTACCGGGTGGAAACCACGCCGGAGGGCATCCAGTTCGCCACCGCCCGGGGCTGGGAGGACCTGAGCGAGCTCCTGACCGTCTACGAGTCCCTGAACCTCCAGGCAAACCGGGAGGTGGTGGGCCAATACATCCAGCTCCCCCGGATCGCCCGAGATTTCGCCAACTATCTGGAGCTCTATCACAAGTACCAGAACATCTACCATGTGGATGAAATTCTGAAAGGAACCTGGCGCCCCATCACCGTCCGGGAGCTCCGGGCCGCGCCCTTCGACGAAAAGCTCTCCGTCATGGGACTGCTCCTCTCCCGTCTCTCCGAGGCCGCCAGAGAGACCCGCCGTCAGGACGCCCTCTGCGAACGCCTCCACGCCGCCCTGTCGGAATTCAAAGAGACCCTGCCCTCCGGGGAAGCGCCCCAGGAAATTCTGGAAGCCCTGTCCAGCCGCCGCCGGGAGGCCCTGAAACGCGCCGGGGACGCGGGCCAGCTGGAAAAACAGCGCCGGATTCTGGCCCAGCTGGAGATCAACGCGCTGGAGGACTATCGCCGCCGCCTGACCGGGGAGGGCCTGACCGCCCCAGAGGCGGCTATGGAGGCGGTCCGGGGCTGGTTCGGCCGGGAGGTGGAAGCCCGCGCCGCTCTGGCGGAATCCTCCCGGGCGGAGCTGGACCACGCCTTCGCCTTTCTGGAGGAGACCTTCGGCCAGGGACAGGAGCTGGTCCTGTTTGTCACGGAGCTCACCGCCGGACCCGACTCCAGCTGGTTCATTGAGACCTTCGGCTGTGACGCCTACTTCCGCCACAACCGGGAGCTGCTGTTCGACGACACTCGCCGCCGTATCCGGGAGGAAATCCTCGCCGCCTCGCCGCCGAATCCGTCCCGTCCGGACGGGCAGGACGCCTGACGCTTCCCCGCATCTCCCCCGCCGCTCCCCAAAACAGAGCCCCATTAATAAGGAGGAATACCATGACTGAGGATTTGAAGCGCGTTGAAACCGTGCTGGACGAAAAGGTCCGCCCCGCCCTCCGGGCCCACGGAGGCGAAATCGCCGTGGACCGTCTGGACAGCGGCGTGCTGTACGTGAAGCTGCTGGGCCAGTGCGCCGGATGCCCCTCGGCGGACCTGACCAACGAAACCCTTGTGGAGGCGGAGCTCACCGCCGCCCTTCCGGAGCTGGTACGGAAGGTGGCCGTCGTTCAGACCGTCAGCGACGAGCTGTGGGAGCAGGCGAAAAAGCTCCTCCGGGACCATCACCTGTAACGGCGGCATAATTCCGCCCCCGCTCTCATATGGTGTACCATGCTGAACATATGGGAGGACGCTATGGACAATTTGCAGATGGACGAGAAACTGGCCCGCCTCCGGCGCTGCCGCCGGGAGATGGACACGCTGAAAAAGGAGGCCGGGGCCATAGAGACGGAGGTCAAGGCCGAGCTGGAGGCCAGAGGCGTGGACCAGGTGGAGACGGCCCACTACCGGGTCTCCTGGAAGGACGTCACCAGCACCCGGCTGGACTCCAAAGCCCTCAAGGCGGAACGGCCGGAGATTTACGACCGCTACGCCGTCACCAGCACCGCGAAACGCTTCACCGTCACCTGAGGGCGGGCCCCCGGTCCCCGCCGGGGGTCATACCTTTCTTTGACGAAATTGCAAAAAAATGTCCTAAATGTCAAGAATAAATTGCAGTAAACAGGAATAAAACGGCACTCCGCACAAAACAGAGTGCCGTTATTTGTATAGTTTAACCATAAAATGACCATAGCAAAGCTGTCGAGAGCCTACACGGCGTCTCGACTGGAAAGAAATTCAAGTTCAATTTAGGCGGCCTGCGCCAGACACTCCCTCATGGCGGCGTCGGCAGATCGCCAGCCCAGCACCCGGCGGGGATAAGAGTTAATCCAATCCTCCGCCCGCTGGATGTCCTTGTCGGTCACTTCATCAAAGTTAGTGCCTTTCGGGAAAAACCATCGAATCATCCTGTTCATGTTCTCATTGCTGCCCCGTTCGTATGCGCTGTATGGATGGCAATAGTAGAGCTTCGTCCGCTTCCCCTTCCGTCGGCAGGACTTCTCCATCCCGGCGCAGTCGGCAAACTCGGAGCCGTTGTCCACCGTGATACTCTTGAACAGCTCGCGGAAATTCTTTCCGTATTTCCGTTCCAATCGGTTAAGCGCCCTGATAACGCTGGCCGTGGTGTGGTCCCGCATTGGCATAATAATTCCTGTCCTTGTCAGCCGCTCCGTCAGCACAAGCAGCGTCCGCTTGGAACCTACCGTACCCACTACGCAGTCCATTTCCCAGTGCCCAAACGCTTCCCGGTCGTTAATCTCGTCCGGCCTGTGCTCGATGCTCTCCCCACGGGGCGCTCTGGCCGCTTTCTTTTCTCCGCCTGGGTGTTTCTCGTTGTGGCGCTTTCCTTTTTCCCGCAGGTGCTCCGGGGACAGAATCAGAAACACATCCCCCCGGTAGATATAATTATAAAGCGTGCTCTCGCAGATGTTCGTGCTGTATTCCTCCTCGTCTGCTTCAATGGCCTTTAGCGCGGCGGCTGGAGAAAAGCCGTGGTCTACAATCAGCTCCTCAACCTTCTTGGCAAACTTGTGGTCATTCCCCAGTTTGATGTCCGGTCCCTTCTCCCGCAAATGCTCCTGATATTTCCGCTCTGCCACATCTGCGCAGTACCTCTCCACAAACTCATAGTCTGTGGTTTGCTGAACGCATTTTCCCCTTCTTTGACGTGCTGCACAAACTGCTTTTGCACATCCGGGAGCAACAGCATATTGAATTCGCCGGAACCGTCAAAGTCCAGCCGGAAATGTACTGTGGTCTGAACATCATAATCCATTCCGTCATCCATTGGAACGGTCACCTCCCACAGTGTCCACCAATAGGGTTGCCCGGTCGGTCTGTTCCCAGGGGGCATCCTGGTGGGTGAAATGGCCGTAGTTGCAGAACCGAGCGAAGATGGGCTGGTCCAGCTCCAGGGCGGAGATCATCCCGGAGGGCGTCAGATCGAACACGGCCCGGACAGCCTGCTCCAGCACAGCCTCCGGGAACTTCCCGGTCTGGTGGGCGTCGATGTCCACAGCTACCGGCTCGGCCCTGCCGATGGCGTAGGCGAGGCTGACGGTACAGCGTTCCGCCAGCCCAGCGGCCACGATATTCTTGGCGATGTACCGGGCCATGTAGGCCCCGCTGCGGTCCACCTTGCTGCCGTCCTTCCCGGACAGCGCCCCGCCGCCATGGGGGGCCAGCCCGCCGTAGGTGTCCGCCATCAGCTTCCGGCCCGTCAGGCCCGTGTCAGCCTCAAAACCGCCCAGCACAAACCGCCCGGAGGGATTGATAAAAGCCTCCGTCTTGTGGTCCGGGTACAGATCCCGCAGGGCGGGGACGATGACGTGCCGCGTGATCTCCCGGCGCAGCTCGTTCATATCCTTGTCCGCGTCATGCTGGCAGGAGACCACCACAGCGGCGATCCGGTGGGGCTTGCCGCCCTGGTACTCCACGGACACCTGGGCCTTGCCGTCCGGCCCCAGGCCCTGGATGGTCCCCGTTTTGCGGGCGTTGGTGAGCAGCAGCGTCACCCGATGGGCCAGCACCACGGGCAGGGGCAGCAGCTCCGCCGTCTCCGAACAGGCGAAACCGTACACGATGCCCTGGTCGCCGACGCCCATCTGGACATCCTGGGAAACTGCGCCGGCAATATCGCCGCTCTGGTCATGGGTGATAACCTCCACCTCATAGTCCGATCCATAGCCGGTTTCCCGAACAGTCCGGCACACGATAGCGGGGATGTCCGGCAGCTCGGCGGCGGTGATCTCCCCGGCCACGAGGATCTTTCCCGCGGTGGCCATGACCTCGCAGGCCACACGGGCGGCGGGGTCATTCTTCAGGCAGGCGTCCAGGACGCTGTCGGCAATGGCGTCGCACAGCTTGTCCGGGTGGCCCTCGGTGACCGACTCAGCGGTCAGAATATAGTTATCTCTCATGAGAGACAAACGAAGCATATCTACCAATGTGAACACGCCAGAGAATAAAATACCGCCCACAGCTGCCTGAGTAAGCGGCAAACAGTGGACGGCAGATTTCTTTTTTTTTGAATGATGGGGGGTTCGAGTCATGGGTGTTTCCAAAAAACTCCAAATCCAAGGAATTTGCATCTCCGGTGCGTTATTTTTATTTTACGGACCCAAAATTTTGAAATGTCCGAAAATTATTTCTTTTTTCTGTGCTATCGCTGTTTTAATGCAAAATCCCGCACCGAAGTGCGGGATTTTTGCCTGCATCTTTTTTGTCAATGCAACTTGGTGGAGACTACTGGACTCGAACCAGTGGCCTCATGCGTGTGAATATTCGATAGGGAGGGCGGTGGTATCCTTTCCACTCCATCCGAGCCTTTTGGGTCCGGATTTTGTCATTTCCTCGTCCTATCTGCTCCGTTGTTTCCGCCCGGATTTTTCCTATTGTGGGTCGGGTTGTGGGTCAGCAGTAATACTCCGCCTCTCCAAAGAAGTCCACCCATTTCTCCACGACCTCGGCGCTCCGTGCCTCAATGATGCGCATAACGTTCCTCAACACTCTTTCCGGGATCTGGAAGGCATTATTGCAAAGCAGACATTTCCCCGCCTTTGTGATCCAGACCTTCGTCCCGTTTGCGGCAGGTGCACCCTCAGCAATATGGACATGTACCGGCTCTAGCGGTTCATTCTCGTTTGCCCAGAAATACACCCAGTAGGACCCAACCTTAAAAACTTGCGGCATGGTCAAAGCCTCCCTGTCGGGAAAACTCCATAATCAGGTGTGCGGTTGATTCTACGACCTCTTGAAACCGTCTCATTTCCTGATCGGTAAATCCACAGACATTCTCCCACCGGTATTGCGGCAAAAAACAAGTGGCATGATGAAATCCGTCCTTTGCGTCCGGCTTTTCAATATACACCTTAACTTCTCCGTTGGGAAGCATATCCGAATGGACGATCTCCGTATCTCCGTCTATCTGCAAAAACGGATACATCACAGAACACCACATCCTTTCTTGGACCATAGTATACCATGTTTCAAGGTGGATTTCAACATGACCCTGGTGATTTTCCATAGATCGCGGGTTGTAATATTAAATGCGAAAGAACACGAACCCACCCGACAGGGTGCGGAACGGTTCTATCGCATTTATTTTTTTA
>JBCLRG010000016.1:0-79972 GCA_041223955.1 Oscillospiraceae bacterium 38-13 | reverse complement strand
TTCGCCGGGGGAATGCCGGTCATCCCAGCCCAGGAAGAGCCGCCCGGCCAGTCCCTCCACGGAGGTCTCCATCAGCTCCTCCAGCCATTCCTCCGTCACCTCTCCCCCGCAGACGTCGTACAGCAGCTGATTCTGCGCCGCGAGAAAGTCCGGGTCAAAGGTCCGCCCGGCAAAATATGTCTGGAAAAAGCGGTTCTTCTCCTCGGTGTCCAGATGGAGCCCGTCATGCAGCAGGGCCATTCCCGCGGCGGCCTCATAGCAATCCTGAAAGTCCCGCAGTTCCTCCGTAATCACCGCTTTCCCGGTCTGAACGCTTTCCCAAAGGCGCTCCATCGCAATCCGGAAAATCTCCGGCAATTCCCCCGCCGTGGTTTTCCGGATGGTATTCCATACCCGGGTACAGGCCATGATTCCAAACAAAATGTTCGCATCCCCCGCCTCCGGAGGCGCCTCCGCGCCGGAACCGGCCTCCTCACTCCCGGGTCCACGGCCTCTTTCCTGGGCCGCCGGAACCGCTTCCGGCGCATCCGCCCGGTCCTCCCGCATCACCTCAAACCCGGCGTCCGCCAGCGCCTCCACATTTTTCAGGCGGCAGTTCCGCAGACACACCATCTTCAGCTTCGGAAGCCGCAAGAGAATCCCGCAGTCCGAAAACCCGGTTCCGGACAAATCTAGCCTCTCCAGATTTTTCAGCCCCTCCAGAACCGCGTCCTGCGCGAAGTCCGTTCCGCCGAGATTCAGATGCTTCAGGCTCTCAAGACCGGCGAGAAAGCCGAAATCCCCGATTGCCAGATTCTCGACTTTCAGCGTCCGGAGCTTTTTCATCCGCCCGATGGCGGACCAGTCTCCGGGGCTGTAATAGAAGCGGCTTCCCAGCCGGGGCAGGGCGGAGCAATCCGCCAGAACGTACGCCCCCTTCCACAGGAGGAAATTCCGCCACGCCCCGTTTACATGAAAGCGCCCTGGGGATTCCACCGCCAGCCGTTTCATCTGAAAGAGGTCGTCCGGAATGGCCGGGAGCCTGCCCGACGCAAGCCGGATCGCCTCCGCCAGAAGGGGAGAGAGTGGAATCCCACCCATCTTCTCCCCCTCCAGCCGGGCCAGCCGGCAAAAGCCCTCCTGATCCTGAAGGACGCACTCCAGAAAAGGCGGATTCCACAACAGCGCCTCCGGGTTTTCGGAATGCCGGTCCAGAAACCGCCGGAAATCCGGCAGCATACGGCTGCCGGCCGGGTAAATATTAACGGAGCCCTCCCGCCGGAGCTCCACCCTGCTGTGATACTCCTGTAAGGTAATCATATTCTCCCCCTGTTTTCACACCGCGCTTACAGTCCCTCCAGCAGCTCCTCCGCCGATACGCCGTAGAGCTTTGCCAACGCGATCAGGTTCGCGGTAGAAGGGTCGGACGCGCCGTTCTCCCACTTGCTCACCGCCTGTCTGCTGACGCCAAGGGTCTCGGCCACGAACTCCTGAGACATTTTGCACCGGAGGCGGTGTTCCCGGAGCTTCTCCGCCAGTGAGCCGCGAACCTCCCGGGCCTCTTTGCGCGCCGGGCCGCTTTTGATGTATTTGCGCAGCGCCCGGATAATAAGGCTCAGGAGATATCCCGCCAGCCCCAGCAGGGGGAGCAGTATGACCAGAAAAACCAGTATAACCCGGAATCCAAATTCCATAAATTCACCTCCCTTCACAGGCCGATTTTACCACCCCGGCTCCGGTTGCCGCTATCAACTATTCCGCAACTATGGGTTGCACACCGGGTTTTCCCCCGTTTTCAACCCAAATATAGCACATCGGAACAGCATACGCAAGCCCGCTCCGGAAAACACGTTGCGGCATCCGGACGCCGGTGCTATACTGAGTGCATCCGGGAGTCCTCCGCCTGAAGCCTCCCCGCAAACCCAATCAGCCGTCCGTGAAAGGAGGCCATCCATGAAAATGCCCTGGAACCGGGAGGCCGTCCGCGTCCTCCCAGCAAAAATTGACTTGACCAAACAGCCCTGGTGCCGGGAAGCCCTTTTGCTCCATATCCGCGGAACCGGCGCCTTCCGCTGGGAGAGCCGCCCCCTTCCGCCGGAGGCGGACGGCTATGAATCGGCCCACTGCCTCACCCTCCGGGGCACGCCGCTGCTGTCCGGGCATTTTGCCGCATGGGAGACAAGCGAAAGCCGGCTTTGCACCGGCTGGGGCCTGGATACGGCGGAGTGCCCGGAGCTGGACGCCCTGCGGGAAACTCTCAACGGCAGCTTTCCCCGGCTGGAGGACGCCGTTCCCGCCCTGTCGCCCCTGCTGGAGCTTCTGCCGGAGGGCGTCTATGTGCTGGCAGAGAGCGACGCCTATCCCACCGGCGGCTGCGGGCAGTTCTTCTGGAATGTGCCCGACCATCTGGAACCCAACCCCGCCACCGGTGCGGTTTGCCTCCATGATCTTGACTACGACTACCAGTATGAGCATCTGCCGCCGGTGTTTCTCTATCCCTCCCAGCGGCGGTCCCGGCTGAACATGGAGCGGGTGGATTATTACAAGGAGCGTTTCCAGCGGGACGGCCCTCCTCCCCACGGGCTTGCCCTCCATGTGATGGAGGGAATGTCCGTCCTGCTGGACGGCCACCACAAAGCGGCTGCCGCCGCCCTTCTGGGCCGGACTCTGCCCTGCCTGACGGTACTGCGGCTGAAGCATTACCAGCTGCGCCCGGTCACAGTACCGCCGCTTCATCGTATACCAGTAATTCCCAGACGGTATGAACAATATGCCGCCTGCTTCGGCCCGTTCACAATACCTGTCGAGGCCATGAACGGGATACCTCTGCCGAAAGAGCCATGGAGACTCCCCGAAAACCCCACCCCCCTGCCGACGGGCCGTCTTGCGGACGCAGACCTGCCGGAGGCGCTGCTGACCGCCGGAAAACGCTGCCCCACCGCCGAAGGATACGCCCTGGTGTCGGCGGCGGAAATCCGCTATCCCACGGACAGGGAGCTGAAAATCTGGCTGACGGACCCCGGCCTCTACCGCCGTCAGCTCCGGGGAGTGCTGGTGGTTCTGCGGAGCCTAGGGGATTCCCGCCTGAAGGACACCGCCCTCCGGTGCGCCGCCATCCGGGACCGGTATTGCAGTCTGAAAGCGGAAGCATTTCAGATGCTGGCGGAATTAAAAGGCGACCCGGATGTAGAAACCTTTTTCATCGACTACTTCATAAACCTGGAAGAGCCTCCCAGCCCCCATGGCAGCGCCCAGGATGATCTGACCCGGATTGCCCACAGCTTCTGGGATTAAAACCCCGGCGGCGTCAAACTCCAAACCGCGCCCCCTGACCGCAGCAAAAAGGACCACACCCGTCTAACCGGCGGGTATGGTCCTCTTTTTTATTCCTTTAGGGTCTTCGTCACTCCTCGTCTCTGGCCCAGGCCACGGCGCACCGGACCGCCCGCTTCCAGCCCTTCAGCATAGCCAGGCGGGCCTCGTCCCCCACGGCGGGAGAAAACGCGCGTTCACAGGACCAGTTGTTCCGTATCTCATCCAGGTTCTTCCAGAATCCCACAGCCAGCCCCGCCAGATACGCCGCCCCAAGGGCCGTAGTCTCGATGCACCGGGGGCGCTGAATCCGCACGCCGGAGAGGTCGGACTGGAACTGCATCAGGAAGTTGTTGGCACTGGCCCCGCCGTCCACCTTGAGGGAGGACAGGGCCAGCCCGGACTCCTCCTTCATGGCGGCCAGCAGGTCGTTGGTCTGATAGGCCAGGGATTCCGTCACAGCCCGGATAACATGCCGCCTCGTCACGCCCCGGGTCAGTCCCACGATGGTGCCCCGGGCGTAGGGCTCCCAGTACGGAGCTCCCAGCCCGGTGAAGGCCGGGACCACGTAGACGCCCCCCGCGTCCTCCACTTCCATGCAGACGGCCTCGGTCTGGGCGGCGCTGTCCAGCATGTCCATTTCGTCCCGCAGCCACTGAATCGCCGCCCCGGAAATAAACACGCTGCCCTCCAGGGCATACCGGACGCCCTCCCCGGCGCTGGCGGCCAGGGTGGTAATCAGCCCCTTCCGGGAGCGGACCGCCTCCTCCCCGGTGTTCATCAGGAGGAAGCCCCCGGTGCCGTAAGTACTCTTCACATCCCCCGGCGCAAAGCCGCACTGCCCGAAGAGCGCGGCCTGCTGGTCCCCGGCGGCGGCGGCGATGGGGATATTCCCGCCGAATTTCTCCGTAGTCCCAAACAAACAGCTGCTGGGCCGCACCTGGGGCAGCAGGGACACAGGAATGCGGAAATAGTCCAGAAGCTCCGGGTCCCACTGGAGCCGGTGGATGTCAAACAGCATGGTCCGGGAGGCGTTGGTGTAGTCCGTGGCATGAACCCGGCCCTCCGTCAGATTCCAGATGAGCCAGGAATCCACGGTGCCGAAGCGCAGCTCTCCCCGCTCCGCCCGCTCCCGGACGCCGGGGACGTTGTCCAGAATCCAGGCCAGCTTGCTGGCGGAAAAGTAAGCGTCGGGAATCAGGCCGGTCTTCCGCCGGACGGTTTCCTCCAGTCTGTCCCGGCGGAGCTGTTCGATGCGGTCCGCCGTCCGGCGGCACTGCCAGACGATGGCGCCGCACACAGGCCGTCCGGTGGCGGCGTCCCAGACCAGGGTGGTTTCCCGCTGGTTGGTGATGCCGATGGCGGCCACTTCCCCGGCGTTCACCCCGGCCTTCTGCATGGCCTCCATGGTGACACCCATCTGGCTGGACCAGATTTCCATGGGGTCGTGCTCCACCCAGCCGGGCTGGGGGTAAATCTGCGGGAACTCCCGCTGGACCACACTGCAAACCTCGCCCCGCCGGTTGAAGAGGATGCACCGGGAGCTGGTCGTGCCCTGGTCCATGGCGATGACGTAGCGTTTATCCTCCATGCCCTGCCTCCGGTCAGTCCGCGATGCTCTGGAGGAAATCCAGGATATCCCGCTCCACCTGATCCTTGAGGTCGCTGTAGTTGTGAATCTCATGGCGGTAGCCCTCATAAATCCGGGTTGTCACCTTGTGGCCGGAGTCCTCCAGCCAGCGGGAGACCTGCCGGACGCCCTCGCCGTACTGGCCCACGGGGTCCTCACCTCCGGCGATGTTGAAGATGGGCAGGTCCTTGGGGACCTTCTCCGCCCAGGCGGGTCCGGTGATGATGTCGATCATCCGGCAGAAGTCCAGGAAGGAGCGGTTGCTGGTGGGCCGGGAAAAGGCGTCCAGGGGGTCCATGGCGTGGTCCGCCTGCACGAAGGGGTCGGCGCAGATCCACTCGTTGCCGAACCGGATTTCCTCGGTGCACCGCTCGCACATCCAGCCCAGCAGGGCCCCGGCGGCGTTGGGGTCGGAGGCCTCGCCCTGTCCGGCGTCCACGGCGGCCTGAAGCATGGCCATGCCCTCCTGAAGGCCGGGGAACACGCCGCTGGTGCCGCAGAGGACGGCGGCGGCAAGCTCCCCGCCGTAGGCGGTGATGTAGTCCCGGGTGATGAAGGAGCCCATGCTGTGGCCGAAGAGGAAGCAGGGCAGGCCGGGGTATTTTTCCTTGACCAGCCCGTTGAGGGTGTGTTCGTCCTCCATCATGGTGTGGACGCCCCGGTCTCCCCAATCGCCCCAGGCGTTGTTGACCACGGCGGTTCTGCCATGGCCCACGTGATCGTCCGCCGCCACAATGTACCCGCTGTCCAGGAAGCGGGAGATCATGTGAAGGTAGCGTCTGGAGTGCTCACCGAAGCCATGGACCAGCTGGATGATCCCCACGGGTTTGGCGGCGGGAACGTAAATCCAGGCCTGCACCTGATCCCGCTGGTTGAAGGACTGGAAGCTGAACTCGTGTAACATGGCTGACCTCCTGTAAAATTATCCGGCGCTGCCGCCTGAATTCCGGGCCCCAGGGTCCGGCTGGAAACAATTTCATCCTATCACAGCGCGCCCCATTTGGCAAGCGGAAAGCCCGCCCCTCCACAAAGTCCACAAACCCGCTTTCGAAACTTCGTTCAAAAAATAAAATTATAGATTATTGATTATTTATAATTTGTGTGCTAAAATGGCACTATCATAAAAAAGCGGAGGTGTCCCTTCTATGATCGACAAGCAAACCGGTCTATGGATTTACAACAAAATGAACGAAATCCGGGACTTTGAGGAAACGGCGTGGACCCTGTTCACCGAGAACAAGCTCCGGGGCTCCGTCCATCTCTACACCGGCGAGGAGGCCGTGGCGGCCGCGGTCTGCTCCCAGCTGACGGACGAGGACCTCATCGCCTCCACCCACCGGGGCCACGGCCACTGCATCGCCAAGGGCGCGGAGCTGGACCGGGCCCTGGCGGAGCTGATGGGCAAGGCCACGGGCTACTGCAAGGGCCGCAGCGGCTCCATGCACATCGCGGACTTCTCCAAGGGCAACCTGGGCGCCAACGCCATCGTGGGCGGCGGCATTCCCATTGCCACCGGCGGCGCGCTGGCCCTGAAAATGCAGGGCAAGCCCAACGTGGCCGTGGCCTTCTTCGGGGACGGCGCGTCCAATCAGGGCACCTTCCATGAGTCCATCAACATGGCCGCCGTGTGGAAGCTCCCCTGCGTCTACGTGGTGGAAAACAACCAGTTCGGCATGACCGTCCCCGTATGGCAGTCCACCTCTGTTCAGGACATCTCCGTCCGGGGCGCGGCCTACGGCATCCCCGGCGAGACCGTGGACGGCAACGACGTAGTGGCGGTCTACGAGGCCTTTGCCCGGGCCAAGGAGCGGGCCCTGAAGGGCGAGGGCCCCAGCATCCTCGAGTGCAAGACCTACCGCTGGCGGGGCCACTGGACCGGAGACCCAGAGGTCTACCGCACCCGGGAGGAAGTGGAGGACTGGCGGCAGAACCGGGACCCCATTCAGCGCTTCCGGGAGTATCTGATCGGACAGAAGCTGGCTTCCAAGAAGGAGCTGGACGAGATTGACCAGGCCGCCGCCAAGAAGATGGAGGCCGCCGTGGAGTTCGCCATGAACAGCCCGGAGCCGGACCCGGCCCATGTTCTTGACGACGTGTTCTATGAAGGATAAGGGGGTACGCATCAATGGCTAAACTGAGTTACGCGCAGGCGATCCGCCAGGTCATCGCCGAGGAAATGCGCCGGGACGAGCGGGTCTTTGTCATGGGCGAGGACGTGGAGAAGCTGGGCGGCGTTTTCGGCACCACCCGGGACCTCTATCAGGAATTCGGCACGGAGCGTATCCGCAACACCCCGATTTCCGAGTCCGCCATTGTGGGCGCGGCCCTGGGCGCGGCCTGCGCGGGCATGCGGCCCGTGGCGGAGCTGATGTACTGGGATTTCGCCTTTGTGGCGGCGGACCAGATTTTCAACCAGATGGCGAAGACCCGCTATGTCTTCGGGGGGAACGCGAAGATTCCTATGGTTCTCCGCAGCCAGCAGGGCACGGGCCGGGGCAACGCCGCCACCCACTCCCAGTCGCTGGAGAGCATTTTCATGCACATTCCCGGCCTGAAGGTAGCTTGTCCCTCCACTCCCGCCGAGGCGGCGGGCCTTCTCCGCACGGCCATTCGGGACGACAATCCGGTCTGCTTCTTTGAGCACAAGGCGCTGTACATCACCAAGGGAGAGGTTCCCGACGATCCGGAGTTCATGATTCCCTTTGGAAAGGCCGGCATCAAGCGGGAGGGCACGGACGTCACCCTGGTGGCGAATCTCCTCTATGTCAGCCGGGCCCTGGAAGCGGCGGAGGAGCTGGCGAAGGAGGGCATTTCCGCCGAGGTGATCGACCCCCGGACTCTGGTGCCCTTTGACTATGATACTGTGGCGGAGAGCGTGAAGAAGACGGGCCGCCTGGTGGTGGTTCATGAGGCTCACCAGAACAACGGCTGGGGCGCGCAGGTAGTGTCTCAGGTGGGGCAGATGGTGTTCCCGTATCTGGACGCGGCTCCGGTTCACATCGGCGCGAAGGCGTGCCCCCTGCCCTTCAACCCCGGCCTGGAGGCGGCGGTCATTCCCAGCGTAAAGGAAATCACCGACGCGTGCAAAGCCGCCTGCTACCGCTGAGTTCCTTTTTCTTGAAAGAAAAAGGAACCAAAAAGAACTTTCGCTCGTTACCGGCCCCGGTGGTAATCCAGGCTTTGGCGCTCGGCAACCAGGCCGGGGCGGTAATGGGGGAACTGGAAGGAGCATTATTTTATGGCAACGATTGTCATTATGCCCAAGCAGGGTCTTATGATGGAGGAGGGCACCATCACCAGCTGGCTGAAGAAGGAAGGGGAGGCCGTCGCCGCCGGAGAGCCTCTTTTTGAGATGGAGACCGACAAGCTGACCATTACCATGGACGCGGAGGCCTCCGGCACCCTGCTGAAGATTATCCACCCCGAGGGGGATGTGGTGCCCATCACCCAGCCGATTGCCGTTCTGGGTGAGCCGGGGGAGGATATTTCCGCCCTCCTGGAGGGCGGGGACGCCCCGGCGGAGGCCGCTGCTCCCGTGGTGGAGGAGGCCGCTCCGGCCGCTCCCGCTGTGGAGCGGGCCCCCGGCGAACGGGTTTTCTCCTCTCCCCGGGCCCGCCTCCGGGCGGAGGAGAACGGCGTGGATATCTCTGCGGTTCCCGGCTCGGGCCCTGACGGGCTGGTGATTGAGCGGGACGTGTTGGCGGTGAAGCGCCCTGCCGTGACGCCTTTGGCGGCGAACCTGGCGAAGGCCCAGGGCGTGGACCTCGCCGGGATTACCGGCACCGGCCCCAACGGGAAGATCACCACCGCCGACCTCCCCGGCTCCGCGCCGGCCCCCGCCGCCGTGGAGGAGGCCCCCGCCGCGCCTCAGCAGGGCCGGGGCACCCGCCGGGAGAAGATGTCCGGCATGCGGAAGGCGATTTCCAGGAACATGCTGGCCAGCAAGGAGACCAACGCCCAGACGAATCACCGCATCACCGTGGACATGACCGCCGCCATCGCCCTCCGGCAGCAGTACAAGGACCTGGGCGTCAAGGTTTCCTATAATGATATCATTGTCCGGGCCTGTGCCAAGGCTCTGACGGATATGCCCATTGTCAACGCCAGCGTGGATGGGGACAGCATTCTATATCACGATTATGTGAATGTGGGCACCGCCGTGTCCGTCCCCGGCGGCCTGATTGTCCCCGTGATTAAGGACGCGGATATCATCGGCCTCTCCGGCATCGCGGCCCGGTCGGCGGAGCTCATCGAAAAGGCCCGGGAAGGCCGCCTCACCGACGCGGACTACCACGGCGGCACCTTTACCGTGTCCTCTCTGGGCATGTTTGACCTGGATGATTTCGTGGCGATCATCAATCCGCCGGAGTCCGCCATTCTGGCGGTGGGCCGGATTGCCAAGACCCCGGTGGTGGTCACGAACTCGGAGGGAGAGGACGAAATCGCCATCAAGTCCATGTGCGCCCTGTGCCTGAGCTACGACCACCGGATTATTGATGGAGCTGAGGCGGCGAAGTTCCTGCAAAAGGTGAAGAACTACCTGCAAAACCCGGTTCTGCTGATCTGAGGAGGGTGGAGAAATGCAAAAGTTTGACGCGGTAGTGGTAGGCGGAGGCCCCGGCGGCTATGAGTGCGCCATCCGGCTGGCCCAGAACGGCCTGATCACCGCCCTGGTGGAGGAGGCGGAGCTGGGAGGCACCTGCCTGAATCGGGGGTGCATCCCCACGAAAACCCTTCTCCACTCCGCCGATGTGTACTATGAGGCGAAGAACGGCGGGGCCTTCGGCGTCACCGCCGGAGACGTGACCTTTGACTATGCCAAGATCATTGAGCGGAAGAATGCGGTGTCGAAGCAGCTGAGCAACGGCATCGGCTTTCTGGAGAAGAGCCATGGCGTGACCGTGTTCAAGGCCCGCGCCACCCTGACCTCCCGGACCACGGTGGCCCTGGATAACGGCGAGACCCTGGAGTGTAAGCACCTGATCGCCGCCACGGGCTCCAGTCCCGCCCGGATTCCCATTCCCGGCGCGGACCTCCCCGGGGTGGTGGATTCCACGGGGCTTCTGAATATGACCACCTGTCCGAAGCACATTGTCATTGTCGGCGGCGGGGTCATTGGCATCGAGTTTGCCACCTTCTATTACCGTCTGGGGGTAAAGGTCACCATTGTGGAGATGCTGGACCGGGTACTGGGCCCCCTAGACAAGGACATCACGGACTTTGTGGAAGCCGAGCTGAAAAAGAACGGCGTAGAGCTGGCGCTGGGCGTCCGCGTGGAGTCCATCGAACCGGGCCTGAAGGTGCAGTATGCCTCGGTAAAAGATGGGACGAAGGGCACGGCAGAGGGCGACGTCGTCCTCATAGCCGGAGGCCGGGTGCCGAATACGAAGGGCATAGGGTTGGATACGATTGGGGTAAAGATGGACCGGAAGGGCTTTGTGGAGATCGACGGCCTGTGCCGGACCAACGTCCCCGGGGTCTACGCCATCGGCGATATCAACGGGAAAATGCAGCTGGCCCATGTGGCCTCGGCCCAGGGCCTACTGGTGGCGGACCATATCGCGGGAAAGCCCTGCAAGCAGCTGAACCTGAACCGCATCCCCTCCTGTGTCTACTGCAATCCGGAGACGGCGATGGTGGGCCTCACGGAGGAGCAGGCCCGCGCGGGGAAGCGGGATGTCGGAACCGGCGTGTTCAGCCTCAGCGGCAACGGCAAGGCCCTCACCATGGGGGAGAATAAGGGCCTGGTGAAATTCGTCTTCGATAAGGCCACGGACGAAATTCTGGGCTTCCATGTCATTGGCCCCCGGGCCACGGACCTGGCCGCGGAGGTGGCGGCCGTCATGGAGTGCGAGGGAACCATCGCGGAGATCGGCAGTACGGTCCATCCCCATCCCACGGTCAGCGAGGTGGTTATGGAGGCCGCCCATGTCTGCCATGGGACCTGTGTCAATGCACCCAAAGCCCAAAAAGCATAAAACAAGTCCGGCAGGCGAAGAAGAAAACTCGCCTGCCGGACTCATTTTTAAACCAAACCAGGAACCCCAGGCTCCCGGCAGCCCCTCTCATTCATGCAGTTTCTTAAAAGAGGAGCTTGCACTCCCCTTGCGGGGCCTGACCCCCTGGTCAGGCCATTCCCCCAGGGCTTGCGGCTTTTTCGGGTTCTCCCGGAGCCACAGAGGTTCCCCTATTCCTCCTTCGGCAATTCCCCGCTCCGGGCGGCAAAATACTGTCCCAGCTCATCGCCGAAGCGCTTGATATGCAGAAACATATAAGCCCCTGCACTGGACTCCTCCCGGGCCTTCAGATAGCGATAGATATTCCGGTGCTGCGCAATCAGCTCATCCAGCGAAAAGGCCGTAATCGCCGCGCAGAGATAGGTCCACTCCGCCATGCGGAGGATTTTCCACGCCCGCTTCAGCGCCGGGCTTCCGGCGGCATCCATGACCAGCCCGTGAAACTCCATGTCCAGATGGACAAAATCCCGCAGGTCCCGGTTCCGGTCCATCTCCTCCAGCATCGCCTCCATCCCGGCCAGCTGGGATTCCGTAACCCGTTTCGCGGCCCGGCGGGCGGCGTATTCCTCGATAAAAGCCCGGGTTTCAAAGATATCCTCGATTTCATCCGGGGTAAAATTCCGCACATAGGTGCCGGAATAGGGCCGCTCCTCCAGGAGGCCCATGGCCGCCAGCTCCAGCATGGCCTCCCGGACCGGGGCCTGGGAGACGTTCAGCTCCCGGGCCAGCCGTGTTTCCACAATCCGGTCTCCCGGGCGGTACACGCCCTCGGCGATCTGCTGCTGAATGTGATCCTTGATATTGCTCCGCATGGTTTCCTTTGCCGGAAGCCGTTTTCCGCTTCTGCCGCTCATCCCGTCACACCTTTCGCGGCCCTCTGTCCGCCGTCCGCACGTTTTCCACTATTCTCCCACACTTCCCGTCAAAATGCAAACCCTTTTGTAAACAAAAAAAGGCGGCGGCCCCTTTGCCCCGCTTGTCAAAATAGTCCTGCCGCGCACGGGGGAACCCCTTTCGGAATTCCCCCGCGCATCCACCGGCCCCGTGCCTTCAGACAGAGTCTCCCCGGTGATTCCAGGCCTCGGCGAACCGGCCTCCGATGCCCCGGAACTCCGGCTCCGCCTCTCCGCCGGCCCTGGCCTCCGCCCTGGCGGCGTCCATCTTTTCCACCGCCAGAAGCACCGCGTCGGCAATCCGGGTGTAGCCGGTACAGCGGCAGAGGTTGCCCTCCATCTCCTTCCGAATCTGCTCCCGGGTGGGATGGGGATACCGGTTCAGCAGCGCAATTCCGCTGATAAGCATCCCTGGCGTGCAGTACCCGCATTGAATGGCCCCCGCCTCCACGAAGGCCTCCTGAAGGGGATGGAGCCGCCCGTCTCCCGCCAGGCCCTCGGCGGTCAGAATCTCCCGTCCGTCCAGCTCCGCCGCCAGCACCAGGCAGGAGTTCACCGGCGTCCCGTCCATCAGGACGGTGCACGCGCCGCACTCCCCCTCGTCGCAGCCCTCCTTGACGCTGGTAAGGAACAGCTCCTCCCGCAAAAAACGCAGCAGCGTCTGGCTGCACGGCACGGTCTTCTCATAAACCACGCCGTTCACCGTCACACGAATATCAGTCTTCCGCAAGACCCTCGCCTCCTTTCCCGATCTGTCCGGGATACAGCCGCTGTGGAATGGGCTCCGCCTTTCTCTCCGGCGGCAAACCCGCCCGGAAAACGGCCTCATGGAGCACTTGAATCGTAATGTCGTGAATCAGCCGGGTCCGGAACTCCGCTCCGGCCCGCCAGCTGGATCGGGGCTTTCCCTCCCCGGCGGCGGCCTCCGCAGCCCGGGCGATCAGCGCGTCCGAAACCCGCTGCCCCTCCAGCACCTCTCCGGCGGCATAGCTCCGCATGGGCACGGGCCCGGCGGTGGTCAGGGCCACCCGCACATTCTCCAGCACGCCCTCCCGAAGCTCCACGTAGGCGCTGACGCCCATAAGGGCCAGGTCCATGGCATTTCGCCGGGTGTACTTATAGTAAGCGCTGCCCCCGCAGTCCGGCGGCAGGGGCAGGAAAATCCGTCCCAGCAGCTCCTCCGGCCGGAGGTCGAAGGCCTTCAGCCCGGTGTAAAACCGCTCCAGCGGAATTCTCCGCTCCCCCGCCGGGCCCAGGGCCAGGACCTCCGCCCCGTGGACCAGCAGAGGCCCCGCCGAGTCCGCCGACGGCGCGCCGTTCATGATGTTGCCCCCCAGGGTTCCCCGGCACCGAATCTGGACGGACCCCACCTGGGAGCAGCCCTGATACAGGGCGTAATACCGCCCCCGGATTTCCTCCCAGATCTCCACCTCCCGGTGGGTGGTCAGGGCCCCCAGGTTTAGGCCCTCCGCCGTAAGGCTCCGTCCCCGGAGGGCCTCCAGACCCTTGAGGTCCACGATTTTCCCGGTGAGCTCCCTTCCGGCGTGCATGTTGACATAGACGTCGGTACCCCCGGCCACAGGCTTCGCGCCGGAGGCCTTCCGTTCACAGGCCTCCAGAACGTCTGTCGGGGTATAGTACTCAAAATCCGGCAGCATCAGTCCTCAACCTCCTTTCGGAAGAGAATGTGTTCAGGCTTGATGGGAATGGACGTAAAGTCCGTATTGCACGCGTGGCAGACCGCCCCGGCAATCGCGGCGGCGGTGGGGACCAGTCCCGGCTCGCCGATGCCCTTCACGCCGAAGGGCCCCTCCGGGTGTCCGTTCTCCACCAGGGTAATCCGGGTCTCCACATCGGAGTCCATGAAGGTAGGCACCTTGTAATCCACCATGTTCCCGTTCCGGAGGATTCCGTCCTCATAGATCATTTCCTCCATCAGCGCGTGGCCCAGTCCCATAACGATAGCCCCCTCGATCTGCTGAAGGCATCCCGTGGGATTCACGGCCTTGCCCACGTCGTGGGCCGCGCCCATTTTCACGACCTTCACCCGGCCCGTCACCGGGTTCACCTTCACCACGGCGGCCTGTGCGCCGATCATCCACATAACCGTGGGCCGCGCGGACTGCCGCCCGTCCACCGGCGGCGGGTCGAAGATGTCCGAGGTCCCATACCGCCCGATGGCGATCACCGGGTCCTGCTCATGGAGTATGCCGGATTTCCCCACCTCGTCGATATGAATGCGCCGCTCCGGGTTCCCAGCGTCCTGAATGTACCCCCCGCGGGTATAGATCACATTCTCCGCCCCGCATCCCCACTTGAGGGCGGCCAAACGGCAGAGCTGCTTTTTGATGTCCTCACAGGCCTCCAGAATGGCGTTGCCGGAGTGGAAGGTAGACCGGGAGGAGGTGGTGGTCTTGTCATAGGGGGTCATGGCGGTGTCCACAGGCGCCACGCTGATGTTCTCCAGCTTCATGCCCAGGCTCTCCGCCGCGAACTGGGGCATGGTGGTGGTGACGCCCTGTCCCATCTCCCGGCTGGCGGACCAGATGTAAATGGAGCCGTTCTCGTTCATTTTCACGATGCAGGAGGTGGTGGAGGGGGTGCCCGTCAGCTTGTTGAAGCACGCAATCCCCTTGCCGCAGAGGTTCCCCTCCTCATCGGTCCAGCGGTCCGGCAGGCGGTCCCAGTCCACGTTTTTCGCCGCCGCCCGCAGGCACTCCTCCACGGCGCAGGTAGAGATGATCTCCCCGGTGATGCCTGGGTCCCCGTCGTGGAGGCAGTTGTGCAGCCGGAAGGCCAGGGGCTCCATTCCCAGCTTCCGGGCCACGATATCCATCTGGTGCTCGTGGAGGGTGGCCGCCTCCGTCACGCCGAAGCCCCTGTAGGCGGTGCCCAGAGTCCGGTTGGTCATGTAGACATAGGTGTCCACTTGGGCATTGGGAATCTTATAGGGCCCGTGGGCGGCGAAGCCCGCGTTGTAGTCCACCCGGGGATTGGTGGTGACATAGGCCCCGGCGTCCCAGTAGCCCGTGACCTGCTGGGCGGTGATGGTGCCGTCCCGCTTCACGCCGGTTTTGATATAGTACTGTACCGTAGACCGGCAGACCGTGGCCGCAAACTCCTCGTGCCGGTCATAAGTGAGCTTCACCGGACGGCCCCCGGCCTTCAGGGACAGGGCGATGGCGATGGGCTCGCACTTGGCCTCATACTTTCCGCCGAAGGCCCCGCCGATATGGGTCATGGTCAGCCGGACCTTCTCCGCCGGAACGCCGAAGATCTTCGCCATCAGCCCCCGGATGCCGAAGGGGGACTGGTTGGGGGTCCAGACCTGAATCTCCTGAGTGCAGGGATTGGCCACGGCGGTGGCGGTGTGGGTTTCGATCAGGGTGTGCTGGAGCTGGCCGCAGCGGAAGCTGGACTCCACCACCAGGTCCGCCTCGGCAAAGCCCTTCTCCACGTCGCCCTTTTTCAGGTGGAACTGGTCGCCGATATTGGTTCCCTGTACGGGGAAGCAGACGCTGCTGCACGCGTAGCGGCTCCAGTCCTCATGAACCAGGACCTGATTTTTCATGGCCTCCTCGATGGTGTTCACCACCGGAAGGAGCTCATATTCCACCTCCACCAGCGCGGCGGCCTCCCGGGCGGCGGCCTCGGTATCCGCCGCCACGGCGGCCACCGGCTCCCCCTGATAGCGCACCTTGTCCAGGGCGATGATGGGCTGGTCGGCAATAAACTGGCCGTAGGGCTCCGGGTAGTCCGCCCCGGTGATCACCGCCCGGACACCGGGGACGGCCCAGGCCTTTTCCGTCCGCACACTCCGGATTCTGGCGTGGGGGTGGGGGCTGTGGGCCACGGCCCCGTAGAGCTGCCCGGGGAGGTTGAAGTCCGCGCCGTACTGGGCGGCGCCCGTCACCTTCTCCACGGCGTCCTTACGAATCTGCGAGTGTCCAACGACGGCTTCCCCGCCGGTAGTGTCCTTCCGGCGGACCACCAGCCGGTCCCACTCCCGGCCCTCCTTCTGGAAGTCCCCGCAGGGGCGGGGCGTATTCCGATCTGCCATATCGTCCTCTCCTTTTCCATGTCGTCCAGCGTGTTCCGGGGATTCCGGGGGCGGGCGGTTCGCCGCGAGGGCCCCGCGAATCATCAGCCCGGTTCCCCTTCCGTCCCGGGAAGGGGCAGGATGTTCCCGTCCATCTCCTGGAAATACTGCTTCATCTCGTCTCCGAAGCGCTTGATATGCAGAAACATATGCGCGCCCGCCGTGTGGTCGGCGTGCCGCTCCAGGAGGCGGAAGATTTCCCAATGCTGCCTGGCCAGCTCCGGCAGGGTATTCCGGGTCACAGCCACGGACAATCCCGTCCACTCCACCAGCCGCAGACTCTCCCACATCCGCTTGAGGGCGGGACTCCCGGCGGCGTCCACCACCAGGGCGTGAAAGGCTATGTCCTTTTCCACGAAGTCGTGGGGATTCCCGGCCCCGTCCATCTGCCGGAGCAGGGCCTCCATGTCCGCCAGCTGCTCCGGGGTGATGCGCTGCGCGGCCCGCCGGGCGGCGTATTCGTCCAGGAACGCCCGGGTATTGTAGATGTCCTCAATGTCCTCCGCCGTCAGCTTCCGGACGAAGGAGCCGGAATAGGGCCGCTCCTCCAGGAGGCCCATGGCGGCCAGCTCCAGGATGGCCTCCCGGACCGGGGCCTGGGAGACGCTGAGCTCCCGGGCCAGCTGGGTTTCCACGATCCGGTCCCCGGCCCGGAAGCGGCCGCTGGCAATCTGCTTTTGTATGTAGGTCCGGATTTCCTTGCGCAGGGTGGCTTTTTCCTTCTGGCGTTTTTCTTCCATTTCGGCCTCCTCTCCGGCGGGACGCCGTCCGGACCCTCCGGTCCCGGCGCGGCTGTCCGCGGCTGGCGGACGGCGTCCTTTTATAGGCGGGTATTCCAGGTTTTGTCAAATTCAGGGCGTTGTCATATAATCGATTATTGATTATGATTGTATGCGCTTCCGCCCGGTTTGTCAATCAGGGATTGGCTGGAAACGGCGGTTTCGCTCTTTCAGATAATTGTCAAAGCGTTCTTTGGTCAGATTGACGATAAGCTCCTGGGGGAACTCCAGTTCCTCCAGCAGGGTCATCAGGGGTTCCACGCTGCCCACCATGGTGTGGAAGTGGGCGTCGCTGGCGACGCAGACCCGTTGTCCGTGGGCCTTGCAGCAGAGGATATAGCGCTTCAGGGAGGGGAGGCTGCCGGGGCGGTGGGCGGTGGTGGAGTTGTTGTTCAGCTCCAGGAGCTTGCCCTCCTCCCCCGCCGTCCGGACCAAGGCCTCGAAGTCACAGGGGACCGAGGGATCGTCGGCGTGGCCCAGAATATCAATGTATGGATTCCGAAGGATTTGCAGATAAACCCGAGTGTTTTCCTCCTGTTTGTCCCGTTCCGGGAACATATGGGTGTGAATGCTGGCAATCGCGAACTCGCAGAGCTTCAGGTACTCCGGGGGGATGTCGAGGCGCCCCGCGTGGTCCAGGATGTTGACCTCCACGCCCTTGTACACCCGGATGCCCTCCACGGTCTCCGGCAGCATCCGCTGGCTGTGGGGGATGTAAGCGGGGGCTCCGCCCTCAATGGCGGGACCGTGCTCCGTCAGGCAGAGGCCCTTCATGCCCCGGGCCCTGGCGGAGAGGCAGTTTTCCGTCAGCGTGGACCAGGCGTGGCCGGAGATCACGGTGTGGGTATGGGTGTCCACCTCGGGAATCGTCTTGCTTAAATGCATAAATTTTCCTTCTCCTTTTTGGCTAGTATTTCGCCGGAAAAAGCGCGTTCCCATCTTGACTTTTTCAGCAAGCCTGATAAAATTTAGATTGTCGATAATCGATTATCGAGCGAAGCCAGTAAAATCCCTTTGTGAACAAAGTTTGCATCTGCCCCTATCATAGCGCTGTTTTTCCAAAAAGCAAGATAAAATCCATCGATTTTTCCGTTTTTTCAAGAAAACCACCGTCCCCGTATTTCCCCAGCCGGAAGACCCTCACCCTATAATCGATTGCGTCCCTATCCCCCGGGCAGTCTGCCCCGGAGGTCAAAACGTGCTGAAAAGGAGAAAGCAAGATGAGTGACACTTCCAAGATTCTGGCCACCAAATTTACGGACGACCGCTTCCCCATCACCTGGAAAGACGAGGCCGAGAAGAGCCTGATGTGGTTCTATGACGACCTCCACTGCCCCAACCCCATTTCCCCCCTGTACTTCGACGTCGGCGGCTGGTGGGACTGCGACGGCCGCTGGGGCGCGGACTGCACCTATATGTATCAGCGCTTCGGCGCTCCCATCGGCAAGGCCTGGATTGCCAAGAACATCGGCGGCTATGTCTACTCCGCCGTGGTGCCCCCGGAGATGGACGCCGACAAGATCGGCCCCATGTTCGACTATTACACCAAGGTCATGCCCATTTACGCCGACACCTTCATGGACCGCTGGAACAAGGAGTACGTCCCCCGCCTCCTCCAGATGCACAAGGCCATGCTGGACTTCGACTTCGAGCACCGCAGCCTCCCGGAGATCATGATCCACATGGAGGATATCCTGGATATGAAGTCCGAGGCCTTCCGCATCCACTGGATCATCAATCTGGCCCAGTTCCAGGCCTCCACCAACTTCACCAACGTCTATGAGAAGGTCATGGGCAAGGTGGACTCCGTGGAAATCGGCAAGATCAACGTCTCCCCCAGGGACCGGAACTGGGACTCCCTTAAGGCCCTGTGGGAGATGAAGGAGTACGTCTGCTCCGTCCCCGCCCTGAGGGACCTGTTCCTGAAGGAGGACGCCGGGGCCATCATGTCCAAGGCTGTGGATATCCCCGGCGGCAGCAAGCTGCTGGAGATGGTCAACGACTACCGGGAGGAGTACGGCTTCAAGGCCATGTACACCCACGAGTTCATCTACCGGACCTGGTACGAGGACCCCACCCCCATTTACGAGGCCGTCCGGGGCTACGTGGCCAACGATTACGACTTCAACGCCGAGTATGACGCCTGTATGGCCTCCCAGAAGGAGGCCATCGACGGGCTCTACGCCCGGGTCAGCGACCCCTCCCTGCTGGCGGAGCTGAAATACGCCCTGGAGCTCTGCGTCAAGATGGCCCCCCTGACGCCCGACCACCATTTCTACATCGATCAGGGCATCTACTCCCACATGCGGGTGGCCTTCGTCCGCATCGGCGAGGCCATGGTCCGGGCCGGAATCCTCGACGACGCCGAGGACATCTTCATGCTGAAGTACGACGAGATCCGCTGCGCCTGCTCCAGCGACTACCCGGTCAAGGAACTGGTGAAGACCCGCCGGGCCGGGATGGAGGCCGCGAAGAAGATGCCGCCCCAGGAGTGGTACGGCACCGCCACCGAGTGGCAGGTCTACAACGAGCCCTATAAGTCCCTGTGGGGCTATCCCCAGAAGTTCGAGGCCGAACAGCAGGAGAAGGAGAGCAAGGCCGAAATCAGCCGGACCGTCCTGAAGGGCATCCCCGGCTGCCCCGGCTGCCAGGAGGGCGTGGCCCATCTGGTCTCCGACCCCTCGGAGCTGGACACCGTGAAGGAGGGTGAGATCCTGGTCTGCAAAATGACCAACCCCGCCTGGGTGGTTTCCTTCTCCAAGATTTCCGCCCTGGTGACGGACACCGGCGGGGCCCTCTCCCACCCCGCCGTGGTGGCCCGGGAGTTCGGCGTCCCCTGCGTGGTGGGTACCCGGCGGGCCACCCAGCTCATCAAAACCGGCGACCGGATTCGCGTCGACGGTTCCAAGGGCGTCGTGGAGGTTCTCGGCTGACAGCCGCGGGCGGCGCGCCGGCCCTCCGGCGCGCCGCACTTTTTGAGTTGAAAGGAATGGGTTTCCATGAATCAGTATCTTGCCTGGTTTGACGAAATTCCCGACGGCGAACTGGCTATGGCCGCCGGAGGCAAGGGGGCCAGCCTCTGCCGCATGTCCCGGGCGGGCCTCCCGGTGCCCGAGGGCTTCATCGTCCGCTCCGAGATGTTCAACGCCTTTATGGAGGCCAACGGCCTCTGGGATTACGTGTTCGAAAAGCTGGAGACCATCGACTTCTCCAGCGACGCCTCCCTCATCGCCGTGTCCGCCGAAATCCGGGAGAAAATCATCAGCTGCCCCGTCCCCCAGGACATGGCGGAGGATATCGTAGGGCACTACGGACGAATTGGCCAGGGCCGGGAACCGGTGGCCGTCCGCTCCAGCGGCACCGCCGAGGACTTGGACGACGCCAGCTTCGCCGGACAGCAGGAGACCTTCCTCTTCGTCATCGGGAACGACGATGTGGTGAAGTTCATCAAGGAGTGCTGGGCCTCCCTGTACAACGACCGGGCGATTTTCTACCGCCGGGAGAAGAAGTTCGACGAGCGGAGCATCTCCATCGCCGTGGTGGTCCAGCGGATGGTCAGCGCCCAGAAGGCGGGGGTCATGTTCACCTCCAACCCCATCACCAACGACTACAACACCGTGGTACTGGAGGCCGCCTGGGGACTGGGAGAGGCCATCGTCTCCGGCATCGTCACGCCGGACAATCTCTGGATTGACAAGCGGACCGGAGAAGTCACCACGGAGTACATCTCCGAGAAGGAGACCATGGTGGTCCGCCTCAGCGAACAGGGCGGCACCCGGGAAGAGCCCGTTCCGGAAGAGCTGCGGGAGGCCCCGGTGCTTACCGACGCCGAGCGGGACCGGCTGGTGGAGCTGGCCCGGAAGATCGAGGCCTTTTACCAGAAGCCGGAGGACATCGAATGGGCCATCGTGGACGGGCAGGTGTACCTGCTCCAGTCCCGGCCCATCACCACTATGAAATAAGGAGAGAAACCTATGAGCACATTTTCCGAGCAGATCAGCAGCAATAAGGCGGTGCTCCGCTTTGACGTCATCGGCGGGCCGGAGCGCACCGCCGTGGCGGAGGACATGTCCTTCCTGAATTACCGCCTGGGCTCCGTGGAGGTTTCCCACGAGATCACCAAGGAGAAGCCCGACATCGTCTGGTATTATGACGAGGCGGTGAAGTCCATCCGCTATGTGGACGGTCAGCTCATTCTCACCAGCTTCTGGGAGGAGGGCGAGCTGAACAAGATTCTGGTCACCATGCTGGCAAACGAGATGGACCGGGTGGGCCTCCATCCCTTCCACTCCTCCAGCGTCATCTACCGGGGCCGGGGCATCCTGCTGGTGGGCGGCGAGAACAACCACGGCAAGTCCATGACCCAGCTGGAGGGCTGCCGCCGGGGGGCAGAAATCTTCTCCACCGAGACCACCGTCATGGACCATGAGAGCGGCATTGCCCTCTACGGCTCCAAGAATATTTACGTCCGGAAGCGGGCCAAGGGCACCGAGCGCTCCGATCTGGCGGACCAGGACGAGGGCGTCAAAATGTTCTTCGGCGAAGAGCCGGAGATGCCCATGTGCTATGAGCCCAAGCAGATGGAGCTGGCGGTGATGCCCTGCATCGACGGGTGGTTCAAGACCGACGTGAAGAAGATGGGGCAGTTTGAGGCCTCCTATCAGAGCTATCATTCCATGATGAATTTCTTCGGGCTGAATCAGCTGCTGTGCGGCAAGTTCGGGCTGGCTATGCCCATTGTGGACACCGACGCGCGGCGGCAGGACCGGGCGGCCTTCTGCGCCAAATATGCCGCCGGACGGCCCTACTACATGATTCGGGCCAAGAGCCCTCAGCTGCTGTTCGATGAGATTGACAAGCTGATGGATGAGCTGGGGATGAACTGAGGCCCCGGTTTCCGTTTCAATGTTTCGATAAGGAGGATACCATCCTATGTTAAAAGTTGTTGGAATCGGCCAAAGTCACTACGCCGACTACGATCAGGCGGTCAGCTCTCCCGATATCGAGATCGAGCAAATCACGCCCAATGTGTACACCTTCACCGGAATGCGGGGCTGCGATCCCTCTATGGTTTTGACCAGTGCGGGCGCCGTGTTCATCGACACCGCCCAATGGATCACCCAGCTGGAGCAGATGATCGAATTCGCTAAGAAAAAGTGCGGCGGGGTCAAGTATGTGATCAACACAGAATCACACATTGACCACGTGTTCGGAAATCCCTACCTGAAAAAAGAGGGCGCTGTCATCATTGCCCAGGAAAAGGTGCTGAACGGATATTACAAGATTCCCCCGGCGTTCAATATGACCACCTATGAGTACAACCTCGACCTGCTGAAGCGCCAGGACCCCACCCAGGCTGGCAAGCTCCTGCCCGAGGGCGAGGAGGAAATCGGCAAGCCCGACATCACCTTCAGCGACAAGCTGACGCTGAAGGTGGGTGACCACACCTTCGAGTGCTATCACACCCCCGGCCACTCCCCCGAGCAGACCAGCATCTACTGCCCCGAGGAGCGGGTGGTATTCGTGGGCGACAACATCTTCAACAACTGCCAGATCTGGTTCCACTCCATCGACTTCGACGCGCTGTTCAAGAGCCTGGACTGGCTCCAGAGCCTGGATGTGGACTATATCGTCCCCGGACACGGGCCCGTCAAGGGCAAAGAGTGCATCGCCGAAAACAAGCAGTTCATCTATAACTGGCTCAGCGTGGTAGGAGACGCCATCATCAACAAGGGCTGGACCCGGGAAGAGTGCATTCAGCGCATCAACTTCGCCGACCGCTGCCCGGTGGACATCGGACAGCCCGACTGCATGGAGTACATCTCCACCAACAACGCGCGGATTGCCTACGACTACCTTGTCCGCAAGGGTAGCCTGTAACAGGAGGATTTTATGACGGAACATCCGGTCGCGATTATCGGCAAGGGCATGATCGGCATCAGTCTGGCCGTGCTCTTCACCGGGAACGGTATCCCCACCATCGTGCTGGCGAAAAACAGCGAGGCGGGGCTGGAGAAATACCGGACCTATTACAAAGACCTGATCGGGCAGGGGCTGGTGACGGAGAAGCAGGCCGCTGCCTGTGAGAAGCGGCTGTCCTTTACGGAGGATTATGCCGGACTGCGGGACGCGGAGATCGTTTTTGAGTGCGTTACCGAGCGGCTGGAGGTCAAGTATGAGGTCTACTGCCGGGTGGAGGCCGGCTGCCCGAATTTAAAGGCCATCGCCTCCACCACCTCCGCCATCTCTCCGGCGGACCTGGCCGGGGGAATGGAGCGGAAAGAGAAAATCATGGTGGCGCATCCCTACAATCCGCCGCATATGGTGCCCTGCGTGGAGCTGGTGAAGAACGAGTTTACCGATCCGGGGGCTATCGCCGCTGTGACGGAGCTGCTGGAGTACTGCGGGAGAGAGGTCTGCCGGATGAACCGGCCCGCTCCCGGGTTTATCGCCAACCGGCTTCAGCATGCGTTGTACAGAGAGGCGGTGTACATGGTGGAACAGGGGATTTGCGGGCCGGAGGATATTGACAAATGCATCCGCTCCAGCTGGGGGCCCCGGTATACGTCTATCGGGCTGTTTGACCACTTTGACTACGCGGGGCTGGATTTAGTTGCCAATATCGAGGCGTATCTGTATCCTGACCTCTGCGGCATTACGGAGGTTCATCCTTCTGTTCAGGAACGGCTGGACCGGGGAGACCTGGGGTACAAGACCGGCGTGGGGTTCTACGACTGGCGGGAGCGGGATATGGATGCCTTCCGCAAGAAGACCGGCGAGCCCTATCTGCGGTTTTTTAACTGGAAGCTGCCGGAGGATTGAGGGCGGCTGAGATGATGAGCGCGGAGTCCTTCCGGTTGGGAGGACTCCGCGTTTTTCGGTGGGGCGGTGGTTATGGGGAGGGGGGGATTTTTGTGGGGGTGGGCTCTGTCCCGCCCCGTTTTTCGGAATTGCCAGGCTTCTAGGGGACGTTGGAGCTGTTGACAAAGTCCTCTCAAGGGGCCTGATATATGATTAAGAAGAGCTGAGAGGGGCGAGGCTATGCAGTTAAAATATCACATGATAAAACAGCTGCCTGAAACAAGGGGCCAAAAGCCATCTTTCTTACCGACGGCAGCGGATAGCAGAGTGCCGGATGCCGCACTGTCTTTAAGTTGTTGGGAAACGACCCAATATCAGTGACGGTCTGCTACACGGAAAGGTATTAATGTTCAGCCGCGATATATTCCAAGATTCTATTTAAATCCTGCCTGTTTATTGCAGCTGCAAACAACTGTGAATATCCTAAATTGCGTATTTGCCGACCCTGCTCTGCGTAAAAGGGCCGGTTACCCGTGACTGTTTTGTGCAGTGTGCTTCTGCAAAGCGGCAAAATTTTCTTGTAACGGTGGCCTGAATATCATCGCCTAAATCTCCTCGCTGGTGGGAGGTACCTCCTGCAACTGGTTTCCTTTCTGTCAGCAGGGCAGGCAAGAATCCTGTCTGGTTGGCCGGGGAAACCTCCAGATGCCCCTTGTTGGGCCGGTAAAGTCTGGAACCGGTTGTTGACTATTTACGCCTTTGTCGGGGGAGTGACGGAGGAGTGTATGGGAGGAACCGAAACGCTCGCTACATTTGTAGAGAAGCAGGATATTGTGAAAAGGGCAAGGCTTTCTGACAAAGGAGAGCTTGGGGTACAGAAGAATAACTCTATGATTTCTATCAGCAGTTACCATCTGGAAGGGCTTACATCTCGCGCAGAGAATCATTACCCCCAAAGCTTGATTTTCTCTTTGGACTATCAGGGACTCTCCGTTCGAAGGTTTTAACGTTCAAAGATAAAGCAAGAACAGACTGGAGCAAGGCATTAAAGAGGACCGGAGAATATCTCCAGCCCTCTGCACATCAGTTTCCTTTCTTAATACTTATGATTCCCTTTATTGGAATTCCAGGTTCTTGCGCTGACCACCATTTCACTGGCATCCACTTTGGCACTGATGATATTTTCACCTTTGCTCAAGGCGTACCCCACAGAGCCGTATACTTTATCCGCCGGGATTTTCTGCTTACTCTCAAGCAGAGCAACCATCACTCCGCCCACGGAAATGCTGTATTTGCCGTCCTCCTTGAGTATCTTCACATTGAAGAAGTTCATCTGTAATGTGCCAATGAACCCGGCCGCAAAGAAGTTGACAGGGTGGTCAAAGACCTGCTAGGGGGTGCTGGTCTGCTGGATGAAGCCGCTCTTTATGATGACAATGTGCGGTCTAGGGGCATGGCCTCAGTCTGGTCGTGGGCAACGTACAAGAGGGTGATGCTGACCTTCTGCCGGAGCTTGATAATCTTCGTCCGCATCTGGTTGCGGAGCTTAGTGTCCAGGTTGGACAGCAGCTCATCTATCAGCAGTAACCTTGGGTTCCCGGACGATGGTCACGCGCTGGCGTTGGCCGCTGAACAGGGCCGTGGGCTTCCGGTCCAGATACTGAGTGATGTCCAGAATCTTGGCGGCTTCCTTGGAAACCTCCCGGAGCTTCAGGGAGAAGGCTATGTTAGCATACATTATTACGCGTGTTTGAGGGCATAGCTCTGGAACCCTATGGCAATGTTTCAGTTCTTTGACTCCACGTCGTTAATGAGCTGGCTGTCGATGTACAGCTCGTCCTCACTGATCTCCTCCAGACCGGCCACCATGCACAGGGTAGTGGACTTGCCGCAGTTGAAGGAACCCTCCAGACCTGTGAAATTCTTATCCGCAATATCCAAGTTGAACTCCTGAACAGCGGCAGCGCCCCTGCCCATCGTCCGGAGATTCCCCTTCTTTTCACCCTTGCCTTTCTCTTTTGGCTTCCGCTGTGGGGATAGATTTTCGAGATGCCCTTCAAAGCGGCCATATCGTTGACAAGGAAGAGACTCCTCCGAGGCCTGGGCATTAGCAGGTCGCCGCACTGCCGCACCGCAAGTCTATGTATTTTTGTTTGCCGCCGGGAACGCTCAGGGAATATCCTATTCGAAGATTTTATGCAGGGGCCGGACCCTGTCCCAGCCCGTCTTCCGGAAGCTTTGCAGCTCCGAAAAACGGGGCGGTCAAGCGACCGCCCCATACAGTACCACCATCTGAGAAAATGCGTGAGCGGATACTCCCGAACGCTCAGCCCCGCCTTGTCAAACGCCCTGACCGTAACGCCCGAGAATAGTACCGCCCACCGCCTCGCTGAACTAGAACATTTTCGTATACAGAGAACTTCGCCTATGCCCGCACCAGCTCCACATGCTTTTCTTTCAGTATCGCCAACTCCCTGTCGCTGAATGCCGCGTCTGTTACCAGGCAGTCCACAGAGCTCAAATCATCAACAAAATATATACCCGAGGACGGATATTTCCCTTTATCCAGAAGTATGATGGTCTCCTTCGCCCGCCGGATTGCCTTCTGCTGAAACGCCATGTCTTCCACAAAATAAGCTGACAGAATCAGCCTGTCATCCAGCGCCGCTCCGCTCAAAAAGGCCTTGTTCAGCAAAAGTTTATCCAAACATTCGTCAATAAACGCTCCATGACTCGCGCCTTCAGCGGGACGAATCCACCCGCCTAAAAGAAAGAGCCTGTCCACCAGCTCGCCAAGCCCAAATATCTGGGCAATATAAATTGAATTGGTTACAATCGTCAAGGTCTTCAGCAGTGTCAGGTCCTGGAGCAGCTCCCGGCAGAAAGCTTCCGTTGTCGTGCTGGCCTCCAGCAGCAGGGAATCCCCCTTTTGCACAAGCTTACTCGCGGCCCGGGCAACCTGCACCTTTTCGGCATGATGGAGTCCCTGCCTTTGCTGATAAGAAATCGGGCTGGGCGTCTTCCTGACAAGACTCGCTCCGCCGCGAACAAGCGCAACGATTCCCGCGCGCTCCAATTCCTGCAGGTCCGTCCGGATCGTCTCTTTCGAAACGCCAAAGTAGGAAATGAGCATGGACGTTGACGCAATCGGGGTGGACTCCAGGATTCGTATGATCTCATTTCTTCGGCTTTTGATTTTATCTGTCTTCTTCATATGGCCCTTCTTCCTCCATCATAGAGTTTTCACGCCATCGCCGGTTTTCGCCGAAGTAATGACGCCTATTTGCCCGCAGACTTCACCGCCACGTCCAATGCCAGTTCAACCATCTGGGTAAACGACACCTGCCGGTCTTTCGCGGAGAGCTTTTCGCCAGTTACCAGATGGTCGGATATGGTGCAGATCGCCAAAGCCCGTTTTCCGGCTCTCGCGGCATTACAATATAATGCCGCAGTCTCCATCTCCGTGGCAAGCACGCCCATCTTTCCCCATTCCAAAATAGAGGATGGATCGTCGTTGTAAAACACATCCGAGGAATACAGATTGCCAACCGGCGGATCCATGCCCATCTGACGGGCAGCGGCTATGGCTGTTTCCAGCAGCTTAAAATCCGCGATAGGCGCATACATGCCGGAAAGCTTATACTGCCGGGCAAAATTGGAATCCGTGCATACCGCCTGGGCCAGCACGATGTCCCGCAGCTTGAGAGACGGCAGAATCGCTCCGGCGCTGCCGATTCGTATAATATTTTCCACATCATACTCATGGAACAATTCATAGGAATAAATGCCCATGGAGGGCATTCCCATGCCGGACGCCATAACGGAAACCGGGTGTCCCCGATAGGTTCCCGTATAGCCCTGAACGCCCCGGACGTTGTTCACAAGACGGGCATCCTCCAGATAGGTCTCCGCGATCCGCTTTGCCCGGAGGGGATCGCCCGGCATCAGGACGGTTTTTGCGAAATCGCCGTTTACGGCTTCATTGTGCGGCGTGCTCATAAAATCCCCCTAATATGAAATTCTCCTAATAAAATACTATATTTTCCCCGTTTAGTCAACCGCTAAGCGCCGGTTCCCTGCCGGAATTCGTTGATATGGCGGATCATGTATTCCCCCACTTCCCGGCTCAGCCGGATGGCGGAGGGAGCCAGCTCCAGGGGCATATACAGCAGATAGTGCTGGAGCTCGTAGGTGAAGGGATGGTCGTAGCCGATATCCGCCAAAGCGCCGAGAACATCATCCCAGTCGGTGAAGCCCATATAGGGGAGTATGTGAATATTATCCGCTGCGGTCTGGTCGGAAATGTGCAGGGCCTTTAAGCTGCTCCCCAGCTTCCGGATCGCATCGCCCTGCCGGAGCCCTTCTATGCTTCCGTGCTCCGCGTCCCAGCACGCGCCAACGTTCTCCGCGTCTACCCGAGTGATGAGTTCACAGAGCTCATCGACGTTAATCGCAAATCTCCGGACGCCCTCTTTGGTTTTCCCCCACATGTTCTCAATGGCGATGCCGATGCCATAACGCCCCGCCTCATCCGAAAGGCGGCGAAAGTATTCCACGTTCAATTCCATGGTCCGGGCGTCTTTCTCTCCTCCGGTTACAAGGGTGTCCGGATGCATTACCATCCAGCGCACTCCCAGCATGCGGCTTCCCACTACGCTCCGATGAATCCACTCTTCCAGACGCTCGTCCTTCCCGGAGCAAAAGGCATACAGCGGGCCGTGGCTCTGGGGGAACCGGATGTTCAACTTTTCCGCCAGATTCCGGTAGGAATCGATATGGGCCTTCCAGTTCTCGCCCAGGAACGCCGTTTTCCCGAATACCTGATCCACAAAGCAGAAATCCATCTCTCTGTATCCGGCCTCCGCGCAGAGCTGCATGCATTGGTCCACCGGAATCCGCGTCCCGTCCGCTCTCTCATAGAGCGTATTGGTTGAAGTGCAGAGATTCATTCTTCACGCCTCCAAACAGAACTTTTCAATCGCCTCTACAACCCCGTCCGTATTGCTGGCCACGCAAACGTAGTCGGCGGCCTCCTTTGCCGCGCCGGTGGCGTTCTGCACGGCCACTCCCACCGCCGCGAGACGAAGCATTTCCAGGTCGTTTTCATTGTCTCCAATCGCCATGACATGCTCCATCCCGATGCCCCGGTCCGACGCGTACTGCGCAAGGGCGGAGGCTTTCGTAACGCCCTTCCCCGCGATCTCGCACCCGATATCTCCGTAGCACACAAATTTGTATATGCCGCTCAGGCCCTGGAAGCTCGCGGACAGTCTTCTGAACGCCTCGCGCTTCTCCCCGCTGATCAGATTCACCTTGTCTGCCGTCAGGCGGCTCCATTCGCTGTCTTCCGGATAGTGCACAGGGTAGTTCCGCTGCCGCACCCAGTCCGTCTCGGACATCGCGGTCTCCCTTCCCTCCTGGGAATACAGAACCGTCAGGCCCTCGTCCACCGCCGCCGCCAGCAGGCCGCGCAGATGGAGCAGCGGCATCGGCCTGCGCCACAGGATATCATATCCCCGGCTGATTACCGCGCCGTTGCAGGAAATCACCGGGAGATCAATCCCAACCCGTTCCGCGAACCGCTCCGCCGCGCACCAGGGCCTTCCGGTGATAAACGTGAACAGGACGCCCTTTTCCTTTAATCTGGAAATGACCTCCACCGCGTGGTCTGAGATGGTTCTATCCGGACTCAGCAGGGTTCCGTCCAAATCCGTCACCACCAAACGAATATCCATAAAGGCACTCCTCTCCTCCTGCTCAGGCAGGGGCGGTTTCCCGCCCCTGCCTGAACGCATGTCAGCCATTCGCCTCGTGCCACTCGTCCAGGAGCTGATTGCAGCCGCCGACAATCGCGTCGGCCGCCTGATCCACAGTCAGCTCACGGTCGCAGAACTGCCGCATGGTATCCGTAATGACCGTATTGATTTCATTATAGGTCAGGTCCATGGGCTCCTGCGCGTTGGGAGCGGCGTTCATGACCACGTCAAACGCTGTTTTATACTGCGGCGCATCCTCCCAGAATTTCTGCATATCCGCCAGTCCGGCGGTTTCCTTGTTGGTGGGCACATAGCCGGAATTTGTGGAGATCCGGTACTGGGCGTCCGCCGTGCTCAGGTACTGCGCAAAGTCCCACGCACCGGCCACACGGGCCTTGTCTCCCCGGTCAAACAGCACCAGGCAGCTGCCGCCCACCGCGGAGCTTCCGGTATCGCCCGCGTTGACCAGCGGAATGGGGGCGGTGTTCCACTTGAACTTGTCCCCAACCAGGTCCAGGACATTCGTCACCTTGGAGGAGGAGAACAGGGCCATCGCCGTGGTCTGGTTGGCAAACTCCTCGGCCACGGTTCCCTCCACGTACTGATAGCCGCCCGTTTCAACCAGCTTGTCCCACTTCTCCAGGAAGGCCTTGAGGGTTCCGTTCTCACCGGCGGTAATTTTCGTCATCGCACCGGCGCGGCCGCCTTCCAGGTCACCGAAATAGGCGTCGGTGGACTGGGCGCAGATGTAGTTGACCAGCTGATAGCGCTTGACCTGGCACTCAAAGCCGTAGCGGGAAACCTCGCTGCCGTTCTTCTCCGTAAGCGCCTCCGTATAGGAAATCACCTCGTCCAGGGTGGCGGGAGGCGCGTCAAACCCAGCCTCCTTCAGCATGTCCTCGTTGTAGTAGAGCAGCATGGTGGAGTTCAGGAAGGGAAGTCCCACCATATCGCCCTGGTAAGACACGGACTCCACCAGGGAGGCGGGGAAGCTGTCCTGGGGGACCCAGCTGTCCTCCTTGTACAGGTCGGACACCTTGACCGTCCAGTCCAGCTCCATCATGCTGGGAATGGTCGAGGTCAAGCCGACGTTGATGTCGCAGGCGTTGTTTTTGTCGTTGGTCTGATACGCCAGAACCTGTTTGTCCGTTCCGTCATAGCCCTGATACACTGCGGTGACATGGACGTTTTTCTCCGCGCCCTGACCGGCGTTGTATTCGTCGACAATTTTTTGCAGCTCATCTCCCACAGGGCCGCTGAGACTGTGCCAGAAGACCACCTCGGCCGTGCCGCCGGACTTCCCGCCGCCGCACGCCGCCAGACTCAGGACCATTGCCAGGGCCAGCAGGAATGACAATGCTTTTTTCATGATAAAAATCCTCCATTTCTTAATCTTGCATGTTTTGCTTTGATCATGAACCCTCGCTCACGCGAAAGGAATCAACCCTTGACGGCTCCCGCCATCATGCCCTCTGTAATTTTCCGCTGGAACAGCACAAAGACGGCAATGGAGGGAATCAGAATCAGCACGGAGGCCGCCATGACCTGTCCGTAGGCGCTGGTCAGCTCCGAGGAGTTCAGCATGGTGATAATGACCTGGACCGTGCGCATTTCGTCCACGTTTGTAACCAGCAGCGGCCACAGATAGGTGGTCCAGACGTTGACGAAGGAGGAGATGAATACGGTAGCGATAACGGGTCCGGACATGGGGAGGAGAATTCTCCAGAAGAACCGCCAGTTGCCGCATCCGTCCACCATGGCGGCGTCCCGCACCTCTTTCGAATAGTTCATAAAATGCTGCCGGATGAGGAAGATGTTGGCGCCGGAGACAAGATAAATGATCATCATGCCCATGTAGGTGTTGATGAGTCCCAGCTCGGCTGTGGTAAAGTAATTCTGAACCATCAGCATCTCCGCCGGAACGATCATTGTGCCAAGCACCATCAGGAACAGCAGGTTCTTCCCCCGGAAGCTGAAGAAGGAAAACGCATACGCCGCGAGGCTCGCGGTGAGAATGCGGGCCAGGCTGGACACAAACGCGACGACGAAGGAGTTGAGCATGAAGCGGAAAATCTTGGTCTGGGAAATTACCGCAATATAGTTGCCCAGGTAGAATTTCTCCGGCCACAGGTTCAGCTCCGTTGAAATGATTTCCGACTCCTGCATAAAGGAGATGATCAGGCAATACAGCACCGGCGCCATAAGCGCGATGCCGAGCAGAACGCAGAACGTCTGGAACAGAATGTCCAGCGTTCTCCTGGCGCGTTGGCTTCTTAAATTCGTCATGCGTAATGCACCTTCTTCTTTTCAAGAATCATGCTCAGGGAAATGAGAATGGCGGAAATCGCGAAGCCCACCATGGTGGCGGAGAACGCGTAGTTAAAGTTGGTGCTGGTGATAGCCTTGGAATAGATGTAGGTGATGATGGTCTGGGTGGCGTTGTTCGGTCCGCCGCCGGTCAGAATCAGGGTATAGCTGGAAACGGTCATGCCATACGCGATATCCTTCAGCAGCAGGAAGAACAGCATCGGGGAAATTAAGGGCAGGATTACCTTGGTATGCAGGCGGAAGCCGGTGCACCCGTCCAGCTGCGCGCCCTCCAGGACATCTCCGGGCAGGCCGCGAAGCGAAGAGAGCATGAACAGGAAGTTATACCCGATGTTATGCCAGATTTGAATTATCATCAGGCTGATCAGCGCGTATTTGGGATCGGTAAGCCAGCCGGTATTGGTACCCAGCAGCTTGTTGAGCACGCCCAGCTGGTCATTGTAGATCAGTTGGAAGATGACGGCGATAACGGCGTCGGATGTCGCCATTGACAGGGCGAAGAGGACCTCATAGACCAGGGACGCCTTCCGTTTTTTCCTGGCCAGGACCGCCAGGAAATAGGCAATCACCATTGACACGGGGATTGTCACCAGGGCGTAGATGAACGTATTGGAGATTGCCTGAAGGAATTCGGGGTCCGTCAGCACCCTCACATAGTTTTTCAGGCCAGCGAATTCCTTTATGTTCCGGAACTGGTTGACAATGTTCAGGCTCAGCCAGCCGTTTTTCACAAAGGGATAGTACACAAAGCCGGTCAGAAAAATGAACGAGGGTATCAGGTACAGGTATGGCTCAATTTTTGCTCGTATGCTTTTGCTGCGATTCAATGCGATTCCTCCTTACATGTTAAAGTTGACAATTTATCAAAGAGATCCGCCATCAGCTCGTCTCTTTTGACATAGTAGACGTACCGCATCATCGGGCGGCGGGGGTCAAAGCTGAAGTAGGAGGAATATTCAATGGTTGGACGCGGCTCAAAGCGGTCCAGGACAAAATCTCCGCTGACCAGCCACGCCACCGGCACCACATCGGTGAGGGGCCTGCTCCAGACTCTGCCGCCAAAGCACATTTCGGCTTCATGGATGGTTTTATCGATGATATAGTCGCAGAACGCATTCTTTCCCCGGAGCCAGTGCTCCAGCTCAGGGCCGGTTGTCAGGAACCGGTCGGAGACGCCACGGCCCGGAGCCATTACAATCGGGGCTCCGCTCTCCAGGAGAACCCGGCTTGCGGCGATGTTCTGTCCTCCGTTAAAGCAGTGGCAGTCTGTCCAATGGAGGCCCACGCCTCCGCTCCAGACGACGACAATCCGGCTTGCAATTTCCGGCTGCAAGAGGATTGCCGAGGCGACATTTACAGGCGCCGCGATACACGCGATATAAAGCGGATTTTCCGGAGTGTGCTCCATCGCCAGACGTATGATTTCCCGGGCCGCAGGAGAATCAGAGGGAGTCTTTTCGTCCGGGAGGAAAGATTCCGCACCTTTCAATACCAACGGCGCTAAGCTGCTGAAGCCCGTCAGGTCAAGCACATGCAGGATTTCCTGATAGCTTCGCTCCATCCCATCCCTAGGGTTTTTTGAGTGGTGGTTGAAGAATGGCGCGGCGGTAATTGCCCGGATACGGAGCCGGTCCTGTGAAGCGGCCATGTAGGCAAGGGCATACTGGTCGTCCACCTCGTTGTAGGTGTCCGTATCCAGCACCATGTCTACCGGTGATTCTGGTCTCCGCAGTTGATGAATCACCGTTTCGAACAGCGGTTCATCCATTTTGTCCGGATAGGAAAACACTGTGTTTGATTTGTCCATAAGCAAGCCTCCGTATAAAATTTCCGGCGTTTTGCAAATAATATCACATGATACTTGCCTTATCAACAATTTTTTGTGATTTTTTCTTGCCAAAAGACAGTTTTGTGGAATTTTCCAATTTAGAACCCCTTCTCTTTGTGGTTTTCACGATAGTTAGCCGCCGCTTCCGGGATAGATTTCCGGCATAATACCGAAAAAGCGCCTTGGAGCAGCCCGTGGGAAGGGGAGGACTGTCGCTTTTTTGCCGTTGGGCAGCCTATTCGCAAAATGGACTGTGCTTCTTTGCCTGGGCATAACGGAGGGCCCTGGAATTTTGGAGCTTCCTCCAGAATTCCAGGGCCTTGTATACCTCTCTTTCGGTTTGCGTTTGATAGGTTGCTGAGGGATGCGCTTGCTTTACTGGGGGGATGGTATCTGCGTAGGCGTACGGGGGAGACTCCAGGTTGATTCTGTTTCCTCCCCTTGACTGAAGAGAGATGAGGATCCACAAGACAATAACTGTGCCGATGGTCGTTTTGAAACTAACACCCGTTTCCTCTTGCTTCCGCTAGGCCTTCCAATGCTGTCATCCGCCTTGTACTGCCAGCTTTGAGCCCGGCCGATCTTCGCCGGGGATGCCTTCAGCCAACGCCGCCGCGCCCCGGACGCCGTGTGCTATGACCGGCTACAGCGCCCACAGGAGCGGGGACACGACGTGGCCGCCCATGAGGGATCCCTGGAATACGTCTTCCCCTTCCGGGCGGCGGATACCCTGCTTCCCGTCTGTCAGGTCATTCTAGAAGAGGTGGACGCCATCACCGGAATTGACAGCATCTGGGGGGAGACCGGTCCGGCCGCCTCCGAGTGGGACTGCGATTTCTTCGACGCCCCATCAGGGACTGACCCCGCCGTCCAGAGGCAGGCACACCACCAGCTGAAACCGTCCCCCTCCGGCCCGGGTCTCCAGAGACCCGCCTGAGCGCTCCGCGATCTCCCGCATTCCCGCCAGGCCGAAACCGTGGAAGGCCTTGTCCGCCTTGGTGGTGGCAAGGTCCGGGGCCAGCTCTCCGGCGTAGGCGTTCTCCACCCGGAGCATAAAGAGCCCCTTTTCCGCCCGGCAGCGAAGAACGACGGTCTTGTCCTCCGCCTGCTCCGCCGCCTCCATGGCGTTGTCCGCCGCGTTGCCCAGCAGGGCGCAGAGGTCCACCTCCGCCAGGGGCAGCGCCTTGGGCAGAGACACGGAGAAGTCCGCCGTGAGGCCCGCCCGGCCCATGGCCTCCGCCTTGGCGGAGAGGACGGCGTTGGCGGCGTCGTTCTCGCAGAGCCTCCGCCCGCCCCGGAGGGCGGAGGAGTCCGCCAGCTGGTCGATGTACTGAAGGGCCCGCTCGTCCTCCCCCAGCTCCATCAGGCCCCGGAGGGCCGTCAGGTGGTTCCGGAGGTCGTGGCGGAGGGTGCGGACCTGCCGTTCCTCTCTCTGAAGACCCTGATAATAGCTCTCCCGAAGGGAGGCCAGCTTGTCCGCCTCCTCCAGCCGCTCATGGTTTTCCAGCACCTGGATGGCGTACAGCAGGGCCAGCGAGGTGAGAAAGATGAAGGGGAGCACCGCCACCCCCAGATTCATAACCAGGCCGTGGAGGAGGAAGTCGCTGTAGATATAATCCGACTGGAGAAGGGGCAGCAGCACCACCGCCAGCAGGGAGCTGAAGGGCATGGCGGCCAGGAGCAGTACCAGCCTCCAGAACCGGGGGGAGAGCTGGGGCGGCTTCTCCGGCAGGTGCTTCCGGGCCGCCAGGTACAAAAGGCACCAGATGCCGGGGCGTATAAATTTATCGGTGAAGTAGAACACATTGTCCAACCCGAAGTGGGCCATAGCGGGGGCGTAGTAGGTGTCCAGCACGGCGTTGACGGGCATAATCAGGCAGAAGAAAATAACCGTCACCGCCAGCCGCCCCACCCGGTCCCCCTTAGAGGCCAGCATGAGCAGCGGGACAAAGGCCAGCAGGGTGAAAAACAGATTCGTGTCCCCTAGCCAGATGATCTGCCCGGAGATGACGCTCAGTGAGAAAATCAGCCCGATTCGCCAGCCCCGGCGGGGTTTTACGGGAAGAAAGGCGGAGAGAAGGCGACAGAGGGACCAGCCGCTGACCAGCCCCAGGAGGAACCAAATCCAGTTTTGGAGGCAGGCCATCACATACTCCGCCAGGCGGGTTAGAAATACCATGCCTCAATCCTCCAGAGCCGACCGGGCCAGGGCCGCCAGGGCGGCGGACCGGCAGGCCCGGCTGACGGGGATGGCCGCCTCCCCCAAGAAGACCTGGCTGCCCTCCATCCGGTCCACGGCGGCGGTCCGGACCAGATAGCGTTGGTGGACCCGGACGAAACCGTCTCCCACGTCCCGCTCCACGTCGTCCAGCTTGCCGTAGAACACATAGGTCCGGACGGTGGAGATGCAGGAGACCTGCCGCCGGTCGGAGGCGAAATAGAGGATGGTTTTCTTTGGAATCCGGTACAGGGTTTCGCCGCTGCGGCAGAGGAACATCTTGTCCTCCTCACAGAGCCGCACCTCCGCCGCCCGGGCCAGCACGCCGTCCAGCTGGTCCGGCTTAGGGGGCTTCATAAGGTAGCCCAGGGCCCCTACGGAATACCCGTCGAACACATAGTCCGTGTAGCCCGTGACAAAGACCAGCCCCAGCCCCTCGTCCGCCTCTCGGAGGCGCCGGGCGGTCTCCATGCCGTCCACCTCTCCCATTTCAATGTCCAGAAACACCAGGTCCAGCTCCCCGGCGTGGTTCTCCATCCAGCGGAGAATTCCCTCGCCGGAGGAGAATTCAAAAAAGGCCGCTTCTCCGCTCCGCCGCCGTTCCAGGGCCCGCTCCAGGGCGGCCCGGAGGGCAATCCGGGCCTCGGCGCTGTCGTCACAGATGCCGATACGCAGCATGGTATCATCTCCTTGTGGTTTGCTGCGGCTATTATAGCACATTCCCGGTGATTCTCCAAACCCAAATATGACGGCAAAACCGCCAAAGATGACAGCGTCCCCGCCTCTGCCGCCAAACTTTACATCCAGCCCGCCAAAGAGAGCGGCCCCGTTTGCCGGGGCCGTTTTTTTGTGGAAAACTGTAGTCATAGAAACACAAGGAGGAAACACTCATGAACGCCGCCACCCTTCCCGCCCGCATCCGGCACGCCCTGACCACCCCTGCGGAGCTTCCCGAAAAAGGCCCCCGGCTGCAAACGAACCTGGACACGGACCTTCTGAAGCTGATTGCCATCATCGCTATGCTCATCGACCACGTGGGCGGGGCCTTCTTTCCGGAACTTGGGCCCTTCCGCTGGATTGGCCGCCTGGCGTTTCCGATTTTCTGCTACTGCATGACCGTGGGCCTGTTGTATACCCACAATGTAAAGCGCTACCTGGGCCGTCTGGCCCTCTTCGCCCTGGTCTCCCAGCCCTTCTACGTCCTGGCCTTTCACCCCCATGACTGGATGCTCGACCGGAACTGGAGCAACTGGAACATCTTTTTCACCCTCTTTCTCTCCCTGCTGTCCATGTATGGGTTCAAAGAGCGGAAATGGTGGCTGTTCCTCGGAGCCCTCTTTGCGGTGAGTTGGTGGAACTTCGACTACTCCGGGATCGGAATTGAGCTGATGCTGATTTTCTTCCTCTGCCGGAACCATCCGAAAATTGGCGCGGTTCTCTACGTGCTGATGTATCTGCCCGGCCTCTGGAACGGCTATCCGGAGGACCCCCGGTGCCTGACCCTGGGAGGCCTGGCGGTGGACTGGAGCTTCTTCGCCATCTTCGCCGCGCTGCTGATTTTCATCCCCACCCGCTCCGGCCTGAAAATCCCCAAATGGTTTTTCTACGCCTTTTATCCTGCCCATCTCGCCGTTATCGCGGCTATCCAATTCATGCGTTAAGAAAGGAAGATCATCATGCTGACTGTTGAAAATCTGTGCAAATCCTACCAGGTGGGAAAGACCTCCTATGAGGTCCTGAAGGGGGTCTCCCTCCACGTGGGAAAGGGAGAATTCGTAGCCGTCATGGGCCCCTCCGGCTCCGGCAAGACCACCCTTTTAAACTGCATCTCCTGTTACATCCCCGCCGGCAGCGGCAGCATCCGCCTGGGCAAAACCGAGCTGGCCCGCCTGGGGGAGGACGCCCTGGCCGAGGTCCGGAACCGGCAGCTGGGCTTTGTCTTTCAGGACTTCCTGCTCCTGGACGGACTGACGGTCCGGCAGAACATCCTCCTCCCCGCCATCATCGGCGGCCTGATCTCCGACACGACGGAGCACCGGGCGGATCAGCTCTGCGAGGTCTTCGGCATCGCCGCCATCCGGGACAAATACCCGGCGGAAATCTCCGGCGGCGAGAAGCAGCGCACCGCCGTGGCCCGGGCCCTCATCAACCACCCGCTGCTGATTCTGGCCGACGAGCCCACGGGCAATCTGGACAGCAAGTCCACCCGGGCCGTGATTCGCTCCTTTGAGCAGGCGAAATCGGCTCTGGAGGCCACGATTTTCATGGTGACGCACGACTCCTACGCCGCGTCCTTCTGCGACCGGGTGATTATCCTCCGGGACGGCGTGGTGTCAAAGACCTTGGAGAAGGGAACCACGGACCGGGAGAAATTCCAGGACCAGCTGCTGGACGCCATCCGCGAGATGGGCCGGGCGGAGTGAGAACAGGAGGCAGAACATGAGACATTTTTCCGAGGTTTATGCCCTGATGCGCCGGAGGAACCGGAAGCAATACGCCCTTCTCGCGGGGTGCTGCTTTTTCTCCGTGCTGCTGATTACGGCCTACGTCTGCATGATGCGGGCTCCTACCATCCTGAACGTCCTTCCCGAAGGCGGCGACAGCCGGAAGCAGATCATGATGATCTTCGCCCTGGCGGTTCTTGGCTGCGCCGTGTTCACCACCTACGCCTCCGGCCTCTTCCTCCGGCAGAAGTCCCGGGAGACCGGCGTGTTCCTGGCTCTGGGGGCCTCCCGGTCCCAGGTCCGGGGGGAGCTGTACCGGGAGCTGGGGGTCATTTCCCTGAGCTCCTGCGCCGCCGGGGCGGTGCTGGGCGGGCCTCTGGCCTGGGTGCTGTGGCAGATTTTCCGTCTCTGCGTGGTGGATACGGAGGAGATGCGGCTGGTGTTTGACCCCAACGCCTATGGGCTTTCCCTGGTCTTCTCCGCCTTTGTCATCGCCATGATGTTCTTCCTGGGGAGCCGGTCCGTGAAGCGGACCAACATCATCGACATCGTGCAGGAGTCCCACAAATCCGAGCCCATCCGGGACGTGCCCCGGTGGTATGGGCCCGTTGGCGTGGGCCTGCTGGCCCTGGGGGGCTTCCTGGGCTATATTTCCTCCACCTTCTTCGTGCTGGTTCTTCACTGGTATCCCCCGGAGGGGCTGACCGGCATCTTCTATATCCCCGCCCTGATAGGCCTCTATATGATTCTGCTCCACACGGTGGTCAACGGCTGGAACGGGAAAAAGAAGCTCTATAAGGACCTGATCGCCACCAGCCAGATGCGCTTTCAGGGCCGCCAGACGGTGCGGAACATGCTGGTGATGACATTGCTCATCGCCGGGGCCTACTTTGGCAGCTTTTACGCCCCCACTATGGGCGCCGGGGCCATGATTGGCTACGACACCCGGCCTGTGGACTATGTCTACAACTTCCGGGCGGACCAGGACATCCCTCTGGAGGAGGAGGTCCGGGCGCTGGCGGAGGAGTACGGCGTGACCATCACGGACTTTGCCGCCGTCCCTATGATTCGCCTGGCGGTGGACGGGAACGACCACGTTGAGGAGGAGGGCCCCATGGGCACCACCTGGCGCGCGGAGTACAAGGAGGTTATGAACTCCGAGTTGTTCCTCTCCGCCTCCGGCTGCGAGGCCCTGACGGGAGAGCGGGTGGACCTGGCCGGTGGCGAGATTCGGGGCGTTGTTGACGTAGAGGGAAGCAAGCTGGGCTTTGACCCGGACAAAAGCATCGTGACCAACTATCTCACCGGGGAGCGGCTCCCCGTCACGTCCCTGGAGCCCCTGTGCTACGACAGCCTCTTTGGGCGCTATGTGATGAACGACGAGGACTTCGCGCGCTTGGGGGCGGGCCTGCCCGAGGAGTGGCGGGAGATTCAGGTGTGCTTCAATGTGGAAAATTGCGGGGAGACCTATGAATTTTCCAAGGCGCTGTTCAACGAGATTGTGGACCGCTCCACCATAGACGTGGCCCAGTTCGACGGCTGGGACCCGGTTATCCGGGACCAGTACCTGGCGGAGGAGGGGGTCTACTTCCTGGACCGGGAGAACTGCGCGGAAGCCGGTTTCACCGTCATTGACTACGCCCAGAGGGACAGCTCCGCCTTCCGGCTGAGCTGGCAGTATATGCCCCAGTTCCGGGTGATGGACAAGGCGGACTTTGTAAAGACCATGGCGGTGTTTTTGATTCTCTTTGTCTTCGTGGCCGTGGTGTGCTTTTCAGCCGTGTTTGTGATTGCCTATACCCGGTGTATGACTATCGCCCTGACGAACCGGAAGGTCTACGACGACCTCAGGCATTTGGGGGCCTCTAACGCCTACCTTCGCCGCTCCGTCCGAGGGCAGGTGAAGCGGGTGTTCCTGGTTCCGGCGGTGGTTGGCACGAGCCTGATCTATGCTTTTTATGTCATGATTATGTACTTCAACGGCAGCCCCGCGGGCATTACCCCCAGCGAGGCGGCGGGTCTTCTGGCGGCTCTGGCGGTTGTGGCGGGCGTGTCGGTCCTGATGTATGCCGTGTACCGGCTGACGCTCCGGCAGGTAAGCCGGGCGCTGGGGATTCTGTGATGATACCACAATTTCAATAAGCGCACTCTACGCATCTCCCCCAGACCCAACAGCACAGGCCATCTGCTCACGCAGATGGCCTTCGGTTCTAAGGAGCTGGCGGAGAAGCTGGCCCTGCTGGCGGAGCTGGATGAGCTGGACGTCACCCTGGTGGGCCTCTGCACGGACATCTGTGTTGTGTCCAACGCCCTGCTGGTCAAGGCGTTCCTGCCGGAGACACCCGTCCGGGTGATTGCGGACTGTTGCGCCGGTGTGACGTCAGAGAGCCACAAGACGGCTCTGGACATCATGCGGATGTGCCAGATTCAAATTCAACAATAAAAAGGAAGCGCTCCGTGCCAGACGGCATGGGGCGCTTCCCTTTTAGAGGTGATCGAACTGAAGTAATCGAAAACAGGCGGCGTCGCCGCCTGCCTGTTCCTTTATGTCCCCGTCGTCTGGGCGGCACTGTTGATTGCCCAATCCCTGGGTGGCGGCCTACCTGACATCATCGCCAAACTGACGGCGGCGCTGGAAAACCCGTTCAGTGTCCACTGGGCGGAGTACAGCGTCCTGTCCATCCTCTTCTGCACCGCCGCCTATGTCCTGGCCCTGCTGTACCGCTCCGCCAACCAGGGCCGGACTTGCGACGGTGGCGATTATGGAGCACATATCCGGCAAAAGAAATCCTCGCCAGAGCGCGGGAGTGGCTTGAAACCGTCTCAGACGACTGCGGCGGCTGTTGAACCGGACTCCCCCACCAAGAAGAAGCTGGATCAGTTACAGCGGCTGGCGGCACAGTCCCGCCCTGGGCCGGAAAAAACGAACAGAAAGGTAAGGTGAATCTATGCCAAGTTTAAGTGAAATCCTTAACTCCAAGGCTGAGAGCAAGCAGCAGCGCACCGAGAACCGCAGGGCCGAACGTAATCAGTTGTCCCAAACACGGGACGGGGCGCTGATGGCCATTACAGCCAACCCCGATCTCTACACACGCTTCCTTGTTTTGCAGGCGGACAACATCGGCCTGAGCGCCGGGAATATCGCCCTGACCCTATCGCAGATGGCAGACCCCACCAAGATCGGCACCACCGATTTTTGGCATAAACAGGGCCGGTATGTGATGGACGAGGAAATGAGCAAGGGCGCGGCGGTTTTCGTCCCGTCCCGCAACCCCAATTTCCGGGGCTACCTTATGGGCAGCTACTACGATGTAAGCCAGACCACCGGCAAGCCCATGAGAGAACCTGAGCCGCTGACCGAGGGCAGCGAGAGACTGAACGCGGCGTTTGCCGCCCTGTTGGATACCGCCCCTGTGGGCTTCATCGAAAACACAGGGCTGGAAGTGCCCGTGCGCTACAATGAGCGCGAATGTATTCTGGAGATCAACACGGGGTACAGCACCCTGGAAGTGTTCGCCGCCCTCGCCACCGAGATCAGCTTTGCCCGTCTCCATGACCGGGGCATGAACCGGGACTATGACCGGGGCGCGTTCCAGTTGAACGCCGAGAGCGTCGGCTTCATGGTGTGCCGCCGTTTCGGGGTGGACTGCCCCCTGCCGGACGCGGCTGGCGTACAGCAGTTTTACAACTATTACACGCCCGACGAACGCAGCAAATCCCTTGACCTGATGCGGCAGACCGCCCGGAATATGGGCGACACCGTGGAGCGTGGCATCCAGCCCCGCCAGCAGGAGCATACCGCCAGCCGGGGCAGCAATAACCGGCAGTACGGCAGGCGGTAATCAGGCGGCACGATCCGGGGTATGCCCCCAGCCCCGCGGATTTTACACCACCGGCCTTTGTCCGTCAAGGCCAAGACAAGCCGCGCCGCCCGCTGGGGCGGTCGGCGCGGGCCTTGACTGCCAAAGTCCGCCGGTGCTTTTGGTAATCAAGGGGGGGCATACCCCAAAAACCGGCTTGCGCCGGTTTTTGCTACTATGGGGAGACGGGCGCGTTTCCCGGAACGTCCGGCGGTTATCGCTGGCGGGGGCGGCGGTCGCGTCCATGCCCCGGAACCGGCAAAAATGCGTTTCACGGTGAGACGCATTTTTTATTTCACCGAGAAAGGAGGGGACCAGCCGCATCAACATAGCGTATCACATGGACTGCACAGATATTTTGTGGGAGCTGCCGGAAAACGCCTTTGGGGAGACGAGTGCGTATCTCACAGCCGATTATTCCCCTATGAGGTCCTGCACCTTCCCGGCCTGGGCAAGTATATTTTCCTCCCCGGCTTCGTCCTGCCAAGCACAGGAAGCGGTGCAGTCCATGAATCATTTGGAGCGCAGCAGGGAAAGGATGATATTCCACATGATGGCGAAGTCATCGCCATGGGTTTTGTCCTTGAAAATCAGGATATCTCCGTCAGAGACGCAAGGGAAACCGTGGACAGTGAACAGGCTTTTTATCGTCTGATGCACAGCCTCCAATGTGTAGCCGCACCGCTCTGCAGCGGTTTTGTCAAAGGAAAATCTTACATTCATGTTGTGGCTCCTCCTGTTGTGTAGTAGGCCACATGATATCACTTCGCTCGGACCATATCCAGATAAATCGGCACACAGGAAACGGGCGGCTGACAGGGCGGTGTGTATCAATGTACACATTGCCTCCCAAATGGAAAAAGCCCGATGCGTATGAACATACACACCGGGCCTTTAAGAGCGCTATTCATTTTGCAATGCTTGGAGGAAATCAAGGACACCAGCATCCATAGCAAGATTCTGCCTTTCATCATCCTTAACATCCTTTGGAACCGACACATACTTTAATTCTTCCCGGAGAACCTCTCGCAGAGTATCCTTCAAATCTTTCCGCTTATGATAGCCGCAGACCGCCTCACAGACAGCACTGGTCTTATTCTTTTCCTGAGAAAGAATTTGCCATGTCTCTCGATGCCTGGGATTATCCAGCGATAAGACGATATGAAGGCGGCGCTTTTGGCCGCTGTGTTCAGTTCCCATCAGAACACGTACCTGTCTGTTGATTTACGCCCAAAATCTCATTTTTGAGCAAATCTCCAATGGCCTGAAACGTCTGAGCCAGCTCATAGGATTCCTGCACAGAGTCTTTGATCTCATCCGGCTTCATACGGGTGTTTTCCACCCAGATGCGAACATTTTCCAATGTGGGAGTCAGCAGAACAGCCCGCTCATATACCTTGCAGAACAGGGTGGCGATTTTCCCTCTGCGCTCCGCTTCAGCGTCCAGTTGGTCAATTTCCCGCACAGCCGACAACATTTCGGCAGCGGTGGATTCCTGTTCCTCCGGCGGCAGATGCTGAACCGCTTTCAGGATTTTCCAGCCCCGGTTAATGGACACTTCTTTCCTGTCCAGAGCGTCTTTCAGGGTCTGGGGCGCGGTTTCCGCCAGTAGAGCGACCCTGCCCATGGTCTGTTCTCCAATCCCTACGGCCAGGGCTGCTTCCTTCCTGGTATCCACAGGCAAAATCGGGTTTGATGAATTCACCAAACCCGATTTCAAATGCTCGCTCTTGTGGTCGCCGCCTCCTGCGGCCATGTTTGCCCGCGCCCTGGCCTCGATTTCTGGTTTCAGTTTCAGCGCGATTTTACCTAATTCCCACTTATCCAGGTTGCGTCGGCCCTTCTGCGTGTCCAGCGCCCATTGCTTCGCTTCAAGCAGATCGGTAAACGAAAACACCAGCATTTTATAAGGCAGGCTATGTTTTTCGCAGATGCGGAAGCGGTTGTGCCCGTCAATAATCACCATGTCCTCATTGACGATGATGGGCGCATAGCAGCCGTTTTCCAGGATATCGCTCTTCAAAGAAGAAAACTGCTCCCCGCTGAGAGGCGGGAGCAGTCCTTCCAGTTCCGGCAGGATGGTCGGCATCCGTTCAGAGCTGCTGTATGTGGTTTTTGTGTTTTGCAGAATACCATCTCCTTCAGTTTGTTTTTTGTGAGCCTTCGCCGTGTTTGCCGTTCTATCCAATCCGGTTCCTGACAGGCAACCCTGCTCGGCGCTGTGTCGTGTTTCTTATCTTGGCCCGCTCGTTCAAACTGAAGTTATGGCAGGCTTCCCCGTAAAAGTATCTGATTGGACGGTCATGTACTTTTACCCCGAGCGCAAAAGCACTCGGGGTACAGCGATAAGCCTATCAATGATGTCCAATCTCTCTCGAGAAAGCCTGTAGAATATAAACCAGTTAGAATGTTTTTCCCAATATGTTATATGGTTATATGTTGCTGTGATAAGAAGCATAACACCGATGGAGAAAATTGTCAAGGAAAGATTTTCAAAAAGCATTGAAGTGGTTTTCAAACGACGCTTCAATGCAAAACTCAATGTCCATCTGTTCATAGATCAGAAGCTGTGAGAGGAACAGGATATACCAAATCCCAAGAATAGGAAGCAGCAGCAGTGTCCATGGGGCGAACAAAACAAAAACCGCCAAGTATCCCAGTTGCAAAATTCCTACTCCCAGTACTCGCCAAAGGTACTTCGCGCAGAACAGCAGGCAGTTTCTCAGACGAATGGACGCCTTCTGCCGGAACAGCACCAGCTGTGGCCAATAGAGGGTATTAACCATCAGCGCCACCAACAGGGCAAACAGGTACATCATTACCGTTCCCAAAGCAGGAAACCGCTCCGCCCACCAGAACAGCATGGCCATAAACGTACACACGCCGGAAAACAATCCCAGCAGCGTGCCGGGAATCAGACTGCTTTTCCAGTTTTGCTTCCAGGATCGTTTATAGCAGTCCCACCAGGGCAGGGGATCATCCCGCAGGCCCCGCAGAATCGCGTCGTACATCCCGGCCAGAAACGGCCCGGCGATCATGCCGCCCAGAAGGGAGCAGGGCAGCAGCACCAGGACGCTGCTGGACACAACCGCCAGCGAGATTCCCGCTGTCAGCGGGGCGAAGCCCGCCAGCGTCAGCAGGTTCGTCTTCCACCACCGCCCGAATCGGGCGGACAAGAGCTGGCGGTAACGGTAAAACCCCGTCTGCCGTTCGGTTTCGTCAAAATGGGGGTCCTCCGCAAATAACAATCCCATATTCCGTTCCTCCTCTCAAGCCGCATAGTGGCAGTGTTCCAAAAAGTCCGCCAGGATTTCCAGGGCGCTGCCGTCAAAATTCTCTTGGCAGGACAGTTCCACACTGACGGCATAGTTCCCATAGGCGCCGTAAGCCGAAGCGCCATAGGCATAGGGATTTGTTTCCGATGTGTAGGTATAGATAATAACCGTAAATTCCTGCCCATTGCAGGTTTCCACAGCCTCCGCGTCCACAGCATACTGCCCATAGGCCATATCCAGCCACTCCTTCATGGTGTCCTCCGCCTTACTGGTATCATCATAGCCCGCCAGCAACAGATAGACCTGGGCGTCATAAATCTGGGCGTCCTCCCCGTCCTCGTTGACGATAGGGGCCGCATCGCCTATGGACCAGGTTGCGTAGTACATCCCTTTTGCCGACAGGGCGTCGCTGTTTTCCCGGAAGGTCATCCCCTCCGGGGTTTCCACGCCGATTACGTTTCCTATTGTAACCCAACTCTCATCCCAGGCGCTCCCGTCCGCCGCCGTGTTCGGGGCAGGTGTTCCGCACCCGGTCAGGCACAGCAGGCCGCAGAGACAGAGGATCATCCAGCCTTGCTTCTTCATTTAAGACGCCTCCTTCAAAAGCCGCTCCCACAGAGCGTCACATTCTTCCATGTGCTCCGCGGTCCGGTCCTCCCAAAATTCCCGCCGGGCCAGATACAGCCCGTTCTCGACAGGGAACCAATCCTCTTCCAAAATCTCATAATCCGACTGGAACTTCTCCGGGTCCTCCAGCAGGAAGAAATAGCTCTCCCGCCCGTCCAGGTCCGCCAGTAATTTTACGTTGGCGGCGTAGTTGTACATGGCCTGTTCGCTGGTGGGTCCTTCCTGCGTGGTGAGGTATTGATTCAGTTGAACAACTACTTTCCCGTCCCCGTTGCAGTCCGTACCAAGAGCGGCCAGCTGGGTTTCCCAGCTGGCTCCGTCCCCCTCGCCGAGGGGGACGGAGCCCACATACGCCACCTGATAGTCCGGGTGAATTTGACTAAGAACGTTCCAGGTCCAATCCGCCGCAATCAGGAGCACCACAACGGCGACTAAGACGTGCCATTTGTGATAGTACCACCAGTTTTTTCGCCGTTGCGTCGCCGTCATAGAGGCTGGCTTCTCCGGCTTCACGTCCCGGTATTTCCACTTCAAATATTCGCTTGCCACGGAAACCGCCTCCCAGCTTTTTGTGAATTTACAGAAGAGATACAGGCGGCTGGCCGCCTGTAACGGGAGCGGGCATGCCCGCTCCCGTTATTCATTTGTGGTCCCGCCGCTCTCATACCGAACAGGCAGACACACCAACGCCGGAGCATTGGAACGGTCCTTTGCCAGCAGCAGGTCCACACTGGTCTCGGCGATCTTCCGCACAGGCTGAATGATGGTGGAGCAGTACAGCGCGCCGGTACCGAACTGCCGGATGCCGTCAAAGCCGATAATCTGTACGTCTTCCGGCACCCGAAGCCCCAAATCTGCCAGCATCGCCCGGATGCGGCAGGCCAGCAGGTCGGTGGAGCAGAAAATGCCGTCCACGTTCAGCTTTTCATCCTTCATATGGGAGAGGAAAAACTCCCGGAATTGCGCCTCCTCCGCGCCGTCGTCCAGACGCAGCATTTCACAGGGGATCTGCCTCGCCCGGCAGAGGGATTCAAACCCGTCGCCCCGCTTGTCAGTCTCACTGAGGTTTGGAGAGCCTACCCGTAAAAAAGCCGGATGGACGCAGCCCAGCTCCAGCAGTTTTTCCGCCGCCAGGCGGCCTCCGGCGTAGTTGTCCGCCGCCACACAGGGGATATTGGGGCCTAGGCATCGGTCAATGCTGACAAAGGGGAGGCTCTCCGCCACTTCCAGCTGGTTGTACGTCAGGGCGATGACGCCGTCCACCTTATTCTGGCGGACCATACCCAGGCACTCCCGCTCCGCCTCCGGCTGGGCGGCGGTGACATACAGCAGCATCCGGTAATTTCGCTGGAGCAGGGCCGCGCAGATATGCTGGGCCAGGAGAGAGAAAAAGGGGTGGTCCACGCTGGGCAGAATCAGGGCTACCGTGGAGGTAGTCCCGGCCCGGAGGCCCCGAGCGTATTGGTTCACCTCATAGCCCAGCTTCCTGGCGGCGTCCTCTACCTTGATCCGATAGCTCTCGCCTACGGCGATTCCGTTGAACACTTTGGATACGGTGCCCAGAGCCACTCCGGCCTCCTGGGCCACGTCCTTCATGGTCGGCATATTTTTCTTCATATACAGTTACCTCTGATCTCGAAATGAAACCTTTCACAACAAGCGCTGAAAACGAAGCAAAGTTCTAAGCTGGTTTTATCATAGCAGATCAGGTCATGAAATGTAAAGAGCAATTTCACGATTTTCTTCATGAAACGTTATGATTTGTTAAAAATATCAAAATAGATAGCTATCACTTGTTAAAAATGAAGAAATAGGAATTCTAAACAGACTCACACTTGACAAGGAACAGCAGTCTTGTTATGATTGCAATATCAGAATATAACGTTTCACACAAAGACGGCTTAATTCATGAAGCTGTTCTTTTTCGAAGACGATATGAAACGTTATACGCTCAAGAACGCGCACGTCGCATAGAAGAAAGGAGGCGCCGTTTTCAGCAGTCCGAAATCCATTCTTAAAAAGGAAGTGAGCCTCATGAAAGCAACCCCTCACCCCGCAGCCCATCAGGGCGGCCGCATCTCCAGCGCAGGCTCCGCCGCTCTTGCCAGGCGGCCGGGCCGTTCCCTGGGAAGACGGCTCCTGGACAACTGGCAGCTCTATGCGCTGCTGCTGATCCCTATCGTCTTGACCTTCCTCTACAAATACCTTCCCATGTACGGCATCCAGATCGCTTTCCGGGATTTCAAGGCCAGCCGGGGGTATCTGGGCAGTGAGTGGGTGGGCTGGTACTGGTTCCAGCGGTTCTTCAGCTCTCCCACCTGTTGGCGTATGATCCGGAACACGGTGCTCATCAGCCTGTACAGTCTGCTGTGGAGCTTTCCGATTCCCATTATTCTTTCTCTGATCATCAATCAACTGCGGTTCCACAAGTTCAAGCGGATTGTCCAGACGGTGCTCTACGCGCCCCACTTTATCTCCGTCATGGTCATCTGCGGTATGATCCGGATTTTCCTCAGTCCCTCCGGCGGACTTTTGAACCTGATTCTCGGGACCCAGGTGGACTTCCTGACCCAGTCCTCGGCCTTCCGCACCATCTACATCGCCTCCGGCATCTGGCAGGACGCCGGGTGGGGCTGCATCATCTACCTGGCAACCCTGGCCAATGTGGACCCCGGCCTCTACGAGGCGGCGAAGATCGACGGCGCGTCGGTGTTCCAGCGGATTTTGAATATCGACATTCCAGAACTGCTGCCCATGGCGATTTTGAACCTCATTATGGCGGCAGGCGGCCTGATGAACGTGGGCTTTGAAAAAGTCTGGCTGCTGCAAACAGACCTGAACCGGGCAACCAGTGATGTCATCGCCGTCTATGTCTATCAGCAGGGCATTGAAAGCGCCAAATACAGTTACTCTACGGCGGTGGGCCTGTTCAATACGGCGGTCAATATCGTACTGCTGCTGGTGGTCAACAAGATTGCATCCAAGGCGTCGGACGTGGAATTTGTATAAAGGAGGCGAAACAAAATGGCAAAGAAAAAAGACCTCTCCACCGGCATGTCCGAGCGAACCAGCGACATCATCCTGGTGGCAATCTGCGCGGTGGTACTTGTCATCGTGGCGTATCCCCTGTATTATGTTCTGGTGGCCTCCTTCTCCGACCCCTATGAGGTGTACGCCGGAAAGACTTTCCTGTTCCCCAGCGGCTTTACACTGGACGGCTATAAGGCGGTGTTTGCGGAAAAGAGCATTGTCACAGGCTTCTTGAACTCCGTGAAATACACCGTTGTCGGCACCGTCTTCTCTGTGCTGATGCTGTACATCACCGCCTATCCTCTGGCCCAAAAGAATCTACCGGGCCGGAAGGCTCTGAGCATCTTCTTCCTGATTACCATGTACTTTGGCGGCGGGCTGGTCCCCACCTATTTGGTGGTGAAGGCCACGGGCCTGACGGGCAGTATGTGGTCTCTGTTCCTCCCCGGCGGCGTGGCGGTGGGCAACATGATTATTGTCCGCAACTACTTCCAAAACAGCATCCCCCACGACCTGATCGAGGCCTCGGAGATCGACGGCTGCTCCAAGCTGCGGACCTTTTTCAGTGTGGTGGTCCCGCTGTCCATGCCCATTATGGCGGTGATGGTGGTGTTCTCCATGGTGGCCTATTGGAACGACTGGTTCACGGCCTTGATCTACCTGGGCGGCAAGGGAACGCCTCTTCCCCTGGTCATGCGGAATATCCTCATCAAAAGCTCCGCCTCCGCGGCCCAGGCGTCCACCATCTCCGGCGGCTACGCAGAGCTGAACAAGCTGACAGAACTGCTGAAATTCTGCTCCATGATCGTGGCGGCGGTTCCGATGCTGGTCATCTATCCCTTTGTGCAGAAGCACTTTGAGAAGGGCTTTATGGCCGGAGCCGTCAAGGGCTGAGAGAGGAGGAGCGTCATGAAAAAGAAATTTTGCGCCGTGCTTTTCACCGCGGCAATGTCCCTGTCCCTCCTGACCGGCTGCGGCGGGGGACTGGTGGTGAATGTCAACGACGGCACCGTCAATCCCAACACGGACCAGACGGAATTTGACATCATGGGCGGCATCTCCGCCATGTCCGCCGGATATGCCGATAACGAGGTGTTGAACGCCCTTCAGGAGAGCGCTGGAATCAAAATCAACTGGGAGACCATGAGCGACTCCCTGGCGGAGCAGGTGAACATCCGCATCACCGGCGGACAGTACCCGGATGCCTTTATGGCCGTGGGCTTTTCCAACTATGACCTGGCCCGCTACGGGGACGACGGCACCTTCCTGGACCTGACCCCTTACTTCACTCCGGATATCATGCCCAACCTCTGCGCGATTCTGGAGGAGCATCCCGAGATTCGTGCGGCGATCACCCAGGAAGACGGGAAAATCTATGGCCTGCCGGCCGGTGAGCAGATGACCACGGCGGGCATCGGCGCAGATCTGGACAACGCCTACTCCATCTTTTCCGTCCCCCAGTACAGCATGATTAACAAGGCGTGGCTGGATGATCTGGAACTGGCGGTTCCCACCTCCCTGGACGAGCTCCACGATGCGCTGAAAGCCTTTAAGGACAACGATATGTCCGCCAAATACTACGGCAATGCCCCCGGTTCCACCCTGCCCATGACCACCGGCTTTGACGAATGGTGCTGGGGCCAGAACATCTTTTACTCCGGCTTCGGCTTTACCAACTGGCATAACGACGTCATCAACGATTTGCACCTCAAGAGCGACGGAACCGTGGAATTTGTCTGCACCACCGACGCCTACCGGGACTGTCTGACCTATTTCCACGACTGGTACGCCGAGGGCCTGATGGATGTGGAGATGTTCAGCCAGAGCGACAGCCAGCTGATCGCCAAGTGCCAGCAGGGCTATGCGGGCGTGTCCACCTGGTGGTACATTGATGAGCTGATGGGCGAGTACGCCAAGGACTATGTTTTCCTGCCGCCCCTCACCGGGCCCAAGGGCACTCCGTATGAGAACACCTGCGGCGTCACCATCCGCCCCGGCTCTCCCATTTCCTCCGGACAGCTCTGTATCACCAATAAGTGCCAGAGTCCTATCAACCTCCTGAAGTTCTTCGACCAGTGGTACGACGGCGAGACGGTCATGCAGCTTCAGTACGGACCCAAGGGCGTGTTTTTCACCGGCCAGGACGGCCAGGGTATGTGGCTGGCGATTACCGAGGAAGAGGCCAACGCACGGTTTGGCAAGAGCGCCGGAGAGGTCCGCAACCAGTACGAGGTCTATGGTCCCAAGCTGATTCTGGCGGAGTATTACAGTGGTGTGTTCTACATGGAGGACCGGGCCATTGAGCGCCTCACCGATCTGGACCAGTTCTGGATGCCCTATGTGAAGGATACGACCTTCTATCCCGTGGACTGTGTGTTCACTGGCATGGAGATGGAGACCATTGATTGGCACAAGACGGATTTTGAGCAGGCCGTGAAGGAGCAGGAGGGCCTGTGGCTCCGGGACGGCGGCCCCACTGATGAGGAGTGGGCCAAGTACAAGGAATACTTGAGCAAAAAATGCGGCATGGACGATCTGATTCAGGTCTACCAGGATGCCTACGACCGCTACGCGGCGATGGAATAAGGGAGGAATCAGGATATGGCAACTTTGAATTTGAAGGGTATCACGAAGATATATCCTCACAGCGGCAGCCAGAAGAAAGCGAAAAAGGGCGGCACGGAGAAAAAGACCTCCCTCCAGGTGACGGACCAGGGCGTTGTCGCCGTGCAGTCTTTTGACCTGGACATCAAAGACAATGAGTTTATTGTCCTGGTCGGACCGTCCGGCTGCGGCAAGTCCACGACTCTGCGGATGGTGGCCGGCCTGGAGGAGATCAGCGGCGGCGAGCTGTACATTGACGGCAAGCTCATGAACGACGTGGAACCGAAAAACCGGGACATCGCCATGGTCTTCCAAAGCTACGCCCTGTATCCTCATATGACGGTTTATGAGAATATGGCCTTCCCCCTGAAGCTTCGCAAGACGCCCAAGGACGAGATCGACCGCCGGGTAAAGGATGCCGCCGCGATTCTGGACATCACGCAGTTCCTGGACCGCAAGCCCAAGGCCATGTCCGGCGGCCAGCGCCAGCGTGTGGCCATTGGCCGCGCCATCGTCCGGGAACCCAAGGTCCTGCTGATGGACGAACCCCTCTCCAACCTGGATGCCAAGCTCCGCAACCAGATGCGGGCGGAGATCATCAAGCTCCGGCAGAAGATCAACACCACCTTCATCTATGTTACCCATGACCAAACGGAGGCCATGACCCTGGGGGACCGGATCGTCATCATGAAGGACGGCTACGTCCAGCAGGTGGGCACGCCCCAGGAGGTCTTTGACCATCCCGCCAACATCTTTGTCGCCGGGTTTATCGGCACGCCCCAGATGAACTTCTTTGACGCGAAGCTGATCAAGGAAGGCGGCAAGTACTTCGCCGCTGCCGGAGGCTGCAAGGTAGAGTTGTCTCCAGAGAAGGAAGCGGCGCTGGGCGCCAAGAATGTGTCTGCTCAGGACATTACCCTGGGCGTTCGTCCCAGCCACATGATTCTTTCGGACAGCACGGAGAACACGCTCTCCGCCACTGTAGACGTCTCTGAAATGATGGGCAGCGAGGTCCATTTCCACGCCAGCGTCCTGGGCCGTGACGTGGTGGTCATTGCCCCCACCATGGATTTGAACGGCTCCCATGCCAAGAGCTTCTCCGCTGGCGACAAGCTGAATCTCACCTTCACCGGCAATGTCTGCCATATCTTTGACCGGAACGGCAAAAATCTGGAACTCTAATCATCAAGCAGGAGGTCGATCCTATGTCCAGCGATGTTTTGCAAAAGGCCCGAGAGTTTGAGGCCCAATACGGTCCCCATATCCCCGACAGCGAGCGCCCGGCGTTTCACGCTACCCCCACCATCGGCTGGATGAACGACCCCAACGGCTTTTCCTTCTACAAAGGGGAGTGCCACCTGTTCTACCAGTACCACCCCTATTCCAACGAGTGGGGTCCCATGCACTGGGGCCACCTGAAAACCCGTGACTTCCTCCGCTGGGAGCGTCTGCCCGCCGCCCTGGCCCCGGACCAGGATTACGATTCCGCCGGGTGCTTTTCCGGCGGCGCGGTGGAGCTCCCGGACGGGCGGCAGCTCCTGATGTACACCGGTGTCCAGCGGGGCCACAACGCCGACGGCTTCATTCAGGACATCCAGACCCAGTGCGTGGCCATCGGGGACGGCGTGAATTATGAGAAATGGGGCGGAAACCCGATCCTGGACGGGAAAGACCTGCCCGAGGGCGGCAGCACCATCGACTTCCGGGACCCCAAGGTCTGGCGGGACAAAGACGGGACTTTCTACGCCGTCATCGGCAACCGTACCGCAGACGGCAGCGGTGCGATTCTCCTCTACCGGGGGATTGAGGATTACAGGGGGGAGTTCGTCCGCACCTTGGACGCCTGCCATAACCAGTACGGCAAAATGTGGGAGTGCCCGGACTTTTTCCCTCTGGATGGCAAGCAGGTGCTGATGACCAGTCCCCAGGACATGAACCCCGTGGGCCTGGAATTCCATGCGGGAAACGGCACTCTTTGCCTGATAGGAGACTATGACGCAGAAAAGGGCTTCACCCGGCAGAGCGCCCAGGCGATTGACTACGGCCTGGACTTCTACGCCCCCCAGACCCTGGAGGCCCCGGACGGGCGGCGGATCATGATCGCCTGGATGCAGAATTGGGACACGGTCAACTCCAAGCCCTATCACTGCCGGTGGTTTGGGCAGATGACCCTGCCCCGGAAGCTGTCCCTGAAAGACGGGCGGCTGATTCAGAACCCCGTCCGGGAGCTGGAGTCGTACTGGGGGGCGCGGGTGGTCCATCAAAACATCCCCGTCTGTGGCGAAATCAACCTCCCAGGTGTCCAGGGCCGCGTGCTGGACATGACCGTCACCGTCCGGCCCATCGGCCCGGAGCGGTACCGCTGGTTCCGTGTCCGGGTGGCGAAGGACGGAGAGCATGAGACGATCATCCGCTACCGCCCGGACCAGGGCACGCTGAAGCTGGACCGCATCCGCAGTGGCCTGCCTCACGATATCGTCCATACCCGCTCCTTCCTGGTGCGGTATCAGGAGGGGGAGATCAAGCTGAGAATCATTCTGGACCGTTACAGCCTGGAGGTGTTCGTCAACGACGGCGAACAGGCGGCCAGCGCGGTCATCTACACCCGTCAGGAGGCGGACGCCATCACCTTTGAAGCCGGCGGCTCCGCGCTGATAGACGTAGAGAAATATGATCTGGTCTTTGATGGACAGGAGGCGTAAGACATGGCGGAGAAACAGTTTGATGTAGTGGCTCTGGGCGAGCTGCTGGTTGATTTCACGGACAACGGTCTAAGTGAACAGGGAAACGCGCTGTTTGAGGCCAATCCCGGCGGTGCGCCCTGCAATGTGCTGGCGATGCTGAAAAAACTGGGACGCTCCTGTGCGTTCATCGGCAAAGTGGGCGAGGATATGTTCGGTCATCTCCTCCGGGATGTGGCGGAAGAAGCGGGTATTTACATGGACTACCTAGTGTTTGACCGGGAGGTCCGCACCACCCTGGCCTTTGTGAAAACCTTTGCCAATGGGGACCGGGATTTCTCCTTTTACCGCAATCCCGGCGCGGAGATGATGCTGACGGAAGACGACCTGCCGCTGAAAATCATAGAAAACTGCCGCATCTTCCATTTGGGAACGCTATCCATGACCCATGAAAGGGTGCGCCGGGCCACCTGCAAAGCCATCGACTGCGCAAAGGCCAGCGGCGCACTGATTTCCTTCGACCCCAATCTGCGTCCGCCTCTGTGGGAGAGCCTGGAGGACGCGAGGGCCCAGATTGGCTATGGGCTGGCACACTGCGACATCCTTAAAATCGCCGACAACGAGCTGGAGTTCATGACCGGGGAAACGGATTTCGACAAGGGCGCGGCGATTCTCCGGAAACAGCATCCGAATATTCGTCTTTTGAATGTGACGGCGGGGCCGGAAGGAAGCTATTCCTATTATGAAAATCTCCGGGTATTCCGGCCCGCCCTAAAGCTAGGCGGCGTAATTGAAACCACTGGGGCGGGGGATACCTTCTGTGCCTGTGTACTGGACTATGTGTTAGAGCACGGGTTGGAGGGCCTGACGGAAAAGGACCTGGAAGCAATGCTGTCCTTCGCGAATGCAGCAGCCTATCTGGTCACGACCCGGAAGGGTGCCATCCGATCCATGCCGGAACAGGGACAGGTGGAAGCAATATTACATGGTGACTGATTATCTTCTATGAGTTTAGCAGGGTGGTTCGTCCACCCTGCTTTTGATTTATGTAAACGTAGGTCGTTTGTTGTTATATCTTTAACTGTGATTCACTTCAGACAAATTCGGATAGGTCCGGGTGGCGGACACCGTGCCGGTCTTGGTGGCGTAGCCGTCCGTGGTCACCTTGACCGTGGTGTGGTCCAGATGCAGGGTGCCTGTGTAGCCGTCCTCGGTGGTGGCCTCGATCTCGGCGTCCAGGGTCTGGAGAATCTTCTCCATGTTATTGGTGTCGCTGGGGATGGTCACAGTCTGGACGTGGGGCTTGGTATCCACGCCCACCTCGTCCTTCCGGGTCATATCCAGCAGATAGTACAGCCGCCCATTCCGCTCGAAGTCCTCCGTGGGAATGAGGCTGGGATCGTCGTCCAGGGAGAGCTGGTAGACCTTCTGGATGCGAAGCTCGTCGAAGTCGCCAGCCGTGTACTCCTCCACGGAGATGGGGTAGTAAGCACTGTCCCTGCCCGGCTCTGCAGGCCCGGCGGCCTGGGCGGCAGAGGCGGGGACAGCCAAAATGGTACAGATCAGGAATACCGCCAGGAACAAAGGAATCGTTCTTTTCATGACTGATTTATCTCCTATTTTATTATCTTTCCGCCTCACAGCGGGAGGGAGCCGCTCTCTGGGGCGGGGCAATGGTTTTCTCAATGGAACCGCCGATCTGACGGCTCATGCCCTGGATTTCCTTCAGAAAGGCCAGCCGGTCCTCGGGCGTCCAGCCCTGGCAGCGATTCGCCATCCCCGTCAGGTCCGGCAGCTCCTGCTGGATACCGAAGCGGCGGCACAAAATGTACGACACGCTCTGGGCACTCAGTTCGCAGCCCTCCCGGCTGTAGGCAGGATTGCGGCCCCGGTCGTGGAATCGGGCCTGGGCGATCTCGGCGGCGATGGCCGCGAACGCCTGACTGTCCGAATAGTTGGGGTTGATGGCCAGCGACATCTCCCTGGGGTCATAATAGGCCCCGGTGGACAGATTTTCGTCGGCCACCACCTGAACGGGCGAGAAGTTCAGCAGGGCGGTCAGGGCCGCGTACATAGCCTCCGTGTTGTCCCTCAGCTGAGACGTCCGCAGCTCCCGGCCCTGGGTCTGAGCGATATCATAGACGCTGGTGAGGCTGTACCCCCGGCCCGTGGAGGACCGGGTGAAGATGCTGGCGCCGTTGTCCAGCTCCGGGTCCAGAACAAAGCGGCCCAGGTCCTTCCAGTGGCCGCGAGTGTGGAGAACGGTGGCCTCCGGGAGCTGGGCCATGGCCAGGGCGATGTTGCCGGAGCTGTAGGAAGGGTTGTCCCCCTGCATAGCCAGGTAACGGGCAAATTTCCCGGGGTCCTTGGTGATCTGTATGACGCTGGCGTCCCGAAGGGCAGCGGCGGTTTCCTTATCCGCCTGCCGCTCCTCCCGCCATTTAGCGTCCGCTGTGGATTTATCACTGATGATCTTGCCTGAGTTCGCCATGGGATTGGTTTCCTCCTTTTTCGTAATATTTTCCTTACTTTTGGGTGGCTTCACCTCCTCCAAAACTCCCGTGAGCTTGTATTTGAGCTGGGCGTTCCAATCCTTGCCGTACTTCGGGACCCGGATTTCCACCTCATACCCGGCCGCCCGGTACTTCTCCCGCATCTCCTTTGCCGCCGTGATCCCGGGCTCGTCATGGTCCAGCAGGAGCTTGATGGCTTTCAGGTGGCGATGGTCCCGGAGGTATGTATCCAGCGGTCCGCTGTACAGCCCGCAGAGGGCGACGGCGTTGCTGTGGACCTCCGGGCAGAGGGTGAAGAAGCTCATGAGGTCGATAGGGGCCTCGAAAACCGCCACCTCCTCGATCTCCGGCTCGCAGGGCAGCCGAAAGCCCACCTTTTTGTCGCTGCCCAGGACGTCCCGTTTAAATCCGGACCCATTGAAGTCCATGGTCCCGCGCTTGCTGGCGAATTTGGGCTGGCCGCTGCCGTCCCTGCCGACAAACACGCAATTGTGATATGGGGCGTCCTCGTAGAGAAGCCCGGCGTCCAGAAAGCGTTGGATTACCTGAGACGCAATTCCCCGCTTGCGAAGATACGCAGACACCCGGCGCTGGTCCGGGTTCGCGGGAGGCAGGACGAAGGGCGGCTTTTCTTTGGGCGGAGACGGCTTGGGGCGGGGGACAGGCTTGTTGCGGTCGGGGGAGTCTCTGGACCGCCCGTGATAGGCCAGCAGGTAATCCACCGCCTCCGGGAAGCGCATTCCGCAGAACTCCTGGAGGAATGAGATGGCGTCGCCGCCCTGCCGGGTGGAGTAGCGCCTCCAGGTAAGGCGCTCCTTGATGCGGATGCTGTCCATCTCCGCCGTGGTGTAGTAGCTGCCGATCCGCTTCAGCGTGTAGCCCAGAGAGGACAGCAGGTCCGGCAAATCCGTGTGCCTGGCGATGTCCAGTTCTGTTTCCGTGAAGCCGTAGGCCATGTTTGCGTTCAAGATAAATTCACCTCCAATCTGGCCGAAAGCAAAAACAGCCGGGCAGGGTACTCCTTTGGGGATACCCTGCCCGGCTGCTTCTCCTGGGGCCGTAATGTTTGCGCTGTCAAGTCCCAACTTTCACGAAATCCGCCCGTCTTTTTCTCCATGTCCGGCATTGCTTTTCCTGGTCTTTCCAGTTACAATATTCAGCGGTATTGTAAAAAATATGGGAGGTTTTTTGTACAATGGGACTGGATTATGATCCGTTGTGGGACGAACAGGGACAGCTTCGCCGGGGCTGCACGGTGCGGGAGGCCCTGGCTTGGCTGACAAAGTTTGGAAGCCACAGCGCCGGGGAGAATGTCTGTGTCAATGGCGTGAGCTATAAACTGGGCAGTTTGCTCTATGGCCCGGACCGGCCCGCAGTGGCGGACAAGCCCATTTCCCGCGTCTACGACGGTTACTATCGCCAGTTGAACTTCAGCGTTTGACTCACCCTGCTGGGAACGAAAAAAGCCCCCGGCCTCCCTTCGGTTGGGATGCTGGAGGCCTTGTGGCGCAAGGGCTTCAACGGGGCCACATGTGGGGCTCTGTGGCGATTCAGGGCTTCTCGGGAGGCAGGTCCTCCTCGGGATCATCCTCCTCGGTGGTGGTCCCGGTGGGGCTGGCACTGGCCAGGGAGGCATTGACCCGCTCGGCTTCCTCAGCGGCATCCTCCTCAGCCTCGATCAGCGCTTCCTCGATCAGGTTCAGCACGAACTCCCGCTGGGTCAGCTTCCTGCCGGTCCGTTGGGTTTCCCGCTCCAGGTGGGCCTTGATCCGGTTGAAGAGGTCCTCGTCGATCTGGAAGGCGAGGGTTCGGGTTTTTCCATTCATCATGACTTCTTTTCCTCCATTTTCTTTCATTGCGTAATATTCCGTGAGCAGGCTGGTGATGTACTGTGCAGTGGTCAGTCCCGACTGTTCCCTGGCCTCGCAGACTTGCGCGTGGAGGCTGAGGGGCACCTGAGCGCAGAGGTTCTTTTTCTGTTCCATGCTGCCGTTCTCCTTTCCGTTTGTTGTAACGACAGTATAGCCGGAAAGCAGAACGAAAGCTATTACCAACACCACCGAAGAACGCTGAACACACGAAGCATAAGCAACAATGATGGAAAGCGGTTAACAAAATAAATTTCCCCTGGCCTATGGTTGCGGTGGCGTTTTTACTCCCAATTAAAAAAGAACTATGTTGCATCTTTGGAGACGTTATTTAGAAATCTAAGAGACTTCTTTTCCTGTATCCGGCGGTTTTGCTTATTCGGTCACTTCAACTGCCTTTCCTTTTTCATGCAGGTAAATCGACCTTTCATAAAAAACCGAACAAGCAAACTCGTGACATTATTTATCCGGTATGGTACACTATAAAATAGGACTTGGAAAGCGGGGCGTAGAATATGGCTGGAAAGAAAAAACCAACCGCAGCAAAGAGTTGGACCTTGGCGGGAGAACCGATCTATCCCACGCCACTGGCACCTGCTGAGGAGCGAGTGTTCAAGGAGTCAATTGCTTCTCTCCGCTTCGCCGCCCTACAGATGTGGGAGGGCTCCCCGCGATCTTCTTCGAGCAGCGGGGCGATGAGACAGGGAGAACACGCCGCCAGGGCATCCTTGGGATTCTTCTTTCGGTATTTTGATGGGATGTACCGCCGGGAGGACATAGTGGAGGCGTTGGCAAAGGCAGTGGCACTGCCAGCTCCAACGGCCAATCACTGCAATTCCTCCTGCTGTTACATGCTGGGGGCGGCCTTGTGGTTTCTGGATTATGTGAAACAGGAGGAACTCTGGGAGGAGCTCATTCCGCTCCTGCCGCCAGAGCTGGACGATGAGATCGACTTTGCTACGCCGGCGGTGGACGACCTCGCCTATTCCCGAGACCATATGCTAGGACTCATGACGGTGTTCATGGAGCGGAAGGGGAAACAGCGTCAGGCGTTCCGCAAAATTTGGGGGCTGATTGATCGGGAAACCAGCGCTAGACTAAAGGGTATGTTCAAGGACGCACTGCTGGATTACTTCGACCGCTACCTGAAGGTCCGTTCCCGTGTAAAGCCACACGCTGGGCAGGTTGGTGGTGGAGCGGTTCCCCCGCTGAGTTCACCGGCCTTCTGTGATCCCTTCGGAATCAACACGATAAACAGCCTTCAGGAATTTAATCCCGCAAGGGATCATGCAGACCTGTGGTTTCTGACGCACACGCCGCTGTTGGCCGGTAAATCACCGGAGGAGGTACGGGAGACTCTCCGTTTCCGCCGTTCCTCCGAACTCCTCCTGGGCTTTCAGATAAAAGCTCCTTACGCGCTTTGTGCGGCATATCTGCTTCTGGAGCGGGACGGCGATGTGCTGGCAAACCTGAATATGCTCACCACCAATGTACTGGTCTATGCGGAACGGTGCCTGCCTTGGGGGGCGGATGAGGCGTACAGCTACGCGAAACCCTTTGAAGATGGAACGCCGGACTTATCCCTCCGGTATGCTTATCATCCCCACGAGAATGCGGAGGCGAAAGACCTGCCAGACCCGGACATTGAGGAGGGAGCGCTTCTCTCAGAGAGCCAGCTCTTTTATCTTGCCACCGGATATGCCCTTCCAAGAGATCAGGCTCCCTCCAGCCGTTTGAAGAGCTGGTTCATGGAACAGGGCATGGCGGAAAGCCGCGCGGAGGCCCTTACCTGGGGCGCATGGTTCGCCTCTTACATAGACGACTTGCGGGCACAAAGATCAACGCCATTTGACATTCCGGATGATTTTGAGGATTTTCTGAACTCTCTGGATGAGGAACTGCCGGAACTGGCTGGAGAGGTTGAGACGGAGACTGAGGACAGCGCCGCCAAGACAGCGGAGCTGACCCGACAGTTGAAGGAATCCCGGAAGGCGCTGCACGAGGCGGAGCAGGGAATGCGGCGGCTTCAGGAGCGGATTTGCGCATTGGAAATAGACACGCTTCGGGATCGCTCCGAGCTCAGCCAGCTCCGGGAAACGCTGTTCACGCTGAGAGCAAAAGAGAATCCGCCGGAAGAAGCTCCAGGAACCGAGATTGAATTTCCCTGGCAGACGAAACGGCGGATCGTGGCCTTTGGCGGTCACGACACCTGGCGGAAGGCCATCCGGCCCATGCTCCCAGACATCCGGTTCTTTGATCGGGAGATGCTGCCGGATATCAACGCTGTCAAAGGTGCGGACGCGGTGTGGATTCAGCCCAACGCACTCTCTCATCCGTTTTATTACCGGGTCATCGACATGGCACGGAAGGAGAACATTCCTATCCGCTACTTCGGCTTCGCCAGCGCGAGGAAATGCGCGGAGCAGCTGGCAGTGGACGAAATGGCCTCGGCGGACTGACTTCGCAAGGTTCACTCTCAAACGAAGGCGGCCGCTCTGCGAGTTAACCAAAAACCGCTGGGAATCCATAATAATTCCCAGCGGTTGCTTTATGACTGCTTTTCCAGCAGGCTCCGGTAGATCTGCTGTTCCGCCTCCGGCACCTTCAGTGCAGTCATGGCCTGGTCAAGCGTCCAGCTCATCGTTTCCATGAGGCTTTTAATGGATGACAGAATACCTTTCTCCAAACCCTCAGCCCTGCCTTTTTCCCTGCCTTCGGCCATGCCCTTTTTCCAGCTTTTTTCCATAACACCCTTGCTCAAATTGCACATAACCGACACCTCGCTTTCCATGGTTCGTGTCATTTGAATATCGTAATCGTCTTGCAGAATCCTGCGCTTCTCCGCCTCGCTAGTTTCATGTGAGAGCAGGACATCCAGCATCCGCAGCACACCGTCGTAGTTTTCGCTGTCCGGCCCGCCCAGGCACAGCATGACGATGGACAGCAGGTCGTAATTCTGGACCAGCTCCACAGCCTTGCCTACAAGGTGCTCCTCCGTCAAGCGATATCGGGTGATGGTATTCTCCCGATTTCTCGGTGGATTCATGCAGATCCAGATGGAATAGACCTTCTTGAGCTTCTCGTAATGGGAGCCTGTAAACTCCCGGCCATACTGAGAAGAGATCATGCGGCAGCAATAGTATATGCCCCGCTTCGTCAGGGGATACCCTGGATAAAAATCGTTTTGGGCCTCCACGTTTACGATCAGGCCGATCAGCTCCCCGGAGTCGGGAGCAATGGCGCGGAACCGGATATCGTAAGTGACCGTTCCCTCGTGAACGGATTTGTCCTCCGTATCCAGGCCGCTGATGACGCTTCCTTCCTCGTCCGGCAGCACGGGAACGCTGGACACCTGGGGCTGGCCCTCGATGTACTTCTCCTCGATATCGCGCACAGGGCAGTCCCGGTACTCCGCCAGACAGGCTTTCATGATCCGGGCCAAAATTGCTTTTTCGGAGAGGACTCGCTTGCAGGCCGCATCGTAACCTGCGCTGTCATCTGTGCTATGCAGGCCCTGGGCCATTGTAGTTTTCTCGTCCACGGCTCCTCACCTTCTTTGCTTCATTCTATCACAGCTTTGCGGTCGCGTCCACTCTTTTTTCGGATGCCTGGACTTGAAAATAAGCATAAGTATTGGGCCGCCAAGGAGCTTTCTCCGTGACCGCCCACTTTTACCTAACCCGAAGAGAATTTGGGAAAATTCCGGGATCGCTGATGCTTATCCGATTGATGTGTGGTCGATTTTTTGGAATCTTTTTTCGCATTCCAGAATCGGCCACACATCGTTTTGTTACGCCTAAAAAGCACAGCCGATTGCTTCGACTGCGCTTAGCCTCTGGAAATATTCGTTTTCAGCCTCTACAGGGGTTTTGCCTCCATTGTTGGAGTGTGGCCGTTTGTTGTTGTAGAAGGAAACATAATCCCGGAGTGAAGCGGTCAGGTCATTTATTCCGACATAATGGAAACGATAAATTTCCTCCGCTTTCAAGCTGGCAAAGAAGGACTCCATAGGAGCATTGTCAAAAGGAACCCCAGGCTTAGAAAAAGATTGCCGAACATTATGGCCCAGCAACAAGCTTCGGAACTCATGTGACCTATATTGACCGCCTCGGTCACTGTGGAAGATCAGATCCTTTGAAGGCCTTCGAGAATAGTAGGCATCCTGGAATGTATGGCTTATGAGAGAAGTGTCCTCCGATTCAGAAAGACGTGCCGCAACGACTCTTCTAGCGAACAGGTCCAGCACGACACAGAGGTAGTATTTGCCGGAATCTGTTTGAATGGCTGTGATATCGCTGAGCCAAGCCATATTCGGTCTTGGCTGGGAAAATCGCCTGGCGAGTATGTTTGTACAATCGCACGGCCAATCGATCGGATATTTGCTTTTCCTCTGTGGAGGGACCAACCAAGGAGAAATTTCTCGAAGCAGTTCCAGCACTTTTCGCTTGCTCACTGAAAACCCCTGTGAAATCAACTCCTGCCTAATTTTCTCTGCTCCTATGCGTTTAAGACGATCACCGCAGATTTCCCGAATCGCAGGCGTCAATTCGAGATTGTGCTTTTCATAGACTGTCATATCAGGTCTACGCAAGATGTGATAGTACAAGTTAGACTTCCTGATTTTCAGCAAGCGGCAAACAAGGTTGGGACCATATCGCTTCAGGAGAGGTTGCGCACAAGAAATCCTGATGGATTCTGGTACTTCCACAAAAACTGATCCGCTCCGAAAGAGCCTCAATTCAGCCTGTGCCTTTTCAAATTGTTTTGTAAGTTGTGCGCTTTTTCGGTTAACTTCCTTTAGACTCATCGAACTTGCTCTTGAATACTGAAGGTCAAAGTGTCTAAACCATTCACGTAAGGGTTTATCTGTAACCCCGGAAATCTCACATATTTCTGTCAGGGAGAATCCTGTTCGGTATTTCTCATATAACGACCACTTATACGCCTCACTGTAAAATCTGGACATCCTGCGTATTTCCAAATCACTAGCATCGGGCATAGGATAATAAGGCTGCTCCGGACTTTCATTGTAAAGGCCCATTTGCTTCATCAATCGGATGATTCTCTTTTTGCTGGTGCGAATACCGTGATTCCGCAGTTGAAGCCGTATCCGTTCCGCACCAAAGCGCCGGCTGCTATTCTCAAAGGCCTGTGCAATTTCGGAACGAAGAAGCCTCTCCTTCTGCTGATAGGCTGTTTCTTTCTGGGCAGCAGCTATGTGATAATATAGGGATGACGGTCTTATTTCAAAAACTCGACAGAGTTGTTTGAGGGAATATGTATTTAAATGCTGCACCGCCATATCTAAGCGGCGTTTTAGCGGAATACTTTGCATTATATGGCTCTCATGAATTACAGCAATCATGCGTTTTTGTTCATCCAGCTGTTTTTCCAGGTCTGCAATGTGGGTCAAAACAGCTCCCATATCCTGAATTGGCAGATCCGCAAGTGTGTATCTCTTGAGGTCATCCTTCCAGTCAGCAATCCATCGATAGACAGTCGAGCGATGGACACCCACTTCATCTGCAATCTTTGGGGGAGTATATCCGCATAGATATTTTTGCAAAACTTCGTATTTCTGATCTTCTGAGTATGGTTTCATATTAAATACCTCCTGCCGCAAAAGGGCGGCAGGAGGTATTTTAGCACAAAACCTCGAATGACGAAACAGACGGCAAGATTTTCTTCTGCATTTTTCACAAACTGATACTGGTTGGAATGGTTATTATGCGCAATCAACTCAGTTAACGTCAAAATTAAATTTATTTCCACAATTCTCTGCAGCCATTCTCAAACGCTTACATTTATCCCATTCATTAAACCATTCAACCTTTGGCAAAAATTCCGATATCTTCTCCCATTTAGAGGGTTCCATATCGTTCTCCATCAAAATCTTGTGCACGGTTAGAAATGCAAACTCAACGCACTCATTTGGAAAAGTCTCATTTGAACGGAGAATGATTGGCAGGATAAACTGGGCGTAGGTTCTTTTTAAGTCTTCCGAAGTTGTATTCAAACAAAATCTTTGATAAAAATCAGCCCAGAGATCAGCGGGTTCGGTCAACATGGTTTCTTGATAAGGGTCTATTACGGAGATGACCGCTTGGAAAAGCACCGGATCACGTACACATTTAAGTTTTTGGATACTGAAACTTTGATTGTACACACAAACATCACACCACTGCAATACTGCCGAACCTGTTTCCACCTTTAAGGGTTCGACACATTCAAAAAACGATTCAATGCTGATATTGCCGAACATCTCATATACATCTTTAGCAAAACAATATTGACTGGTTTGATAGAGACCTTTTAGAATGCCAACGCATTCATCAGGTATACTGTTCTTCGATGCCATGAGTTTCCGAAGTTCATGCAGAGATTCCGCTTGGACACTTTTCGATTGTTTCCAGATGTCTTTGCACAGTGCAAGCCTCCAGTTCAAGCGAAGGAACAACGCACACAGATAGGGAGACTGATGCAAGAGCAGAGAAAAATCACTCGGTGTTAGAAGCATAGCACAATATTGAACTGCGCTCTCACCCGTTGCATTTAATCCCCGCTCAATAAGGCTTGGCAGAAAATGGATCATGTCCTTACGGAAAGCTTGCCACATCAGGTCAAGGACTTTTTTAAGCACCTTCTCGGAGGCAAATACATCCTCACCAAAAAGCGAATCTGAGGTTGAAAGAAAATCGGACAGAACGGGAAGGAGTACAGATGATTCTTCGTGCAGTATGGGTTGAGAAAGAAATATCCGTTCAAACACTTTTCCCATTACATTCGTAACATCTCTTTTGTTGTTTATATTTTTCTCAAGCAGACATAGAATCTCCGTTATGGAAAATTTATCTAAATGGATAAGCAAGTCATAAATCTGCTCAAATGCAAACCAATTTTTATAGTTGTAATACTGTGTGCCGCAGGATTGCACAAAATTCCTGATTTGCGGCGATTTCCGCTTAGCCACAGACGCCGCATGAAGATTGTGTGGACAAAGATATTGAGAAATGTCCAAAAAAAACATTTTTGATCGGTTTGATCGAAAAGAGGCTCTCGTTACCGAGGATGGCATAATTTGCAGATCCAAAGGCACCTTTTGCACTTCCCGATTAGAAAACGAACCCGTGCAAAAGGTGAGATCTCTGAAGAAGTTTAGTCCCATATCACAAAGCATATACGCAAGCGCCGCGTTAAGTGCCGCGTTATTCTCGGCAACCGCGACTACCGGTTCCGCATGTCTGGTCAGAATGGACAATAGGCAGTACGCTGTTTTTTGAATATCAGAGGGTGTGGGGCCGCTTTTATATGCACCGTCAATCTCAATGGGCATCATATAAAAGTTTTTCCATGTCCTTTTAAGGGTGCTTGGCCGCTGAAATAAGCTCTCCAGGTCAATTTGATTAATCTCCGTTGAGCTGCCGCAGTCTAAAAGCAGTGTATGCGTCCAAACGCAGCCTAACCTGGGCATTTCGGGCGCGTACCATGTCTTACTCAAGGCATAGAAATTCTCTGCCAGCAAAAAGCAGCCTGTCAAATAGCCGTCAAAGCCTTTTGGTACAGCGGGGCCGGACAAATCGCTGAGCGGCCCTAGTATTTTCAAGGATTGGTTTGAAAGCGGAACCGATGAGGCCAACAGATCGTGTCCATTGGAATATCCCCAAAGCGCCTGGTGTATTTTTGCCATTTCTACATCTCCACTGACGCATGCATCACATTCCATAGAGGGAGCGTGATGTCATGTAATCGTTCTCCGGCGGAATCGACGACCAGAATTCTCTTTACAGGCGCAGCGCTATGTTTTTCAAGCAATCGCTCCGTCTCTTCCTCTGAATTCAGCCGTCCGCCCTGGGCGCTGATGCCATAGTATAAAACGTCTAATTGATCTCTGTGTGTATAAAGATATTGCCATAATAATGGGAGATGTTCTTTCACGCACTGCTCCGGGCCTTCACAGTCTGCGACAACATCCCAGGCAGAAACGACTACCGCAAGTGGTACGGCGCCGCTCTCGTGGTTTTCCAGCAAAAACAAAATGTCCTGCAGGAGGACTGCAAGCTGTATAGCCGTAGGCGTTGCTTCTTTGGGTGCTTCTGCGGGCGTATCTTCCCCAGGCGGTGTCTCTTCAGGGCTGTCCTTCGCGGCTCCCTGTGAATCCTCCGGAGGCGACTCCCTCCTGATGTGAGCGGGAAGCTCCGAAATCAGCTCCGGCTCCTTGATGTTTCCCGGGTTGATAAAGAGCATAATGCTTCCGCAGGCTGTGATTTGGGCAGCAAGCTCCGCTTCCATCTCGCGTGTGCGATACTGCTTCTGGAATGTTTCTCCAGAGAGGTCGGGAAATTCAACTTGAAAGACGTTGCCCTCGCTGTCTTGTAATTGGAGGTGCAGGCGCTCCTGCTCTGTACCCGGGTTCGTTCTTGGGACTTTTTCCCCTTTTGCCCAGGTTTCTGCCAGCAGGGCCAAATACTGGTGGTTCCCTGTAAACCTGTCCCACTTGAGCTTTGTCTGAATATCGGTCTGCTCCAGCGAATATGCTAGAGCCGCCAAAAAAGATGTTTTTCCCGCAGCAGGAAGGCCAAGGATAAAACACGATCCGTTCTTCATCTTTTTGCCAGCTCTCCCCACAAATTAAATTGCGACTTCATTTCAGATACTTGCCGCTGTGTAGCCTTACTCCAAACAGAAGATTCCGCCAGAATATCATCCAATAACTGCTCCACGCCATACCCTACCAGGCAGGTTTCGGTATCGCCCGGCATGGCTGCAATCTGATAGAGACGGCATCTTTCTTCTAGCGCCGGAATTTTTTTGACTACTCTTGCAAGAATGCTGTTTGCAAAATCCGAAAAAGAGCCCTCATCCATTTTTGCAATCAGGTCATATTTGCTAATAACAATCAAAATACGAGAATTATGTTTCAAAAGTCCGCCGTCGGAGAACGTGCGCAAAAGATGCTCCATACGCAACAATTCCCCATCTCGATCTCTCTTCCTGATCAGGAGTTCCCCGTTCAGAATATAGAGGAAGTGGGCTGCGGCGCAGGCAACCGGAAATCTTTCCTGCGCCGCATGGATGTCCGCGTGGATCTCCTTGAAATCTTCTCCGGAAAAGTCTGTTGTCAAGAGGTTGATCATCTCACCGGAGTCACGCCGTTGAAAACGAAGATGCAGAAATTGATCAATAGAACCCTTGGGTGTCCTTCCCACATCAGGTTGTGCGCGCATGGAATCGACCCTTGTGGGAAAAGCCCGCTCCTCAAAGGCGGCCAACGTCTGTGAACCGGCAAAAAGATACTTTTCCTGGTACTTTCCCGTTAAAACCGCATGATAAATATAAGTGAGAAGCGCTGTTTTGCCGCTGCCGACATCACCCGCCAATATACAAAGATTGGATTTCTCGGCCGCGAAGATCGGATTCAGCTGTTCCACGGAAAGCGGCTGCCCTTCCGGCAGTTGGACTGCCCCCGATCCATCCGTGTCGGTTTTGCCTTCAGAATCGACCTCCAGTATACCGGCATCAATAAAATCAGAATTATCCATAGACGTTCCTTATTCTACTTATAGCAATTTTCATAGCAACGCAACGCTAAAACTTCAAGATACATCTGCCATGCATATTGATATGGTGTAAAGTTATCGTTCTCAATTTCAAAAAACTCCCGCCGGAATTTAGGATACCATTCCTCTGCCTTTTCGGCGTTATGAGAGCAAATGATCCCGTTGCAAAGCGGGAGGCATTCCAATATCGGCGAATTTTTAGCAACTTTGAGAATTTTCTCCCGCAGTATGGACGGTACTCCCATGACGCAGTCCGAGAAAGACTGCTTCTTTTGCGCTCCCTTGCATGCAGCAATCAGCTTTCCCAATATCCCCTCCATCGCATAAGGGCCGGGGTAGTTCGTAACAAACTGAGCCGCCTCATATCCAATGACAATACTTCCCTCAGTCTTTTCCAAAGTCTTCAAAGGACAGCCGAGACTATTACTCCGTTCTGAGAGCATCCACCAAAGCAGTTGAGAGTCTTCCCTGTAAATGTCTTGGTGTTCTTCTTGCTCAGTAATCCGCTTTTTGATTGCCTGTACACTGCTTTGGACACTGCTCAAAACCTTCAGAAGTTTGGCTGGCGCATCTCCCTCCCAGCCATTTTCTTCAATGTACGTTTTCAGCTCCGATAATCCCATTACAGAAAAGGCGGGCGTATTCTGGTTGTCCAGATTTTCTCGTAAGCTACACCGGTTGTCATCAAACTCTTGTTTGACCGTCTCCAGAATTGCAGGAAAAGGCACTTGTTCGTGAGCAAAGGAATAGCTTATTATCAGCAATTCTCCAATGTCGCGTATGTCGCTGTTTTCCACGATTTCCAGCAAGGTGACGCCAGCCAAGAGCGTCAGTTCTTCTTTGTGTTTCTTTGAAAACGAGGGGTCCACTTGAGCAAACGATTCGACGAACTTATCCAGCTGCTCCTGGCCCACAGTCCGCTTGCCGTATAAATTCAACAGAAATTTTATGTCTTCAATCGCTGCGTTTTCCGCAAAATTCTCTATGCACGCGATTCTTTTTTCCACCTGGCCCTCGCTTGGATTTGGGCACACATCTAAATACCATTCACGAAAATTTCCATTCATACCATTGGCCCCCTTCTTACTTCTTCCAGCAGCTGCTCAACGCAGCCCTGTTCCTTAGCCCGCCTGATATAGCTGTCCAGTAAACATATATGCGGGGTCTCCCCATCCGCCAGCCTGTCCAGATTCAACTCCGCAAGGATCTCTCGCCGACGGAAAAAGGGGAGATTCATGAAGCCGTAAATAAATCGGCGTTCCCACGATTGTACGGAAATCTTCGGCGTTTTGAGTTCTTCTTCTGACGAGGAATTTGTATCCTTCGAAAGCGCTTCTTCATCAGCTTTTTCCTCCAGGTTGATTTGAAACTCCTCGTATTCTACGCCGCCCGGAAGCCTCTTCTCAGGTTCAAAGGCAGTTTGCGCATGATTCAAGACCCGCGAATAGATTCTCACCGTTAAACAGGGCGTTCCGCTTTTACTGTCGACATCCAAAGTGATCCAGTTATATCGCGGCTTCCATTCGCCATATGTGCGGCACGGATGTGTCGCTCCGCTGCCAACAATGAGACTCTTTCCGTTAAACTCGATTTTCTGGACATGTTTATGGCCATACAACTGAACAGCGACCCTGTTACTCATTTTCTCGCTGAGTATTTTGCCCGGGTCCTCCCAGCACTCCGGCGGATGGTGACATAAACTGAGATAAATCGTGTGGGTGCTTCTCTCTGGTATCTGACAATTACCAATACGCATTTTCTTTTCTTGTGTTTCACTGATGTGATCCTCTTCGCTGGAAATCATGGCGGAATTGATCCCAACCAGGCAAAGGTTATGCTCCGCGTCAATGGGCATGATTTGCTGCCACAAGAGCTTGTCCTGTGTATAATCACAACAATATCGTGCCGCAAAAGTCTCATTGAAATTTTGAATGGGAAGGCCCAGCGTATATGCGTCCTGGGGAGACCGCATAAACTTTGCCAGGCAGAGGTCATAGTCTACCTGAGTGTGTGCGTTTTCCAGTTGATGCTGTAATAATTTAACGCAGCTTGTGTTTTTTGTGATATTTTGATCGACATCATGATTCCCAGGTACGCAGAAAATGTGAGTCCTGTCAATCGACAATTCCGTGCAGATTTGTTCAAGGAATTCAGAAGCAGCCTTGTATTCCGCCGCCTGCCCACTGAACGCAATATCGCCGCATATGAGTATCCCATTTATTTCAGTGATGGCGCTTTTGCAACAATATGTAATATCCCACAGCACTTCGTTCCGTAAATCCTTATCAACATCATAAGAATCGTTGCTATATTTATTGAAGTGAATATCGGATAGATGAATAAATGCGAGCATATCCTACACCCTTTTATATCTAAATCTTACCCACTCTGCTAAGAGCAAAAAGTGACTCATCTCTAAAATTAGCCATATTATACCACGTTGGCAAAGAAATAGCAATCTATTTTATTTATATTTACCATTTCTTAAAAATTAGAATACGCATAGACAGTCCAAAGGGTTTCCTCCATAATGAAGTATACTACAATATAAAAGGAGGATTTTTTATGGAAATAATGCCTAAGCTTATTAGCCAGTATCTTGCATCTGGCGAGTATGTGCGAAAACTATCTCCAAATACACTTAAAGCATATAGAATTGATCTTCTGCAATTTTCTGAGTTTGTAGGCGGAGAATGGCCGAGCTCAAATGAGCTAAATGAGTATATTAAATACCTAAATCAAAAATTTAACCCACGTTCTGTCAAACGAAAACTAGCTAGTGTACGAGCCTTTTACAGAAATCTGGAAGAAAATAATATTATAATAGAAAATCCCTTTAATAGACTCCACATTCACATCCGCTCTCCCCAGCAGCTTCCTCGAATTATCCCAAATCAGATACTTCGTGACCTGTTGGCATATGTTTATAGTACTTATTCGACGAAGCATAGAAATACTTTGCGGGACATTATGATTCTGGAGCTACTCTTTGGCACAGGGCTTCGAGTTTCGGAGCTTTGTGCATTAAACAACGACACATTTTTGCTGAGTGACGACTCAATTCAGTTGCTAGTCAATGGCAAAGGGCAAAAAGAGCGTATTCTTCAGCTTTCAACACCGGAGGTTGTCCGAATAGCCCACATATACTGTCAGGAATTCTCAGAGGAAATACACAACCAAAAGGCGATTTTCTTTAATCAGAGGATACACCCGCTCTCTCCTCAATCGGTGCGCAGAATTATTAACAAATATCTGAAAAAAATGGGAATAACCTATCATGTGACACCTCATATGTTTCGGCATACGTTTGCAACCTCATTGCTGGAAGCAGGAATGGATATCCGATATATTCAATCGTTGTTAGGACATAGCTCTATTTCAACAACGCAAATTTACACACATGTTGCTACACAGCGGCAAAATATGTTGCTCGCAGAGAAGCATCCACGAAGAAAAATGAGTTTTTCACTTTGAGCATATAGAAGGCCGCCAGATATTATCTGGCGGCCTTCTATATGCTCACTTGCAGGATAATCTGCAATTATCCGCTTTTTCGACACCCTACATGAAAAATATTTTTACACGAATATCATGGGAATTTTTTTCTCTGCCGCAAAATAGGACAAATGAGATAAATAGCCGCCTTTCGTAAATATATGTAGCCTGGAGTTGTCCATTTTTGACGCCAAGTCCAGCGATGGTATCTCATGATAAACCGTGCCGTTTTTTTCTACAGCGGGTTCTCTAACGGAAAACACCCGCCTTCCATGTAAAATCTTAAACGTGAATGAACCTTTGGGTATGGGCTTTTTCTCTAAAAACAAGGGTTCTCCACTTTTGAGAATACAATATTCGTATATGCAAAATGGTTCGTAAGAAAAATTCCCCAACACCGCAACGGCGTCCCATGAAATGGGTGCCGCAGGCAAATGCCGGTAAGTGCCGTCCTGCCATACAAGCGCCTCGGTTTGCTGTCCCTGTGACTCTTCTACGTCCTCTCCGGGCAAATGGATAATGCGTCGGTAATTGAACTGTCCCTCTCGCAAAAGCGCCCGCGCATTTCCGTCGACGGCCTCGATGATGAGTTCGTTTTCAACCATCGCAACAGCGCCGCCCAGGCGTTCGTGGAGATGGGGCTGTATGGTAATATCACAGGAACGATTCGTCAGCGAAGACGCCTGGGAAATCAGTTCGGGAATCACGTCAGGCAGCTGCGCCCAGCCGCATATCCGGTAAAATGAATGGGGATATTCCACCGCGTCAAAACAGATCCGGACATAAAGCGGGCCGGAAAAGATCCACGGGGGAACCTCGTGCGGCCATTGCGGTCCCCAGTTTTCCGAATCCATTTGCACAGTAGCGATAACAGGCAATCCAGTCGTATCCATCTCAAGCAGCGAACGGATTTTTTTACTGTGGACACGCCCGGCGCAGAGTATTTGTCTCCCATAAGCCGGCAGGTTCATAATACTCCCTCCTATGTTGCATAATCACTCTCAAAAAATAAATCGTTATGAAGCGAAAACCGTGGTGGAGGCTGCTATGGATAAGCTCACATCGGATTATTGGAAGAAATTTGAACACATTGTTGATGGAAAGCTAAAAAAAGATGGAGAGGTGTTTGAAGCACTGGTAGCCGACATGCTTGCGCTGATGTACCGGCAGGAGCAGATCCGTTTTGAGCCGACCCCCACAACCCATGACGGCAGCAAAGATTTTGTGGGCAGCAGGGACGGCCGGGATCTGATTTGGGCCGAGTGCAAAAACTACCGCAACACCGTCTCCCTGACACAAGTCGCGCCGACTTTAGTTATGGCTGAAATTTATGGAATTCAACAAGTCCTCTTTTTCAGCTATTCCGAATTATCTCATTATGCGCGGCGGCACCTGTGCCGCTATGTGGGGCTGCCAGGGAAGTCGCTGACCCTCTATGACGGGGAGGCATTGGAAAGCCTGATTCTCTCCCTCGGCGCGCCGATCCTCAGCAAATATTTTCCCGATTACCGCCCAAATGCGGCGGAGAATCGAATCGTAAGACCCTATCTTAGCTGCGGTTTGGAAAAGGACCCGGACTTTCGCCCTCCCGAACTGGATGAAAGCGAAGGCATAGACGTTCCGCCGGGCCTGTCCTCGATCTCAATTGGGGAAGTTTTTTGCATGAATGTCACGGCGGTGAACCGCGACGCCGTAAATCCTATCCAAATTAAGGTTTCATTCCCTCCGGTCCCTGCGGCTCCTGACGATATATTTTCCTTTACATTTTTGGATGAACGTATTCATCTGGCCGGTGGAAAAAATCAGTTCACCTTCGAGCTGCTGCCGGGAAGAGCCAAATTTGAACGGGTATTTTTCCGCTATTCCAAATATAAACCATTCCTATATCCCCCTATGGCGGAAATCTCCGCCATGGATGCGGCGGAGAACGAATTAGACTCTGTTCGTTCCGACATCTTCCGCATTCAGACGAACTGGTCCCGGAAAGCCGTATTCAGCGGCAGCGGATACGAGGCAGTCTTGAAGAGCTTTCAAGAAACATGTGTCGATTGTTCTCATTTCGGTGGGCTGCTCCTATATGGAAAGAGCGGCGTGGGAAAATCCCGGCTGCTGGAGGAGTGTACCGGCATTTTGCTCTCCAGGCAGTATAAGTTGCTGAACTTCACCGGCTGGGAAAAACACAGCGCGCTGGATATTGTCAAGGAACTGACCTATATCCTCTTTGGTCTGACCGATGAGATGATCCTTGATTCTCTCACCGACGATGTCCCGGAGAAACCGTATTCCGATAAGCCGGCGATTCAAAAAGCGCTGCGTCTGCTGAAAGGACTGCAATCTGGTGCGATTACAAAGGACAATGTGGAAGAGCATTACAGCTTTATACTGGAAAAACTGATGCAGGACGGGTGGACCCTAATCATAGATAATGTGCAATATTTTGATGCAGATTTTCTCTCGTTCCTGCGGAAGATGACTGGCTATGGCATCAATCGCCGGCGTTCGGCAAAATCGCTTCTGCTCTGCTCGATCAATCTGGATCAAATCTCAGACGATAGCTTTTCCGAGTTTATCGGTGAGTTCGACGATTTGGCCAGCGCGCCCCACAGTCGTTTTCTCTGCCGTCCGGTTCGGGGATTTCAAGACGAGCTGCAAGCGGTCAGTTTTCTCGCCTCAATTCTTCGGATGCCCGTGGCGCGCCTGGACTCACCGCAGCTCCGCAGCGCGCTGGCTCGTTGTTCTCTTCGTCCCAAATACATAGAAGAATTGGCGGATTATCTGATTCAGGAGGAAAACGTGATCCTCGCGCAGGAAGATGGCGTTATTCCGGAACCGGTTTTGTTCCTGGAAACCATCTCAAATCTCCCGCCCAAATTTGAAGAGCTGTTTGAGATCCGCTATGCGAAGTTTGTCAAGAGAGGCGCAGAATCCGCAGACTGCCTGTCCACTTTTTTATCAATGACGCATCTCCTGCGGGCGATGGACGCGGACGCCGTATTGAATTTCGGGCTGTCCATCGAAACCGCGAAGCAGTTGGTCTGCGGCGGTATCCTAAAATGCGAGCGGCTGACCGGAACTTCCCAATACATATTTGAACATGACCTGATCGAGCAATACTTTATGTCCGCTCCGGCGTTCAGCTCGTATGCCGTTCAGCACCTAAAAAAAGCGGCGCCAAGTACACTGGCGCTGCTGGAACAGAAGTATCCCGCACAATACGCCCTCTACTGCTTTAGTACGGAAAACACCGATACGGAATGTGCACGAAAGTTGTTCGATAAGATGCGGCATATGCTGATTCCCTCTAATATCCGTAAGGAGTTCTTCCTCAAATTATCCGGCTGGCTGGTCTTGCTGCACACGCGGGGGGGGCTGACGGATTCTGTTTTCCTGGAGTACGCCTCAAAATGCTGTATTCACATCCGGGATTTTATCAGCGAAGACGCGGCATCCATCGCCTTTGGCAAATGTTATACGCGGGCGGTGGAGATAGAACTCACGTCAGTGGAGGTGCTTAAGGGGCACTTTGCCTTCGTGCTTCATTATTGCGAGAACAGGAATCATCTCAATTCCGCGAAAATTTTCCGCGAAAATCTGGACCTTTATCGGTCATATTACAAACTGCTCCAGGAAAAAATCCCGGAGTTTCCGCAGGCGGCGAGAGAAATTCAATACGCGTGCGCTTATCTACAAAACCGGATGTTTATCTGTGGAAAACACCTGGGTTGCTGCGCTGAATTTGAAGACGGACTGCAGAACGCTATTCGAATTGGAGAGGCGTACGATTTCCCGGATATCTTGTTCAGTGCGTATTTTGACCGCAGTTCTGCTTATCTATATGAGAACCCCCCGCGCGCGCTGAACGATTTGGAGACAGGAATCCGTATTTTTGAAAAGAACCGCTATCCAAAATTTGAGCTTAACTACTTCAAAAAGAAGATTCAATATGACCTCATGACGCATAATTTGGGGGAGCTTTCTAAAGCCTTCCGGGATGCGTTTGCCTGTCTCAAAACCTCGCCGGACATTCGATATCACACATATTTTCGCAACTGCCTGCTGTATTTAAAGACAGTCTACCTGATGCTGAACGGAGCGCCGCTGCCCCAAATATGCCAAACGATGGATGATTTGAAACTGTCGCAGCTGCTTCTGAGTAAAAACAGCGACTATGCCGTCTTGCTTTTATCAGCAAAACTAGCGGTTCGCTCCGACAGCCTCCAAGAAGCCGTCACGCTTTTCCGCCGCGCCCTGTCCAAATGCAGGAAAAGCGCCGCCGCTAAGGGGTATCTGCGGGACCGGTTCAATTGCGCCGTCATCGAGGAGGAGCTCCTGCGAACACTTCAAGTTTTTGGCATGGAACAGCTGGATGATTTGACGCGCGCGGCGCTGCGGGAGGAACTGGGAGAGAAAGCCTGGAGCGCTGTCACAGCGTACGGCCTCAAAAAGCCGCCGCGCCGGAAACATTTCCGCTCTAAGGCGTTCATCATCTCGGACGACGGGCAGGAAGGATTTTTGCTGTAACCGAAACGCTGGTTTTATTCAGCACTGGCCGGCAATGATCTCCGCAAGCGGGAAAATATTCCCATGGGAATCCACCACCAGATCCTGATGGATATCCCGCATCCGCTCCCAAATCGCGTTGTCCTGCAGAGAGAGGAACAGGTCCACAAAATATAGGATAGGAGCAGTGAGGTTCATATAAGAATACGGAAGTTCGTCGTACAGCTGGAGTCCCGAAACGTCCCGTTCTTTCTGCGGGAACGTATGTATATCGTAGAAACCGGTACCCAGTAGCTCTTTAATATTGTCCGCGTACCACTCGTATTCTCCAAAACTGGACAGATTTACAAAATGGTACGCCGGTTCGACGGGATATCCCTTGCGGAAGTCTTTCAGCGTATACTGCATCCAGTTTTGAATATCCGGCTGCAAACGATGGTAATTTTTTGCAAAAAACATATGTTGTGAGTCGGTCAGCAGATGGGAGAAGCTGGAGCGTTTTCCGTTTTTGAGAGAACTGCTGCCTCTGTGGTAGACCACAGACGAGGCGCATATCCAATTTTGAAGTCCGGCGGCCCTCACTTTAAATCCCATGTCGCAGTCGCTGCAGCAATACGGCATATCCTCATCCATTCCGCCAAGAGCTTGATATACGTCTTTACGCATCATCATAGTCGCACTGGTACTGGTCGGTACTTCCCTGTCAAAGCCGCACCAATGGTGGTCCGCCCGCACTCCCCGCAGCGGGTGCAGGATTCTCGTTTTTGTATACATCAGTCCGCATTCAATAATGCGGTTGTTGGTGGGGTTCAGCATCTTTGAGCTGACGGCGCCAACAGCCTTGTTGGATAGCAGCAAGTTCCGCATCGGCGTGTACCAATCCTGATAGCCGAAAATATCCTGGTCGCAGAGGGTTATGATTTCTCCAGATGCCTCCTGGACGCCCAAATTGACGGCCTTCGAATATAAAAGGGACCGGCGAACCTTAATGAAGCGGAATCTTTTGGGTAATTCAAAGGCCAGATCCTCCGGATTGTCGCTGTTCCCAACTACGATAATCTCAATATCCTGCGGAAGCTGGCGGTCAATCAGGGACAGCGTATAGAGCAGCATATCCCGATTGCGGTGATAGGGCATAACAATACTTTGCTTCATACCTCTGAACTCTCTTTCATAAGTGTTTTTGCCCGAAGACAGTCCTCCGGGGTATTTACATTGACGGAAGCCTCCGCAATTTCCGCAATGGTCATTTTGAGTCCACGGGCAAGTCCCGTTGTAAACCAATCTCCCATCTCGTATTCGCCTCTGACGGCATTTTTGGGGGTACATAAAACCATCTTGGCCAGTTCCGGACGGATCAGGCAGTATCCGGTACCGCAAAAGTGGTTAAATAATTCCTCCGGTTTGGGTTTTTCAATAATTTGCAGGACCTCATTCGCCTCATTTAAGCGCATGGTATACGCCCGCTGAATTTGTTCGGCGGAGGCTTTTACCACACCGCAAACGCCATATACATCTGGCGCGGACAAGTGCTCTTTCAGCCGGTGCAGTGAGGGCCGGACCAGCAGTTCATCGGCCAAGCACATAAGGAATGGGGAATTTTCCATAAACGGAAGACAGCACCGAATCGCATCCGCAATGCCAAGCAACGGCGTTTGAATGACAAACGCGGTATCCAGATCCGGAAATTCCTCCTGGATATGCTGTATGATATAGTGGTAATTGTATCCGACAACGATGATCATGCGGTCTATGCCGAACTTGATCATCCGTTTTATGTTGTAGTCGATGAGACATGTATCATTTATTGTAATAAGGCATTTGTTTGTGACGCTGCTGACTCCCGCGATACGTTTTCCCTGTCCTGCGGCTAAAATAATTCCCAACATAGGCGATACCTCCTTTTTTGGTAAATGTTCCGTGTGCGAATGCGGGGATAGCTCGGCCATAGCGGCGGATAATTGCAGATTATCCTGTAACTATATTATAGCACCCTGCTGTCGATTTTTCTAGAGATATTTGAAAAATTGTAAAAAATTGGGGTGTGGTTCATGACTCCACACATTTTTTGACTCCAACCTTTCTTTATCTGCTTTTCTGGCAATTTTGTTCTATCGCATTCTCGTTTTTTTATAATTACAGCGAAACGCTGGGAACCATGATTGATTCCCAGCGTTTGATTTATCACTGCTTTTCCAGCAGGTTCCGGTAGGACTGCCGTTCAGCTTCCGGCACTTTTAGCGCGGTCATAGCCTGGTCAAGTGTCCAACCCATCGTTTCCATAAGATTTTCGATAGATGACAAGATACCCTTCTCTAAGCCCTCAGCTATACCCTTCTCCACGCCCTTTTTCCAGCTCTTTTCCATAACACCTTTGCTCAAATTGCACATAACCGACACCTCGCTTTCCATGGCCCGCGTCATTTGAATATCGTAATCGTCCTGCAGAATCCTCCGTTTCTCCGCCTCGCTGGTTTCATGTGAGAGCAGCACATCCAGCATCCGCAGTACGCCGTCGTAATTTTCACCGTCCGGCCCGCCCAGGCACAGCATGACGATGGACAGCAGGTCGTAATTCTGGACCGGCTCCACCGCCTCGCCTACAAGGTGCTCCTCGGTCAGATGATACCGGGTGATGGTATTCTCCCGGTTCTTTGGTGGATTCATGCAGATCCAGATGGAATAGACCTTCTTGAGCTTCTCGTAATGAGAGCCCGTAAACTCCCGGCCATACTGAGAGGAAATCATGCGACTGCAATAGTATATTCCCCGCTTCGTCAGGGGATACCCTGGGTAAAAATCGTTCTGAGCTTCTACGTTCACGATCAGGCCGATTAGCTCCCCGGAGTCAGGGGCAATGGCGCGGAAGCGGATATCGTAAGTAACAGTTCCCTCGTGAACGGATTTGTCCTCCGTATCCAGGCCGCTGATAACGCTTCCTTCCTCGTCCGGCAACACAGGAACGCTGGACACCTGGGGCTGGCCCTCAATATACTTCTCCTCGATATCGCGCACCGGGCAGTCTTGGTACTCCGCTAAGCAGGCTTTCATAATTCTCGCCAGAATCGTTTTTTCGGAGAGGACCCGTTTACAGGCCGCGTCGTAGCCCGCTCCGTCATCTGTGCTATGCAGACCCTGGGCCATTGTGGTTTTTTCGTCCATCGCTCCTCACCTTCTTTGCCTCATTTTATCACAGCTTTGCGGACGCGTCCACCCTTTTTTCGGACGCCTGGACTTGAAAACAAGCAAATGTATTGGGCCGCCAAGGAGCCTCCTCCATGACCGCCCTTTTTACCTAACCCGAAGAAAATCCGGGAAATTTTCTGGATCGCTGATGCTTATCCGATGCTTATCGTGTGAGACTGGTGCAACTTTCGTCTCAATAGTTGCCTCAAATCTCAAAAAGTTGAGAATACTGCGACTGGTGAGACTGGAGTTTTCTCCTGAAACCCCTTTCGGATGCCTCATAACCCGGAGGTCGCAGGTTCAAGTCCTGTCTCCGCAACCAGAAAAGTTCTGAGATCGTGAGATTTCAGAACTTTTTCTTTGCTTTTGACATAAAATAGTCCGGTTAAAAATTTGGGTCAGCGCTCTGACCCAAGCGCTGACCCATACGGCGAAATGTCCGGAAACTACCGGAGAGCACCGGAGAGGATGCCACCCATCGTATTCGCCGCTTCCCTCTTCGCGGAGGTGGTGACGTGGGTGTAGGTGTCCAGGGTGAATCCGGCGGAGTAGTGGCCCAGCATCCCGGAGACGGTTTTGATGTCCACTCCGTTTTGTAGGGCCAGGGTCGCAAATGTGTGCCCTTATGGCATAATAAGGACAAATCGGAAAACCCTTGTGTTGCAACGGGTTGGCGGTTTGTCCTTATTCTT